>CAVUSN010000008.1:0-181158 GCA_963744065.1 uncultured Actinomycetes bacterium | reverse complement strand
GGTCACAGGTGGAGCAGCAGACAGGCGGCCGATTCGGTGCAGCCAGCACGGCGCAGCCAATCCGCCACACCTCCGCCATCGGCTCATCGCTGACGACTCTCAGGCGCGGCTGCCTGCACAGACGCGCGCAGTACGTCGCTCGGTCGGAGACGGCGATCTCGATCTTGATCACGGTCGATCTGCACGCGTGGGCGGGTGGTTGACGCGCATCAGGCGCCGTCCACATCCCAGACTAAGAGGAGAGCGACTCATGTTGATCGAGATTCTGATCGTGCTGGGCGTCATCGTCCTGGCGCTGTTTATGTTCCGCGGCCGGCTTCGAACATAGTCGGACGAACCCTCTGTACAGAGAAGGAGTAAAGACATGAGGATCAGTGGCTCATTACTAATGGCAGCGGTTGGTGCCATCTTGCGCTTCGCGGTTGAGCCAACCGCCCGTGTGGCGGGGACGTTTGTGAACTGGGACATCGTCGGGGACATCCTGATGGTGGCGGGAGCCGTCGGCCTGCTTGCGAGCATCGGGTGGGTGATCGCTGCCACTGGACGGAATCGACCCATCGACACCACCACGCCCCACGAGGGGTAGCAGCTCCACACTGCACGGCGTCCGGGCTCGCGTCAGCCCCAGAAGCCAACCAGGAACATGGCGCGTTGCACACCGTGCTGTGCGCCAGCGCCTGCGGTCTCGCGCCAGCGACTCGCCTAGGGGAGCTGGGGGCGCCGGCACGCGCGATATCGTGCGGGCCCGGCGACACGACAGGGAGGCATCACGGTGAGCAGCGAGATCAAGGATCGGGGAGCCGACGACGCCGTGGCGTCACGGTTCCACTTCACGCGCGAGATGATCGAGGGGTCGATCTACCGCAAGTACGAGAAGGCGATCCGCGGCGTGTGGAACCCGAAGGACTTCGACTACGCCCAGGATGCCGCCGACTGGCAGCGGATCGACGACGACCAGCGGCGCGGGCCTGCTGGGCGTGACGGTGCGCTTCCTGGCCGGCGAGCAGGCGGTCACCGACGAGCTGGTGCCGATGCTGGCGGCGGCCCACGCGCTGCGGCCGGTACGACTGGACGATGTTCCTGTCCACGTTTCTGATGGAGGAGGCCAAGCACTCCGAGTTCTTCATGCTGTGGCACGAGCGGGTGGTCGGCGTGCTCGAGCCCGACGAGGTGGCGGCGCACTTCCTGGTGCGCTCGGCAGACGATCGATCCGACCGGCCGGTTCCAGGTCAAGGACGTGCTGCACGAGGCGCTGCCGCGCTACGGCGGGCATGCTGATGGACGCGGTCGCGGGTGGCGACGAGGCGGACATCGAGGCCGCGTTCGTGCGCTTCTCGGCGGCCTACAACGGGTTTGCCGAGGGCGTGCTGACGATGCCGTCGTACGAGATCGTGATCGACACGACGCAGATGTGGGACGCGTTCCCGACGCTGCGCGAGGGCTTCCGCCGGATCCTGGCCGACGAGGGCCGCCACATCACCTTCGGCACCGCCGCCTGCCGGATCCTGATCGAGAAGAACCCGAGCTACGAGGCCACTGGTGCACGAGGTGTTCGACGAGTACCGCGGCAACGTGGTCGGGCTGGTCGAGTACCAGAAGGCGGTGCCCGGGCTCGACCTGCAGAAGTACCAGACGATGAAGGTGCGCCACTACCGCAACCGCTGCCGGGAGATGGGGATCACCCCCGACCAGACGCTGATCGATCAGATCCTCGACCCCGACATCGACTTCGTGGTCGGCGTGGAGGCGGGCTGACGGTGGCGCGCGCCTGGCGCTGCCTGGAGGCCGGCTGCGATGCGGTCATCACCGCCCCCGACGACGAGCAGCTGGTCGCGGCGGTCAACCGCCACGTGGGCGAGGTGCATCACAGCTTCGAGCTCGAAGAGGTGATCCTCGACGCCGCCGAGGAGACCTCGGAGCCGTAAACGATGGCTGTGAAGCGCCGGGGCCTGCGCGTCCCGGTCAGTTGTGCGCAAACGGCGTTCGCTCACTCCCCTGCGGCCGGCCCGGGTTGGCCTCGAACCACGCGATCGCCGTGTCGATGTCCGCCAGCAGTATGTCGGCCAGGTCCCGGCTGAAGCCGTTTCGCACGACCACCCGCAGCACGACCGTGTCCTGCGCGTCGGGAGGCAGGCGGTAGGCGGGCACCTGCCAGCCCCGGCCGCGCAGTCGCTCCGACAGCTCGAACGGATCGAATGCCGTGTAGCCGTCGCGCATCCGCCACGCGAACACGGGTATGTCGCCGCCGTCGCTGATCAGGCTGAAGGCGTCGCGCTTGGCCAGCTCGCTGGAGAGGTAGAGGGCGACGTCCTGGCAGGCCTGCTGTACCTCGGTGTACCCGCGGTGCCCGAGCCGCAGGAAGCTGTAGTACTGACCCAGGATCTGGTTGCCGGGCCGCGAGAAGTTGAGCGTGAACGTCGGCATCTCACCGCCCAGGTAGTTGACCCGAAACACCAGGTCGTCGGGCAGCGAAGCGGCGTCTCGCCAGATCGCCCAGCCGACCCCCGGATAGACGAGCCCGTACTTGTGACCGGAGGCGTTGATCGAGCACACCCGCGGCACCTGGAAGTCCCATTCCAGCCGTGGTTGCAGGAATGGGGCGATGAACCCGCCGCTGGCGGCGTCCACATGCAGCGGCACGTCCGGGCCACCGCGCGGCCAGCGTGTCCAGGGCCGTCGCGATCCCGGCCACGGGCTCGTAGCTACCGTCGTACGTGCTGCCCAGGATGGCGACGACGCCGATCGTGTTCTCGTCGCAGTGGGCGGCCGCGGGGTCGGGCATGAGGTGATAGCTGTCGTGGTCGACCGGCACCAGCCGCGGCTCGACGTCGAAGTAGCGGCAGAACTTCTCCCAGCACACCTGGACATTCGCGCCCATCACCAGGTTCGGCCGATCGGTGGCCGCGCCCGCCTCACGCCGGCGCACCCGCCAGCGCCACTTCAGGGCAAGCCCGCACAGCATCGCCGCCTCGCTCGAGCCGAGCGTTGAGGTGCCCACCGCCCGCTCATGGTCGGGCGAGTTCCATAGGCGCGCGAGGATATTGACGCAGCGCTCCTCGATCGCCGCCGTCTGCGGGTACTCGTCCTTGTCGATCGCGTTCTTCTGGAACGTGTCCGCCATCAGCCGCTGCGCCTCGGGCTCCATCCACGTGGTGACGAAGGTGGCGAGGTTGAGCCGAGCGTTGCCGTCGACCATCAGCTCGTCGGCCACGATCTGGGCCGCCGCCGTGGCCGACATCGGCTCGTCCGCCAGCTGGTGCTTGGGCACGTCGGAGAACGCCTCGTCGGCAAACAGCGGGTTGATCCACACGCCCTCGCCGCCGTCCGGGTCACGCTTTGCGTGCAGCACGCGGTTCCTCCTGGTTCGTCGGGGTGGCAGCGTTCGGTGCATCCGGATGCTGAGACTCAGCCGCGCGCGGGTCCAGGTCGGCCAGCGTCAGCAGGTGCGCAGGCGCCCGGTCAAGCGCGATCCGGCTGCGCACCCGTCGGTCCGCATCGACGTGCACCAGTTCGCCCGGCTCGAGCAGGCGCCAGGCCGGGTTCTCGTCCATCCGCTCGCTGGCCAGCACCACCGCCGGGGCCTGCGCCAGGTCGTGGGCGCGCACGTGCACGCGGCCGCTCCGGCTGGTCATCTCCAGATGCCGGCCGCCGTGCGGGCCGCCGGCCTCGCGGTCGAGCAGCCACAGTTCGTGCGTGTCGGGGTACCGCAGTGCCCATAGCTCGCGCGGCGTGGTCAGGATCACGTTCAGGGCATACAGCGGCAGCCGCTCGGCCACCCACCGGGCCGCCGCAGCGATGCCAAGCCCGACATCGCCATGGTGGTCGTCGACGGCCCTGGTGATCAGCGCGAAGAACCGCTCGGAGTCGGTCTCGCCGGCCACCAACCGCCGGTAATCGCCCAGCTCGCGCTCCAACTCGTCCAGTTCTGCGATCACGCCATTGTGCGCGAACACGCGGTTCTCCTGCGTGAAGGGATGGGTGTTCTGGAGCTCCAGCCCACCTGTGGAGGCGAAGCGGACGTGCGCGACGAACGTCGTCGACTCCACCGTCCGCGCCTCCCGGGCGAACGCGTGGTCGCGGTAGGCGGCGATCGGCTGTTTGTCCACCCGGGCCTGCCCGTGCTCGAAGAACCCCAGGCCAGTGCCATCCGGCTCACGCCGGCTCTGCATGCTCAGACTGTCGGGCGCCTCGATCAGCCAGAAGGTCGCCCGCACCATACGCGGCGCCCCGCTCATGCCGAACAGGCGGCACACCTCACTGGCTCCCGCTGGACACGCCGGCCACGCTACCACCAAGCCGCGCCCGGCTCCGCTGGTGCGCTCGGCCGGCCTGGCCAGCTCATTCCCGCCGCTTCGGCGCACCGCCCTGCCGGTGGATGCTGTGGCCGGCGAAGGCGGGGATGACTCCGGCGAGCGCATCCAACGGCTGCCAGATCGCTCGAAGACCGGATCAAGCGGCGAGTTGCCGAGGACATCGAGCGCGCGCTCGACGCGACCACCCGCAAGCCCGAGTAGCCGGCATGATAGTGCGATGTGTTACAATCGAGCCCAGCTGCTGGCCCCAGCGACTGGCGCGGTGGTTTGCCCCGCGAATCCGGTAACGGGCGCGGCAGATCATGAAAGTGTGAGCCGTCATGGCGATATCTGCACTCCCCCACCCGACTGCCGATGCTTCACTCGAGCTCGAGCGGGGCTCCGACGCGCAGCGAAAGCAGCTTCTGGCCCACGTCCTCGCGACGAAGCACGAGATGGGCTACGAGGTCGAATCGCAAACCGAGTTCGGGGCAGTGATCTTCACTCCAAGCCCCCGCCGTTGGCTGCGGATGCGCAACGGCCAGGACAACGAACGCATAACAATCACGATCAGGGAAGACGGCACAACCAACATCGACCGCAGCCAATCAACGCCTCACGACCTGGCCGCCCCCGAGCGGGCCTCGGCGATGATGCCAGTCGACGCTCTTGGCGACCGCCTCAGCCTGCGTAGGCTTGCAGCCCGCTGGCGGCGATAAGAGACCGCGGGCGGCGACCGTCACCGGCCTCTGATGAATGGTCGGGGGGTGCACCGTCAGGCGCGCCCCCCGACCATCTCTGACTACGAGCCGAGCGTGATCCGAACGATGGATCCGGTCGGCGCTCCTGCCGGGCCGTGTCCGGGCAGGATGCTCCAGTTGGACACGTACAGCGAGCCGCCCGGGCCTGCGGCGAAGCCGCCCGGGAAGTTCAGCCCGGCAACGATGATCACCGGTGAGCTGCTGTGGGCCGGAACCTGCACCACCTGGCCAGTGCCGGGCGCAGCATTGTCCAGTCCCAGCGACGAGAACTCCGTCGCATAGAACCGCCCGTCACGACCGAACCCGCAGCCGGTGACGGCAGTCAGCCCGGTCGCCCACTTGCTCAGCTTGCCGGTGGACGGCGCATACCGCCACACCACCGACGCTCCGGGCACATTCCCGCCACCCGTCAGCTCGCCGATGTACAGGGCGCCGTCGCGGCCCTGCGCCACGCACGTGGGCACAGCGTCCGAGGACGGGGGGTTGGGGAAGAACCGGACCACGGTCACTTGCCCGTCGCGCACGCGGTCGAGCGTATTGGAGCCGGCATCGACCACCCACTGCGTACCTGGCAGCGCCAGCACGCCGTAGGGGTTGGCATCCGGGAACTGGCCCGGCACCAGGTTTTGGTGGTTTCCGCTCCACACCCAGTCGCGCATGCCGACGTTGCCGACCGAGCTCCAGCGGCCGCTGGTCGTGTTGGCCTTGATCAGCCGGCCGAGCTGATTCCTGGCCGCCTGGATCAGCCAGGCCGGGAACCCGCTGGGCGGCACCTGCGCGCTGGCACCGGTCTCGATCCCGTACACCGAGCCGCCCAGGAACGAGATCCCGTCCAGACCCGTGGCTGCCGTCCCGTCCGAGCCGGCGACGGAAACCAGACCCTTGACCACGCGGCGCGACGTCCCGGCCGCGATATTGATCCTCGAGATCGCGCTGGTCAGGCCAACGCACGTCGACCCGTCAGGCGAGCAACTGGGCCCGCCATGCCCCGCCTCGGCCACGTACAGACGCCCATCCGGGCCGAACGCCAATCCTCGGGGATTGTCCAACCCCGACACCACCGTCGTCACGGTCGCGCCCGGCTGCGCTGACGCGGCCGCCGAACCGCCGATCACCATGGCCACTGCCATCACCAAGCCGGCAACAGCAAAGAGTCGTACACGCATAACCCCCCCTTTGTCGTGACTCTGCTCCACGGGCGCGACGTCGTCGACGCACCCTCCTCTGCCCTCATGTGACGGCGAGGAGCGTGCTGATCTTCCCACAGGCCGGCACGCGAGGCTGGCGGGTTCTCCGGGTTTCACCACCTCGTCCGACCCGTCCCGGTGCGGCGTACCCGCGGAGCGTCGAAAGCGCGAGCGCCGCTTCCGTCGCTGCGCTCACGCCGGGGCGTGGCACACGGCCTCGATGTTGTTGCCGTCGGGATCGAGCACGAACGCCGCGTAGTAGGACGGGTGGTAGTGCGTGCGCACGTCCGGCGGCCCGTTGTCGGTACCACCTGCCGCCACCGCAGCCTGGTGGAACTGGTCGACGGCTGCGCGCACGTCGCAGCGAAAGGCCACGTGTGTGCCGGTCCCGAATGGTTCGCGCTGGACGAGCCAGAACTCCGGCTTGTCGGTCGTCCCGAAGCCACAGGCTGGGAAGCCCTCCACCGCCATCACCACCCGGTAGCCGAGCGGCGCCAGGGCCTGCTCGAAGAACGTCTTGCTGACTTCGTGGTCGCGCACGTTCAGTCCAACATGGTCAAGCATCTGGGACTCCTCTCAGCACCGGGTCATGGGGGGATTCTCTCGCAGCGGCCTGCGAGCCGTGCTCGCGGTTCATGCTCCTCTCACGCGGCTTGCCTAGCGTTTGCGGATGGGCCTTGCGGATTCGAGCGGCGCCGCGACCCCTGCACCGCGTCGTCGCCCACGGAGGCGTCGGCCGCGACGGCGGAGGGTGTTGCTGGTCGCGCTCGCCTTCTTCGTGCTGATCTCGCCGGCCGTGTACTCCTATACGACGACGATGCTGCAGCCCTCCAGCCTGCCCGTGTGGGTGCGCAGCGTCGAGTGGCTGCGAGCGCACCACGGCAACTGGCTGGTGGACGAGGTCGAGCACTACTACTACACCTGGACAGCACCTTCGCCGGGCGGCCCGCAGCTGACCAGCCTGCCCCAGGTCGGCATCGGCCCGCTGCAGCCGCAGAAGGTTCGGCCGCGGCACCAGCCGGCGACGTGGCCGCCTCCGATCAAGCCGGTCTTCGCCCATCGGCTGCCCGGCGAGGGCGTGTGGAAGGGCACGGGGCCGATGGTGGCCGGCCGGCCTCCAGTGCTGCTGACGACATTCCGGACAGAGCGGGACTATCCGCGGATCGTCGCCTACGTGGCCTGGTTCGACCGCACGCGGACGTCGATCGCCTGGTACCCGGGCCGGTACGAGCCGCCCAGCGCCCCCGTGCGGGGGCCGATGTCGATCCCCTCCGACCAGCGCTGGCGCCTGTATGCGACCTTCAACGGCGGCTTCATCTACGCAGACGGCGACAACGGATCGTCGATCGGGGGCAGGCAGTACGAGCCGCTCAAGCGTGGGCTGGCCACGCTGATCGCCTACCGCGGCGGCCGGGTCGACGTGCGGACATGGACCGGCGGCCCGGTCGCTGGGCCGAACATCGCCTTCGCGCGCCAGAGCCTGCCCCTGATCATCAACCATGGGCGGCTCAGCCCGGCGCTCAACGACAGCACCCAGTGGGGCTACACCCTGGGCAACGCGGTGCGGGTGTGGCGGACCGGAGCCGGCATCGACCGGCACGGCAATCTGATCTACGCGGCCGCCGACTATCAGACGGTGACAACGCTGGCCAAGATCCTGCTGCGCGCCGGTGCGGTGCGGGCGATGGAGCTCGACATCAACCCGGAATGGCCGACGCTGATCGCCTACACCCACCACGGCGGCCTCGACCCGGTGCGGATCGTGCCAAACTACCAGCAGCCGCCGACCCGGTACCTGGTGCCGGACGACCGCGACTTCTTCGCCGTCTACCGGCGGCTGCCCGGGCCTGTGACCGTCCCGTTCAAGTAAAGACGGAAGCTCGAATCCACATCATCACGCTGGCTGTCGCCGATCTGGAGCGAGCGCTCGCCTTCTACCGAGACGGCATGGGATTGGAGTCGCGCGGGGTGTTCGGGGCCGAGTTCCCGGGCGACGACGTCAACCCGGCGGGGGCCATCGCGCTGTTCGAGCTGCGGGACGGGCTGATGCTGTCGCTCTACCCTCGCAGCGAGCTGGCCAAGGACGCCAACGTGCCACTCGGCCCGCCCAGGTCAGGCGAGTTCAGCCTCGGACACGCGGTGGCCAGCAGAGCCGACGTCGACGCGGTGCTTGCCCAGGCCGAAGAGGCCGGAGCCACGCTCACCGACCGGCCGCACGACCGTCCATGGGGGATCTACTCCGGCTACTTCCGCGATCCCGACGGACACCTATGGGAGATCCTCTGGAACCCCCGGATGGTCGGCCGGCAGGAGTGATGCGGTGGCAGAGGGCGGGCTGGACGCGCCCTGCGGACGGGCTCCCGGCCGCAGCCACAGACTCGCATGGACCGGCTGCACCGCCCCGGACACGACGGCGAGCAGTTCGCGACGAAGGGCATCCAGGTCGATCTGCTCGCGTAGCCGCCCATTGAACGCATCGACCACCGCGTCAACGTCATACCGGGCGCGGTAGAAACGGCGGTCGACGGCGCGCTGGATGCCCGTGCGCAACGGCTGGAACGCGCCTGCCACAGCGAGTGTTGACACGGTCACCGCGACGGCCCCTGACTGGCCGGTCACGGAGCGCACGAGCGCCTGTAGACCCACCACTCCGGCCAGGTACAGGAAGCCCAGGCTCGCGATGAGCGTGGAGTAGACAAGCGTCTTGCGGATGATCACGTCGATCTCGAACAGGCCGTGGCGCAGCACCGCCACGCCGATGGCGATCGGGATCAAGCCGAAGCTGAGCAGCGCGGCGTCCTGGGCCGCTTGCAGCCACACCGGGCCGACGTTGTTCGAAGGCTCGGCTGCCAGCGAGATGGTCAAAACGAGCAGGTAGGTGACCGCGACGACGGTCGCCGCGCTGGCCAGCCACTTGATCTGCTCGCGCTGAACAGTGTCCGCCCTGCGGAACCTCACGACCAGGCTGGCGGCCGAGGCGACCATCATCACCGGTATCAGGGCCAGCAGCAGCTGCCCCACGTCGAGCGCCGAGCCGATCACCCCGACGCCAAGCGGGTTGTGTACACCGGGGTAGCCCTGGCTCGCCATGTCCCCTGGGGTAAGGGTGTCGGCGGCCGTACCGCCAAAGATCGCCAGTGCACTCACCCAGGCGACCCACCGCCAGCGCGGACCAGGCAGCCGGCCGTCGGGGAAGAGCAGGATCAGGAAGGTGCAGGTCAGGCCGATGGCCGGCGCCCACATGGGCGCCGCCACAGCCGCAACGACGGCGGCCGCCGGCAGCGATCCCGGATGCAGCCGCAGGCCGTAGTCGGCATAGCTGGTGCCCCCAGCCAGGCCCCACGCCACCCCGATTCCCAGTAGCAGCCAGCCGATCGGCAGCTGCGGCCGGCGGAGCGCCAGCACCAGGCCGGCCGCCGGAAAGGCCAGCTGAACAAGACCGAACAGGGCGCCGACGCAAAGCCGCCGCCGCCCCACCCAGACTGCGATTCGAGCGACCGGGTCAGCCACGAGAGGCTCGCGGCCGTTGCCCACAGTCCCGACGCCACGCCGAACGCCAGGAACGCGACGAGGCGTACTGTGCGTTTGCTCACCGCCTGGGCCTCCTCATCCACCTCCCCACCCCCGCTCGGGTGTCAGCATCCGCGATCACAACCGTGACAAGCAGCCTGACTGGCGAGCGTTCCGAAACAGTTACGAGGCCAGCATTGTTCCGTGCGTCCGGGACGAGCCCGTCCGGGTCTGGATGGGCGCTGGACGTCGGCGGAATCCGTGCACGATACTGCGGGCTGACGCGAGCCGACCAAGGAGGCAGGACATGGGCGAGAAGAGCCTTAACGAGACGGCACGGGCGCTGGTGGCGGAGGGCAAGGGCATCCTGGCCGCCGACGAGAGCGACGGCACCATCAAGAAGCGGTTCGACTCGATCGGCGTGGAGTCGACCGAGGACAACCGGCGGGCCTACAGGGAGATGCTGTTCACCACCAAGGGCGCCGAGGACTACATCAGCGGGGTCATCCTGTTCGACGAGACGATCCGCCAGCGCAGCTCGGACGGAACGCCGTTCCCCGAGCTTCTGAAGTCGAAGGGCGTCATCCCAGGGATCAAGGTGGACAAGGGCGCGAAGCCGCTCGCCCACGCCGAAGGCGAGACGATCACCGAGGGGCTGGACGGGCTGCGGGGGCGGCTCGAGGAGTACCACGGTCTGGGCGCCCGGTTCGCCAAGTGGCGCGCCACCTACTCGATCACAGACGAGCTGCCGAGCGAGTACTGCGTGTGGACGAACGCGCACGCGCTGGCCCGCTACGCCGCGCTGTGCCAGGAGGCCGGGCTGGTGCCGATCGTCGAGCCGGAGGTGCTGATGGATGGCCGGCACACGATCGAACGCGCCCACCACGTCACCTCGCACGTGCTGAACGCCCTCTACACCGAGCTGTTCGACCAGCGGGTCGAGCTGGCCGGCACCCTGCTCAAGCCCAACATGGTGCTGTCGGGGTACGACGCGGCCGATCGCGCGGGCCCGGACGGGGTCGCCGAGTGGACGCTGCGCTGCTTCCTGCGGCACGTGCCGGCGGCGGTGCCGGGGATCGTGTTCCTGTCCGGCGGGCAGTCCGATGAGGACGCGACGGCCAACCTGAACGCGATGAACGCCCGCGGGCCGCACCCGTGGCAGCTGTCGTTCTCCTACGGCCGAGCTCTGCAGGCGCCGGCGCTGAAGGCCTGGAGCGGCAAGGCCGAGAGCGTCGAGGCCGGCCAACGCGCCTACTACCACCGCGCGAAGATGAACGGGGCCGCGCGCACCGGCATGTACGCGCCGGAGATGGAGCGAGAGACCGCCACGGCTTAGACACGGCTTAGAAGCTCTAACAAAATGCCTCGCGGCGCCTGGCAGCGTCGCGCTGGCGCATGGAGCCACGGCGCGGCTTGCCCAGATTACCTCCGGATATGCGCCGCGCCGCGCCGCGACACCCTGCTGGCGCGCCGCTCACCAGCCATCCACGATTCATTCCGTTAGAGCTTCTTAGAGCATCCACCGGCGACGGCGGAGTCGTACGGGGTTCTCCGGACGATGATCGGTGCGCGCACCGATGCGGCCCCGGCCGGCCGCCGGCGACCCTGTTGACGCTGGCGTGACTTCTATGCAGCCCAGAGGAGGCCCATGCAAACGCCAAGCCGAACCACGAGAGCGCTCGCCGAGGTTGACTTCGAGTCGTGGCGGCGATGGCTCGAACGCCACCAACCGACGATCGCGCTGTGCGGCATCGCGTTCGTCTCCGGGATGGCGCTGGGCAGCGGCGGCCGGCGGAAGAAGACGGCCGTGGTCGTGCGCGTCCACAATCAGTTCCGGGTTCGCAACCACGGAGGCCTGGGCCTCATCGTGCGAGCCGCCCGCCGCCGCTAGTCGTCGTCATCCGAGTGCCAACGCGTAGCATGAGTCGGTGACGATCCTCAGCAGCCCCGGCATACCCCCCTCAGGGCGCTGGGGCACGGTGTCGGTGATCGTTGCCGCACTGGTCGTCGCCTGGCTGGTCTCCCGGGCCTCGACGATCGTGGCGCTGTGGGTCGCCCGGTGGTGGGACCGGCGCAACCTGAACGATGTCGGCGGCCCGGCGGACACGGGCGTCCTGCTGCGCATGAAGCGGCGCGAGACGCTCGTCTCGCTGGTTCGCACCAGTGTCCGCTACGCCGCCTACGGCGCTTTCCTGGTCGTGTCGGTCGCGGTGCTGATCGGATGGAGCCGGGCGACCGCGGTCGCCGGTGTGTCGGTGGTGGTGGTGCTGATCGCGTTCGCCGGGCAGCGGTTCCTGACCGACCTGATCGCCGGCCTGCTGATGTTTTTCGAGGGCTGGTTCTCGGTCGGCGACACCATCACGATCGAGCCGTGGGCGCTGTCCGGGGTGGTCGAGGAGGTGTCGCTGCGGTCGACCACGCTTCGGGCCGTCACCGGGGAGAAGATCAGGATCAATAACTCGCAGGTGTACGCGGTGCGCGTACTGCCGCGCGGTGTCCGCGACGTCGAGGTGGAGATGTTCGTGACCGACGCCGACGAGGCCAAGCGGGTCGTCGAGGAGGTCGCCCGGATCGTGCCGGCCGGCCCCACCAGGTTCGTGCGCCGGCCGGTCGTGGCCGAGGTCGAGTCGCTGGACGCGCATCTCAGCCGCGTGCTGGTCGAGGCCTCGGTCGCGCACGGCCGGGAGTGGCTGGTCGAGGGGTTCCTGCCCGACCTGCTCAAGGAACGGGCGCCGGATGGCCTGATCGCCCACGGGCCGGTGGTGATGTTCGTGGACGAACGAGCCACCCGCCGGTTCGCCCGGTCGGTGGCCGCCTCCCAGCACGCGCGCTAGCCCCGCCCTGGCGCGTTTCGCCGCGGGCAAACGGGGTATCCGCGAAGTGCGTTTCCCTGTCCATCGCGCTTCGAGGAGGTCATCTGTGCTGCTCCTGTTGTTCCTCATCCTGCTGATCCTGGCTTTCGGCGTCCTGGGCGCCATCAAGCTCGCGGCCTGGGTGTTCCTGATCGCGCTGGCTCTGGCGCTCTTTGCCGGGTTCGTTGGCCGAGGCGCGTTCAGCCGCTAGCGAGCCCCCGTGCACTCCGCATTTCACACATTCGCCCAGCGAACGTCCGCGGCGGTCGGATCGCCGTGGGCGTTCGCGGCGGCGGTATCCCTGATCGCCGCCTGGGGCATCACGGGGCCGCTGCTGGGCTTCTCCACCACCTGGCAGCTCGTCATCAACACCGGCACCACGATCGTCACCTTCCTGATCGTCTTCCTGATCCAGAACACCCAGAACCGGGAGTCGCAGGCGGTGCAGTTGAAGCTCGACGCGCTGATCCTCGCCTCCGCCGCCAGCGACCGGGCGCTCGACCTGGAAGACATCTCCGACGATCAGGCGGAGGCCATGCTCAAGCGGTTCCATCAGGCAGCGGCCAAAGTCTCCCCCGGCAACGGCGGGCCGGCAGTAACGAAGTCCTAGAAGCGCTCAGGCCCCGGGAACGCCCGCATCCATCCGTGCGCCGAATCGGGCGCGGGGGCCGGACCATCGTTCTCGCCGTCGGCTCGCACTCCCAGCAGCGCGCGGGTCAGCGTACTGGTGTGGCTCAGCAGCTCGTCCAGCGCGGCCTGCACATCGGCATCGGTCACGCCTGTGCGATCACTCTCGGCCGCCGTCAGTGCCGCCTTGCGCAGCAGTTCCTTGATGAACGATGCCGTGACACCCTCGGTGCGCTCGACAATCAGGCCGGGGTCACTCACGTTGAACACGAGCCCGCGCGCATACAGCTCGACCAGCTTGGCTCGCGCTGTGGCGTCGGGCAGCGGGATCTCGACGGCCAGATCGACACGGCCAGGTCGGGCGGCCAGCGCCGGCTCCAACACGTCCGGGCGGTTGGTGGTGAGGACGAACGCGACATCCGCGTCTTCGCCAAGGCCGCTCATCTGGTTCATCAGCTCAAACAGCGCCGGACTGGAGCTCCAGGGGCCGCGTGTGCGTTCCTGCGCCACCAGGTCGACGTCCTCCAGGACGACCACCGCGGGCGCCAGCTTCCGGCCCAGCGTGCCGAAGGCTCCGATCATCCCCAACGTCCCGGCGGACAGGAGGATGATGGTGGCGTCCGTCAGCCGCCCGGTCAGATACCGCACGGTGTGTGTCTTGCCCGTTCCAGGCGGCCCCCATAGCAGCAGCCCGCGCGACATGTGACGCCCGCTCGCGACCAGCGCCTCCCGATGCTGTGTCGGTCCCAGGATATGGCTCTCAACCCGCTCCAGTGCGCCGTCGGGAAGGATCACATCCGAGCGCTGCATGGCCGGACGCTCGAGGAACGCGATCCGGCCGGAGCCGTGGCGGTCGAACTCGATCGTGATCACCTGTCCCCGATACACATCGTGCTCATGCATGAGGCGGCGAAGCTCAGCCAGCAACCGCTGCGCCAACCCGTCCACCGGCGACGTTGCCTGGATGTTCAGCTCCGGTCCGCCGTGGTGCTCGTTCCCGCGATGCAGGAGCACGCCCAGCGGGCCGTCCGGCGACGACACGAGCAGAACCGCCAACTCCAGGCAGGCGAGGGTCTTGTCGGGGCCGACGGGAACATTCACGTACTCCACCGAACCCGACACCGAAGTGGTCGCCCAGCATCACACTGCTCAGGCTCAGATCGTGGTAGTGCCGGGCGTTGCCGCCCAGGCCCACCACGCGAACGCTCCAGCCCGGCCGCGCAAACGCCGCATCGATTGCGAGCTGCAGGTTGGGAAGCTCCCAGCCCTGTAGTTCCTCCGTGTAGACGCGCAGGTCGCGCACGTCGGCGGCGACGCCCAGGTGCTCCCGCAGCAGGGGGCCCACCGGGTTTGCGTCTGAATCCGGACGCTCCTCCACCAACTGCCGAACCAGTTCCCCCAACTGGGCTCGCAGATCATCCGTGCCACCGCTCTTGCCGCCGCCTGTCATAGCGGAACCCTATCTTCGCGTGTTCAAAGGCTCAGGAAATTCGCGCCGGCGACCGATGTGTGACGGGTGCTGGCGCACTCCCATGCCCCCCAGGGTGGCGCGGCCACCGGGCGCGACCGACCCCATAGCGACAGATTGGTACACAGCTTCGCGCTGGCCACCCTCGGGCTGACCGTTGCTTACCTCGCCTGGCGCGCTGGTTGGACGCTGCGCGGCTCGGCGCTGTGGATCGCGTTGCCGTTCCTGGCGGTCGAGATCCACAACGCGATCGGCCTGGGCATCTTCTCGCTGGCCCTCTGGGACGTCGGCGACCCGCCGCAACCCAGGACGTCCAACGTCAGCCGGCGGGTGGCGGTGCTGATCCCGACCTACAACGAGCCGGCATCGGTGCTGCTGCCGACGATCGCGGCCGCGGTCGCGATCGAGCCGGCCCACGAGACCTGGGTGCTGGACGACGGCCACCGGGTCGACGTGTGGCGGCTGGCCAAGGAGCTGGGGGCGCGCTACCTCACTCGCGAGGGCAACGACAACGCGAAGGCTGGCAACCTGAACTACGCGCTGGGCGAGATCGACGCCGACATCGTCGCCGTGCTCGACTCCGACCACGTGCCGCTGCCGGGCTTTCTGACCGACACGCTGGGCTACTTCGATGACCCGGCCATCGCGGTGGTGCAGATGCCCCAGGACTTCTACAACCTCGACTCCTTCGAGCACGAGCACGGGCCTGACGCCGACTTCAGCGAGCAGGCCGTCTTCTACCGGGCGATCGGGCCCGGCAAGAACCGCTGGCAGGGCGCGTTCTGGTGCGGCACCTGCGCGCTGCTGCGGCGGACGGCCTTGCAAGACGTCGGCGGCGTCGCCATCGGCACCCTGACCGAGGACATCCAGACCACCATCCGCCTGCAGCGAGCTGGCTGGAAGACCGTCTATCACGACCAGGTGCTGGCCCGCGGCCTGGCCGCCGCGGACGGCCACAGCTACATGCTGCAGCGGCGGCGGTGGGCCACCGGGGCGATGCAGGTGCTGCGGATCGAGCGGCCGATGACCACGCCGGGGCTGCACTTCGGCCAGCGGCTGGCGTACGCGGCCACCCTGTTCGCCTGGTTCGATTCGTGGCGGACGCTGGCCTACCAGCTGCTGCCGGCGGCGATCCTGCTCACCGGCTGCATGCCGGTGTCATCGTCGATCCGGGTGTTCGGGCCGGTCGCGCTGACCATCTTCATCACCCAGTTCATGACCCTCCGGCTGCTCGCCCGTGGCTACTACCCGCCCATCCTGTCACTGATCTTCGAGATGCTGCGGATGCCGGCGGTGCTGCCCGCCACCCTGACCGTGTTCACGCCGCACCGCACCCGCACCTTCAGGGTCACACCGAAGGGCCGCACCGACGGATCCCACAGGCCGCCGCGGCTGCCCGTCATGTACACGGCGCTGTTTGCGGCCGGCGCGATCTCGTTCGCGTGGATGGCCGCCACCTTCGCCGGCCTCACCCCGGTGCACTACGGCCACCCGGGCGCGGTGCTGGGAGCGGCGGCCTTCCTGGCCGGGAACCAGCTGCTGGTCGTCGCGGCCGCCCGCCGCCTGCGCAGCCCGGCCTTCCGCGGGGAGCGCAGGCGCAGCTACCGGTTCACGACCGAACTGACCGGGCGAGCGAACGGGTCCGAGTGCCTGGTCACAGACCTGTCCCTGACCGGCGCCCGCATCCGCGCGGCGTCCGGCGGCACGATCGAGGCGGCGACCGGCACCCACATCGACATCCAGCTCGATCTGCCCAACGGCCGCGTCTCCACGTCGGCCACGGTGCAGCGACAGCTTCCCGACGGGTCTGTGGGCATCGCCTTCGACGCTGCGGCCCATCGCGATCTGGCCAGGCTGGCGCTGGCCATCTTCCACGAACCGTCAGCCGAGCCGATGCCGGCTTTGCTGGCTGCTTGACTACAACAGCGCCTCGAACTCCGCCCGCGAGAACGCGCGCAACGTGGTCGTGCGGACGTTGCCGGCGGCCCCCAGCGCGAGCAGCGACTTGGTCAGCGACTCGTCGTCCGCCGCCTCCACGATCCCGGCCAGGTCGTACCCGCCGATCGTCCAGTAGATGTCCTTGATCTCGACGCCGAACTCGGCCATCTGCCCGTTGGCCGCGTCAACCCGAGACACCGACTCCTTGTACCCCTTGATTCCCTGATCGGTCCAGTTGAACAGCACCACATATGTCGCCATATCCCAGCCCTCCGCTTCTTGGCAGTCGTGGACCCAGAGCATACGCCGCTGGGCGCCGACGTCAGGCGGCGCGCCGCAGCCGCGACTGGCGGTCCGCGTTGGGTGCCGGCGGAAGCTCGACCAGGGCGTTGGGATCGAGTGCCTCGAAGGCGTCGATCACCCGAGGATCGAAGTGGGTTCCGCTGCCGCGGCGGATCTCGTCGACAGCTTCCGGGACGGTCCAGGCATGCTTGTACGGGCGTTCGTGGGTGAGTGCGTCGAACACATCGGCCACCGCCACGATCCGGGCACACATCGGGATGGTCTCGCCGGCCAGGCCCTGCGGGTACCCCGCGCCATCCCAGCGCTCGTGGTGGGAAAGGGCGATCTGCTCGGCCATCTGCAGCACCTGGGAGCGGCTGCCGGAGAGGATCCGGGCACCGTCGACGGGGTGCCGTTGGACGATCCGGTATTCGTCCGGGGTGAGCTTGCCCGGCTTGAGCAGGATCGTGTCGCTGATCCCGAGCTTGCCCACGTCATGCAACTGCGCGGCCTGGCGGATGGTCTGCACGTCAGACTCGGACAGACCTAGTCGGCGCGCGAGCAGCGCGGCGGTGTTCCCGACGCGTCGCGTGTGCTCGAAGGTCTCGTCGTCCCGATACTCAGCGGCCAAGGCGAGCCGCTGGAGCATCTCCAGGCGCGCCTCCTCGAGCTCCTGTGTGCGGTCATGAACGGCCTGGGTGAGGGTCTCCTGATACTGGCTGAGCAGTTGCTCGGCCTGCTTGCGCTCGGTGACATCGCGGGCGACCGCGAACAGCAGGTTCGCGCGCTGGTCGGGTCTGGACATCCACTCCAGCCACCGATACGACCCGTCCTTGCACCGGTAGCGGTTCTGGAAATTGATCACCTCCTCGCCGGCCAGGGCCTGGCGCTCGGCCTCCACAACCGTCGCCGCCCGGTCGTCGGGGTGCACGAATTCGATGAACGGGCGGCCCTCCAACTCCGCCAACTCGTAGCCGAGCACCCTGCTCCAGGCCGGGTTCAGTCGCGTGAAATACCCGTCGAAGGTCGCGATGCAGATCAGGTCCAGTGACAGCTCGGTGTGCCGCGTGACCGCGTCCTCCAGGGCGATCCGCTCGGACACGGACCCACCCACCAGCGCTCCCACGACCAGGAACGCAGCCGACTGGGACGCATAGTCGACCGATCCGTCAGCGAAGTGGCCGCCCGATACCGCCCAAACCGTCGCAATCAGCACCCCCAGGGCCCCTGCCGCCAACCCGCCACGCAGGCCGAACCTGGCTGCGCACAGACCGATCGCGACGACGAAGGACATAACCGGGATGTCGGTGATGTTGTGGAACGCGAACGGGAGCGCGACGAGCACCGCCGCGTGGATCGCTGTCACGCCGACTGTTTGGCGTGCCCTGAGGGTGGGCACCCAGCTTCTCCTGCGCCCGCCGGAGATAATCAATTCCATCGTGTCGCTATCGGCACGAGGGCGACGGTTCTGAGTACTGCATTCGTGCCGGCCGCAGCCCGACCGGGGCTGGACTTCCGGGCCCGAATCGCACACAATCGTGCCCGGCCGCGAACGCTAGGATTGATGCAGGCTGAAGCGGCGCGGTTTGTCCAGCGATTTCGGGAAGCGAGGAGAAGCGGATGCACACGGATGATGCGGCGGCGTTGTCTCGGTGTGTGGTCGCATGATCACGCTCATGTCAGAGTCCGGCCGGTGGCTGCTGGGGATCGGGCTGGGCGTGGTCGTGATCGCGGTGGCGGCGGTGATCGTGATCACGATCGTGCTGCTGGCCATGCGCATCGCCAAGCAGGCCAAGCTGGCCGAGGGAGCGGTCGAGGTGGTG
The DNA here is from genome assembly GCA_963744065.1 of uncultured Actinomycetes bacterium. Taxonomy (GTDB): domain Bacteria; phylum Actinomycetota; class Thermoleophilia; order Gaiellales; family JAICJC01; genus DASUHT01. Next base: position 162,418 of record CAVUSN010000008.1, on the reverse strand, counting down.
CGCGAGCAGACGACCGAGCTGGGCGGCATCGGCCGCATCAACGACTCCGGGGTGCGGATCCTGCACGCCGCCCGGGCCCTGCGAAAGGTGGCGGTCGGCAAGTGACCCTGCTTTCGATCTCCGCCCACGGCTACTGGGCTGATCGCCCTGGTGATCGGGCTGGTCGCCGCGCTGGTGGTGGCCTTCCTGCTGGCGGTGCTGGTCCAGGCCGTCGGCCAGCATCGAGCGGTCGGTGGACGGCCTGCTCGAGACGTCGCCACCGAGGTTGCCGGCAACACCGCCAACATCCCCCAGCTCGAGGCGACCGCGCCGGTGCTGGGGCTGATCGTGCAGGAGGCCGTCGTCCAGGATGGCTACATGAACGCGCTCACCGACGGGTACGGTGGAGCATGAGCACGACCACGCTTGTCGTCCTGACCGTGCTGCTGGTCGTCGTCGTGGTGGTGGTGCTGGCCGGCGCGCTGATCGTCGTGCGGCACGAGCCTGGAGCGGATCTCCGCCGGGCCTGGCCACGCTGGCCGGCGCGCTGGAGGGTGGTCGAGGCCGAGCACCTGCGCCCGCTGGAGGGCGCCGTCGAGGCGATCAACGCGCAGTTCGACATCATCCTGGGCGCGCTGCCGGGGATCGCCCGCAAGGCCGCCATCGTGGCCGAGAGGAGGCCGCGATGACGCTGCTGTGGATCGGAGACGCCATCCTGCTGGTGGTGCTGGCGCCGGTCGTTGTCTATCTGCTGAACGGCGTGCTGTCGGCGGCCCGCAGCATCGTCCCCAGCGTGCGCCAGATCGCCAACGCCGCGGCCGCGGGGTCGAAGGACCTGGACGCCGGCGGCGCTGCTGCTGACCACGCAGGACCAGGTTGCCCAGACGGTCGCGGGGGTCGCCAACTACGGCGGCTCGCTCGACGTGATCATCGACGACGCGGGATAGGAGAGAGCCATGCTCGTCTACGCCATCGCGGACCGGCCTGGTGATCATCCTGGCCGTGCTCGCTGATCGTGCTGGCGCTCGTCTACTACCTGGTCTCGACCATCCTTGCGCTGCGCCAGATCACCAACGGCCTGGACGAGGTGATCGGCAGCGTGACCGAGATCATCGAGAAGAGCGCGCCGGTCAACGACGTCGTCACCTCGATCAACCAGCAACCTGGACGCCGGCGTCGACCTGCTGGAGGGACTGCTGGTCAAGAAGGCCGGGCTGCAGTCGACGCGGTCGGCCTGGTCGACGGCCTCTACCCCGGCGCTGCCGCGGCCGGTTTCCGCAACTTCCCCGAGAGCACGCGACGATCGAGGCGCCGCGCATCTCCGAGGTCTACACCAAGGGCACGCTGACCCTGGCCCGGCTGGGCCGGGAGGCGCCGATCGCCACGGCCAACCCGGCCGGCCCGGTGCTGCGAAACGTGGAGGGCGGCAGCCTGGCCGCCCGCCTGCTGTACCCCGAACCTGCGCCAGTCTGGCCCCGAGAAGCTGCCCCGCTCTCCGGTGATCGGCACCGACGCCCCAGTCCAGTACGAGCAGCGCGAGGACATCGGCGCTCCTCGCAAGCGGCTCCCGTCCGCCCGCGGCGGGTGAGCTGAAAGGAGCTCGCATTGCAGACCCCTGCGGCATTCGACTACGAGCGCGCGACCAGCGTGGACGGCGCGATCGCCTCGCTGCAGCGGCTCGGCCCGGAGGCCCGCGTGATCGCCGGCGGCCACAGCCTGCTGCCGATGATGAAGCTGCGGCTGGCCAATCCCGAGCACCTGATCGACATCAACGACCTGGCCGAGCTGGCCTATATCCGCGAGCAGGACGGCGAGATCAGGATCGGGGCGCTGACCCGGCACGTCGACCTGCTGAAATCGGACCTGCTGGCGCCGCGCTTCCCGATCTTCCGCGACGCCGAGCAGGTGATCGCCGACCCCGTTGTGCGAAACCGCGGCACCATCGGCGGCTCGCTGTGCCAGGCCGATGCGGCCGAGGACCTGTCGGCGGTGTGCACGGCGGCCAAGGCCCAGGTCGTGATCCGCGGCGCCGACGGCGAGCGGGTGGTGACCATGGACGGCTTCCACGTCGGCCCGTACATGACGGCGGTGGGCGCCGGCGAGATCCTGACCGAGGTGCGGCTGGCACTGCGGCCGGGCGCCGGCAGCGCCCACGAGAAGGTCGAGCGGCGGGCCGGCGACTGGGCCATCGCCGCCGCCTCGGCGGCCGTCTGGGTGCGCGACGGCGTGATCGCAGATGCCGGCCTCGCGCTGAGCGCGGTGGGCCTGACCACCATCCACCTGTCCCGCGCCGAGGAGCTCCTCAGCGGCAAGCCGCCGTCCGACGAGCTGTTCGCCCAGGCCGGCGAGATCGCCTCGGCGGACTGCGCCCCGCAATCGGACGGCCGCGGGCCGGTCGACTACAAGCGGCACCTGGCCGGTGTCCTCACCCAACGGGCGCTGCGCCGCGCGACGGCCCGCGCCACTGGCACAGGAGGGTTGACCATCAACGTCTCGATAACCGTCAACGGCGAGCACGTCACCCACGACGTCGAGCCGCGCATGCTGCTCGTCCACTTCCTGCGCGAGACGCTGGACCTGACGGGCACCCACTGGGGCTGCGATACATCCAACTGCGGCGCCTGCGTGGTGCTGGTCGACGGTAAGCCGGTCAAGTCGTGCACGACGCTGGCGGTGATGTGCGACGGCCACGAGGTGCGCACCGTCGAGTCGCTGGAGCGGGACGGCCAGCTCGACCCGATCCAGATGGGCTTCCACGAGCGGCACGCGCTGCAGTGCGGCTTCTGCACCCCGGGCATGCTGATGACGACCCGCGCGCTGCTGGACGAAAACCCCGATCCCACCGATCATGAGATCCGAGTCGCCATCTCGGGCGGTATCTGCCGGTGTACCGGGTACAAGAACATCGTCAGCGCGGTGCGCTGGGCCGCCGCGCACGAATCAGCTGTGAAGCAAGGGGTGTGAGCATGGCAACCGTCGAGAACCTTCCCAGCCCCACCGCCGAGCGCCCGATCGGCTTCGGCCGGCTGAAGCGTAAGGAGGACGCCCGCTTCATCCGCGGCCAGGGCACCTACCTGGACGACATCAAGCTGCCGGGCATGGTGTACGGCGCCCTTCTGCGCAGCCCCTACGCTCACGCCCGCATCGTCTCCATCGACACCTCGCGGGCGCTGGCCCATCCCAACGTGGCCGCCGTCGTCACCGCCAAGGACCTGGAGACGCTGGGCCTGGCCTGGATGCCGACCATCTCCTACGACACGCAGGCCGTGCTGGCCGGCGACAAGGTGCGCTTCCAGGGCCAGGAGGTCGCCTTCGTGATCGCGACCGACGAGTACTCCGCCAACGACGCGCTGCAGCTGATCGATGTCGAGTACGAGCCGCTGCCGGCCATCGTCAACGCCCGCAAGGCGCTGGATCCCGACGCGCCCCTGATCCGCGACGACAAGGCCGGGCAGCGCGACAACCTGGCCAGCCCAACCTGGGAGGCGGGCGACGAGGAGGCCACCGACAACGCCTTCGCCGAGGCCGACACCGTGGTCAGCCGCGACATCATCTACCCGCGCTGCCACCCGGCCCCGCTGGAGACGTGCGGCATGATCGCCGACTTCAACCCCAAGACCGGTCAGCTGGACATCTACAACGGCAACCAGGCCCCGCACGCCCACCGCACGGTGTACGCGCACGTGGCCGGGCTGGCCGAGCACATGATCCGCATCCGCTGCCAGGACATCGGCGGCGGCTTCGGAAACAAGGTGCCCGTCTACCCGGGCTATGTATGCGCGATCGCCGGCTCGATCGTTGCCGGCGTACCGGTCAAGTGGGTCGAGAACCGCACCGAAAACCTGGTCTCGACCGGCTTTGCCCGCGACTACGTGATGCACGCCGAGATGTGCTCCAAGGACGGCAAGATCACCGGCCTACGGGTGGACGTGATCGCCGACCACGGCGCCTTCGACTCGACCGCCCAGCCGACCAAGTTCCCGGCCGGCTTCTTCCACATCGTGTGCGGCTCCTATGACCTGCAGGCCTCGCACGTCAAGGTCAAGGCCGTGTACACCAACAAGGCGCCGGGCGGCGTCGCCTACCGCTGCTCGTTCCGCATCACCGAGGCCGTCTACCTGGTCGAACGGATGGTGGACGCGCTGGCTCTGGAGATGAAGGTCGACCCGGTCGAGCTGCGCATGCGCAGCTTCATCGGCCCGGAGCAGTTCCCCTACGAGACCACCACCGGCTGGACGTACGACTCGGGCAACTACGCCAAGACCATGCAGGTGGCGCTGGACCTGGCCGGCTACCCGGAGCTGCGCCGCGAACAGGCCGAGAAGCGGGCCCGCGGCGAACTGATGGGGATCGGCGTGGCGTTCTTCACCGAGGGCGTCGGCGCCGGCCCGCGCAAGCACATGGACATCCTCGGCCTGGCCATGAACGACGGCGCCGATCTGCGCGTGCACCCGTCCGGCAAGGCGGTGGTGTCGATCAGCGCCCAGACCCAGGGTCAGGGCCACGAGACCACCTTCGCCCAGATCGTGGCCGAGGAGCTCGGCATCCCGCCGGAGGACATCGAGGTGCGCCACGGCGACACCGACAAGTCGCCCTACGGGTTGGGCACCTACGGCAGCCGCTCCACGCCTGTGTCCGGCGCCGCGGTCGCCGTCGTCTCGCGCAAGGTGCGCGACAAGGCGCGCCTGATCGCCGCCAGCATGCTGGAGACGCGGCCGGAGGATCTGGCCTGGGAGAAGGGCCGCTGGTACGTCAAGGGCGACCCCGAGAAGGGCGCGCTGATCGAGGACATCGCCCTTCGCGCCTACAGCGGCGAGCCGATGCCGGAGGGCCTGGAGGGCGGCCTGGACGCGCAGGTGATCTACGACCCGCCCAACCTGACCTACCCCTACGGCGCGTACATCGCGGTCGTGGACATCGACCCCGACACCGCCCAGGTGACGATCCGCCGGTTCATCGCCGTGGACGACTGCGGGGTGCGCATCAACCCCATGATCGTGGACGGCCAGATCCACGGCGGGCTGGCCGAGGGCATCGGCATCGCACTGATGGAGCTGATCAGCTTCGACGAGGAGGGCAACTGCCTGAACTCGTCGTTCATGGACTACCTGATCCCGACCGCGCTGGAATGCCCGGACTTCGAGTTGGGCGAGACGGTCACCCCCTGCCCGCACCATCCGCTGGGGGCCAAGGGCGTCGGCGAGTCGCCCAACGTGGGCTCGCCGCCGGCCATCGTGAACGCCGTGATCGACGCGCTGCACGAAACCCACGGAGTCGATCACGTGGACATGCCATGCACCCCCGCGCGCGTATGGGCGGCCATGCAGGGGAGGCCGGAGCCACCGCAATGATCACTCCGGCCATGTCGCGGCGAGCCCAGGAGCTCGCCGCCGGAGGCGCGCCCTTCGTCACAGCGACGGTGGTGCGCGCCCAGCGGCCGACCAGCGTGGAGGCCGGTGACGTCGCCCTGGTGCTGGCCGACGGCACCATCGAGGGCTTCGTGGGCGGGGTGTGCACCGAGCACAGCGTGCGCGCCTACGCGCTGCGGGCGATCGAGACCGGCGAGCCGGCGCTGCTTCGCATCCTGCCCTTCTCGGACGAGGCGGAGGCGGACACGGGCGAGGCTGTGCCCGACGCCGAGGGCGCGATCACCGTCCAGAACCCGTGCCTTTCGGGCGGTGCGGTGGAGGTCTTCCTGGAGCCGGTGCTGCCGGCGCCGCGGCTGCTGGTGGTCGGCGACACACCGATGGCGGGGGCGCTCCTGCGGCTGGGCACGGAGCTGGGCTACATCGTCGCCGGGATGGACGGCGAGCAGCTGGAGCCGCGGCCCGACGACCTTGCGCTGGTGGTGGCGGCGCACGGCCGCGACGAGCTGCACACGCTGCGCCGCGGGCTGGAGTCTGGAGTCCCCTACGTCGGCCTGGTGGCCAGCCCCAAGCGCGGCGCCGGGGTGCTGGCGGAGCTGCGCGGCGACGGCGTGCCCGAGGAGCTGGTGGCCCGCATCGACGTGCCGGCCGGGCTGGACATCGGCGCTCGCAGCCCGGCCGAGATCGCGCTCTCCATCCTGGCCGGGATCGTGGCGGTACGGCATGACCACCAGCCGCCCGAGCCGGCCGACGGCACTCCGGTCGAGCAGGCCCCCGCCTCAACCCCGGCGGCGCCGCTGGCGGTCGACCCGATCTGCGGGATGACGGTGGCCGCGGTGGCCAGCACGCCGTCGCTGGAGCGGGACGGCGAGACCATCTACTTCTGCTGCGAGGGCTGCAAGGTCGAGTACGTGGCTCGAGCGCTCGGAGATGACCGCCCCGCTCGGCCTCGCATGAGCCCGCGCTGAGTCACCGGCCAGGCGGCCGACGAGCTGCGCGTCAAGGTGCCCGACATCGAGACGCTGGCCAGGCGGCTGGCCGACGTCGACTACCTGGTCGACGAGGCCCTGGCCACCTCCATGTTTCTGGGCGTACGGCTGCCCCAGCCGCTGCTTCTGGAGGGCGAGGCCGGCGTCGGCAAGACCGAGGCCGGCAAGGCGCTGGCGGCGGTGCTGGACACGCCGCTGATCCGGCTTCAGTGCTACGAGGGGATCGACGCGGCCGAGGCGCTGTACGAGTGGAACTACCCCCGCCAGCTGCTCAGCATCCGGCTGGCCGACTCGCGCGGCACGGCGCTGGCCGAGGACGACCTGTTCGGGCCCGACTACCTGATCCGGCGGCCGCTGCTGCGCGCGTTGGAACACCCCGGCCCGAGGCCAGCGGTGCTCCTGATCGACGAGATCGACCGCGCCGACGACGACTTCGAGGCGTTCCTGCTGGAACTGCTGGCCGAGGCCAGCGTGACCATCCCCGAGATCGGCACCATCACCGCCACCCACCCGCCGGTGATCGTGCTCACCTCCAACCGCACGCGTGATCTGCACGACGCCGTCAAGCGCCGCTGCCTGTATCACTGGATCGACTACCCCAACCCGCAGCGGGCGGTGGAGATCATCCGCCGCCGGGTCAAGGGTGCATCCCAGACGCTGGCGGTGCAGGTGTCCGATGCGGTGTCGCGGATGCGCGACGCCGACATCCAGAAGCCGCCCGGCATCGCCGAGGCGATCGACTGGCTGGCCGCGCTCGAGTTGCTGGGCGTCGAGCGGCTGGACGCGGCGGTGGCCGACCGCACACTGGGTTCGGCGCTCAAGTACGGCGAGGACCAGGAGGTGGTGCGGGCCGCCGGCCTGGACAAGCTGGTGGGCAGCGGTGGCTGAGCCGGGCGTCTTCGGGGTGGAGACGGTCGAGCTCGACCTGCCGCCGCTGGTCGGCGCGCTGTGCCAGCGCCTGCACGCTGCCGGGCTGCCCGTCACCCCCGCCCGCTCGGCCGACCTGGCGCAGGCCCTGCAACTGGTGCGCCCGATCACCCGCCGGCGCCTGTACTGGACGCTGCGTCCGGTGCTGGTCACCGATCCGGTGCAGGTGGCGACCTTCGACGCGGTCTTCTTCGCGGTCTTCGGCGGCCGCGGGGAGCTGGACGCACCATTCACGCCCGACGGCGCCCACACGGCCCCGGCCGCTCCCGACCAGCGTCCGGCCGCCGACCACAAGACCACCCCGGGCGACTCGACCTCCGAGCAGCGATCCGCCAGCTGGTCGTCGCAGCCGAGCGGGCGCGATGACGACCCGGATGCCGAGGAGGTGGAGCTGCCGCTGGCCATCGCAAGCGACGAGGAGCGGCTGGCCGGCAAGAGCTTCGACGCGCTGTCAGCGGCCGAGCTGGCTCAGCTCTACAGGCTGATGTCGCGGCTACGGCTGGCCACGCCGATCCGCCGCACGCGCCGCTATCGCAAGGGCCGGCGCGGCGGCCAGATCGACATGCGGCGGACGCTGCGGGGCAGCCTGCGCACTGCCGGCGACCCGATCCGGCTGGCCCGCCGGCGGCGCCGTGAGCAGCCGCGCAGGCTGGTCATGCTGTGCGACATCTCGGGCTCGATGGAGCCCTACGCCCGCGCCTACCTGCAGTTCCTGACCTGCGCCGCAGGCAGCGGGCCGGACGCCGAGGCCTTCGTGTTCGCGACCCGGCTGACGCGGGTGACCAGGGCGCTGGCCTCCCGGCACCCGCAGCGAGCCATCCAGCGGGCCGCCGCGGCCGCCCCTGACTGGTCGAGCGGGACGCGCATCGGCGACGCCCTGAAGGCCTTCAACGACCGCCACGGCCGGCGTGGAATGGCCCGCGGCGCGGTGATCGTGATCCTGTCCGACGGCTGGGAGCGCGGTGACCCGATGCTGGTCGGGCGCGAGATGCAGCGGCTGGCCCGGCTGGCCCACCGGATCGTGTGGGTCAACCCGCGGATCAGCGCAGCCGAATTCTCGATGCGGGCCGGCGGCATGCTGGCGGCCGCGCCGCACTGCGACCGGCTGGTCAGCGGGCACAGCTTCCAGGCCCTGGGCGAGGTGGTGGAGGCGATCGGGGCCGCGTCCTGGCAGGGCGCGCCGGCGGCCGTCGCCGAACCGGCGCCGGAGCCCGAGCCGTGGGCCAGCGCCACCCCGGTGCCCGGCAGCTCGGTGGCCATGCCCAGCGGGTACGGTCCCAGCAAGGGCCGGACGACGCCGGGCTGGGTGACCGATGTCGGCGGCGGCGACGGAAGGAGCGGCTGATGGCGACGACCCCCAAGATCCCCAAGATCTGCATCTATCCCGGATGTGAGCGGCCGGCGGCCCCCGCGCATCCGCAGGGCGGTCCGCAGCCGGCATTCTGCGATCTGGAGCATCACAATGCGCTCACCGCCCACCAGGAGCGGCAGCGTCTGGCATCGTTGACGAATCCCGAGCAGGAGGAGATCCCGAGTGGCTAACGAGGCCTACCGTGCAGTCTTCCTACGCGTGCACCCGACCGGCAAGATGGTGCTCAGCCTGACCACGGAGTCCGACGGCAAGGAGCCGCAGTACGCCCAGCAGGTGGCCGACGAGCTGGGCGTGCCTGCGCTGGACGTCAAGGTGGTGGCGGCCGACACCGACCGCTTCGGCGTCGGCCACGGCTACAACACAAGCCCGTCCGGCGGTGCGCAGGCGGCCATCACCAGCGCCACCACCAAGATCCGGGACAAGGCCCGCCTGCTGGCCGGCATGCAGCTGGGCGCGGCGCCCGACGCGCTGCAGTGGTCGAACGGCGCGTGGACGGCCGGCGATGGCGGCGATCCCGCCCAGGCCGGCACCATCGCCGACCTCGCGCTGTATGCGCACGGCACCGGCGAGCTGCCGCCGGGGGTCGAGGGCGGGCTGGACGCGCAGGCGGTGTACAGCGACTGACTTCGGCTGAAGTCAGGCCGGAAGGCTGGCGGCGAGCGTGACCTCGACCTCGTCGGCGACCTTCAGCGCTCCGAACAGCGCCGAGTAGGGCTTCATCCCGAAATCGGTCTGCTTGACCACCGCGGTCGCGCTCAGCGAGCCGTCGGCGGCGACCACGTCAAAGGCGATCGGGTGGGTGGCCCCCAGGATGGTCAGATCGCCGTGCACGCGCAGCCCGCCGTCGGTCTGCTCCACCTGCGTCGAGCGGAACGTGACCGCCGTGCGCTTGAGCACGTCCTCGTCGATCGTCTGCTCGATGTTGGCCATGTCGTCGTCGTCCAGCGCCTTCATACCGCCCGTGCCCTCGCGCACGCGCAGCGAGCCGCCATCGGCGGTCAGCTCGATGGTCGAGTCGGCGATCTGGTCGGAGACCTCCATCGCGCCCGACCAGGAGGTGACGTGCAGCAGCAGGTCGTGCCCCGCCCTGGCGACGGCCCCCGGCCGCCCGGTGCGCACCGACAGCGTGGCGTTGTCTGGCCCGAAGCGGTAGCTGGCTGGCTGGATGGGCACGCCCCCAAGCCTATAATCTCGGCGGCCGGAGTGATCCGCCGATCCCTCGAGAGGACGACGCAATATGGCAGTTGTGCTGGACCACCCCTTCTCCACGGCCAGGTCGATCGATGACAGCTTCACCACCATCCTCGACCTCGAGCGCGTCATCCCCTGCGTCGAGGGGGCGACCGTGCTCGAGCGCACCGGGCCGGACTCGGTCAAGGCCGAGATCAAGGTCAAGATGGGCGCCATGTCGCTGACCTTCAGCGGCACCCTGGAGATCACCGAGCAGGACGCCGCCGCCCACCGCGCGGTGCTCACCGTCAAGTCCCGGGAGGCCGGCGGGCAGGGGTTCGCCAACGCGACCATCACCTTCCAGCTGCACGACGGCGGCGGCGACCATCCACACCAACGCGCAGATCACCGGCAAAGCGGCGTCGATGGGCGAGGGCGTCGTGTCCGGCGTGCTGGACGCGCTGGTCACGGACTTCGCCGGCAAGCTCGGCAACCTTTAGAAGGCCCGATGGCGACCATCGCGATGCGCCACGTGCTCCGCGGGGGAGGTGCCGCGGGACGGCGGCACCGCCGTCCAGGAGGATCCCGACCGGCCGGTGTTCCACGGCAACGGCTCGAATGACTACGTGTGCGTCGAGTGCGGGAACCTGCTGGCCGAGGCGATGGACGCCGAGTACATGACGTTTCGAGTGCGCGTGCGCTGCGGGCGCTGCCGGACGGTGAACGTCGCCGAAAACGACGACCGCGATCCCAGCCAGCGCGGGCGCCGGTCAGACGGCGGCCAGCGCCAGTAGCGCCGCCCGGTGGCGACGGTAGGCGGCCGCACCGTCGCCGTCTGCGGCGACGATCCTGATCACCGGCGGGTGGCCCATGGCGGGCGTGGCCAGGTCGCGCAGGGCGTCGTGGTAGGCGCGTTCGCGCAGCACGCCGCCGAACCCGAAGGCCTTGGCCGGCAACCCGCGGGAAAGGCCGTCGGCCTGCGCGCAGTTGGCGCGGCACAGCTGCATGTAGGCCGCCACGTCGAAGCCCACCGGGGCATCCGCGGGGTACAGCTGGAGCGCAGCCAGCCGGGCCGAGGTGAGGTGCCCGACGCCGTCCAGCTCGATCACGGTGCCGGTCGGCTTGTGCACCAGCTGGCAGGCCAGGAGCAGATTCTCGCGGGCGGCGTGCAGCACCGAGACGTCTCCGCGCAGGCGCGCGAAGATCAGGGCCAGCAGTTCCAGCGCCGCCGACACAGGCGCCACCAGGGCCGGGTCGCGGCGGGCCTTGGCCACCCGCTCCAAACCGACGTGGCCCTGCTCGCACAGCCAGTCGAAGGTGCCGCGCTCGAGCGCGATGCCGTCACCGGCCGCCGCCTCGGCGAACGCCCGGCGCATGTCGTCCTCCGCCACCGGCGGAATTCTCGAGGTGCTGAGCAGCTCCCTTGAACTCGGGCCGGTCGCGGATCGGGTCGAGGTCGGAGTCCTCGGCCGCCAGCGCGCGCAGCTGCTCGGACCGGCTGAGCGCCACCCCGACGTGCTCGATCGCGTCGTCGAGGCGGCCGGCCAGGCTCTCGCAACAGGCCAGGTTGTAGTAAAGCCCCGGGTATTCGGGGTTGGCCTCGAGCAGCTCCACGCCCCGATCGGCAGCCTCCGCGTACTGCCCCGCCTCGTACAGCCGGTGCAGCGGCGCCCAGATCTCCCAGCCGCCGGGCTCGTAGGCCTTCCCCGGCGTGCCGCCGAGCGCGATAACGGTCGTCCCCGGCTCCTCGGCGAACGCCGTCCGCTTGACCGCGGGCTGGACGAACACCATCGTGCCGGCGGGCGCGTCCACCAACTCCCCGTCCAGCTCGAATCTGGCCCGGCCGGTGTGTACGAGGTACAGCTCCTCGGCCCCAGCGAACGCGTCCGCCTCGTCGTGCTCGTTGAGAATGCGGTCGCCCGCCTGGCCGGCCGTCCACGAGTTGATGCCGAAGGAGGTGATGCCGAAGTGGTGGCGGACCGGCCGCCATGGCTGGCGGCCGTCGGTCATCTCGTCGATCTCGTTCAGCTGCGCAACCGCGTACCCGGTCGTCGTGCCTGGTTGGCGGGTGTCTGGCAATTCTGCTCCTAGGTTGTGAGCGTGATGGTGACGGTGACGGTCGGCCCCGGCTCGGTCACCGTGGTGGCCTCGGTCACGGTCTGAGTCGGCCCGGTCTGGGTCACGGTGTCGGTCTCGGTGACCGTGCTCCCGGGCAGGGTGACTGTACGCCCGCTGCGCACCACGGTCTGAGCCGGGAGCGCGGAGAACCGATCCTGGGTCAGGGTCACCTCGCGGGCCGGCAGCCGGATCGTGCGCCCCTTGCGGGTCACGATCTGGGCGGGAAGCAGCACCTTCTTCACCCCGTGCACGGTGACGACCTTGCCGGAGCGGACGATCTGGAAGGTGTCGGTGACGGTGCCCGGAGCGTTGCCCAGTAGGACGCCCGCCCAGGCGCCGGTGCCGAGCAGGGCGAGGCAGGCCACACCGCTCGGAATGATCGCCCACCGCGGCGGGCGAGCGCTCCAAGACGCGGACAAACGCTGGCGGATGCCGTCGACCCAGTCGGTCATATCCCCCTGCCCAGACTCTACCAGTCTTCGAACACGGTTCGAAGCTGACATAGAGTGATCGGATGGAGGGCGGCCAGCGGCATCTGGAGCGGATCGACTGGTCCCCCAACCCTGAGCGGCCTCCCGACCTCGAGCAGTGGCCGTTCACAGTGCCCGCCGTCGCCCAGCTGGTCGCACAGGAGGGGCTGGAGATCCCGCCAGGGGTGACGTTCCTGATCGGCGAGAACGGCAGCGGCAAGAGCACACTGGTGGAAGCGTTCGCCGCCGTCTACCCCCGGCGAGGATTCGAGAGCCCGTTCAGCCGCAAGCTGGGCCCGGAGCCCAGTGCCGAGGACTCGCCGCTTCGCTGGCACATCCGCGCGCGCACCAACCGGCGGGCGTCGCCGGCCGGCTTCTTCCTGCGAGCCGAGGCCATGCACGGCTACCTGGCGGGAATCGACGCCGACCCGTCGCAGGCCCGCCTGTGGGAGGGGGAGCGGCTGCAGGAGCGATCGCACGGCGAGTCGTTTCTGGCCGTGCTGCGGCATCGCTTCTCGGACGTCGGCATGTACTTCATGGATGAGCCCGAGGCGGCGCTCTCGTTCACCTCCTGCCTGGGCCTGCTGGCGCTCTTGGCCGACCTGCGCGCAGAGGGAAGCCAGATCGTGGTCGCCACCCACTCTCCGCTTCTTATCGCCCTGCCCGGCGCGTCGCTGCTGGAGCTGGGCGACTGGGGCATCCGCCGTGTTGCCGACTACGACCAACTCGACCTGGTGGGGCTGTGGCGCGGCTTTATGGATGACCGCGACATGTACCTTCGCCACCTGCTGGCCGAGTGAGACCGCGCGTCACCTACCTGGTGGGTCGGCTCGACCGGGTGCTGCGCCGGCGGCTGGCCGAGGCGCTGGGCGAGACCGGGCTGTCGCTGCCCGAGTACACCACGCTGTCGGTGCTGGGCGCCCGCAGCGGGCTCTCCAATGCCCAACTGGCGCGGCGCTCGCTGATTACACCGCAGGCGATGAACGAAGTGCTGGCGCGCCTGGAGCGGCGCGGGCTGGTGCGCCGCCGGGCCGATCCCGGGCATGCACGGGTGCGGCGGGCGGAGCTGACCGAGGCCGGTGCACACCTGCTGGGCGAGGCCGATGCGGCCACCTCGGCGGTCGAGCACGCCATGCTGCAGGGCCTTCCGGCGGCCGAGCGTAAACGCCTCGGGGAGCTGATCGAGAGGGCCTTGCGAGGCCTCGAACATCCCCAGTAGCATCAGGCTACTTGATACTGAGAGGAGCGCCATGAAGTCGTGGGAGACGGTCCGGGTGGAGGTGTCGGAGGGGATCGGCTGGGTCGAGCTGCACCGGCCCCAGAAGCGAAACGCGATGAACCCGACGCTGAACGCCGAGATGGTCGAGGTGCTGCTGGAACTGGACGCTAACGACGCCTGCCGGGTGCTGGTGCTGACCGGAGCGGGCGAGTCGTTCTCGGCCGGGATGGACCTCAAGGAGTACTTCCGCGACGTGGACGCCCAGCCCGAGCACGTGCAGCGGCGGGTGCGCCGGGACGCAAACCTGTGGCAGTGGCGGCTGCTCCGCACGTACGCCAAGCCGACCATCGCCATGGTCAACGGCTGGTGCTTCGGCGGCGCGTTCACGCCCCTGTGCGCCTGCGACCTGGCGATCGCCGCCGACGAGGCCACGTTCGGGCTGTCGGAGGTGAACTGGGGCATCCCACCGGGCAGCCTTGTGTCGCGCGGGCTGGCCGAGACGATCGGCATCCGCGACGCGCTGCTGTACGTGATGACCGGCCGCACCTTCGACGGCAGCGAGGCGGCCCGCATGCGCCTGGTCAACTGGAGCGTGCCGCGCGAGCGGCTGCGCGAGGAGGTGCGGGCATTGGCCCTCGATCTGGCCGAGAAGAACCCGGTCGTGCTGCGCGCGGCCCGGCTGGGATTCAAGCACGCTCAGACGATGAGCTGGGACACCGCCGAGGACTATCTGTACGCCAAGCTCGACCAGTCGCGGTTCCTGGACGTGGAGGGCGGCCGCGAGCACGGGCTGACGCAGTTTCTGGACGACAAGTCGTTCCGGCCCGGGCTCGAGTCGTACCGCCGCGACCAGCCGTGAACCTCGGGGCGCTGCTGGTCGAGCGGTCGGAGGGCGATCCCGAACGGGCCGCCCTGGCCTTCGAGGGAGGGCGGCTGACCTATGCAGAGCTGAACGATCTGGCTGCCACGGCCGCGGGTGGGCTTCGCGAGCTTGGCGTGGCACCCGGCCAGCCGGTGGCGATGCTGCTGCCAAACACCCCATCGGCCATCGCCGCCTACCACGGAGCGCTGCGGCTGGGCGCGGTGGTCGTGCCGCTGAACCCGCTTCTGTCCTCCGCCGAGGTCGAACGCCGGGTGGCCGAGTCCGGGGCCCGCCTGGTCGATCCGGAGGCGCTGGCCGGCCCGCCGGTGGCCGACCTCGCCAGCCGGGCGCCCACCGACGTCGCGGTGATCCTGTACACGTCGGGCACCACCGGCCAGCCCAAACGGGTCGAGCTGACGCATGCCGGGCTGCGGCTGGCGGCCGAGTACATCGCACACGAGGGCCTGGAGCTGCGTGCAGACGACGTGCTGTTCGGGTCGGCGCCGCTGGCCCACGTGTTCGGCATGAGCGGGTGCATGAACGGCGCCATCGCCGCCGGCGCCTGCCTGGCCCTGCTGCCGCGCTTCGAGCCCACCGCCGCCCTCGATCTGATCGAGGCGGAGCGGGTGAGTGTGTTCATGGGCGTGCCGGCCATGTGCACCGCGTTGCTGGCCGCCTCGGCCGAGAGCGGCCGCGCCCCGCACATGCGGCTGGCGCACATCGGCGGGGCGCCGCTGGCGGCCGAGACGCGGCGGGCGTTCGAGCAGCGCTTCGGGGCGACGGTGCTGGAGGGCTACGGCATGACCGAGGCGGGCGGTGCGCTGGCCCTGGAGCACGCCGGCCGGCCGCGCAGCTCCGGCTCGGTGGGTACACCGGCTGCCGGCGGCGAGCTGCGACTGGCGGCAGACGGCGAGATCCTGTTCCGCGGCCCCACGCTGGCCCGCGGCCACGACCGCTGGCTGGCCACCGGTGACATCGGCCGCATCGACGCCGACGGACATCTGTTCCTGCTCGACCGCAAGAAGGATGTGATCCTGCGCGGCGGCTACACCGTCCACCCGCGGGAGGTCGAGGAAGCGCTGTACACCCATCCCGGCGTGCGCGAGGCGGTGGTGATCGGCGTCCCCCACCCGCGGCTGGGCGAGGAGGTGGTGGCGTTGGTCGTGACCGACGGCAGCGTGACGGATCCAGAGCTCCTGAAGGCGCATGCTCGGGAGCAGGTGGCCGCCTACAAGTACCCGCGGCTGGTGGTCATCGTCGACGAGTTGCCGCATGGCCCCACCGGCAAGGTCGAGCGGCGGGCGATCGACCGCACACGGCTTGCTGAGCTCGTGGGCTGACGGCGGTCAATCCACGAGCGAGCACTGCATGCGCAGCGTGTCCACCCACTGATCGTGCTTATACCCGACCGCCGTCAGCCGGCCGGCGTCGGTGAAGCCGAAACTCCGGTGCAGGCCAATCGAGGCCTCGCCGCCGGCCTCGGCGATCACCGCCACCACCTGGCGGATGCCGGCCTCGACGCAGGCCTCGAGCAGCGCCCCGAGCAGCACCCGGCCAACGCCCCGGCCGCGCGCGTCGTCACGCACGTACACCGAGTCCTCGACCGTGAACCGGTAGGCCGAACGGGGCCGGTAGGCCGCGCAGTAGCCGAAGCCGAGCAGCCGGCCGCCGGGATCGGCGGCCACCAGGTAGGGGAGCCCCAGCGCCCGCACCCGGCCAATTCGCTCGGCCATCTCACCCACCGCCGGCACCTGCTCCTCGAACGTGGCCAGGCTGTGCTCGACGTAGTGGGCGTAGATCGCGTGCACCGACGCGGCGTCCTCCGCGGTGGCGGCGCGCAACTCGACTCCCTGCATGGGCCGATCCTACGCGGCCAGCGGCTGCGCGTCGGCGTGCCCGCGCAGGGCGGAGAACGGCTCGGCGAAGAAGTGGCTGTCGACGTCGCGCTGCATCAGTGAGAGCGCCTCGTCAGGCGGCATCGGGTCGCGGTACGGCCGCCGCGCGGTGAGCGCGTCGAAGACGTCGGCGCAGGCCACCCGCGGCGGGCGCGCACCATCTCCCGCGCCGCCTGCAGCCCATCCTGGGTTGTGAACACCTCGGCGGTCTGGGCCAGGCAGGCCACCCGGGCACAGATCGGGATCGCATCGCCGCGCAGCTTCGTC
This sequence comes from uncultured Actinomycetes bacterium, assembly GCA_963744065.1. Lineage (GTDB taxonomy): Bacteria > Actinomycetota > Thermoleophilia > Gaiellales > JAICJC01 > DASUHT01. Next base: position 145,784 of record CAVUSN010000008.1, on the reverse strand, counting down.
ACGCAGTTCAAGGTGGCCGCATAGCCATGGCGACCACCCGAATGCAATCCGACCAGCACCAGTTGGTCGTGTTCGAACTCTGCGCCGAACAGTACGGACTGCCGATCGAGCAGGTACAGGAGATCATCCGGTACAGCAGCCCGCGCCACGTGTCCACGTCCAGCGCCTGGATCGAGGGCGTGATCAACCTGCGCGGCAAGATCGTCCCCGTGTGGAGCCTGGCCAGCCGGCTGGGCGTCACCAATGGCGACCTGCAGGGCTCCAACATCGTCATCGTGGAGTCGCCTGAGGGCACCATCGGGTTGATCGTCGACCATGTGACCGAGGTGCTGACAATCGACGCTGGACAGATCGAGAGCACGCCCGGTGCGTCGGATCCAGCGGTGTCGGAGATCGCCAAGCTCGACGGGCGGCTGGTCATCCTGCTGGACCCAGGCGCCCTGGTCGGCGACCCACACGCGGTCGCCGCCTGACGCTGAGCCCGGCCGTCCCGGCCGCCTGCGCATCTAGAGTGCGGGGGGATGGCCAGGCGAACGCGCAATATCGTCATCGCCGCTGTATGCATCGCGGTGTTCGCTGGCGGCGGGGCAGCCGCCCTGGCCCTGGGCAGCGGCGGCGAGTCCCCGCCGACCACGCACCACCTGTCGCATACCACCACCGACCAGCCGGCCTCGCATACGGCGACCGTAACGGTCGCCGAAGCCGCGCCGCCCAGCACGTCCACGGCCAGCACGTCCACGGCCACCACCGCCAAGCCTCTGGCGGGCAAGGTGATCGTGATCGACCCCGGCCACAACGTGACCAACTGGAAGTACCCGACCGAGATCAACCGCCCGGTGCACTATGGGGTCCCCGGCGCCACCAAGCCCTGCGACACCACCGGCACATCCACCGCGGGCGGCCTGACCGAGGCCCGCTACAACCTGATCGTGGGCGTGCTGGCGGTCGACATCCTGCGCGCCCGCGGAGCGACGGTGATCATGACCCCGGTGAACAAGGTGCCGTGGGGGCCATGCATCACGACGCGGGCGGCGCTGGGCAACCGAAACCACGCCAACGCCGCCGTCTCCATCCACGCCGACGGCTCGCCGACCTCGGTGCATGGCTTCTACGTGATCGTGCCCGCCTACCCGCTGCCCGGTGTCGGCCTGACAGAGCACATGATCCAGAACGACGACCGGCTGGGTGCGGCCATGCTGCGCTCGTTCCACAACATCACCGCGATGCACGTCTCCAACCTCTATACCAGCGGCTACCTGCGCTCGGACGCCTACGGCGGCACCGACCTGTCGCACGTGCCCAAGATCTTCATCGAGACCGGCAACATGCCCAACCCCCTGGACGCCAGGCGCATGGAGTCGCCGACCTTCCGGCACCTGGCCGCGCTGGGCATCGCCAACGGCATCCAGTTGTATCTCACTGGCCGCGGATAGCCCGGGATATGGCGACCATGGCCGACCTGGACGAGTTGGCGATGGGCATGCCGGAGACGACCCGCGAGGTGGACGACGGCCGCCCCGCCTACCACGTGCACGGCAAGATGTACTGCTTCCACCGCAGCCGGCGGCCTGACGCGGTCGACCCCGAGACGGGCGAGCGGCTGGCCGACGTGCTGATGTTCCGGGTGGCCGACGAGGGCGTCAAGGAACTGCTGCTCTCGGACGGTCGCGGTGTGTACTTCACCACCCCCCACTTCAACGGCTACCCGGCCATCCTGATGCGGATCGGGAGCCTGGCCCAGCTCGACCGCCAGGAACTGGGCGACCTGGTGGCCGAGGCGTGGCTGACCCGCGCCCAGAAGCGGCTGGCCAAGCCCTGGCTGGCCGAGCACGCGGTCGAGGGCGAGTAGCAGATTAGGGAACGGTAAGACCGGCCGGCGCTGTCTCATCGGCGGCCAATCGGCTCGACCTACCGTCGAAGGCGATGCACCGGTCTCTGGCAGCGTTCGCCATGGCAGCGGTGGCCCTGGCTCTGACGACCGGCTGCGGGCAGGTCGGCAGTACACCCCCGCGCGGCATCGAGGCCGGCATCCACAAGATCCGCCACGTGATCATCATCACGCAGGAGAACCGCTCCTTCGACTCCTATTTCGGCACCTTCCCGGGGGCGGACGGCATCCCCATGCGAAACGGCGTGCCGACCGTGTGTGTGCCGGATCCCAACCGGCACCGCTGCCAGCGGCCCTATCACGACAGCCGCCGTCGTCAACTGGGGCGGCCCGCACGGCCCGGTCGACGCCCTCACAGACATCAACGGCGGGCGTATGAACGGCTTCGTGCGGGTGGTCGAGCGCGCGCCCGCAGGCTGCCTGCGGCTGGACGGGACAACGACCCGATCTGCCGCCAGGCCAACACCGCCCCCGACGTGATGGGCTACCACACCGCCGCCGAGATCCCCAACTACTGGGCCTGGGCGCATGCCTACGTGCTGCAGGACCACATGTTCAGCGCCAACCTGGGCTGGAGCCTGCCCACCCACCTGTACGGGCTGTCGGCGTGGTCGGCGCGCTGCCGCAGCCGCTCGCCGATGAGCTGCCGATCGGCCATCGGCGCCTCGCCTCCCACGGCCACGGCCCGCTCACCATGCGCCCGCTCGCCCCCTATGCGTGGACCGACATCACCTACCTGCTGTGGAAGGCGCACGTGGGTTGGCGCTACTTCGTGCAGACCGGCCACCAGCCGGATTGCACGTCGGGCGCCATGACCTGCACGGCGCCCAAGCTGACGGCCTCAACGCCCAGCATCTGGAACCCGCTGCCACGCTTCGAGACCGTGCGGGCCGACCACCAGCTGGGCGACATCCAGCGCACCAAGCAGTTCTTCCTAGACGCCCGCGAAGGCAGACTGCCGGCGGTCAGCTGGGTCGTCCCCAGCGAGCGCGACTCCGAGCACCCGCCGGCCTCGATCCCCCGCGGCCAGGCCTACGTGACCGAGTTGATCGACGCCGTCATGCGCAGCCCCGACTGGCGCTCGTCGGCCATCTTCCTGACCTGGGACGACTGGGGCGGGTTCTACGACAACGTCGTGCCGCCACGCGTCGACGGGGCCGGGTACGGGCTGCGCGTGCCCGGCCTGGTCATCAGCCCGTACGCCCGGACTGGATACATCGACCACCAGATCCTGTCCAGCGACGCCTACCTGAAGTTCATCGAGGACGACTTCCTGCACGGCCAGCGGCTGAACCCGGCCACAGATGGCCGCCCCGACTCGCGGCCGGACGTGCGCGAGACACTGCCGATCCTGGGCAACATCGCGGCCGACTTCAACTTCTTCCAGCGGCCGCGGGCCCCACAGCTGCTTGCGCCCTACCCGCGGCACGGCTGAATTTCGCAGCCGCGTGCAGCGGTCCGCCCCTGCAGCAGCCTCTTCTCAGGTGAACCTCGAAGGAAGGACTCCTGATGATCCGACGACACCGCATGCTGTCGATTGCCGTCGCCTCGGCGGTGGCGGTCTGCGCCCTGTCCGCAGGGGCCTATGCGCTCGCCTCGACCGGCGGGGCGGCAAAGCCCACCCCTCCCAGCCACCTTGTCCGGCGGGGCCATCTGCCGCGAGTCGCCTGCCCCATGGTGACCGCCACCCGGCCGCTGCGGAAGGTATGCCGCCCCCGCTTCGTGTGCCCTGACAATGCCATGTGCGCGCCGCTGTGCATCGTGAACGGCGGGGACCTGGCCACGCATGCCCGACTGGTGCCGATGCCGGCACGCCTGCCCGGCCACGACGTGTGCCTTCCGGCCGGATTCAACCCGGGCGGGCCGATGATCCCGGCGGGCAAGCCGTGGAAGTCCGCCGGCAGCGGCCCGACGGTCTTCAACGGTGCCCGTTGAAACTCCTCCCGGGAACCGGCGGCGATCCGGCCGGGTCTGAAGACGTGTGCAGACCCACCGATCGCTGCCGGCACCGGCGCCGCTGCACCAGCCCGCCGCGGGCGACCCGGTCGAACTGCTGCGCGAGCTCTATCCGCCGCTGCGCCGGATCGCCCGCATGCTGGTCGGCGACCAGGAGCGAGACGATCTCGTGCAGACCGCGCTCGTCCAGGTGCTGGCCCGGCACCCCGGGTTCGCCGGCCTGGAGCATCCGCTGGGCTATACCAAGACCGTGATGGTGCGGCTCGCCTACCGCAGCTGGCGGCGCCGGGCCGACGTGCCCGACGAGCTGATCGAGGCTTTGGACGGACATGCGCCAACAGCGGACGACACGGCGGCCCGGCTCGACCTGGCGGCGGCTATCCGCCGGCTGGGCCCGCGCCAACGGCTGTGCGTCTACCTGCACCACATGGAGGGCCTGCCGGACAGCCGCATCGCCGACCTGATCGGGATCCGGGCGTCCACGGTGCGCAGCCAGCTGGCCCGGGCCGAGCGGCAACTGCGCGACAACCTGGGTGATCCCGCATGAACCTGCCCGCCGACCGCGACCAGCTGACGCGTGCCGAGGCTGCCGCCCTGTATGCAGAGCTCGAGGGGCGCGCGGCTTCCGTCCGCCTGCCCACCCGCTCGCGCCGGCGCAGCCGCCGACGGTGGGCGGCCCTGGCCCCGGCCATCGCCGTCCTGGCTGTGGCGGGTGCGCTGATCGGCGGTCCGCTGATCGCCGGGGGGCCGCCGGCATCCGGGCCGGATCTGGCGGCGCTGGGACTCCCCCGCGTGCCCGGCCAGCAGGTGCAGTCCGTCGCCCGCCACGGCCCGACCAGCACCGTCACCTACCGCTCTGGGCTGATCGAGGTGGTCGGCCCGGCCGGCGGCGGGATCAAGAACGGCATCATGACCACCCCCGGCGCAGCATCGGTGGCGGTCGAGGTGGGCGGACACCGGGTGCTGCTGTCCGGGCTCGACCCGGCCGCGCTGCGCCGGCTCGCAGCGACACTCAGCCGGGGTGGCAGCTCCCCTTCGCCCAGCCCCACGCCGCCAATACCCCAGCTGGCACCTTGACCGCACACGAGTATGCGCTGCTGCCCGGGATGCCCGCCGGCCACGCCTTCCAGTGACCGCCGGCCGGCTGCTCGAACACCAGGTAGGCGCCATCGTCCTGATCGCCGACCTGAGCCTTGATCGAGTGCTGACTGGCCATCAGGCCGGCTCCCGCCCAGTGGGCGCCGGTGGCCGGGTCGTAGGCGTAATAGGTCTCGCCGTGCGCCAGCCCCGTGTAGTCGGAGACGGGCAGCTTGTGCATGGCCGCCCCGGCGGTCAGGAGCTGTGCCCGGATGGCGTCGGAGACGACCAGGTTCTGGGCCTTCGCCGATGTATGGGTGGTGGTAGGCGGCGGGGACGAGGTCTGCGTGCTGGCCTGCCTGTTGGACGTGCTGGCGGTCGGCGTGGAGGATGCGCTCGACCCCGACGACCCGCAGGCCGCCGCGGCCACGGCCAATGCGGCCAGTCCGGTCACCTGGAGGGTGTGTTTGGAGATCGCCACGCCGCCACCATACCTGCGGATTCGGCCTGCAGAGACAACGGCACACGAGCCGATTCACCGCCGTGACCGGATCGTTACACGGGGCTGGGAGCATCGCCTCATGTTCAACACCGGAGGTATCAGCGTGCATTGGACGCGTCGCATCGGACTCGACGCCAACTGGGGACTCAATCATCTGCGATGGGGCCGCTGGGGCGGGCCCGGGCGACCGCGCGGGCTGTCAACGCGCGGCGGCCGGGCCCGTTACACGCTGCTTCGGGGGGCGGGATCATGAGGCTGCTCAGGCTCACCCGCCGCGAGGTGCGGGCCGGCCTGGCCGCGACGGCCATCTGCGCCGGCCTGGGGGCAGCCGTGTCGATCGCGCACGCCGGCCAGACCCCCGCGCCGCCGCCGCGGCCGGCACTGCAGATCGGCGGCGGCATCCTCGCCTCCCCGTACGGCAAGGACGGCTACCTGGTCAACATGACGATCGCGCCATCGGTCGGCGACCTGACCGGCCCGGTGTTCGTGACCGCCTGCAACCAGGCCGCCTGCCACGTTGTGCGCGGCGGCGGCAGCCTGCCGATCGTGAACGCGCGCTTCTCGCTTGGCCATCCGGCCGCCGGCGCGCATGTGACGGTCGACGTGGCCGCCTGCAGCCGTGGCTACTCATGTGTGCGGGCGCAGTTCTCGGGAGTTGTGCCGAAGAGCTAGCGGTGGGCACGCCCCGTCAAGGCCGGTGCCAGGCAGGTGCCTGGAGGTGGTTCCTTAATGACGTCGTCACGAGGCGCAGGATGCGGGCACGCTGGCAAGGATCGAGCGGCGAGCGGAGCGGAGGCGTGGTTTCACCACGTTGAGCACCGCACGCCGCGTGGGACGCAGCCAGCGTGCCCGCAGACCAGCCGCAGCAGGCGTTCATTGAGGAACCACCTCCTGGCACCGGCCTTGACGCGTCACTCGTAGTCGAGGGCGGGCACCGGCGGACGGTCGTCTGCGTGCTCGTGGGCATGGGCCGTCTGCGGGACCTGCGCCCGCAGCAACCCGACACCCAGCGCGCCGGCCGCCAGCGCGAAGGCCACGGCGGCCAGGAAGGCGGCGTGATAGCCGTCGGTGGTGGCGGCCAGCCGACCCATGCCGCCCGCCCGCAGCGTCGAGGTGTGCGACGCGGCCAGGCTGGCCAGAATGGCCAGGCCCAACGCCCCGCCCATCATGAACGAGGTGTTGACCACGCCCGAGGCCAGCCCGGACTCGGCAGGTTCGCACGTCGCTCATGGCCGCCAGCAGCATCGGGTTGAAGGCGATGCCGGCGCCGATGCCCGAGCAGGATCATGCTGGGCAGCACGTCGGCCACGAAGCTGCCCGTGCACCGGCGCCCGCGCGAACAACGCCAGGCCGACCGAGGCGCCAGCACAGGCCGACGGCCAGCGGCGCGCGGATGCCGAAGCGCATCACCAGCTTGGCCGACAGGCCCAGCGAGAACGCGCCCATGATGAGGTTGGCGGGCAGGAAGGCCAGGCCCACCTGCAGCGGCTTGTAGCCCAGCACCAACTGCAGGTAGAGCGCCGAGAGGAAGAACCAGGCGAACATGGCGGCCGCCCACAGGACGCCCGCAACATTGGACACAGCCACGTTGCGCAGCCGGAACAGGCGCAGCGGCACGAGCGGCGCGGCGCACCCGCGACTCGATCCACACGAAGACCGCCATCACCACCGCCGCCGCCGCCAGCAGGCCCAGCGTCTGGCGCGACTCCCAACCGGCGCTGTTGCCGTTCACGATCCCGTACACGGCCAGCATCAGGACGCCGGTAACGGTTACCGCGCCGGCCACGTCCAGCCGGGCCTCGGCAGTGCTGGATGGGCATGGACGGCACCAGCCGCAGCGCCAGCAGGCAGACGCCGATGCCGATCGGGAAGTTGACCAGGAAGATCCAGTGCCAGCTCAGGTAGTTGGTCAGAACGCCGCCCAGCAGCACGCCGATGCTGCCGCCGCCGGAGGAGACGAAGCCGAACACGCCCATCGCCTTGGCTCGGTCTGCCGGCTCGGTGAAGAGCGTCATCATCAGCGACAGCGACACGGCGGAGACCACCGCGCCGCCCAGCCCCTGCACGGCCCGCGCGGCCACCAGCATGTCCTGGGTGGTGGAGAGCCCGCAGGCCAGGGAGGCCGCGGTGAAGAGGCCGATGCCGAACAGAAACAGGCGCCGGTGGCCGTACAGGTCGCCCAGCCGCCCGCCCAGCAGCAGGAAGCCGCCAAAGGTCAGCAGGTAGGCGTTGACCACCCAGACCAGCGAGCTCTCGGTGAAGCCGAGATCCGTGCGGATGGAGGGCAGCGCGACGTTGACGATGGTCGTGTCGAGCACGATCATCAGGCCGCCCAGGCACAGCACGTACAGGGCCAGCCAGCGGGTTCGGTGATCGACGGTCATGGTGGGTGCTCCTTCGGTGGTTCGCGTTGCAGAGTAGACCGGCCCCCCGTGCGGGACTCATCGGTTCCCTGACCGATGAGTTTCCGCAGTCCGGACAGTCAGCAGTTCACATGGACACCCCGCGGCCGACCACGATCGTGTTCGCGATCGCCGGCCCCCTCGGCCGTGACGAGTTGCCCGGCCTGTGCCTGCGTTTCGGTCGGGCGCTGGAGTCAAGCGGCGCCGAACTGGCGGTGTGCGACGTGCGCGACCTGCCGGCCGATGGGGTGGCGCTGGACGCGCTGGCCCGAGTCGGCCTGGCCGCCCGCCGGAGGGGCAGCCGGGTCTGCCTGCGCAGCGCCGCCGACGGCCTGTGCGAGCTGGTGTCGCTGGCCGGCCTGGAGCGGGTGCTACCCGTCGAGCCGGGGCGGCAGCCCGAACAGCGGGAACAGCCGCTCGGTGTCCAGAAAGAAGGTGAACTCGCCGATCCCGCCGTCTGACAGCTGCAGCACCTGCAGCGCCCACGGCTCGTGGCCGCCGCCGTCGCTGGGCTTGTACTGGCCGAAGGCCGGGCAGCCGTTGGCCGTCCCGACCGGGATCACCCGCGAGCCCTCGCAGCCGATGCCGGGCCCGAACCACCAGGTGAGGATGTCCTCACGGCCGGCCAGCCACATGTCGTACGGCGGCATCGACTGGATCGCGTCGTCGCGGATCAGCGATGTCAGCGCGTCCATGTCATAGCGCTCGAAGGCATCCACGTAGCGGGTCAGCAGCGCGCGGTCGGCGGCGCTCAGCTCGGCCGGCGCTGCGCCGGCCGGCGGCCCGGTGTGGGCCAGGGTCGCCCGTGCCCGCTGCAGCGAGCTGTTGATCGAGGCGACGCTCGTGTCCAGGAGCTCAGCCGCCTCCGATGCCTGCCAGCGCAGCACCTCGCACAGGATCAGCGCGGCCCGCTGGCGGGCCGGCAGCCGCTGCAGCGCGGCCACGAAGGCCAGCCGGATCGTCTCACGGCCGATGGCAAGCTCCGCCGGGTCGCCCTCGCCGCTCAGCATCGCGTCGGGGATCGGCTCCAGCCAGCGCGACTCGGCGGGGATGTTCAAGTTCTCGACCACCGGTGCCTGGGCGCCGCTCAGGTCCATCGGTCGGGCCCGCCGCTCGCGGCCTTTCAGCATGTCCAGGCAGACGTTGGTGGCGATACGGTAGAGCCACGCGCGAAGCGCCGAACGGCCCTCGAAACGGTCGATCCCGCGCCACGCCCGCACCATCGTATCCTGCACGGCGTCCTCGGCCTCAAAGGCCGACCCCAGCATCCGGTAGCAGTACCCGGTCAGCTCCGCGCGGTACTGATCGAGCGCCTCACCGACCTCTGCATCGGCCGCCCTGGCCGTGAGCGAGGAGTGCTCCACGCCGCCCATGCTAGATCATCCGGCGTCGCCTGCGGAGAACTTGACCATCCGCCGGCCGTACGCCTCCACGTCGGGTTCGCGCCGCATGCCCAGCTTCTCCATCACCCGCACCGAGGGGCCGTTCTCGGGGTAGGCCAGCCCGATCACCCGCTGGAGGCCCAACGTCTCCAGTCCGTAGGCCAGGCTGGCGGCAGCCGTCTCGGTGGCGATCCCCTCCCCCCAGCGATCGCGCACCAGTTGGTAGACCAGCTCCACCTCCGGGCCGGTGCCCTCGACCAGGTACAGGCCGGCGCAGCCGATCACCGAACCGTCCGCGCGGTCGACGATCGCCCACAGCGAGAACCCGTTCTGCCGCTGGTGCTCGATGTGACGGGCAATGGCCCCGCGCGTCGCCGGCTGGTCGATCGGCTGGCCGCTGCCGCCGACGTAGCGCATTGCCTCGGCGTCGCCGTAGAAGCGGTACAGCGGCTCGGCATCGGTGGGCTCCAGCACGCGCAGGTCGAAGCGGTCGGTCTGCAGGATGATCACGGCCGGCGAGGCTACCAGAGCGTGCCCGCAGACGCGAAGAGGGGCGCCCAAGGCGCCCCTCTTGCCCCCTCCCCCACGAAAAGCTTCTGCCTCAACCAAAGTACACTGCAAAGATAGCAAGTCAACGCCTCGCGGTTGCCTTCTCGGCCGACGCCGGTTGGAGCCGCCGGGGCGCGGGTCGTGGAATGCTGCAAGCGTGAGCGAGCGAATGACGGCAGGCGCGCTCCTGCGTGACCGCGCGGTGGGCCCCCTGGTGGCGCTGGACGGGCTGCAGTGGCTGGGCCTGGGCGCGCAGACGACCGCGCTCGGCTGGCAGGGCTACGCCCGCTCCGGCCAGCCGCTGGTGCTCGGCCTGCTGGGTCTGGCCGAGTTCGTCCCAGCGGCGCTGCTGGCCATCCCCACCGGCCAGATCGCCGACCGCCACGATCGCCGGCGGATCGCCGCGGCCGGGCTGGTGGCCCTGGCGCTCGTCAACGTGGCGCTGGCCATCGACGCCGGCGGCGGCGACGGCAGGGTGTGGCCACTGTACGTGCTGGCCATGCTGGCGGGCACGGCCAATGCCTTCGTCAACCCGGCCGCCAGCCCGCTGCTGTCGGCGGCGGTGCCCGCCCACTCGCTGTCGCGGGCGGTCGCGCTGAGCACCTCGACCAGCCAGGCTGCGGGGGTGATCGGCCCGGCGCTGGCCGGCCTGCTGCAGCGCACGGGCAACGCCGCGCCCTATGTGGTGGCGGCGGTGGTGTCGGCGCTGGCGGCCGGGCTGGTGGCACTGGTGCCCCCCGATGTCGGCCGCGCGCACGTCGCCGAGCAGGAAGCCACCCTGGCCGACGCTCTGGGTGGCGTGCGACTGATCCTGTCCACCCCGGCGCTGCTGGGCGCCATCTCACTCGACCTGATGGCGGTGTTGTTCGGCGGCGCCACAGCGCTGATGCCGGTGTTCGCGCGCGACATCCTGCACGTGGGCGCGGTCGGCAACGGCGTTCTGCGGGCCGCGCCGGCGGCCGGCGCGCTGGTGGTGGGCGTGGTGCTGACGGTGCGCCCGCTGCGCCGCCGAGTGGGGGTCACCCTGTTCACGGTGGTGGCCGCCTACGGCGCCGCCACGGTCGTGTTCGGGCTGTCGCGCAACTTCGCCCTGTCCCTGGTCGCGCTGGCCGCTCTGGCCGGCGCCGACATGATCAGCATGCTGCTGCGGGCAACGCTCGGCCCGCTGCTCACTCCGCCCGCGCTGCGCGGCCGGGTGAGCGCCGTCGAGCGGGTGTTCATCGGCGCGTCCAACGAGCTGGGCGCGTTCGAGTCGGGGGTGGCCGCCGCGCTGATCGGCGCCGTGCCGGCGGTCGTGCTGGGCGGGCTGGTGTCGGTTGGCGTGGCGGTGGTGTGGGCGTGGCGGTTCCCCTCCCTGCGCAAACTGGACGAGTTCGCAGATCTGCAGGCGGCTGAGCTCCCGCCCTCGGCCGCCGCCCGCGCGGCCGGCGACTAGGGGGTCTGAGGCATACTGCCGACCAGTCAGCCTCACCCGGAGGAGCCGCATGCGCCCTGCCCGCAACCCGATCACCCGTCTCGGCCTGCAGATCAACAGCTTCACCTTCCCGGACGTGCCGGACGACCAACTGTTCGAACGCGTGGCCGAGATCGCCAGCACCGCCGAGCAGGTCGGCTTCGACTCGCTGTGGGTGATGGACCACCTCTACCAGATCGCCGTCAACGGAGCCCGCGAGGAGCCGATGCTGGAGGCATATACGCTGCTGGGCGGGATCGCCGCCCGCACCAGCCGGGCCAGCCTGGGCACCATGGTCACCGGCGTCACCTACCGGAACCCGGCCATGCTGGCCAAGATCATCACGACGCTTGACATCGTCTCGTCGGGGCGGGCGGTGCTGGGCATCGGCGCGGCCTGGAACGAGGATGAGCACCGCGGCTACGGCTTCGAGTTCCCGCCGCTGCGCGAGCGCTTCCACAGGCTGGAGGACGCGCTTCGCATCTGCCGGGCGATGTTCACCGACGAGCAGCCGACCTACAGCGGCCGCCGGCATCACGTGGACGGCGTGCTCAACAATCCGCGCCCGGTGCGGCCGGGCGGGCCGCCGATCCTGGTCGGCGGCTCCGGCGAGCGCAAGACCATCCCGCTGGTGGCGAAGTACGCCGACGCCTGCAACTTCTTCGGCGACGTGGACACCATCCGCCACAAGCTGAGCGTGCTGGAGGCCGCCTGCGAGGAGATCGGCCGCGACCCGGCCGAGATCACCAAGACGCGGCTGGGCTCGCTGGTGATCGCCGACAGCTCGGCGGCCGCCGACCGCAAGGCGCAGGAGCTGATCGCCCGCGGGCTGCCCGCCGCCCGGCTCGCCACCGCGGTCAACGGCGATCCCGACAGCGTGCTCGAGCAGGTGGACGCGTTCCTCGACGCCGGCCTGGACGGCCTGCTCTTCAACCTGCCCGACGTCTACGACCTGGAAACGCTCAACCTGGCCGGGCGCACGCTGTCCACCCGGCTTTCCATCAAGACGGCGGCGTGACATGCAGCCGCGACCGCCGCTTCCACCCTTCACCGAGGAGACCGCCCGCACCAAGGTGCAGGCCGCCGAGGACGCCTGGAACACCTGCGATCCCGAGCGGGTCGCCCAGGCCTACACGGAGGACTCCCAGTGGCGAAACCGGCACGAGTTCTTCCAGGGCCGGGAGGCCATCGTCGAGTTCCTGCGCCGCAAATGGGCGGGCGAGCTGGACTACCGGCTGAAGAAGGAGCTGTGGTGCTTCGCAGGCGACAGGATCTCGGTGCGGTTCGAGTACGAGAGCCGCGACCGCAGCGGCCAGTGGTGGCGAAGCCACGGCAACGAGCACTGGGAGTTCGACGAGCACGGCTACATGCGCCGCCGCGACGCCAGCATCAACGACTACAAGATCGAGTTCTCCGAGCGACGGATCCACGTCGATCGCGACTGACCTGGAATCCCGCTACCGCGCCCGCAGCCTGTGGCTGGACGGCCTGCCGGAGCCGCTCACCCCACGGCCCTCCCTGGCCGCCGACGAGAGCTGCGACGTGGCCATCGTGGGCGCCGGCTTCACCGGCCTGTGGACCGCCTACTACCTGAAGACGGCACAGCCCGACCTGCGGGTGAGCGTGGTCGAACGGGAGATCGCGGGCTACGGGCCGTCCGGGCGAAACGGCGGCTGGCTGTCGTCTGGCCTGCCCGGAAGCGCCGGCGTGTACGCCAAGCGGGGCGGCACCGACGGCGTCCGCCGCGCGCTGCGCGCCACCTATGCCGCGGTGGACGAGGTGGGCCGGGTGGCCGGCCAGGAGTCGATCGAGTGCGGCTACCTGAAGGCCGGCTACGTGATGCTGGCGACCAGCGAGCCGCAGCGCCGGCGGCTCGAGGCGTCGGTGCAGGAGGGGCAGGAACTGGGTGGCGAGAGCCGGCTGCTGGATGCCGCCGAGTGGGCGCAACTGGTGCCGGTCAAGCGCGCTCTGGCGGCCAGCTTCTCGCCGCACGGCGCGCGCATCGACCCAGCCCGGCTGGTGCGCGGCCTGGCCCAGGCGGTCGAACGCCGGGGTGTGCGGCTGTACGAGCGCACGGCGGCCCGCGAGCTCGGACCGGGGCGGGTGGTGTGTGAGGGCGGCCGCCTGACCGCCGACGTCGTCCTGCGGGCGACCGAGAGCTATACGACCCAGCTGCCCGGCGAGCGCCTGCGCTACCTGCCGCTGTACTCGCTGATGATCGCCACCGAACCGCTGGGCGAGGACATATGGGCGCAGTTGGGATGGCGCGAGGGGCTGACCGTGGGCGACCGCCATCACCTCTTCTTTTACGCCCAGCGCACCATCGACGGCCGCATTGCGATCGGCGGCCGGGGAGCCCCCTACCAGCTTCGGGAGCCGATCAGCGAACGGCACGAGCGCTCCGACGAGGTGCGCGGCCGGCTGCTGGCCGTGCTGCGGCGGGATTTTCCGGCGGCCGCCGGCGCCGCCATCACCCACCACTGGGGCGGGCCACTGGCCGTGCCGCGCGACTGGTGCATGGGCATCAACTACGACCCCGGCACCCGCACCGGCTGGGCCGGCGGCTACTCCGGGCACGGCGTTGCCGCGTCCAACATCGCCGGCCGCACGCTGGCCGACCTGGTGCTGGGCAACCCGTCCGACCTGGTCAGCCTGCCGTGGGTCGGCCACCGCTCGCGCCGCTGGGAGCCGGAGCCGCTGCGCTTCCTGGCGTCGCGGGCCATCGTGCGGCTGCTGGGCAGCGCCGACCGCAGCGAGGACCGCACGGGCCGGACGGCCCGCCGCACACTGCTGGTGGCGCCCTTCATGCCGCCCGACTAACAACCGTTCGCGGGCGGTCGATTTCCGGGGCAGTGATGCGCGAGCCCAATGTTGCGCAAACCGACAACCCCGCCCGCGCCCCGCTGGGCCGCTGGACGGCGCCCGCGGCGATCGGCGGCGCCCTGTGGGTGGTCGGGTTCGCAGTCGCATCGTTTGTCGTCAGCTCGCACGCCGGGCGGCTGTTGCTGGGGGACGTCGTCTACCACGTGCCGGGGGCGGCGGCGGTGGTTGCGCTGTGGCTGGCGGTGCCCCGGGTGCGCAGTCAGCGCCGGTTCTGGATCGCCATGGCGCTCTCCTACACCCTGTTCTCGCTCGGCGACGTCGCCTATTCGGTGGACGAGTTCGTGCTGCACCGCTCGCCCGTGCCATCCGAAGCGGACATCCTGTACGTGCTCAGCCTGGCGGTGGTGGTGCCGGCGGTGATACTGGGATTCGGTTCGCCGCTTCGCCGCTGGCGTGAACTGCTGGACGTCGGCATCCTGTTCATGGCCGTCGCCTACGCCGGGATCGCCTTCGTGGTCGAACCGCAGATGGCGGCAGGCCTGACGCCCGGCGACATCATCTCCACGGCCGAGACCGGGCTCGCCCTGCTGGGCGGGCTGGCGCTGGCCTCGGCCGTGTACACGGTCTACCGCCGCTCCCCGGTCAGCCTGGTGCTGATCACCGCGTCGGTGTGGTCGGCAACTGCGGGCTGGATGGTGTACGCCTACCTGGTCGCCGTGCAGATGTACCGCCCGGGAAGCTGGATCCTGACCGCGTGGCAGGCCTCAGGGGTGCTGGCGGTGGCGGCCGCGATCGCCGCGGTGCACGAAACCGCGGGCGTTGCGGCCGGCGCCGGCGAGTCGCGCGACGTCAACGTGTCGGCGGCCGCGCTCGGGTTCGTGATCACCATGGCTGTGATCGTGATCAAGTCCCGCCAGGGCGAACTGGATGCAGCCGGCCCGGTGATCGGGCTGCTGTCGGTGCTGGCCATCATCGTCCGCTTGCAGCTGACGCTGCGCGAGCGCGGCGAGCTGTCACGCAGGCTGGCCACGGCGCTCGCCGAGCAGCGGCGGCTGGCCTCGACCGACCCGCTGACCGGGCTCGGGAACCGCCGCCTGCTCGACGGCCAGCTCGGCCTGTCGGCCGAACGCGCACTGTCAGGGGGCCAGCCGATCGCGCTGCTGGTGATCGACCTCGATCACTTCAAGACTGTCAACGATGGCTACGGCCACAGCGTGGGCGACGAGGTGCTGAGGCAGGCGGGGGCGCGGGTGGTGGCGGCCGTCCGCCCCTGCGACACGGTCGCCCGGCTGGGCGGCGAGGAGTTCGTGGTGCTGGCCCCGGGCGTGAACAGCGATCAGCTCGGCCTGCTGGCCGAGCGCTGCCGGGCGGCCATCAGCGACCGTCCGTTCGCGGTCGGTGAGGCCCTGATCTCGATCACCGCATCGGTCGGCGGAGCCAGCCTGCCCGAGCACGCCCGGCATGCGGACGAGCTGGTGACGGCCGCCGACCACGCCATGTACCAGGCCAAGCAGTCGGGCCGGAACGGCACTCATGTCGGGCCAGCCTCGGCGCCTCAGCGGACGATCCCCCTCGATACCGCGGTGGTCGCCTACCTGCAGCGGCTGGCCGACCGCCTGGACGGTGAGCAGGCGACCCAGGAGCACAGCCTGGCCATGGTCGACGTGGCCGCCCGGCTGGCCGAGGTCGTGGGGCTGACCGTCGACCAGCGGCGCCGCTGCCTGGCCGCCGCCCGCCTGCACGATGTGGGCAAGGTCGGCGTCCCTCCGGCCATCCTGACCAAGCCGGGCGCACTGACAGCGGCCGAGTGGGAGATCATGCGGGAGCACGTGCGGGTGGGAGCGGATCTGCTGGCCGCCTGTGACCAGATCCGCGACATCGCCCCCATCGTCGGCGACCATCACGAGCGGTACGACGGCAGCGGCTACCCGCACGGCAAGCGCGGCGAGCAGATCTCGGTGGAGGCCCGGGTGATCTCGGTGGCCGACGCCTGGACGGCGATGCTGGCCGACCGCCCCTACCGGCGAGCGCTGAGCGAGGAGGCCGCCCGCCGACAGCTGCTGGCCGGCTGCGGATCACAGTTCGACCCGCACATCGTGAGCGCGTTCCTGCGCCTGCTCGAACGCGGAGACCTGGCGGACCGGCAGCAGTCGGCGGCCTGAGCGCCCGTCCGTCTATCGCAGCAGCACAGAGACGATCTGGTGCGGCCGGTACGGGACATGGACCACCACCCCATCCCTGACCGCAAGCGGCTCGCCCCGGTCCTCCAGCAGATTGCACAGGTGAGCCGAGGCGACAGCGAACCCCAGCTCCAACCGGGCGCAGCCGCGGGCGCCGTGAACCTCGTACAGGCGCACGACCAGGGCCTCTGAGTCCTCGGCCCGCTTGATCGTGTCCAGCACCAGGTTGGGGTCGTCCAGCCGGGCGTAGCAGCACGGCTCGACCGTGCCGGCCGCCCACGCCAACGGCGCATTCATGCGCATCGCCTCGGCCAGCACACCCGCCTCCCGCCAGCCACCGGCATGCGGCATGACGGCGTAGGCGAACCTGTGCCGGCCCATGTCAGCCTCGGGGTCGGGCGACTTGGGCGCCCGCAGCAGGGTGATCCGCATGTCGCCACCCAGCGTCGAATAGCCGTACTTGCAGTCGGTCAGTAGGGCCACGCCGAAGCCGTGCTCCGACAGGTCGGCGAAGCGGTGGCCGGGCACCTCGTAGCGGGCCTCGTCGTAGCTGGTCGAGAAGTGGGTGGGCCGCTCGGTCGTCCCGAACGGCATCTCGTAGGTGGCGGTCTGCGAGCGCACCGCAGCCGGGAAGAGCACCTTTAGCAGGGTGTGGCTCTCGTGCCAGTCGGCCTGGGTGCGGAACTCCAGCCGCGGCGAGCCGGCGTCCAGCCGCACCACCTGCTCCAGCTCGCTGCGCCTGCCGACGGTGCGCCGGAAGACAACCTCACAGCGCAGCGGGTCAACCCGGCCCACCGTCCAGCCCTGGGCGGGCGGTGCATCGCGGACGGTCTGCAGGTGGAACGGGTCGATGTCCCAGGCGTCGAAGTCGGTGGGCCGGTCGTCGAATGTCTGCAGGATGTTGCCGGGCGCAGCCAGGGCCTCGCGGCCGGTCGGCCGGTGCACCAGCGAGCGCACATCCCCGGCGGCGCCCAGCACCGCCCGCAGGTGGGCGTTCTCCAGCACCAGCTCGTCCCCGTGCTCGCTCAGCGTCACTCCGCCGGCATCGCCGGCAAGGATGGCGCCCGGCCCGTACGGCGGCGCCTCGACGACGGCCAGCCGGCCCTCGGGCAGCTCAGCCACCTCGGCCCGAGGCACACCCAGCGTGTTCACCGGCGTCGGGCCGCCCCCGCCCGGGGCCAGCGCGTCAGCGGCGGCCTGCCGCAGCGCCATGGCCGAGCGCTCAACCCCGGCGTAGGCGACGGCCGCCTCGTCGTACACCTGGCCGATGCTCGACCCGGGCAGGATGTCGTGGAACTGGTGCAGCAGCACCGTCTGCCACAGCTCGTCCAGCTGGTGCCTCGGGGTAGTCGGCGCCGGCGATGCGCATGGCGAGGGAGGCAAGCGCCTCCACATCGTGCAGCAGGGCCTCGCTGCGGCGGTTGGCCAGCTTGACGTCGGCGTGGGTGGTGTAGGTGCCGCGGTGGTACTCGAAGTACAGCTCCCCGACGACCACCGGCAGGTCGTGCGCCTCAGCCTCCAGGGCCTCGAAGAACTCGTCCGAGGTGGTCATGCGCGTACGCGGGATGCCCTGCAGGTCGCCGGCCCGGCGCAGCGTCTCCAGCATGGCCGGCGTGGGGCCGCCGCCGCCGTCGCCCCACCCGAACACCAGCAGGCTGTGCCGGGAGCGGTCGTGGTCGCGGTAGTCGCGGGCCGAGCGGCGCAGCTCCTCCACCTCGGCGGTGGCGTTGTAGGTGTCGGCCGGCGGGAAGTGGGCAAGCACCCGCGAGCCGTCGGGCGCCTCCCACATGAAGGTGTGGTGGGCCGGGGGGTTGAAGCGGTTCCAGGACAGCTTCTGGGTCAGGAAGCGGTCGATCCCGGCCAGCCGCATGATCTGGGGCAGCTGGGCCGTGTAGCCGAACACATCCGGATTCCAGAACTCCCGGCAGCGGCGGCCGAACTCGCGCTCGAAGAACCGTTGCCCATACAGGAACTGGCGGGCCAGCGACTCGCCCGAGGGCAGGTTGCAGTCGGGCTCCACCCAGGTGCCGCCGACGGGGATCCAGCGACCGGCCTTGACCTGCTGGACGATGCGCGCGTACAGGTCCGGGTTGCGGCGCTTGATCCAGTCGTACTGCTGGGCCTGCGAGCAGGCGAAGCGGAACTCTGGATAGCGCGCCATGTAGGCGGTCTGGCTGGAGAAGCTGCGCACCGCCTTGCGGTAGGTCTCCTCCAGCGGCCACAGCCAGGCCGTGTCCAGGTGCGCGTGGCCGATGGCCGAGAGCTCATGCGTCGAGGAGCCGTTGCGACGCTCGTGCAGCGGCGCCAGCACCGCCGCCGCCTCTTCCCAGGTACCTGGATCCTCGTCCCACAGGTCGCAGAAGCGGTCGAGCTCGCGCAGCAGCTCGCCGGCCCAGGCGGGGTCGAGGCCGTTGGGGGCGTCGGCCTGCAGCCGCCGCAGGACATCCAGGTCGTGGAAGAGCGCCCACGCGCGGGGGTCGAAGCGGGCGATCTGGCAGCGGTCGAGCACCACCGGTTCGACCGTCTGGTAGGGCGCGGGCAGGCGCCCGAACTTGCCGTTGCAGGCCAGCTCGATCTGCAGCTCCAGCTGCTCGCCGCCGCTCGCCCGCTCGAGCAGCAGCGCGTCCGGACGGGCGCCCTCGGGGCTGGTGTTCAGGCCCTGGATGCTGCGCCCGCCGACCCACAGGGTGGCCTCGCTGTGCGTCACCCACAGCAGGTCGACGCGGGAGTCGGCCCAGTCCGCCGGCACGGTTGCCTCGACCCGGAACCAGTAGGTCGCCCACAGGGGCCCGAACTGCTCGCCCAGCCGGGCCCCGCGGTAGTCCAGCGCCTGCGCCTCGTCCCAGGGGATGCGATCGGTCGGCCCGGCCACGAGCATGCGGTCGGGATCGCGGCACTCGGGGTAGACCAGCGCCTCCAGCCGGCGGCCCACAGCGGCGATCCGGTCGCGGGTGTAGTGGGGCTCGCGCAGCACAACGCCGCCACCCTACTTGAGCGGCCGGATCAGGCCGGAATGGGCCTCCTGTCCTTCACCGGTGCACCAGGGCGTTAGAGACCTGCGGCCACCAGGAACACGAGCACGCACACACCGATGCCGATCAGCGCGACGCCCAGGCGGGCAGAGCCCGCCGCCCGACGATCGACGCCGATCACCGCAAGCGAGACCGCCGACGGCGCGACGATGGCGACAGTGAGCGTCGCCGCCACGATCTTGATCAGGTCGGAAAGCGGCAGGTAGCTGCCAAGGGAAGGAGCGATCATCAGGCCACCAACGCCTCTAGCGAGGCGGATGTTTCAGGATCGGTCGGGTGGTCGTCGCCTGTCGCCGGTGACCGAACGGGTGAGCCGGTAGGCGAGCAGAGTCGCGGTTAGCGTCGCGAACCCGCAGACGAACGGCGCCACGGCAGCCGGGATCAGCACCTTGGACGCGAGACCGCTCCAGATCACCCCGCGGGCGCCCTCCTCGGCCCGGCGTACCAGGTGATGACGTTCCACACGATCGCCCCTGCCAGGCCGGCGAAGACGACCGGAACGGTGACGGTCGTCTGGTCGACGATCCCGCTGGCGATCGTGGCGGCCACCGTGACTGACAGGAACGCGCCGACCAGGTTCAGCACCGACGCCATGCCGACCGCGACGCGCGGGCGCAGCGCCCGTGTCGCAATCGTCGTCGCCATCGCGTTGGCCGTGTCGTGGAACCCGTTCGTGTAGTCGAAGACCAGGGCCGTGACGACAGTAACGACGACGAGCGTGAGCATCCTTCAAGCCGGGGCAGGCCTCCTGCCTTCCCCACCTCTCCTCCCTCGCCTGCAGCATTCACCACCCGCGTGCGCGCGACATCGGGGCGTCCGCGGGTGGGTCGTCGGTACGCCCAGATTGGGTGGATACAGGGCTGGCCCCCGACGAAGCCTGCATCGAGCGTTTGGCCAGTTTGGAGGGTGTCCCGGAGTGAGCGCCTACTGCGGCTGGTGTGCGGGCACGCTGGCCGCGTCCTGCGCCTCATCACGTCGCTCACTCCGGAACACCCTCCAGGCACTGACGCCAGCCCTGTGTCACGGTGTTACCCCGTGCGGGCCGATTGACACCACGGGGCTTTGCTAGGGTGGCCGGCGAGCCTCCCGCGGGCGTAGCTCAACGGTAGAGCATCGGCCTTCCAAGCCGTGTATGACGGTTCGATTCCGTTCGCCCGCTCTCCTCTCTCTCTGTTTCGCGGGCGTCGCCGCCAGGCCGATGTGGCCGGTGTCGAACAGCGCGACCCGCCGCGGGTGCCCGACACCAAAAACCTCGCCCGGTCGTCGTATATACCGGCGTGATCCCTCGCTCAAATTCACCGGCACTTGGGCCGGCCCACCGCCGGCGGCACCGGCACCGCCGGCACGTTCGTCATCGCAGCGGTCGCGTTCGGGATGGCACTGGCCACGGTCAGCGGGGCATTCGGCGACGGAGGCGGAACGCCGCTGCCGCCCACCCCGCGGCCCGGCGGCGGCCCGCCGACGCCCCACCTGACCCTAATCCAGGTCATCCCCACCCGCGAGCCGGCCACCTCGCTGACCTGGGGCGCGGGCTTCCTGTGGGCGGTAATGGGCGAGGATCGGGTGGGGTTGATCAACCCTCATGACCTGCAGCTGCGCACGACCAAGCACATCCCCAGTCTGTGCTCAAACAGCCAGATCGCCTATGGCGCGGACGCCGCCTGGGTGACCACCGGCGGCTGCCTGATTCCGGGCCGGGTGATCCGGGTCAACCCGGGCAGCCTGGCCACTCGCCGGTCGGGACCGGCACCGGGGTACGCGGAGGGGATCGCCATCTGGCGCGGGCGGCCGTGGATCACGGTGCCGGCCGGCGGGCCGGCGGTGATCGCCGTCGACCCGGTGAGCGCCCGCATGCGGCCGCAGCGGCTGAGCATTCAGGGCCAGATCCAGGACAACAACGACACCCCACGCTTCATCAGCCTGCTGGCGACGCCGGGCCGCCTGTGGGGCGTGAACGCGGAGCCGCTGAACGGCATTACCAGCATCCAGCCCCACGGCCGCAACACGTTGTCGGGCGAGGACTTCCTGGCGAACCTGCCGTCGGTGGCGGTGCCGCTGGTCTACGGCGGCGGCGACGTATGGGGGGCCTTCGGGCACACCATCGCCGGCCTGCCGACCAGCCGCGTCCCCTCCGGCGCTGGCACGACGAGCCGGGTGCGGGCACCGGACGCGGTGCTGGCCATGGCCTTCGCCAAAGGCCAGCTGTGGTTCGCGACGTCGACGGCCATCTACCGCCTGCGGCCGGGGCTGGGGGCCGCCGCGCGGTACATCCGGCTGCCGTTTCGGATCGACACGCTGGCGGCCGGTGACGGCTACCTGTGGGCGGCCGCGACCGGCCGCGGCGCAATCGCGCGCATCGGCCCCCTGCCCGGCGCGGTGCGCGCCCCCGCCGTGGGCGTGATCGCGGGTTGACGAACGCCGATGACTTTCGGGCGAGATCCGAGTCTTAGACCAACGACACGCACATACCGACCGGAGGCGGCATGAGCAAGCTGCGGATGAACATCACGATGTCGATCGACGGGTTCATCGCCGGCCCCGACCAGAGCCTGGAGCACCCGCTGGGCGTGGGCGGCGAGAAACTTCACGGCTGGCTGACCAAGCTGGCCATCTTCCAGGACATGTACGGCGGCGAGGGCGGCGAGGTGAACGAGAGCAGCGCCGTCGTGGAGGAGTGGTTCGACGGTCTTGGGGCCACCGTGATGGGCCGCAACATGTTCGGCGGCGGGCCGGGGCCGTGGAGCCACAATGACCCCTGGAACGGCTGGTGGGGCGACGATCCGCCGTACCACACCCCGGTATACGTGGTCACACACCACGCCCGCGAGCCCCTGCCCATGCAGGGCGGCACCACCTTCCACTTCGTGACCGGCATTGAGTCGGCCGTGGAACAGGCCAGAACGGCGGCCGGCGGCAAGGACATGTCGCTGGCCGGTGGCGCCAACGTGATCCAGCAGTGCCTCGCGCTCGGGCTTGTGGACGAGATGGAGATCTCCGTCGTGCCGGTGCTGCTGGGCGGCGGCAGCCGGCTCTTCGACAACGTCGCCGGGGCCGAGATCGAGCTGGAGCAGGTGCGGGCCATCGCAGCGCCGGGGGTCACGCACATCAAGTACCGGGTGCGCTAGCCGGCTTCGAGTTGGTCGAGCGCGGCCTGCGCCTGCTCGACGAAGGCGTGTGCGCCGCGCGCCTCGGCGCCGGCCAGCGCCTGCTCGAGCCACCCACGAGCGGCGTCGGCGTTGCCGGCAGCACGCTCCGCCTCGGCCATGTCAATCGCGACATCGAACCGGTACTCGGCGACGTCCACATGGGCCGCCACCTCGGCCATCTCGCGGGCCAGGGCGAGTGCCTCCCGCCCCCGCCCCAGTCCCGCCAGCGCGCGCTCCCTGGCGCCCCGCCACACCAGCTCGGGGTCCAGCGCGGAGCGCAGCAGCTCGATCCCCTCCGCAGCGCGCCCCGCAACCAGCAGCATGTTGCCGACGAACAGCGGATGGCCGATGACCGACCAGATGCCAACCCCCAGCTCCTGCCAGATGGCGGACGCCCGGTCGGCCAGCCCCATGGCCTCGTCCAGCCGGCCCTGCTGGGCCCGCAGCAGCGCGCTCCACTGCAACATCTCCGCCCGCCGCAGCACCGAACCGGCATCGCGCAGCTCGGCCGTGGCGGCCAGCTGATCGTCGATCCTGCCGGGGTGGCCCAGGTGCGTTACCAGGGCCGACGCGGCGGCCAGGTCGCCGCGCGCGACCGCCCGGTCCGCCGCCAGCCGGTACAGCGTCGCAGCGCGCAGCGACAGCGCGTCCAGCGGGCCGCCCGGCTGCCCCAGTTCGCGCCCGTAGCGCACCGCCTCGGACAGGTGGTAGGCGACGATCTCGGCGTACTCGTCGGCTCGCTCTCCGGCCGTGCGTTCGATCCAGCCGGCCAGCGCCTCGTGATGCGCTGCCCGGTCGCGGTTTGACACACCATGGTAGGCCGCGTCGCGGATCAGCTGATGCTGGAAGCGGTAGGCGTCGTCGGCCCGGAACTGCGACTCGTCGGGGTCGATCAGCTCCCGCACCAGCCGCCGCAGGCACTCCTCAAGGCCGGCCTGCTCGGAGTCCGGCAGGAGCGCGAGCAGTGCCGATCGGTGGAACTCCCGGCCCTCCACCGATGCCGCCTCCACCACCCGCCGGTCGCCGGCAGACAGCTGATCGAGGCGGGCGGCCAGCAGCGCGCTGATGCTCGGCGGCACCACCAACTCGTCCGACCCGGCCGTGTCGAGCATGGCA
The DNA here is from genome assembly GCA_963744065.1 of uncultured Actinomycetes bacterium. Classification (GTDB taxonomy): domain Bacteria; phylum Actinomycetota; class Thermoleophilia; order Gaiellales; family JAICJC01; genus DASUHT01. The sequence goes on along the minus strand of CAVUSN010000008.1, from coordinate 122,278 downwards.
ACCATCTGCTCCAGGAACAATGGATTGCCCTCGGCGGCGGCGATCAACTTCTGCTGCTCGGCCTCGGCCAGCTGGCGGTCGGGGTGCAGGGCGCTGATCAGCCGGCCGCAGGCATCGGCCGCCAGCGGCTCCAGCTGGATGGTGGTGGAATTGGTCTTGCCACCACCCCAGCTCGGCCGCTGGTCAAGCAGGTCGGGGCGGGCCGTGGCCACCAGCAGGAAGGGGCTGGAGCGCGACCACTCGGCGACGTGGTCGATCAGATCCAGCAGCGGCGGCTCGGCCCAGTGGATGTCCTCGAACACCAGCACCGCCGGGCGCTCGCGGGCCAGCGCCTCGAACATCCGCCGCACCGCCCAGTGGATCTCCTCGAGCTGGCCGTCTCCTCGGCCAGGCCGATCGCACAGGCCACCCGGTCGGCCACCTCCGCCGCCTGCTCATCGCCCTCGAGCAGACGCTCCAGCCCCTGCCGGGCGCCCACCCGATCGTCGTCGGCTCCCGCGTCCGATGCCGAGCGCACCATCTCCGCCAGCGGCCAGTAGGTGATGCCCTCACCGTAGGGCAGGCACTGCCCGGTCAGGAAGCGGCCGACCCCGGCCTGCTCGCGGACCAGCTCCGCCACCAGCCGCGACTTGCCCACTCCGGCTCGCCGAGCACTGTGAAGAGGTGGCAGCGGCGCTCCCGCCCGGTCCGCGCGAAGGCCTCCTCCAACAGCCGCAGCTCGCCGTCGCGGCCGACCAGCGGCACGTCCATCCGGCGGGGCACGCCGATCGCGCCCTCGTCAACCGAAACCAGCCTCCAGGCCGCGATCGGCGCCGGCTTTCCCTTGACGTTCAGCGGCCGACCGGCTCGCGCCTGGACGGCGTCGCGGACGAGCGCGTGGGTTGCCTCGCCGATAAACACCTGGCCAGTCGGCGCGGCCTGCTCCAGCCTGGCGGCCACGTTGACCGCGTCCCCGGTGACCAGCGAGTCGGCCGCGTTGGCCACCACCTCGCCGGTGTTCACGCCGATCCGGGCTGGGATCTCCAGCGCCGTCAACTCGGCTCGCATCTCGGCAGCAGCCCGCACCGCCCGCAGGGCGTCGTCCTCGTGCACCTGCGGCACGCCGAACACCGCCATCACCGCGTCGCCGATGAACTTCTCGACGGTGCCGCCGTGGTGTTCGATGATCGCCCGCATGCGCTCGAAGTAGCGGGCCATGATCGACCGCAGCACCTCCGGGTCGGCGCCATCACCCAGCGCCGTCGAGCCGGCCACGTCGCAGAACACCAGGGTCACCACCTTGCGCGCTTCCCGACTCGGGCGCGCCCGAGTCGGGAAGCGGCGTGGCGCAGATCGGGCAGACCCGAAATTCGTCCGGGTTCTCGCGTCCGCAGTTTGGACAGGCCCGCATGGTTGCGAGTGTACGCCGCAGGCCGGGTGGGTAGGCTGCCCGCGATGACCCAGTTCGTGCCCGCCGACTTCACTCCGCCCCACGGCCTGAGCATGCTGGAGTTCCGGCTGGAGCCGCTGGGGCCGGAGCACAACGAGCGCGACCACGCCGCCTGGAGCGGATCGATGGCGCACATCCACTCAACGCCCGGCTTCGAGCGCTCAAAGTGGCCGCACGAGATGACCGCTGACGAGAACCTGGACGACCTGCGCCGGCACCGGCGCGACTTCGAGGGGCGCACCGGCTTCACCTACAGCGTCCTGGAACCCGGCACCGACGATGTCATCGGCTGCGTCTACATCTACCCGCTGAAGACCGGCGAGCCGGGGGCCAAGGTCAGCTCGTGGGTGACCGAGCGGCGGGCCGAGCTGGACGTCCCGCTGCACGCGGCTGTAACAGACTGGCTGGCCCGCGAATGGCCCTTCCAGCTGGTCGAGTACGCAGCGCGATAGCGTCGGCTAAGGGGCGATGCGGCGGGCGAGTTCGGTGCAGAGCCGGTCGAAGCCCGGAAGCGTGGACGCCACCTCGAGCCTCCGCGCATCCCGTGTCTGCACGATGAGGCGGCGGCGGCCGCTGAGGGTGCGCCCGGGGCGCGCCCCGGCAATCTCCGACCACCGCATCTCGACACCGCCGAACAGCCCGCGGGCGGCTATCCCTGCTGTCGTCAGCTCCACGTGTTCGGCCCGTCGGGCCGACGGCCACAGGATCACCGCGAGCCTCCGCGCCAACGGCGCCCGGCGCGCGGCCGCATGCGTCACCTCGCGAAACGGGCAGTGCGGGTACGCAAAGGTCTGGGCGCTCACCCTCCCATGATGAGGCGCGGCCGCCCGAGGCGTCAGCACCGGACGGGGGATCCCTGCGGATGATGTCCGCCGCCGGGGAGTCGAACCCCGGAGCGCCAGGTCATGCCGGCGTCGACCGCGATCAGCGGGCGGGTGCCACCGAGTCCCGACCAGCATCGGCCGCCGGCCATGGACGCAACATCCCGGAACACGCCCAACCTGCGCGCGGCTGGCTACGGGCCCGGCCGGGGTCTCCCCGCAACTTCTCAGCCAACGCCGAGGACGCCCACACGTGGCCTGCCTAGGGTTGAGATCGAACCCGAACACACACCGCAAGGAGGTGATCGATTGGACGAATCGAGTATGACCGCCCCCCAGCCGGCGCCCACCGGGAGTGCCTCGCCGGCCGCTGGGGGGCGGATGCCGGCCCGCCACACCGCCACGGCCCAACACGACAATTCGTAGGCCGCGGTGTGGAACGCGAACGGGAGGGGAGCCGCGACGCGCGCTCGACGGCCCCCTCCCCAGGCCGGCAGCCGCTCGGCCGGACGCGGGGCCAGTGGGATGCTGGCGGTGACGGTGGTGCCGGCGCCGGCCAGGCTGACCAGATCCAACTCTCCGCCCATCCCCGCCAGCCGGTCGGCCAGCCCGCTTGACGGGCATCGTCGCTCAGGCGGCCAGGGCGTGAGCGGCGAATCCGAAGGCGGGCAGGGTCACGCTGTCCCAGAAGGCGCGGGTGTGCGCGCCCGGCCTGTAGGTGACGATCTGGGGCGGCTGCGGCAGCGCCGCCACGAACGCCTGACGCGGACGGCGGCACCCCCGCGCCGCCTCCGGCACCCGCGAACGCCTTGTCGCCGGGACTGACAGCGGGGCTGAAGGCGGCCACAGCCCGCAGCCATCCCGGCCGCACTTCGGCCAGCCGGATCACGCCGTAGCCCCCCATCGACCAGCCCCAGGCCGCCAGTCGGCCGGTGTCGAACCCGCGCGTGCGAAGCCAGCCCGGCATCTCGTCCAGCACCATCCGCTGCGGGTCATCGCCGGCCGCGTGGCCGGGTTCCCAGTCCAGCAGACCACCGTCCGCTCCGGCCAGCACAAACGGCGGCGCGCCGGCACGGACGGCCGCGGTCAGGAAGCGCGGCAGGCCGAAGGGCTGGAAGTCCGACGGCCGGGCGCACCGCGGTCAACAGGTCAACCGTCCGGCCGCGGGCATGCGAGTACACCTGCTCCAGGTGCACCACGCCCTCGGGGGCGTTGGGGATGTGCGCCGTGGGTCCGGGAAAGAAGCGTGCTTGCGTTCCTTGGCCAGCGTCCGCGGCCCGGCCTCGATGACCGCCCCCGCGCCCACCACCGCCGCCCCGCCGAGACCCGTGACCAGCAGCCCGCGTCGGGTCATGGCCGCCATCTTCCGAGTCTAGCCGGCGTTTGCCCGGGCGGCCCTGGACGGCTAGACTAGATAGTTGCATGGACAATCACCAGCACATCTCGCCGGCGCTTCGCATGGGTACAGTCGAACTGACCGTGGCCGATCTGGAGCGCTCGCTCGACTACTACCGGCAGGCGATCGGCCTGCGGGTGTTCGATCAGGCGGGCGGACGGGCGAGCCTGGGCGTGGACGGGGGCGAGCCGCTGCTGCGGCTGGTCGAGCAGCCAGGCGCCCAGCCCTTCCCCCACGCCACCGGGCTCTTTCACTTTGCGCTGCGGGTGCCGCAACGGAGAGAGCTGGCGGGGTGGCTGGCGCACGCGGCCCGCGACCGCGTGCAGCTGGACGGGCTGTCGGATCACTTCGTCAGCGAGGCGATCTACCTGAGCGACCCCGACCAGCACGGGATCGAGATCTACTGCGACCGCCCGCGGGCCGGCTGGGAGCACCAGGTGTCACGCCTGACGACGCTGCCGCTGGATGTGGGCGACCTGCTGGGCGAGCTGCCGGACCCCGAGCGGTCGGAGTTCGGGGGGCTGCCCGCCGGCACCGATATGGGCCACGTGCACCTGCAGGTGGCGGACGTGGACAGCGAGATCGGCTTCCTGCGCGACGTGGTCGGGTTCGATCTGATGGTCGCGCTGGGGCACCAGGCCGCGTTCCTGGCCGCCGGCGGTTACCACCATCACATCGGCGCGAACACCTGGAACAGCCGCGGCGCCGACCCTCCGCCCGAGGGCGCGGCCGCGCTTCGGTACGCCACCATCGTGCTCCCGGACACGGCCGAGCGCGATCGGGTGGCGGCGGCGGTGGCCGACTCAGGCCAGGAGCCGGAGACGCGGGAGGACGGGATCCTGATCCGCGACCCCTCGCACAACGGGCTGCTGCTCGCCGTCTGACGCGAACGAATCACGCACACCGGTCGTTACGGTGCCAGGTTGCGTGACCGCCGCTGACACCCATCCGGCACGCACTCTTGGCGCCCCGCTTGCCTCCTGTTACCGCAGGAACGCTACGTTGGGAGCATGGGCAGGCCGCTTCGTACCGAGGTTCCCGGCGGGCTCCACCACATCTACTCCCGTGGCGCTGTGCAGCTCCCGGTTTTCTTCTCCGATGCGGATCGAGAGATGTTCCTCAGCCTGCTCGCCACCGCCGCCGAGCACAGCGGCTGGTTGTGCCACGGCTATTGCCTGATGAGCAACCACTACCACCTGGTGATAGAGACGCCGCTGCCGACGCTCGCCACGGGGATGCACCGGCTGAACCTCGCATACGCGAAGTGGGTGAACCGCCAGACCGGCCGGCTCGGCCATGCCTTCGATGCTCGGTACGGATCCTCCTTGATCGAGACGGAGACGCACGAGATGGAGGTCGCGCGCTACGTGGTGCTGAACCCGGTGACAGCTGGAATCTGCCGTTCGCCAGAGCTGTGGCGGTGGTCAAGCTACCGCGCGCAGCTGGGCCTCGAGCGCCCGCCGCGGTTCCTCACAACCAGCCGCGTGCTCGGGCACTTCGGCAACGACCCGGACGTCTACCGCCGGTTCGTCGCCGATCGGATCCAGACACACGAAACTCGCGCAGACGCCCGAGCAGGGCCGGTAACGGTGCCAGGTACGGTAAGCCCGGCCGTTACCCGGCTGTGACGGTTCTGCGACACGTCCGCCGGACGGCGATCGTATGATGAGAAGTATGAGACGAGCACTCGCGATCGCCACCCTCGCCCTGGCCACCCTGGCCGTCCCCGCCACCGCCCAGGCCGCGCTTCAGTACGGCAGCCACGGCCCGGCCGTGCTCGCCTTGCAGCGCAAGCTGGTGGCCCTCAAGTACCTCGCGCCCAGGGCCGCCAACGGGCTCTTCGGCTATCGCACCGAGCAGGGCGTGATGGGCTTCCAGGGCTGGGTCGGGCTGCCCCGTGACGGCGTCGCCGGGCCTGCCACCTTCGCCAAGCTCAAGGGCGCGCACATCCCCTATCCGTGGAAGCGCACCGTGGCCCGCCACATCGAGGTGCACAAGGCACAGCAGGTCGCGCTGCTCGTCATCAACCGCAAGGTCTACCGGGCGATCCACGTCTCCACCGGCCGCCCCGCCCTGCCCACGCCCTCCGGCGACTTCCACATCTACCTGAAGCAACGCATGAGCTGGTCGGTGCCGTTCCAAGTGTGGCTTCCGCTGGCCAGCTACTTCTCCGGCGGCGACGCCTTCCACGAGTACCCGGACGTGCCCGGATACGCCGCCTCCCACGGCTGCATCCGCGTGCCCAAGGGGGACGCCACCGTCATGTGGTATTTCGCCACGCTGGGCACTCCGGTCGTCATCCGCTAGCGCCCGGCGCGCATAGACTCCGCCCCCATGAGCCACGGAGTCCTCGGCGACCACCGCTACCGCCTGATCGCGTTCGACTGGGACGGCACCGCCGTCACCTCGCGCCAGGAGCAGCCTGAGCAGCTGGCCGAGGCCATGCGCCGGCTGCTGGAGGCCGGGATCGTGCTGGTCATCATCACCGGCACCAACGCTGGCAACGTGACCGGCCAGATCGCCCCCTTGCTGACTCCGGCCGCGCTGGCCCGCCTGTACCTGATGGTGAACCGGGGCTCGGAGGTGTACGCCTACACCAACGGCGGCGACCTGGATCCGCTGTGGCGGCGAGAGGCCAGCCCGGCCGAGAACACCGCCCTGGACGCGACCGCAGCGGCCGTCCAGCAGGAGCTGCGCGAGCGCTTCGGCGTCGAGGTGGAGATCGTCTCCAACCGCCTCAACCGGCGCAAGGTCGACCTCATCCCCGAGCCGGAATGGGCTGACCCGCCCAAGGCCCGGATCGGCGAGCTGCTGCAGGCCGTCGAGGCCCGGCTGGAGGCAGTGCCGGGTGGGATCGCGGAGGTCATCTCGCTAACCCAGCATGCGGCCGCCACCCACGGACTTCCGGACGCCCGCATCACCAGCGACGTCAAGCATGTCGAGGTGGGGCTGACCGACAAGTCCGACTCGATCGCGTTTCTGATGCGGCGGCTGGCGCCGATGCGCGGCATACAGCCCAGCGAGGTGCTGATCGCCGGCGACGAGTTCGGACCGATCGCCGGCTTCGAGGGCAGCGACTACCGCATGGTCACCCGGCTGGCCGCCGGAGCCACCATCGTCTCGGTGGGCGCGGAGCCCAACGGTGTACCGGCCGGCGTGGTGCACGTGTCGGGCGGCCCTGACCAGTTCGTGCGCCTGCTCGAGCAGCAGGCCGAGCTGATCGCCGGCCACCGCGTGCGGGCCGTGCCGCGCTCGATGCACACCATCGCCCCGACCACGGGCGGCGACGGCTGGGTCGTGCAGAGCGACGGCTATAGCCTGGTCGGCGAGGCCTCCCAGGACGCCCTTTTCGCACTGGTCAACGGTTACATGGGCGCCCGCGGCTCGTCCGACGAGCCCAGCCCAGGCGCATCGCCCGGGGCCTACGTGGCCGGCCTTTATGACGGCCCCGACGACGGCGCCGAGGACATGGTGGCGCTGCCCGACTGGACGACGACGCACATCGACGTGGACGGGCGGGCATTCACGCCGTGGGAATGGGAGGTGCGCTCGCACCGGCGCACACTCGACCTGTCGGCGATGCGGCTCGAGCGTGATCTGGTCACCGTCGACCCTGACGGACGGGTGCTTCGACTGACCAGCGAGCGCCTGCTCAACCTGGCCCAGCCGCATGTGGCCGGGATCCGCCTGCAGCTGACGCTGGAGGAGGGCCGTGCGGTAAACGTCGGCATCCGGGCCGGCATCCGCGCACACGAGAACTCCGGCCCGCTGCCCGCGGTGGAGGTGGTCGCGGCCGGCCACGCCGACGGCGTCGACCTGCTGCACACGCGCACACCCGCCGCCCGGGTGGCGGTCGATCTGGGGCAGGTGGTGGTGGCCCACACCGAATCCGGCCCGGTGCCGACCACCCACGCCACCGAGGAGGGCTTCTCCGGCTGCCTGCTGGAGGCGCTGCTGGAGCAGGGCGACACGCTGACCGTGGAGCGCTACGTTGCCATCTACACCGAGCGCGACCAGCCGCTGCCCGCACCGGCGGCCGCCGAGGCCGCGCGCGGCGCCGCCGCCGCCGGCTGGCGCGCGCTGCGTGCCGACCACGCATCGGCCTGGTTGACGGCCTGGTCGCGGGCCGATGTCCAGCTTGACGGCGACGACGAGGCTCAGCTGGGCGTGCGCTTCGCCATCACCCACCTGATCGCGGCCGCACCGCCGCCGGAAGCCCGGGCGTCGATCGCCGCCAAGGGCCTGACCGGCCCGGGATACAAGGGTCACGTGTTCTGGGACACCGACGTCTTTCTGCAGCCCTTCTACTCGCTGACCATGCCGCAGGTGGCCAGGCGGCTGCTGGAGTACCGGCTGGCATCGCTGCCGGCCGCCCGCCGGCATGCCCAGGACGCGGGCCTGGCGGGCGCCTGGTTCGGCTGGGAGACGGGAGCCACCGGCGAGGACGTGACGCCCGACTTCGTGGTCGGTCCCGGCGGCAGGCACCTGGAGGTGCTGACCGGAAAGCAGGAGATCCACGTGGTGGCCGACATCGCCTGGGCGGTGGACACCTACGTGCGGGCCAGTGGCGACTCCGACTTCCTGGCCAACGGCGGAGGCGAGATGATCGTGGAGGCGGCCCGCTTCTTCGCCACCCGCGGCGTGGAGACCGAGCGCGGCTACGAGATCCACGGCGTGATCGGCCCCGACGAGCTGCACGAGAACGTCGACAACAGCGCCTTCACCAACACGATGGCCGCCTGGACGCTGCGCTTGGCCGCCCGGCTGGTTGACGCCGGCGTGCGCCCGGCGGTGGACGGCGAGTCGCGGCGGTGGCTGGAGCTGGCCGACAAGATGCTGGTGCTGCGCGGACCGGACGGGCTGATCGAGCAGCACGAGGGCTTCTTCGCGCTGCCCATCCCCGGCCGCGGGCCGGATGACGGCAGCGAGCTGGCCTGGCAGCGCGACCGCATGCAGTGGCGGGACGTCAAGCAGGCCGACGTGGTCATGCTGACGGCCATCCTGGAGCCGCTGTTCCCGCCCGCCGAGCGGGAGGCGCTGCTGCACCTGTACGAACCGCTGACCCGACACCTGTCGTCGCTGTCGGAGGCGGTGCACTCGCTGGTGGCGCGCCGCCTGGGTATCCACGAGATGGCCGACGAATACCTGCACCGGGCGATCGGGATCGACCTGCACGACAGCCGCGGAAACCGCGCCGACGGCATCCACATGGCCACCCAGGGCGGCCTGTGGCAGGCCGTGGTGCTGGGCGCGAGCGGCGCCCGGGCCGAGAACGGCGTGCTGCAGCTCGACCCCCACCTGCCTCCGCACTGGACGCGGCTGCGGTTTGCGATCACCCACCTGGGCACCCCGCTGGAGGTGACCATCACGCACGACGAGTTGACCGTCGAGGCGCTCGTGGGCAGCACCCACATCGCCCTGCCGGGCTACGAGGGGCTCGTGGCCGCCGACAGGCCGGTGCGCCTGACCCGCTCCGGATCCAGCTGGCGCCAGGCTGCATGAGCCGCACGCGCGGCTACGCCCTGGTGGCGTCGGCCGCCACCCTGTGGGGTCTGAACGGCGCGGTCTCGCAGATCGTGCTGGCGCACGGTGTCGACAGCGCCACGCTGACCCAGGCCAGGGTCACCGGCACCTGCGCCGGGTTCGTCCTGCTGCTGCTGGCCACCCGCCCGGCGGCCCTGCGGGCCACCCGCCGCCAGGCCGCGTACCTGCTGCTGTTCGGTGTGCTGGGCCTGAACGGGGTGCAGCTCTTCTACTTCCTGGCCATCCACAGGCTGCCGCTGGGCATCGCGGTGCTGATCGAGTACCTGGCTCCGGTGCTGGTCGCCCTGTACGTGCGGGTGGTGCTGCGGCGGCCGGTCGGCTCCCGGCTGTGGGCGGCAATCGGGCTGGTGCTGGTGGGGCTGGCGCTGATGGTGAACGTGACCGCGGGCGGCGAGTTGTCGGGGGCCGGCATCGGCTTCGCCTTCCTGGCCGCCGTCAGCTACGCGACCTACGTGCTGATGGCCGAGCGCGTGGTCGGAACCCGCAGCGCGGAGTCGACGCTGGCCTGGGGGTTCGGCGCCGCCACCCTGTTCTGGGCGGTGGTGCAGCCGGTGTGGCGGTTTCCGTACGGGAAGATGGCCAACTCTGTGGGCGTCGGCGGCCAGCTGGGCTCCGTGCACCTGCCGCTGGGTTTGCTGATCGGCTGGGTGATCGTGATGGGCTCGCTGATCCCGTTCGCCATGCTGGTGCGGGGCCTGCAGATGCTGTCCGCGACCCAGGTCACGCTGGTCGCCACATGGGAGCCGGTGGCCGGGGCGGCGGTCGCGTGGGCCTGGCTGGGCGAGCACCTGAGCGCCGCCCAGGTGGGCGGCGGCGTGCTCGTGCTGGCGGGCATCCTGGTGGCCGAGACCGCGGCCGGCCGCCACCCAGCGGCGCCTGTGGCTGACACCGGTACCATGCGGTGATGCCTCCCACCAAGCTTGTGCTGGCATCGCCGCGCGGCTACTGCGCCGGCGTCGACCGCGCCGTGGACACGGTGGAGCGAGCCCTCGAGCACTTCGGAGCGCCCGTCTACGTGCGCAAGGAGATCGTGCACAACCGGCACGTCGTGCAGGAGTTGGCCGACCGCGGCGCGGTGTTCGTGGACTCCGAGCTGGACGTGCCGGAGGGCGGCGTGGTCGTGCTGTCCGCCCATGGCGTCGCGCCGGAGGTGTACCGGCGAAGCCAGGAGCGCAGCCTGCGCGTGCTGGACGCGACCTGTCCGCTGGTCACCAAGGTGCACGCTGAGGCCCGCCGCTACGCCGCCGACGGCTACACCATCGTCCTGATCGGCCATGAGGGCCACGAGGAGGTGGTGGGCACGATGGGGGAGGCACCGGAGTCGATCCAGCTGATCGGCTCGGTGGCCGAGATCGACGCGCTCGAGGTGGCCGACCCCGAGCGGGTGGCCTACATCACCCAGACCACGCTCTCGGTGGACGAGACGCTGGAGGTGATCGCGGCCCTGCGCGAGCGCTACCCGGCCATCGTCGGGCCCAAGCGCGACGACATCTGCTACGCCACCCAGAACCGCCAGAACGCCGTCAAGGAGCTTGCTCGAGAGGTGGATCTGGTGCTGGTGATCGGCTCGCGCAACTCGTCCAACTCCAACAGGCTGGTGGACGTCACCCGCGAGATGGGCGTGCCGGCCCACCTGATCGACGACGAGCACGGCATCGACCCGGCCTGGCTGGAGGGCGTGCACACCGTCGGCATCACCTCAGGCGCCTCCGCCCCCGAATCCCTGGTCACGCGGGTCGTCACGCACTTCCGCGAGCTGGGGGTCGAGCAGGTCGAGTCGCACGCGCTGGTGGACGAGGATGTGCACTTCCTGCTGCCCTCCCAGCTGCGCCGGGCCATCCAGGCCTGAGACGGCCTAGTGCAGCACGAGCAGGGCGTCCACGTCGATCGCCGGCCGGCCCGCGGTGCCCTGGCAGACGATGCGCATGGTGTGCGCCGCTGACGAGCTGAAGGTGCGCACGAACACGATCTGGCGGCGGTGGGTGGCGGTCGAATGCAGGTCGATGGTGCGCACCAGGTGGCCGTCGATGTACACGGAGGCGCGGCCCCGGGCTGCGGTCTTGGAGGCCACCCAAGCCACCTGGCGGCCGGTGAAGTGCAGGGTGGCGCCGGCGCCGGCCCGCGTGGTCAGGTTGACGGTGCCGCCGGAGGCGCCCGACACATGCGCGCCGCGCGTCCAGCTGCCCGCGTAGGCGACCGAGGGGCTGGAGTTCTGGAAGATGCCGATACGGTCGCTGGGCCCGCTGACGGTGCTGCCGACGTTGTCCGAGCAGTCGGTGTCAAACGCCTTGAAGTGGTAGGTGAAGTTCGGCCGGAGCGCCCGCGCCATGCTGGTGGCGGTGGGGAACGGCGACACCGCATTGGCAAACGCGCCGGAGTTGATCGCCTCCTGCAGGGAGTACCGGCAGACGCCGGCCAGGTCATCGTGCCCGGCCCATGACAGCGTGACGGGGATGAAGCTGCCGATGGTCGTGCCCGGCACCATGTCCACGTTCGGAACCTTGGTGATGGTGGGCGGAGTCGAGTCGGTGACGGTGTCCGAGAACGCCCCGAAATGCGCCTGGCTGGCCCCGCCGAGCTTGGTGAAGTCGCCGCCCGTGTACACCTGCTGGCCGTAGGCCAGGGCCGGGAACGTGCCCAGCGGGGAGCCGCTGGCGCTCGGATGCCAGGTCAGGTCCACCTTGCCCGTGATGTCGTTGATCAGGGCCAGGTGCTGCCGCGCCTGCGCGCCGAACTGGTTGAAATGCCCGGTGGCGAAGATCTCACCGTGATACATGGAGACGCCCGTGACGTCGCCGTTGGCGCCGGCGTCCCAGCGCTGCTTGCCGCCCGACAGCAGGTAGGACGGCATGTGCCCGCCGCCGCCGGCGCCGCCCGCGAACAGGTAGCTCGACGTCTCGGTCAGCGCCAGCACCGGGAACGGCGGGTGCGACTTCCACGGCAGCAGCGCGCCGGTGGGGGCGCTGACGGCCGTCAGATGCTCCAGCGCCTTCCCGTCGATGTGGGAGAAGTAGCCGCCCACCATCACCCGCCGCCCGTTGGGGGTGATCAGCAGCGCCCGCACCTCCCCGTCGGCGCCTCCGCCCCACTTCAGCAGATGCCCGCTGGAGATACCGACGGCGGCCAGGTTCTTCTTGGCCACGCCGTTCACCTGGCCGAAGTTGCCGCCCACATACAGCTTGGTGCCGGCGGCCATCAGCGCGAACACGCCGCCGTTGGTGTGCGCCGCCCACGACGACACGGTGCCCGGGCAGGTGGCCAGGTTGGTGCAGGCCGCCACCGCCGCCAGGCTGGCGTGGGCCTGGCCGCCCACCGCGGAAAACTCGCCACCCAGGAAAATGGTGTTGCCGCTGGGGCCGGCGGCCAGCGTCCGCACCGTCCCGTTCGGCGAGGGATCCCACGGCAGCAGCGCCCCGCTGTGCGCGTCGAACGCGAACACGTTGGATCGAACGCCTGCGGCCGTCGCGCCGGGGCAGCCGCTGACGTTGGCGAACGCCCCGCCCACATACACCACGCCATTCACCCGGATAACCGTGTGCACCCGGCCGTCGGTCTGGCAGGTCGCGTCCGGCACCGAGTCCAGCGCCGCCAGCGCCGTCGAGGCGGTGGAGGCGAGCACGATAAGGCCCAGCGCGATTGCTGTCAGAGCCGGCCGGCCGATGCGGGGGATCGAGATCGTCATGCGTCCACGCGCGCTGCAAGACGCGCTTGAACCAGTGTGCCCGCAGATGCCGGTGCCGTCAATCCCGCCGGGGCGCCATTTCAAGCACGTTGCACGCTCCACTCGGCGCCCGCCGTGACATCCACGGCGAGCACCTCCGCGGCGATCCGTTCGCCGTGGGCCGAGAACGCCTCGACGGCCGCCTGGTCGCCCTCCGGGTAGGCCAACCTGATGCGATCCGTCACCTCCAGGCCGGCCTGCTTACGCAGGTCCTGAACGTGGCGGATGACGTCGCGGGCCACCCCTTCGACCCGCAGCTCGGGCGTGATCTCGGTGTCCAGGGCGACCGCGAAGCCGTCGCCGTCCACCACCGCGAAGCCCTCGCGGGCGCGTGTCCGGAGCTCGAACTCACCGGGCTCGAGCGTCCAGTCGCCGACGTCCACGTGGCCGTCGCGGACGGCGAACTCGCCCTCCTGCAAGAGGCCGCGGATCATGCCCAGGTCGCGTCCGTACTTGGGCCCCAGCAGCTGCAGGATGGGCATCACCTCGACCTCGGCGAACTCCTCGGAGGAGTCGGTCAGGCGCACCTCCTTGACCCCCAGCTCGGCCGCCACCAGGTCGGCGTGGGCCGCGATCTGGTCGCGCCGGCGCTGGTCGGCCGTGACGACGATGACCTCCGCCAGCGGCTGCCGCAGCTTGATGCCGGCGTCGTTGCGGGCGTCATGGCCGAGCGCCACCACCACCCGCACGCTGCTCATCGAGGCCACCAGGGCGGCGTCGGCCAGGGCCGGGTCGGAGCCCGGGTAGCCGGACAGGTGCACCGTGTCCGGCGCGTCCGGGCACACGCCGCGCACCAGGTTCTGCCACAGCTCGTCGGCCAGGAACGGCATCACCGGCGCCACGCAGCGGGTCGGCCTGGACCAGGCACGTACCAGAGCGTCGTCGTAGGCGGCCCGCTTGTCGTCGGCGTCGTCGACTTCCAGAAGCGCGTGCGCGAGACGCCGCACGTACCAGTTGGAGAGATCGTCCACGAACGCGCTCCACGGCCCGCACCAGGCGCGGCGAGTCGTAGCCCTCGAGCGCCGCCCGGCACTCGTCGGCCAGGGCCTGGGCGGTCGCCACCAGCCAGCGGTCGAGCGGCCGGCCGCCGCTCGGCCCGCGCTCCAGCAGCTCGTAGTCGGGCGTGAAGCCGTCCAGGTTGGCGTACATGACGAAGAAGTTGTAGGTGTTCCAGAGCGTCAGCAGGTCGCGACTTGACCTCGTTGGCGCGGGCCGTAGCCGAAGTTCAGGTTCTGGGCCGGTGTTCTGCGCGCAGTACATCCAGCGCATCACGTCGGCGCCCATCGTCTCGACCGCGTCGTCGAACCAGATCGCGTTGCCCCACGACTTGTGCATGGGCCGGCCGGTCTCGTCGTTCACCTTCTCGTAGGTGAGCACCCGCCGGTAGGGCGCGCGGCCCTACCAGCGCCACCCTCATGAACAGCATCGAGTAGAACCAGAGCCGGATCTGCTCGCGCATCTCCGACACCCAGTCGGCCGGGAACCAGTCCTCCCAGTCGGCGTGGTCGGGCAGGTCGGCCATGGTCACCCCCTCGCCCGCGCCCTTCGCATAGCCGCGCTCGACGTAGGTGTCGTGGTGCCAGCCCAGCGTCGAGAAGGGCACGATGCCGGCGTCCAGCCAGCAGTCGCCCACGTCGGGCAGCCGGTGGGCCTCCTCGCCGCACTCGGCGCAGTCGATCACCACGTCGTCGATCCACGGCCGGTGCAGCTCCTCAAGGCCCTCCAGCCCGCGCAGCGCGCGCTCGCGCAGCTCGGCCTTGGACGCTGATCACCGTCATGTGCGCCGTCCGTCGCAGAAGTAGAAGGGCAGCGGCAGGCCCCAGTAGCGCTTGCGGCTGATGCACCAGTCGCCCATGTTGCGCAGCCAGTCCTCCATCCGCTTGCCGTACTGGGGCGGCGTCCACTCGACCGTGCGGGCGGCCTCGATCATCGGCTCGCGCATCTCGTCGCAGCGGATGAACCACTCGTCCACCAGCCGGTAGATCAGCTCGGTGCCGCAGCGCCAGCAGACGGGGTAGCGGTGGGTGATCTCGCCCGCCTCCACCAGCCGCCCGCGCTGGCCCAGGTCCTCGACGATCTGCTGGGCGGCGTCGGCGGTGTGCCGCCCGTGCAGCCAGCCGAAGCCGCGTAGAAGGCGCCCGACTCGTCCACCGGCACGATCGTGGCCAGGCCCTCGCGCTTGCCCAGCTCGAAGTCCTCGGCGCCGCAGCCGGGCGCGATGTGCACGATCCCGGTGCCCTCCTCCATCGGACACGTCCTCCCAGGCCGACCACCCGGTGCTCGACGCCGTCCTCGGCCGCCAGCTCGTCGAACGGCCCCTCGTAGGCGCAGCCCGACCAGTTCCGAGCCCTTGACGGTGCCCACCTGACGGCCGTCCAGCGGCGACATGCTGAGCCGCTGCTGGGCGACGTAGGCGATCCCGGCCGCGGTCTCCAGCTTGGCGTAGTCGGCATCCGGCATGCACCGCCGCGGCCACGTTGGCCGGCAGCGTCCAGGGCGTGGTCGTCCACACCACCAGGTACTCGCCCTCGCGACCGTCGCAGCGGCAGCCGCACGTACAGCGAGGGGTGGGTGATCTCGCGGTAGGTGTCGATCAGCTCGTGCTGGGACAGCGACGTGCCGCAGCGCGGGCACCAGGGCATCGAGCGGTGGCCCCGGTACAGCCAGCCGCGCTCGTGGCACATGCTGCAGGAAGCCCCAGATGTAGCTGATGTTGGTGTCGGTCATCGTGAAGTACGACTGGTCCCAGTCCATCCACTGGCCCAGCCGGCGTCGACTGCTCGGTCTGCACGCCGGCGTACTTGGCCACGCGGTCGCGGCAGGCGCGGGCGAAGCGGTCGAGCCCGTACTGCCTCGATCTCGGGCTTGGAGTTGAGGCCCAGCGCCTTCTCGACCTCGACCTCCACCCACAGGCCCTGGCAGTCGAAGCCGTTCTGGTAGCGCTGGTCGTAGCCCAGCATGGCGTGGTAGCGCTGCCAGACGTCCTTCAGGTGCGGCCCCAGGCGTGGTGCACGCCCATCGGGTTGTTGGCCGTGATCGGGCCGTCGATGAACGAGTACGGCGGAGCCGCCGCGGTTCTGCTCGACAGAGCCTGGAAGGTGCCCTCGCGGTCCCAGCGATCGAGCGTCGCATGCTCGAGCGCGACGTGGTCGGGGCGGGGGTCGACGGGGCGGTAGGGCGGCATGCGCGGATTCTATTCGCGCACGGCCGCGGAGCCGGCGGCTGGCTAGGGGGCCCGGGGGGCCGTTCGGGGGGCCTGGAGCCGGCCGGGTGTTCGGGGTCGGGAGCGCCTAGTCAAGCTCGTGCCGGTGGCAGTAGTCGTCGAAGGCGGCGTGCTTGGCGAGGTAGCAGCCGAGCTCGGAGAACCCGAACTCGAACCACTCCGAGAGCCACCGCTCGTCGATCTCCACCTGCTTCTCCTGCAGCTCGTCCATGGTCATCTCCTCCAGACGGGGTCAATGTCCGGGTGACGCGTTTTCACCCCCCAGCTCCGATCTCCTCTCGCGGGACGGGGGATCTGATGCACCCTTAATCGGCTTGGAGCTGCGATCCCTTTACAGAGAATTCACAAATACCCCGATCGGGGGGTCAAGCCGCGTCGCCAGCCAGAACCGCGGCGCACAGGTCGGGCCAGGCCCCCGGCCGCATCGGCCAGCCCGAGTAGCTGCCGCGGTTGGCCAGGCAGACCAGACCCACGCCGGCCTCGAGGTCGGCGAAGAAGAGGGTGCCGGAGGCGCCGAAGTGCGACAGCGCAGATGGCGACGTGCGCGTCCCGGTCCAGTGCGGCGTCTTTCGGTCGCGCACGTCGCAGCCAAGCGACCAGTCGGCGGAGGGCCAGGTCAGGAACGACTCGATGCCGCCGGGGATGCCGGGATACTGGACGGCCGCCATGTCGGCGAAGTCAGGCTCGGCCAGCAGCGGCCGGCCGCGCGCCAGGAGCAGCTGCACGAACCCGGCATAGGCGTCCAGGGTGGCGAAGGCGCCGCCGGCCGCCGTGCCCCGCCGGCGCCACTCGCGAGAGTTGAAGAGGGCCAAGCCGGGGCCGGCCAGCCCCGGCTCGCGCACCTCCAGTGCGCGCCCATCGTCGGCCTCCGGCAGCCCCAGCACCGCGTCCATGCCAAGCGGCTCGAACACGGCGGCCGCAACATAGGCGGCGTACCGCATGCCGGTGGCGGCGGCCAGCAGTTCGCCCAGCACCGCATACCCCTCGTTGGAGTAGATCCGCCGCTCCGCCAGCCCGGCCACCGGCTCGACCTCGAGCGGCGGCACGCCCGAGCGGACGGATTCGGGCAGCCCGGAGGCGTGCGCCAGCAGGTGGCGGGCGGTGATCGCCTGCGTGGACGGCCTGCGGTACGCGGCCAGGTGCTCGGCCACCGGCTGATCCAGCTCGAATGCGCCCTCGGCGGCGGCCACCACGCACGCGGCGGCTACAAGCGGCTTGGTCAGCGAGGCCAGCGCGAACAGGCTGCCGGCCTGTGCCTGGCCCGCAAACCGCCGCTCACTTATGCCATCCGCGGTCACCACCGCCGCCGCGACCGCCGGGACGGCGTGGTCGGCGATCCACGTATCTATCATTTCCAGCACGCCAGCGTCATCCTACGGTGGAGGCCCCGCCTGCTCCGCCGTTAAAGTTCACCAAGGAGACACCACTGGAGACCCCGGGCACACAGCAGTCCTCCGCGCCGCAGGTCGACCCTCCGCGCAGCGACGAGGGCCTCGACGACTGGTTCGCGCGCCGGCTGGAGGCCAAGGGCATCAGCGCGGGCGCACGCGGGCTGCCGGTGGCGCGGGTGCTCGCCGTGGCAGCGCTGGCGGTGGCCGTGGGCACGCTGCTGTGGGTGCTGACCGGCATCGGCCACAGCTCGACATCCACCCCCGGCACGCATACCCAGACCGGCGGTGGGCCGACCACCTCGCCGCCGCCGACTTCCGGCACGACTGGGAAGAAGACCAAACCGCCGGCCATCTCGTGGAAGACCGTGCCGCTCACCATCTTCAACGGCTACTCGCCGACCGTGCCGGCCGCGGGCACGGCCGAGACGCAACTGAAGGCGCTGGGCGGCAACGTCGTCAACATCACCAACACCTCGCCGCAGACGACCACCGCCACCTACGTGGCCTATCCGGTGGGCAAACTGGCGGCCGCCACCGCGGTCGCCAAGCGCTTCCACCTGGGCAAGCCCGTCCCGGTCTCACAGGCCGCCGGGGTGCCGACCGACCTGGCCACCGTGGCCATCGTGCTGGGCCCCAACGGCATCCCCACGGCAGGCGCCTGAGCCAGGGCGGCGAACTGGTCGGCGTGGACGCCGACCGGGTTGTCATCGACGTGCCCGCACGCACGGTCGCCAAGGCCGTGGCCATTGTGCTGCTGATGCTGGGCGCGGTGCGCCTGTTCGAGGGCGCCGCCCAGGTCCTCACCTGGCTTGCGAGCGCCGCCTTCCTGGCCATCGCCCTGGAGCCGGTGGTGCGCGTGCTGCAGCGCTGGATGTCGCGCCCGCTGGCCGTGATGGCGGTGTTCCTGGGCCTGCTGGTGATCGTGGCGGGCTTCCTGGCCGTCTTGATCGTGCCCCTGGCAAGGCAGGTGGACGACCTGCAGCGGGCCGCCCCCGGGTACATCGACAAGCTCAAGCACAACGGCACCATCCACGACCTGAACCAGCGCTACGACCTGCTGAAGAAGGCCCAGTCGGCGGCTACCGACCTGCCGGCGCGGGTGTTCGGCACCCTGTCCAGCGTGGTCTCGGGGGTGGTCGCGGCCATCACGGTGCTCTTCCTGACCCTGTTCCTGATGCTGGAGATGCCGTCGCTGGCGGCGGCCGTGCTCAGCCTGATGTCCGAGCCGACGGCCGAACGGGTGCGCCGGATCAGCGTCGAGGTGAACCGGCGGGTGGGCGGCTATGTGATCGGAAATCTGATCATCTCGGTCATCGCCGGGACGGTGATCGGCGTCTCGCTGTTCATTCTGGGGGTGCCCTTCGCCGCCGCGCTGGCGGTGCTGATGGCGATCTTCGACCTGGTGCCGCTGGTGGGGGCGACGATCGGCGCGCTGGCCGCCATCGGCGTGGCCTTCGCCACCCAGGGGGTGACCGCCGGCGTGGTCATGATCGTGGTCAACGTGGTCTACCAGCAGGTCGAAAACCACGTCCTGCAGCCCCTGGTGTACCGGCGCACGGTCGAGCTCAGCTCGTTCCTGATCCTGGTCGCCGTGCTGGTCGGCGGGGCGCTCCTGGGCGTGCTGGGCGCGCTGGTGGCGATCCCGGTGGCGGGCGCCATCCAGGTGATCTCACGCGACCTGCTGGCCGGCCGCCAGCGGCCGCAGCCCAGCCCTGCGGCCGAGCCCGAGGCGATCGACTCCAGCTAGGCCGCGGCCTCGGCGGCCGCCGCCTGGCGCAGCAGCTCCCACGCCCGGGCCACGTGCCGCAGCTCGGTGGCCAGGTTGCCGATGGCGATCCGGATCGCGTAGCGGCCGGCCAGCTCGGTGTGCGAGATGAACACCTCGCCGGAGGCGTTCACCCGCTCCATGAGCTGGGCGTTGTGCGCCCGCAGGGCCGCCTCGTCACGCATCCCGGGCGGGCGGTGGCGCAGGTTGACGGTCGAGAAGGGCACCGGCGCCAGCCGTTCCCAGCCCGGCTCGGCGTCCACCCAGCCGGCCAGTGCCCGGGCGCAGTCGATATGCCCCTGGATGACCTCGGCCAGCCCCTCGGCGCCGTAACCGCGCAGCACCATCCACAGCTTGAGCGCGCGGAACCGGCGGCCCAGCGAGACGCCGTAGTCCATCAGGTTGACGACCTCGTCGTGCTCGGACTTGAGGTATTCGGGCACCACCGAGAAGGCCGCCCGCAGCTCCTCCGGGCGGGAGGTGAACAGCATCGAGCAGTCGATCGGGGTGAGCAGCCACTTGTGCGGGTTGACCACGATCGAGTCGGCCCGCTCGCAGCCGTCCAGCACGTGCCGCATCTCCGGCACCACCGCTGCCGCGCCGCCGTAGGCGGCGTCCACATGCAGCCACATGCCGTGCTCGGCACAGATGTCGGCGATCGCCGGCACGGGGTCGATGCTGGTGGACGAGGTGGTGCCCACCGTGGCCACCACGGCGATCGGGCGGACACCATCGGCCAGGTCGCGCTCGACCGCCTGGCGCAGCAGGTCGGCGCGCATCCGGAACTCGTCGTCGGTGGCGACCTTGACCAGCCCGGCCTGGCCCAGTCCCAGGGTGATGCAGGCCTTCTCGACCGACGAGTGGGCCTCGGCCGAGGTGTAGCAGCGCAGCACGGGCAGATCGGCCCGGCCGGCCATGCCGGCCCGCCTGACATCCACGCCAGCCGCCTCCCGGGCGGCGGCCAGCGCGTACAGGGTGGACGAGGAGGCGCCGTCGGTGATCTCGCCGAACCAGTCCAGCGGCAGCCCGATCAGCTCGCGCGCCCAGCGCAGCGCAACCTGCTCCAACTCGGTGGCCGCCGGCGACGTCTGCCACAGCATCGGGTTCACGTTCAGGGCCGCCGAGATCAGCTCGCCCAGAATCCCCGGCGGCGAGCCGGTGATCCCGAAGTAGGCCATGAAGCCGGGGTGGTTCCAGTGCGTGATGCCTGGCATCAGCACGCGGTCGACGTCGTCCAGCATGGCGTCCAGCGACTCGCCCGTGGCGGGCGGATGGGCGGGCAGTGCGGCGGCGATCTGGCCCGGCTCGACGGTTGAGCCGACCGGCCGCGACTCCTGGCTCTCGAGCATGTCGACCACCCAGTCGGCGGCCCGGTGCAGGGCCGCTCGCAGCTCCTCCGGGCCGGGGCCGGCGGTCACAGGAGGCTGTCGCGTGATGGCGTCGTCACGAGGCGCAGGATGCGGGCACGCTGGCAAGGATCAAGCGGCGAGCGGAGCGCAGGCACCGGCCCGAAGGGCCGTGGAGGCCACGTTGAGCACCGCACGCCGTGCCGGACGCGGCCAGCGTGCCCGCAGACCAGCCGCAGCAGACGCTCATTACGGGACAGCCTCCCAAGTACGCTCGACGGCTCCCAGTGCAGCGTCGAGCTTCTCGGCCAACTCGTCCACCTGCGCGTCTGAGATGATCAGCGGCGGCGCCAAGAGTATGGCGTCCAGATGCTCATCGTCGATCGGCGTGGGGCAAGGGTACACCATCAATCCGCCGGCACGGGCGGCCGCGGACACCCTGCTCGACATGCCCGCCGACTCGGGGAAGTGGCCGCCGCTTGCGGGGTCGCAAAGCTCCAGGCCCTGCAGCAGCCCCCGCCCGCGCAGGGCCGCCACCAGCGGGTGGCGGGCGGCGATCTGCTCCAGGTGCGCTCGCAGGCGGGCGCCCCGCTCCACCGCCGCCGGCACCAGCCCTTCCTCGCGGACGATGTCCAGCACCTCGCAGCCGACCGCGCAGCCCAGCGGGTAGCCGGAGAAGGTGTGGCCGTAGGAGAAGCCGGCGGGCGAACTCTCGATCACCTCGCGGATGCGGCGCGATGCGACCATCCCGGACAGCGGCACGATGCCGCCGCCAACCCCCTTGCCGAACGTGATCACGTCGGGCAGGGCGCCGAAGTGCTCGACCGCGAACCAGCGCCCGGTGCGCCCGAAGGCGGTGATCACCTCGTCGGCGATCAGCAGCACGTCGTGCCGGTCGCACACCTCACGGACAGCGGCCAGATAGCCGTCGGGCAGGTCGACGGCGGCTCCCGACGAGCCGGTCACCGGCTCCACCACGAAGCCGGCGATGCGATCCGCCCCGCCCTCCAAGATGGCCGCCTCCAGCGCCGCCGCGCCCTCCTCCGCCGTGGCCATGTTGGGCACCACCGCGTACTTGCGAAGCAGCGGCTCGAAGGGCGCCCGCCAGCGGCTGCCGGAGAGGGACAGGGCGCCCATGGTGGAGCCGTGGTAGGAGGTCACCCGGGACAGGAACTCGACCTTGCCGGGCTTGCCCATGAGCTCCCAGTAGAGCACCGCCAGGTGCACCGCCGACTCGTTCGCCTCCGAGCCCGATGAGTTGAAGAAACACCACTCCAGGTCGCCCGGGGCGACGTCGGCAACCCGCCGGGCCAGGTCGAGCATTGGCTGGTTTCGAAACGAGAAGCGGTAGGTGAAGGCGAGCTGGCCGGCCTGCCGCTCGAGCGCCTTGACCAGGCGCGGGTGGCAGTGCCCCAGCAGCATCACCATCGCCCCGCCGCAGGCATCCAGATAGCGGCGGCCGCCGGCCTCGATGTAGCAGCCGGACGCCCGATCGGCGATCGGCAGCACATGCCCCGGGCTGGCGGTCATCGAGTAATCGGCCGAGGCCTGCTTCATGGCTCGAGTGTACCGTTGGGCCGCCACGGGCTACCCTGGAAGCGTGCGATCACGCTCCCCATCCGGCAGCCAGTGTGCCCGCGCGTTGTGGCTGCTGGGGCTGCGGCCGCCGGTCACCCAGCCCCAGCTGGCGGCCGCCTTCCGGGCCCGCATCCGGCAGGCCCATCCCGACCGCCACATCGAGTCCAGCGCCCGTACCAACGCCGCCACCGTGATGACACGCGCCATCACCGAGGCCCGGGCGGTGGTCGCGGAGTGGATCGAGTCCGGCCGCGAGTGGCCGGACGCGCGCGGCCAGCGGGTGCTGCGCTTCGACGACCCCGAGCCGTGGCCGGAGCGCGAGCCCGAGCCCGAGCCGGCACCGGTGTGCCGGCACACCGGGCTGCGCCGCGGCGACCGTGTGCGGGTGTGGCCATACGACGGCGACGCCCAGGTGGTCACCGGCACCGAACGCGACGCCCGCGGCGGCCAGGTGTGGGTGCTGCTGGCCGGAGCCGGCGCCGCCCGCGCCGAGCGCACCCAGTTGGCCGCCTATACGTGCCCGGTGTGCGGCCTGTGTGCAGGCCCGGTGGAGGCCGGGGTGGTCGTCCGCCCCTGCCCGCCGTGCCTGATCGACCTGCGCCGGCTGGAGGCCCGGCCGGCCGAGGCAGCCCGCATCCGGTCTGGGATCGAGGCCCGGGCCATCGCCGGCCGGCTGGAGGCCGAACGGCTTGAAGACGCCGCCATGACGGATCGCGCCGAGGCCCGCCGGATGTGGGCCAGACGGCTCCGCCAGGCCTCGGACGAGGATCTGCACGCCGCCTTGCTGGGCGCGTTCGGGCGCGCCTTCGAGCGCTGGTCGGAGTCGCCCGCGCGGGTCGGCTAAACGGCCTAGACGGCCTGGCCGGGCGCGGCCAGCTCGGCCGCCAACTCGATCACGGCACACCGCCTGGGCAGCTCCGAGAGCGCCCACTCGAGCGCCCCCGCCAGCTCGTCAGCCGCGCTGATACGCCGGAAACCGACGCCGTAGCCCTGCGGCCAGAAGCCCGAAGTCGGGCGACTCGCAGCTCGACTCCGGTGGTGCGCCCGTGGCTCGCATCTGGTAGCCCTTGAGCACCCCGTAGGCGCTGTCGTTCACCAAGCAGCGTCGACGAAGTGCAGGCCGTTCTGCTGGGCCGTCACCAGTTCGTGGCCGCCCATCAGGAAGCCGCCGTCGCCGCACACCACCAGCACCGGATCGCCCGGGTTGGCGGCCACCGCGCCCAGCGCCGAGGGCATGCCCGAGCCGAGCGCCCCGCTCATCGGGTAGACGAACCCGCCGCGGCCGCCGGGCGTCCAGGTAGAGCACGCGCCCAGTAGCCGAGGATGGTCATGTCCGAGATCACGACCGCCGAGTCGGGCAGCGCCGCTGTCGAGTGGCCGCAGCAGGGCCGCGCTCCAGCTCGAAGCCCTGCGTGGCCACGTCGGAGGCGCGCCCGGCCAGGGCCGCTCGGGCGTCGGCCGTCGCCGTCGCGGCTGCCGGCCTGCGGCCCGGCCGCCAGCAGCGCATCGCAGAACAGCCCGACGTCCGACACCAGCCCCTCCCGCAGCGGGTAGTTGCGCGCCGAGCCGGGCGGCGTCGAGGTCGACCTGCACCAGCGCCGCCGGGAAGGGCACCGCCCAGTGGCACGTGCACTCCTCGGAGAAGCGGGTGCCCAGCGCGATGCACACGTCGGCGTTTCGCGATCAGCGCCTGCACGGCCGGCTCCTCGCACGACGAGCCGGCGTGCAGCGGATGGCCGGAGCCGCATCACGCCCTTGCCGTTGAAGCTGGTGACGACCGGGGCGTCCAGCGCCTCGGCCAGTTCGACCACCCGCGCGGCGGCGGCCTGCGCGCCGCCGCCGGCCAGGATCAGGGGCGCCCGGGCATCGGCCAGCAGCGCCGCCACCCTGGCCACCGCCGCCGGATCCGGCGCCGGCGGGCTGACCGCCGTCACCCGCACCTCGACCCCATCGGCGGGGGCCTCCAGCACATCGGTCGTAGGCCTCGATCATGGCCGGCCCGGGACGCAGCGTGATGGCCGTCAGCGCCTCGTCGACAGCCGCCGCCAGCGCGGCCGGCGAGCGCGGCTCGGCGTGGTGGCGGGTGACCGCGGCGAAGGCCGCCGACTGGCCGGACGGTCTCGTGCATCCAGCCTCGCTCGCCGGCGTCGCTGGGCACCTGGGTGGTGACGTGCAGCACGGCGGATGGACGAGGCGTCGGCCTCGCCCATGCCGGCGAAGGCGTTGAACGCGCCGGGCCCGGTGCTGGTGATGCACACGCCCACCCGGTCGGTGGTGCGGGCGTAGCCGACGGCGGCGAAGGCCGCCGCCTGCTCGTGGCGGACGACCACCGGTCGGATCGAGGAGTCCGCCAGCGCGTCCCACAGCGGTCAGCGCGTGCTGGCCGGGGATGCCGAACACCACCTCGACCCCGTGCGCCTCGAGCGCAGCCACCAGCGCCTGGGCGCCGGTCGTCACGCGCTGCGACACGCTCATCGGACTACGGCGTCTGGTTCTGCGACAGGAACGCGACCAGATCGTTGATGTCCGACGCGCTCAGCTTCTGGGCGAAGTCGGGCGGCATGATGTTGGGCTGGAAGCCCGGGGCGATGAAGGCGCCGGGTTTCACGATCGACTCGTGGATGAAGTCGGTCAGCGACATGTGGGCCTTCTGGGCGTCGGCCGACAGGTTGTCCAGGTTGGGGCCGATGGTGCCGGTGGCGCCGGCGGCGGTGAAGGTGTGGCAGGTCGAGCAGGTGCCGGTGCCGGTGAAGATGGTCTTGCCGTTGGCCGCGTTGCCGGAGGTCGAGCCGCCGGTGGAGGTGGAGCCGCCGGTGGAGGTGGAGCCGCCGGTGGAGGAGCCGCTGACGGTGGCGGTGGTGATCGGCAGCGTGCCCTCGCCGACCGAGCTGGTGTTCTTGGTGTGGGTGCCGGCCAGCACGATCACCATCACCATGACGACGATCCCGGCGATCGTCCCAAGCAGGGCGGCGGCGAGTACCTTCAGCATGGCGGGCGCACTATACCCCGACGTTCGGAGGAGGGATGCGCTTGCAGGACGGCCAGCGGACATACCCCAAGCAGGGGATCCGGTGCTGCCGCAGAAGGTCGATGGCGACACCCGACGATGCTCGATAAGCGCGACATCCAGACCCTCATGTACTGCATCCGGCTGGCCGAGGCCAGCGGGCAGTGGCGAGACGGCGTACCCCTCCCGCTCGCCCCACGACCTCGAGTGCAAGCTGGCCCAGCTGCTGCACCAGGTCGAGGAGCAGCGGGTGGTACGGGCCGCCTGAGCCGCCGCCGCCGGCCGCAGGCTACGAGTCGCTGAGCTCCGGCGAACGCCGGAAGCGAGCCCGACCCACCCGGATCTGAAACTCCGGCCCGCCGACCAGTTCGCGCACGCGCTTGGCGGCCTCGCCCTCGCAGGCCGCCAAGCCCAGCCAGGAGGCGACCGTGCGATCCTCCACCCACTGCTCCTCGGCGTCCACCGCCAGGCCCTTGGCCAGCAGCCGCGAGCGCACCTCGCCGGCGGCCACCAACCGCCGGTGTCCGGTGTCGCGCAGGCGCTCGATCTCCTCCCAGCGCCGGGCCCGGTCGGGATCCGGGTCGGCCAGGAAGTCCTCGATCACGATCCGGCCGCCGGGCCGCACCACGCGGGCCATCTCGTCCAGCGCGCGGGTCGGGCTGTCCACATGGTGCAGCGCCCGCACGCAGGCCACCAGGTCGAAGCTGTCATCGGGGAAGGGCAGCTGCTCGGCCCGGGCCACCACCGCCTTGGCGGGCGCGGCCACGTGTGCCAGCATCGGCTCGGAGATGTCGCTCACCGTGACCTCGGCCACCCGGCCGGCCAGCGCCTCCGCCAGCGCCCCGGTGCCGCCGGCCACGTCCAGCACCTGATCGCCGGGCTGCGGCTCGCACCAGGCCACCAGGTTGTCCCAGTTGCGCCGGCGGGCGGCCTCGGCGTAGCTGTCGGCCGTGCGGTCGAAGCGGCTACCCGACACGGTCCACCTGCTCCGCGACACCGGCCAGGAAGACCTCGGCCTGCTCGCGGGTGGTCACCGTCCCGGCCGCCTGCTCCTCGGCCAGCGCCTCCACCAGCTCGCCGATGCGCGCCCCCTGCGCGCCCGTCACGGCGGCCACCTCGTCGCCGCGCAGCAGCGGCGGCGCCGGGTGTCGGGCCAGCTCGACCAGCATCCCGGCCAGGTCGGCGGCCGTCTCCGCGTGCCGCCGGTGGTGGCGCTGGCGGGCCCACAGGCCGCGGGTGGCCAGCCGGTCGGCCAGCGACAGCACGATCGAGGCCAGCGGGTAGGGAGCGGTGGCGCGCAGATAGCGATGGGCGGCCCGCCGGTCGAGCGGCCGCTGGCGGATCATGAAGCCCAGCCGCAGGTGCTCGCCGACCAGCAGCTGAGCAGCAGCCCACCACCGAGCCGGCGGCCTGCCACCGCCGCAGCACCCGGCCGGCGGCGTCGGCGCCCCTCGGCGTCGTGGCCCATGAAGCTGATCCGCCCGTCCCCCGATACGGCTCGGGTCTGCGGCTTTCGGATGTCGTGGAAGAGCGCCGCCAGCCGCAGCACGCCGGCCACCTCCAGGTCGTCGCCGACTGGCCGGGCCAGTTCCTCGGCAACAGCGCCGGCCTGCCGCGGCAGGTAGTGCTCGGGATGCCCGGCGATGTCGGCTGCCGTGTCCAGCACCTGCAGCGTGTGCTCGTACACGTCCAGGTGGTGAAACGGGCTCTGCTCCACCCCGCGGGTGGGGCCGATCTCGGGCAGCACGACCTCCAGCACGCCCATCCGGTCGAGCAGGCGGACGCCGGCGGCCGGGTCGTCCAGTCCGACCAGCCGGCGCACCTCCATGTAGATCCGCTCCCCACTGGGCCGGTCGGCCAGCTGCGAGCGGGCCCGAGCCAGGTCGAGCGCATGCTGGTCGATCTCAAACCCCAGCTCGCGGGCGATCCGGGCCAACCGCAGCAGCCGCAGCGGGTCGTCGTCGAAGACCGAGTCGGAGACGACCCGCAGGCTGCGCGACTCCAGGTCGGCCAGCCCACCGCTGGGGTCGATCGGCTCCCCGCCGGCCAGCGCCAGGGCGATCGCATTGACGGTGAAGTCGCGCTGGCCGAGGTCGGCTTCGATCGAGCCTCCCCGGCAGGCCGCAACATCGACCGTCCATCCGTCGCGCACCACCCGCCAGGCGCCGTGCCGCTCGGACAGCGGGAAGGGCGAGCCGCCGCCCTCCTTGGCCAGCCGGCGGGCGGCCGCGGCCGGATCGCCGGGCACCACAAGGTCGACGTCGGTCACCGGCCGGCCCAGCAGCAGGTCGCGCACGCTGCCGCCGACCAGCCAGGCGTCCTCGACCGGCGCGGCGGCCCGGATCCGTTCAAGCTCCGGTGAAGGCATGCTCCACCCGCCACGGCCGCGGCTCCAGGCCGGTCGCGATCTCATAGTTGATCGTCTGCGCCCAGGCCGCCCACTGCTCGGCCGTGACCGCCTCGTCCCCGTCGACTCCCAGCAGCGTCACGGTGTCGCCCACCTCGACATCACACTTGGGGCCGATCACGAAGGTCAGCTGGTCCATGCTGATGGTGGCCGCCACCAGCCGCCGGCGGCCGCGCACCAGCACCTCCCCTCGGCCCGACAGCAGCCGCGGCACGCCGTCGGCGTAGCCGGTGGGGACGTGGCCCACCCATGTCGGCTCGGCCGCGATGAAGCGGCGGCCGTAGCCCGCGCTCTGACCCGCCTGCAGCAGTTTGACGTCGGCCACGTGGCTGGTGAAGGAGAGCGCCGGGCGCAGCCCGTCGTCGGCCGGCGAGGTGGCGAATGGCGACAGTCCCAGCACCGCGATCCCGCACCGTACGGCGTCCCAGCGGGCGCCGGCCACGCGCAGCGCGGCGGCGGAGTTTGAGATGTGCCGCGGGCAGGCCGGAAATCGCACCGCCAGCTCGCGGAAGCGCTCCATCTGCTCCTCGGTGAAGGCGGCGTCGGACTGGTAGGGCACGCCGTGCGAATCGGCCGAGGCGAAGTGGCTCATCAGCCCGGCCAGGCGCAGCGTGCCGCCGGCCGCCAGGTCCTCGCCGACGCGCAGGGCGTCCTCTGCGGTCATGCCCCACCGGCCCATGCCGGTGTCCACCTTGACATGCACGTCCAACGGAGCCCGGGCCGCGGCTCGCAGGCGGCCGTAACCGTGCACCGAGGTGACGGCCACCTCCACCCCTTCGACCTCCTCCTCCTCGCCCGGTACCAGCGGCCCCATGATCAGCACCGGGGCATCCGGGATGTCGCGGCGCAGCGCCCGAGCCTCCTCCCAGGTGGCCACGCACAGCTTGCCTGCCCCGGCCGCCAGCGCCGCCCCGCCGACCTGGGCCGCCCCGTGCCCGTAGGCGTCTGCCTTGACCACGGCCCACACCTGTGCCGGCGCGGCCACGCTGCGCAGCCGGGCCACGTTCTCGGCCACGGCCGACAGGTCCACCGTCACGGTGGCACGGGCCAGGCGCTGGCGGATCACCGTCGAAATACGCTGGGCAGGGCGTCGATCACGTCACCGGCGATGATACCGGCGGGCCCTCGCGCCTCGGCCGCGGCGGCCCCAGCGGCGGCGTGGGCAAGCGCCCCCAGCACAGCCGCATCGAAGCCCGCGATCTGCTTCGCCAAGAGCGCCGCGATCGCCCCCGTGAGCACGTCGCCGGAGCCGGCCGTGGCCAGCCCAGGTGTGTCCACCTCGACGACGGCGACGGCGCCGGCGGGGTCGCTGACCAGCGTGTCCGCGCCCTTCAGCAGCACGACCGCCCGGCCTGCGGCAGCGGCCTCGCGCACGGCCTCCAGCCGGTTGGCCCGCACCCAGCCCGCATCCCGCCCCAGCAGCACCGCCATCTCGCCCTCGTGCGGCGTGAGCACGGCGGGCAGCCGGCGCCGGGCCAGCCTCGGCAGCTCGCCGGCAAAGGCGTGCAGGCCGTCCGCATCCACCACCACCGGGCCGGCGTGCTCGACCGCCAGCCGGCGGGCCAGCTCAAGCGCCTCCGGCTCCCGGCCGAGGCCGGGGCCAATGGCCACCGCACCGGCCCGCTCGGCCAGTTCCAGCCCGTCCGGCAGCGGGCGCACGATCAGCTCCGGCCGATGGCCGGCGATGGCCGCCGTCGCCTCCTCGGGCGCCGCCACCCACACGATGCCGGCCCCGGCCCGCAGCGCTGCGAGGCCGGCCATGGCGGCCGCTCCGGCCATCCCCAGCGATCCGCCCACCACCAGCACCGAGCCGCTCGAGTACTTGCTGTCGCTGGCGGTCTTGAGCGGCACCAGGTCGAGCAGGTCGGGTGTGGCCAGGCCCAGCCCGGACGGCTCGGCGATCTGGGGCGGGATGCCGATGTCGGCCACCGCGACGCCGCCGGCATGGAACCGGCCGGGCGCCACCACCAGACCCACCTTGGGGGCATGGAAGGTGACGGTCAGGTCGGCGGTGACCGCGGCGCCCTCCACGGCGCCGGTCGAGGAATCGACCCCAGAGGGCACATCCAGCGCCACCACCGGCCCGGACGAGGCGCCGGCCACAGCCTCGATCAGCGCTGCCGCACCGGGCCGCGGACGGCCCGAGAAGCCGGTGCCCAAGAGCGCATCCACCACCACGTCGGCCCGCCGTACACCGCGCCGCAGGCGGGCCGGCGCAACCCGCTCGTGGATGGGCACGCCGAGCCGCTGGGCGATCTCGAAGTTGACCCGGGCGTCGCCGGCCAGCCGGCCGGAAGATCCGGTCAAGAACACCTCAGCCGCCGCGCCGGAGGCGTGCAGGTGTCGGGCCACCACGAACCCGTCTCCTCCGTTGTTGCCGGCCCCGCACAGCACGGTGACGCCGTCCGCACCCGGGTACCGGCGCTGGATCTCGGCCGCTGCTGCGAGGCCTGCGCGCTCCATCAACACCACCCCGGCGATGCCCAGCTGGTCGATCGCGCGGGTCTCCAGCTGCCGCATTTCGGCCGCGGTCAGACAGTGTCGAAGCTCCATCACTCGGCCGCGTCGTGCACGATGGCGACGGCCGCGGCCAGTCCTTTTCGAGTGGGTCATCGACAGGTCGATGGCGCCCGCCTTGACCCGTTTGGCCCAGGCCTCAGTGCGGCCCGACAGCGACACCGACGGCTTGGGCCGGCCGCTGATCTCGATCTCCCGCCAGGTGAAGGGCACGCCGAACCCGATCGCCTTGCCGACCGCCTCCTTGCCGGCGAAACGGGCCGCGAAATGCTGGGCCGGCGACGGCCGCGACAGGCAGTACTCCCGCTCCGCATCGGTGAACACGCGGTCGATGAACCGTGCGTGTCTGCGCAGGGCGGCGGCCACCCGGTCGATCTCGATGACGTCGATCCCCACGCGCATCCAGGCGCATACTATGCTTGTCGCATGCCCCGGGCGACGCCGCTCACCGAGCACGTGATCTGGTGGCCGAGCACCCTCTACCAGACCACGACGCTCGAACTGCGGCGAGACGGCCAGCGGCTGCTGGTCGATCCCGGCATCTCGCCATGGGAGATCGAGGAGGTGGTTTCGGCCCATTCCGACCCGGTCGGCCGCATCCTGCTCACGCACGCCGACTGGGATCACGTGCTGGGCGTGCCGGCACTGCCGGACGCACGCGTCATCGCCAGCACCGCGGCCTCCTCGAGGATCGCATCGGGGGCTGCTCGGGAGAGCGTCGAGCAGGAGGCCCGGGGGGCCTACGTGGCCTTCGGCGACCTCGGTCTGCTGCGGGTCGACCACGCGGTCGAGGCGCCGTCGGAAGCCACCCTTGGGCCGTGGCATGCACTGTTCCGCGCCGGCCGCGGGCACACCGACGACGGTCTCCTGACCTCGTTTCCCGAAGAGGGGCTGCTGGTGGCCGGGGACTACCTGTCCGAGCTGGAGATCCCAGCTGCGTACGCGTCGGTGGCCGACTACCGGAACACGCTGCAGACCCTGATCGGGGTGATCGAGCGCGAGCGGCCGGCGCACGTCGTGGTCGGGCACGGTCCACCCCATACCTCGGAGCGGGCGCTTCGCATCGCCGACCAGGACCTGGATTACATCGAGGCTGTGCTGGCCTACGCCGAGGCAGGCTGCGACCCAGAGCACGCCGAGCGGATCGCGGTGCCCGACCGCGGCGGCGGGCCGTTCGACAGCGAGTCGCACGCGCGCAACGTGCGGCTGGCCTGCCAGGCCCTGGCCGCCGCGTAGTTCAGTCGCCCGCGCTCGGCTCGACCGGGCACGGGATCACGTCGCCGCGCCGGTGCGGGCCCACCCGCCAGGCGTAGGTATCGCGCCGGGAGGCGAAGAAGTCCGGCCAGTCCTTGGCCATCATCCAGATCGCCACCACCCCAACCGCGGCGCCGATATGGCGGTGGTGGGCGTGGTTCGTGAGCATCGCCAGCGCCAACACCAGGGTTGCAATGGCGCCCGCGGTGCACTCGTGCACGCGCCGGCCCGCGAGGTAGACGCGGGGTCCGAGGGGATGCCGGCGGATGCGCACGAGTTCTCGCAGGGGACGGGTCACGCACCGGTTATCGGCGGCGTCCCCCCTCCCCTTGATCGGGATCCTGATCGGGGGTTTTCGGTAGCTGCAGGTGCGGAATTCGGTAGGGCAAGTTCAGCGTTCGCCCGAATGCGGCTCCGCCCCCTTCGCACCGACACTTCGCCCCGTCCAGTGTGAGCGACAAGGAGAAACGGAAATGCAGCGTGTACTGCAGTGGGGCGGAATCGTGGCCGGATTCGTGCTCGTGGCCTTCGGTGTGGTTGCCCTCTACATGGGCATCAGTGGACGCTCGACCGTGCAGTCGAGCCTGAAGCAGGAAGCGGTCGTCGGCACGCCCGACATGACCCCGTCGGGGATCGCCGCAGAGGCCAAGCAGGCGCACCTGCCTGCCACCATCAAGCTGCCGTCGTGCACGGCGGCCAACCAGAGCGTGAACAACGGCTCGCAGGCACACTGCTTCGCCCAGTACATGCGCATCCACACGATGGAGGCGACCGCCGGACTGACCTACAGCCAGATGGGCCGCTACGCGACGGCTGACGGCAAGGGCACCAACGACGCCACCAAGGCGCTGAAGGTGAACGGCCAACCCGAGGACAACCCGGCTCGCAACATCTGGGTGACCGAGACCGCGCTGACCACCGCGCTCAACTCCGCCTACATGGCCGAGCAGCTGTCCGACTTCGCCATCGTGGTCGGCACGGCGCTGCTCTTGACCGGCGTCGGTTTCGTGATCCTGGCCCTGGGCGGCCCGCTGGCCATCCGACTCAAGGTGTGGCGGCCTGAGTCGACTCCGGGCGGCACCGCCGTTCCGGCCTGATCCACGACGCTGTCCCCTGCGGCCCGGCGCGGACTCCGTCCCCCGGGCCGCAGGTTTGGTCCGAGGTGGTCGTGGAGACGCTAGGTGCCGGCGACGCGGCCGCGGCGCGACAGCGCGTCGATGGTCACAGCGGCCAGCAGCACCAGAGCGGTGACCATGTACTGCGCCGGGGCGCCGTAGCCGACCAGGCTCATGCCGTTGTCGATGGCCGCGATCACGATCCCGCCCAGCACGGCGTGCAGCGCCTTGCCGCGGCCGCCGAACAGGCTGGTGCCGCCGATCACCGCCGCTGCCACGGCGTACAGCACCAGCTTGCCGCCGTCCACGGCGGTCGAGATCGAGTCCAGCCGCGACGCGTACACGATGCCGGCGATGCCGCCCGTGACGGAGCACATGACAAATCCCATCGTGCGCACCCAGATCAGGCTGATGCCCGCCCGGCGGGCCGCCTCGGCGTTGCCGCCGACCGCGTACCAGTAGCGCCCCAGCTTCGTGCGGGTGAGCAGGAACGTCCAGGCGGCCAGCACGGCCAGCACCAGCAGCACCACGTAGGGCACGCCGCGGATCGGGAACGTGACGACATGCCCGCGGTTGGTGTTGCAAAGCAGCACCAGCCCGACCCCGGCGGCCAGGGCCGCGACGATCTTGAGCACCGTCACCCCGGGCGGTGGAGCGGCCAGCCCGGCCGCCCTGCGGCTGGCGTCGCGCGTCCAGAAGAGGGCGCCGAACGTGCCCACGATGAGCAGCATGACGATCCAACCCACCGTCGGGCTGATGTCGTTGGCGGCGATTCCGACGACGGTGGAATCGTTGATCGGGATGCTGCCTCTTGACCCAATCACGTGCAGCATCATCCCCTGCAGGAACAGCAGGCCGCCCAGCGTGACGACGAACGAGGGCAGCCCCAGCAGCGTGATCAGGAGTCCCTGCACGAGGCCGATGAACGCGCACACCAGCAGGGCGGCGATGATGGCCACATACCACGGCCAGCCATGCCCGGGCGCCAGCGCGTCGGCCACGACCACGCCGCCGATCGCAGCCGTAAAGCCGATCGAGAGGTCGATCTCGCCCAGGATCAGCACGAACACCTCGCCCAGCGCCAGCAGGCAGAACACGGCCCCCTGCACCAGCAGGTTGACCAGGTTGCCGGCGGTCAGGAAGTTCGAGTTCAGCCCCTGGAAGACGATCGAGATCAGCACCAGTCCGGCGACCACCGGCAGCACCCCGGCCTCGCCGCCGCGCATCCGCACCAGCACCGTGCGCAGATACTCGCCGGTTGATTCCGACAGCAGCTCGGCCGGCACCGCCATGTCCGACCGGCGGGCGGCGCCCGTGGACACCTGGTCGGGCGGGATCTCGGTGCCGGTGCCTGTGGGCTCGTCGGACACGCTCATCCCGCCTTTCCATCGGAGCCGGCGGCCGGCGCCGAGCGGCTGGATTCGCCGCTCGTCATCAGGTCGACCGCGATCTGGCGATCCATCTCAGCCGCCGGGCGCAGCGCCACCAGCCGGCCGAGGTACAGGATGGCCATCCGGTCGGCCACCTCGAACACGTCGTTCAGGTTGTGCGAGACCAGCAACACCGCATGCCCGCGGTCGGCCAGCCGCCGCACCAGTTCGAGCACCATCTTGGTCTGGGCGACGCCCAGCGCGGCGGTCGGCTCGTCCATGATCACAAGCTTGGTGTTCCACAGTACGGCCTTGGCGATCGCCACCGACTGCCGCTGGCCGCCGGACAGCGACGCGACCGGCTGGCGGACGGAGCGCACAGTCGTGACCGCCAGCGAGGCCAGGGTCTCCTGCGCCGCTTTCTCCATCGACGGCTCGTCAAGCATGCTGTGGCTGAGCCGTTCCCGGCCCAGGAACATGTTCTGGACGATGTCCAGGTTGTCGCACAGCGCCAGATCCTGGTAGACGGTCTCGATGCCGAGCGCAGCGGCCTCGCGCGGTGTGCGCAGGCGCACCGGCTGGCCTTCCCAGTAGATCTTGCCGTGGTCGGGCGGGTGGATGCCGGCGATGCACTTGATCGTCACCGACTTGCCCGCCCCGTTGTCGCCCAGCAGGGCCGTCACCTCGCCCATCGCAATTCCAGGTCGACGTCGGTCAGCGCCTGCACGGGACCGAACGACTTGGACAGCTTCTCGAGACGAAGCAGCGGCTGTGTGTCGCTGCTCATTCCGGGAAGCCTACCCGCCCGGGCCGCCCTCCGAAATGGAGGGCGGCCGGAACGGGATGGGTCTGATTACTGAATGCCGTACTTGGAGCAAGCACTCGCCACTGCACCGGTGCACAGTGTGGACGGGCTGACGGCCTTGTCCTTGATGACCGTGGACTCCATGTTGGCGGTGGTCACCCACTTCGGCACGGTGTACACCGACGGGATCTCCTTGTTCAGCGTCTTGTCCATGGTCTGGGAGTTGACCAGCGTGGACGGCGGCGTCAGCCCCGCGCGCAGATACAGCGCCAGCGCCACGGCCGCCTGGGCCTCCTCGTAGACCGGCTTGTACACGGTGCCGCACTGGTAGCCGGTGAGGATGTTCGACAGGCCGGTGGTCGCCGCGTCCTGGCCGGTGGTGGGGAAGGTGTTCGGCGGGATGTGGTCCTTCTTCAGAATCGAGATGACCGCATTCGCGTTGTCGTCGTTGGGAGTCACCACAGCGTTGATGTTCTTGTGCGCGGTGAACTGGTTCTCGAAGGTGGTCGCCGCGGTCGGCGGATCCCACGTGCCGGCCGGCTCGCCGACCTTGGTGTAGGTGTGGTTGGCGAACAACGGGTCGAGCACGCTGTGGTACCCCTGCGCGAACAGCAGGGCGTTGTTGTCGGTGGGATCGCCGTTCATGATCAGGATGTTCGGCTTGGACACGTGCCAGGCATTGATACAGCTGACCTCGCCCTGGCCGATCAGCTTGCCGACCTGGACGTTGTTGAAGCTGACGTAGTAGCGGTCGGCCGGGCCGCCGGAGATCAGGCGGTCGTAGTCGATCACCTTGACACCCTGCTTCTCGGCGTTCTTCTCGATGGCCGCGCCGGTGCCGGTGTCCTCGGGGTCGATCAGCAGCACGGAGGCGCCTGCGGTGATGTCCGCCTCAGCCTGCTGCTGCATGGTGCTGTCGCTGCCCTGGGCGTTGTCGATCTTGAACTGGTTCGACTTCAGGCCAGCGGCCAGGAACGCGTCCTTCAGGTACGGCGCGTCGTACTGCACGTAGCGCGCCGACGATGTCGTGTCGGGAAGCAGCACCCCGATCAGGCCCTTGCCGCGCGCAGCCAGGCCCTTGAGCTGCTTCATCACGGTGAAATCGACGTTGAATGACGAGGCGCTGACGTTGGGCACCGGAGCGGTGCTGTTGGTCGTCGTACTGCTCGAGTTCGAGCTCGACGATCCGCAGCCGGCCGCCACCGCCAGTGCCGCGACGGCGAACGCCGTCACGACGCCTCGTCCTGTTGAAAGTCTCATCGGTCTCTCCTCCTAAGGTTGCCCAGCCTCGGCGGCGACTGTCGCAGCAGGATAGATCCGCCACCGTGCTGGTGCAAGAGTGGATAATTCGGCCGGAATTCTCGCCCACATCGGCAACGCGGCACATCTGGGAAGTCCCTGTTCCACTATTCGGGCTTCTACGGAACCGGATCCAATCCCGGCAGACAGCACGAGAACGCCTTCAGTGTGCCCAGCGGGTGCCGGGTTGAAACAGGAGCCGGCGACACTGCGGAGCGACGCCCGTGGCGTAGACTCGTGCTCGGGCAGGACAGGAGGCTGCAGTGGACGAGTTGACGGTCGGCGTCGTGGCGACGTCGCGAAAAGCGGGCGAACGCCGGCTGCCGGTCCATCCCCGGCATCTGCCGCGGATCGACCCAGCGCTGCGAAACCGGCTGTTCCTGGAGCACGGCTACGGGCGCCAGCACGGGTTCAGCGATGACGAACTCGCGGCCCAGGTCGGGGGTCTGCGCTCGCGCGAGCAGCTGATCGCCGACTGCGACATCGTGGTGCTGCCCAAGCCGATGCACGAGGATGTGGCGGCCCTGCACGCAGGCCAGGTGCTGTGGGGCTGGCCGCACTGCGTGCAGGACGCCGAGCTGACCCAGATCGCCATCGACCAGCGGCTGACGGTGATCGCCTGGGAGGCGATGAACCACTGGACGCGGGACGGCAACTTCAGCCTGCACGTGTTCCACAAGAACAACGAGCTGGCCGGCTACTGCTCGGTGCTGCACGCGCTGCAGCTGCGCGGAGCTTCAGGCCACTACGGGCTGCGACCGCGAGCGGCCGTGATCAGCTTCGGGGCGACCGGGCGCGGCGCCGTAACGGCGCTGCTCGCGCTGGGCGTGCACGAGATCGACGTGATCACCAACCGCAGGGTGGCCGCGGTGGGCGCGCCGATGCCACCGGCCCGGCTGGTGCACTATGAACGCGACGACGCCGATCCGGCCCGCCGGCCGCTTCTGACCACGCCCGAGCAGGGCCCGCTGGCCGGCTACCTGGCCCGCCACGACATCATCGTCAACTGCGTGCTGCAGGACACGGACGACCCGGTCATGTTTCTGACGAATGACGAGGTCGGAGCTCTGCAGCGCGGCAGCCTGATCATCGACGTCTCCTGCGACGAGGGCATGGGGTTCGAGTGGGCCACGCCGACGTCGTTTGCCGAGCCGATATTGAGCGTCGGCTCGGGGGTGCACTACTACGCGGTGGATCACAGCCCGTCGTACCTGTGGAACTCCGCCACCTGGGAGATCAGCGAGGCGCTGCTCCCGCATTTGGGCGCCGTCATGGCAGGGCCAGACGGCTGGCAGGCCAGCGACACCATCCGCCCAGCCATCGAGATCCGCGACGGCGTCATCCAGAATCCGCGCATCCTGTCGTTCCAGGGCCGCCACGCCGACTATCCCCACGCCCCGCAGTAAACGGCGGCGGCGGCCAACAGGCCGCCGCCGCTGCGATCGGCCTACTGGGCGATCAACCGCGGCCCGTGCACGAACACGTCCTGCACGCTGTTCGTGTCGGCCGCCACCAGGTTCGTCGCCTGCGAGTCGAACATCACCCACCGGCCACCGGCCGTGATCGCCGGCCGGGCGCTGGACCCGTTGGCCTGCACGCCAGCCGTGGAGACGCTGACCCGGATGGTGGTCTTCGCCTGCAGGTCGCGGACGAAGATGTCCTGGTGGCCGTTGGTATCGCCCGGCACCAGGTTGGTCGCCTCGGAGGCGAACGCCACGAAGCGGCCGGTCGGAGAGATCACTGGCGTGTCGCAGAATCCGTTGCCCGGGATCCCGCCCGTCGACAGGTCGACGCGGGTGGTCGCACCCCGTGCGCGGTCGCGGAGGAACACGTCGGCGACGCCGTTTCGGTCACCGCGGCCCAGGTTGGAGGCTGCGGACACGAAGACCACGAAACGGCCGTTGGCCGAGATCGCCAGCGCTCCGCTGCCGCGGTTCGCCTGCGCTCCCGCCGTGGAGACGCTCACCCGATGGGTGGCGCCGGTCGTCAGATCGCGGACGAACACGTCGGTCGCCCCGTTGGTGTCGCCCGCAACCAGGTTGCTCGCGCGCGACAGGAAGGCGACGAACTGGCCGCCGGCAGAGATATCGCCAAACCAGGTCGTGGCGTTGCCCTGCACACCCGCCGATGAGACGCTTACGCGTGTGGTGGTGCCGTTGCGGCCGTCCCACACGAAGGCGTCCTGGTGCCCGTTGGTGTCCCCGGCCACCAGGTTCGACGCCTCCGAAACGAAGAAGACGAACCGGCCGTCGGGGGAGATGCGGGCGTTCGAACTCGAGCCGTTGCCCTGGATGCCGAGGCTGGAGACGCTGGCGCGGTGAGTCGTACCCGCGGCCAGGTCGCGCACGAACACATCCGTGCGGCCGTTGGTGTCGCCGGGCACCAGGTTGGTGGAGTCCGACTCGAAGACGACATACCTGCCGTTGGCCGAGATGTATCCACCCCAGCTCTCACCGTTGGCCTGCTGGTCACCGGCCGTCAGGCTCGCACGATACGTCGAGTTCCGAGTGCGGTCGCGTACGAAGACATCGGTCGCCCTGTTGGTGTCGTTCTTGACCAGACTGGCCGCCCGTGACGTGAAGATGCTCAGCCGCCCGTCGGCCGACATGTTGCCGGCGAAGCTGTTGGCGTGTGCTTGCGGCGTGTGCGCTCCAACGCTCATGCGAACCGTCACCGAGCCCGTCGACGCCGCCATGGCTGGCGCCCACAGCACGGCGGCCGTCAGCGCCAGTGCGAGGGCGGTCACCCTGCTCACGCGTCCCCTGGCGCCTGTGAAGGCCGTTCTGCGTTTCATGATTCCTCCCTTCGCCTGCCGCCCCGGTCGAGAACCCGCCCGGATACCTCTATCGTCGGCTGAGCCAGGGCGTGCCGCATCAGGGCTTCCTCGTACGGAGGTTCACCTAAGCCGCAATACGTACAAACTGTCATCCCGCCGTTACATGGCCGTTACGTATCGATCGGAGGCGGCCACGGGTAACTCACGTTCCGTCCCACGCCGACTTGACGGTCTTGTACACCCACACCCGCTGCGCGTTCAGGCGGCGCAGCGTGCAGGTCGAGTTGATCGTGATCGGCCCATTGTCGAAGTGGCCCAGGCTGATGGACGCCTTGTATGGGCTCGCCGTCGGCTTGACCGTGGCGCTGAAGTGATAAACCTGCCCCGGGGCCGGCGCCGCGTCACCGTTGTACGTGCCCAGAATCGCGCACCCGGGCCGGTTCGCGCCGGCAGCGGTGCCGCTCCACTTCCAGCCCGTTGAGTGCGACATCCAGAAGCTGAGATGGAAGCCGCCGGGCTGGGCGTCGTAGATGCGGACATTGAGCGGCGGCGCGGTTGCGTTGGGCGTCGCGGCGAGCGACACGGACGCGGCTGCGAGCGCGACCGGCGGCAGGGTCACGGCCAGGAGAAGCTTGCGCATAGTGCCCTCCTTCGTTTCTCGTCCGGCACATATGCGTCGGGCTGATACATCCAGAGTTGAGGTCGCCTCGCCAAACCAGATCGGGTAAACCGCCGATCGCGGCAGCGGCGAACTACCGATGCCGTGACGGCGAAGGTCAGCCGGCGGCGACGATCTCCGCGTACAGCGCCGCCACCTCGTCCGGTTCGAGGGCGAGGGTGGCGTCCCCCACGGTCACCTCGTGGAGGTGGTGGGACGGCGAGGCGGTCGGTCGCAGCTCGCCAAACAGGAACACCTTGCGCCGCTCGGCGATCGTGAGCGCCGCGTCACACAGCCGGTCGCGGTCGCCGCGCAGGAGCACGTGGAACATCGGCGTCTGGGGCGGATCGGGCACGATCTCGACCCCGTCCACCGCGGCCAGCGCAGCGGCCACGGCCCGGGCATGCTCCACGAAGCCGGGGATCCGGTCGAGCCGCGCGTCGAGCGCGAGCTCCGCCGAGACGACGAACGGGTGCATGGTGACCAGATTGCCGCCATGCCGGCGCTGCCACACCCGCGCCTCGGCGACGAGCTCGGCGTCGCCCGCCAGAGCAGCGCCGGCCAGCGCGCCCAGGTCCTTGTAGAACGAGACGTAGACGCTGTCGAAGAGCGCCGGCGATCTCGGCGTGCTCGCGTTCGTAGAACGGCCCCACCTGCCACAGGCGGGCGCCGTCCATGTGCAGGCGATCCCGTGCTCGCGCGCCCAGGAGGTCTGCGCGACCAGGTCGTCCCACGCCGGCAGGCGTCCGCCGATCTCGCGCTGGGGCAGCTCGAGCAGCAGGGCCGCGACCGGCTCGCGGATCTGCTCCAGGTCGGCGAGCGTGATCAGCTCATTGGGGTCGCCGACCAGGCGAGCGTGCAAGCCGTGCAGGACGTTGGTAGCCCTTCTGCTCGTGGATCTCGAGATGGCAGGTGGGGTGGAAGGCGACGGTGCGGGAGCCGCGGCGCTCGCTCCAGATGCGCAGCGCGATCTGCTGCGCCATCGTGCCGCTGGGCATGAACACCGCCGCCTCCTTGCCGAGCATGCTCGGCGATCCGGCTCTCCAGCCGCTCGATCCGCTCGCCGCCGCCGTACGAGTCGCCGCGCTCGTTCGGGGCCGTTGCCTCGGCCAGCTCGCTCAGCCGGTCGCGCAACCGCGGTTGCGCGTGCCAACCATTGAGCCACCGGTCGGCGCCGCCGATCGCGGCCTTGATGCGGGCGTCGTCGGCCACGCCCGGCCGCTACTCGACGGTGACGGTCTTGGCCAGGTTGCGCGGCTTGTCGAGGTCCAGCCCGCGCCGGCGGGCGATCGCGTAGGCCAGCTGCTGCAGCGGCAGGATCGCCAGCACCGTCTGCAGCTCGGGCTCGGTGCGCGGCAGCCACAGCACGTGCTCGGCCACCTGATGTATCGACTCGTTGCCGTCGGTGGCGACAGCGATCACGTGCGCACCGCGCGCGCGCACCTCCTCCACGTTGGAGATCACCTTCTCGTAGACGTGGTTGTCGGTGGCGATGCAGACCACCGGCGTCGACTCGTCGAGCAGCGCGATCGGCCCGTGCTTCATCTCGCCGGCGGCGTAGGCGTCGGTCGGCGATGTAGGAGATCTCCTTCAGCTTGAGCGCGCCCTCCAGGGCGATCGGCAGGCCGATGTTGCGGCCGAGGTAGAGGAAGAACTCGTTGCGCCAGAACCGCTCGGCAACCGGCTCCACGGCGTCGCCGCGGTCGATCGTCTGCTGGGCCAGATCGGGCAGCGACCTGATCTGGTCGAGCAGCAGTTCGGCCCGGGCCGGCTCGATGGCGTCGCGGATCATCCCCAGCTTCAGCGCCAGCAGGTACATCAGCGTGACCTGGGCGGTGAACGTCTTGGTGGCCGCGACCCCGATCTCGAGGCCCGCCCGCGTGTACAGCACCGAGTCGCACTCGCGGGTCATCTGCGAGCCCATCACGTTGGTCACCGCCAGCACGTGGGCGCCGCGCGCGCGGGCCTCCTTCATGGCCGCCAGCGTGTCGATCGTCTCGCCCGACTGCGAGATCGCGATCACCAGCGTGCGCTCGTCGATCACCGGCCGCCGGTAGCGCCACTCGCTGGCGATGTCCGACTCCGACGGGCACCCGCGCCCACTCCTCCAGCAGGTAGCGGCCGATCAGGCCGGCGTGGTACGCGGTGCCGCAGGCCAGGATGACGACCCGGGACAGCCCGCGGATCTGGTCGCTCTCGACAGGTTGAGGCCGTCCAACTGCAGCTCGCCCGTGGTACAGCCGCTCGCCGATCGTCTCGGCGATCGCGTCCGGCTGCTCGTGGATCTCCTTCAGCATGAACGTCTCGTAGCCCTGCTTCTCGGCCGCGTCGTCGTCCCAGTCGACCTCCTCCACCCCGCGCTCGAGCACGTCGCCGGCGCCGGTCAGGAAGGTCGCCCCCTGCGGCCGGGCGACCACGATCTCGTCGTCCAGCACGTACTGCACGCGGCGTGTCTCGCGCAGGAAGGCCGGGATGGCCGAGGCCATGAACATCTCGTCCTCGCCCACGCCGACCACCAGCGGGCACTGGCGGCGGGCCGCCGACGATCTCGTGCGGATGGTCGCGGTGGGCGACGGCGAACGCGAAGTGCCCGTGCAGCTCGGTTGTAGGCCCCTCGCACGGCCTCCACCAGGTCGCCCGTCGTAGATGCTCCTCGACCAGGTGGGCGATCACCTCGGTGTCGGTGTCGGTGTGGAAGACGTGCCCGGCTCGGCCAGCCGCGGCGCAGATCCTGACGTAGTTCTCGATGATGCCGTTGTGAACGACGGTCACGCCCGAGCCCTCGCAGGCCTCGATCGGGTGCGCGTTTGACTCGGTGACGCCGCCATGGGTCGCCCAGCGGGTGTGGGCCAGCCCGGTCGTGGCCGGGTGCGCGGCCGTACCCACCGCGTCGCGCAGCACCTGCACCCTGCCCACCCTGCGGCGTGATGTCGATGTCGCCGTTGAGCAGGCAGATGCCGGCCGAGTCGTAGCCGCGGTACTCGAGCCGCTCCAGACCGGCCAGCAGCAGCTCCTTGCACGGCCGCTCTCCCACGTATCCGACGATTCCGCACATGACTCCGTTATACTCCGATCTCTCGGCTGACGAGGCCGGCGAGCCGGTCGCAGATGCGCTGGCACTCGGGCTGGATCCTCGGCCTCGACCATCACCCGCACCACCGGCTCGGTGCCCGACGCGCGCAGCACGACCCGGCCGTCTGCGCCCAGTTCTCGGCCTCAGCCGCGCACCTCCTGCCAGACCGCGTCGGCGCGACGGAGCAGGGCTCGATCGGCCGGCACCGCCACCAGCCGCTGGGGGAAGGGCGTGATCAGCTCGGCCACGCGTCCAGAACGGTGTCCCAGCCGGTCCAGGGCGGCCAGCAGCATCAGCGCGGTGGCCAGCCCGTCGCCGGTGGTGTGGTGGACGAGGTCGATCACGTGTCCGGACTGCTCGCCGCCCAGCGTGGCGCCGGTCTCGAGCATCCGCTCGAGCACGTAGCGGTCGCCCACGTCGGTCACCTCGACGGCGATCCCGTGCTCTGCCATCAGCCGGTGGAAGCCCAGGTTGGTCATCGAGGTCACCACCACCCGTCCGGCGTCCAGCGCTCCGCCGCCGGTGGCGGTCGATGCGCCAGCGCCGCGATCGATCGCGTCGCCGTTGACCGGCCGCCCGCGCGCAGTCCACCGCCAGGCAGCGGTCGGCGTCGCCGTCGAAGGCCAATCCTCCGTCCAGGCCCTGCTCGCGGCACCAGCTCGGCGACCGCGTCGAGGTGGGTGGAGCCGACGCCGGCGTTGATGTTGCGGCCGTCCGGCGCGTCACCGATCGCGTGCACCTGCACGCCCACCCGCTCGAAGCAGCGCGGGCCGGCCAGCGTAGGCGGCGCCGTTGGCGCAGTCGACGCCGAGCCGCAGCCCGCCCGGCACGGCCTCCGCCGTAGGTGGCGGCCAGCCAGTCCATGTAGCGCTCGCCAGCGCGCCCGTCCAGCCGCCGCGCCGAACCGCCGCCCGGCCCGTCGCCGGTCTCGGCCAGGCGCTCGATCTCGGCCTCGGCTGCGTCCGCCAGCTTGCGGCCGTCGCCGCCGATGAACTTGATGCCGTTGTCCTGGAAGGGGTTGTGCGAGGCCGAGATGACGCAGCCCAGGGCGGCTCCGATCCGCCGGGCCAGCACCGCCACGCCGGGCGTCGGGATCACGCCCAGCGGTGGCCGCGTGGCCGCCGCCGGCGCACGACGCCCTCGACCAGCGCCGCCTCCAGCCACTCCGCCCGACTCGCGGGTGTCGCGGCCGATCACGATCTCGCCTGCGCCCGCCTCCGCGGCATACAGCCGCGGCGGCGCGCCGATCTGGCGGGCCAGCTGCTCGGTCAGGTCGACGCCGGCAACGCCGCGGACGCCGTCGGTGCCGAACAGCTTGCGGACGGACGCAAGCAGGCGCTAGCGCTTCGAGAACTGCGGCCGCTTGCGGGCCTTCTTGAGGCCGGCCTTCTTGCGCTCGACCTGGCGCGCGTCGCGGGTCAGGAAGCCCGGCCTTCTTCAGCTCGGGGCGCAGCTCTCGTCGGCCTCCAGCAGCGCCCGCGAGATGCCGTGGCGGAGCGCACCGGCCTGGCCGGCGATGCCGCCGCCGTCGATCCGGGCGCGCACGTCGAAGCTGGCCTCGGTGCCGCTCACCCGCAGACGGCGCCAGGGCGATCGACTGCAGCGTCTGGCGGGGGAAGTACTCGCTCCAGCGAGCGGCCGTTGACGGTCACCGTGACCGGCGCCCGGCACGAGCATCACCCGGGCGACCGAGTTCTTGCGCTTGCCGGTGCCGCGGTAGGCCACGGGGGGGTCGGTCTTGGCCACTAGCTCGCTCCCTCCAGGGGTGCGGGTTCTTGGGCGGCGTGCGGATGGGCCGGCCCGGCGTACACCTTCAGCTTGCGCAGCTGCGCCGCGGCCAGCTTGTTCTTGGGCAGCATGCCGCTGCACCGCCTTGCGCAGCACCTCCTCCGGCCGCCGCTCCAGCTGCTCGGCGAGTGTCCGCTCACGCAGTCCGCCGGGGTAGCCGCTGTGGCGGTAGTACATCTTCTGCTCGCAGTTTCTTACCGGTCACGCGGACCTTCTCGGCGTTCACCACGACCACGAAGTCGCCGGTGTCCACATGCGGCGTGTACTGCGGCTTGCCCTTGCCCCGCAGCACGTCGGCGATCTGCGTCGCCAGCCGGCCCAGCGTGCGGCCCGTCGGCGTCCACCAGGTACCAGGCTCTGCTCGATCTCATGCGGTTTGGCGGTGTAGGTCTTCATGGGTCGAGTACTTCGGCGCACGCGCCCGCAGCCCGTGGGGGCGTGGCGGTGCGGAATCGTATCAGGCCGGGTGCCAGCGCCACGCAGCGCCCACACTCGAGTGCGCTACGGTTCTGGCCATGCGTGACGTGCTCGAACAACTGCGGGAGATGGTGGCGCGCGGCGAGCGCGCCGCCGTCGCCATGGTGGTCGATTCCAAGCGCTCGGCTCCGCGCCCTCTGGGCTCGCGGCTGCTCGTCTCGGAGGACGGCGCGATGGTGGGATCGGTGTCCGGCGGCTGCGTCG
Organism: uncultured Actinomycetes bacterium; assembly: GCA_963744065.1. Classification (GTDB taxonomy): domain Bacteria; phylum Actinomycetota; class Thermoleophilia; order Gaiellales; family JAICJC01; genus DASUHT01. The sequence goes on along the minus strand of CAVUSN010000008.1, from coordinate 77,314 downwards.
AATCCGACGTCGCCCTGCACGCCGCCGAGGTGATCGAGAGCGGGCAGCCACAGCTGCTCACGTACGGTATTTCCGACGACGACGCGTTCGACGTCGGGCTGCCCTGCGGCGGCGAGATCGAGGTGTTCGTGGCCCCCGCCGACCAGGACGAGCTTGACCGGGTGTCGGCGGCGCTGGCCGCCGGCCAGCGGCTGTCTGTGACGACCACGCTGACCGGTGACGGCGCCGGGCACAAGGTGTATGCGGAAGGCGCGGGGCACTCGAGCGCGGCCCGCACGGCACCCGAGACGTTTGTCGAGAACTACGCGCCGGCCCCGGTGCTGATGATCTTCGGCGCGGTGGACACCGCCCAGGAGATGTGCAAGCTGGCCCGCCAACTGGGCTTCCAGACGATCGTGTCCGACGCCCGCTCCAAGTTCGCCACCGCCGAGCGGCTGCCCGACGCCGACCAGATCGTGGTCGGCTGGCCGGCCATGGCCTGGGATCAGCACCCGCCCGATGACGCCACCTACGTGGTCGTGCTGACCCACGACGCCCGCTTCGATGAGCCCGCGCTGGGCCCGGCGCTGCGCTCCCCGGCGCCCTACATCGGCGCGCTGGGCAGCCGCCGCGCACAGGCCTCGCGCCGCCGCCGACTCCTGAACGCTGGCTTCAGCGAGGCCGAGATCGACCGCATCTCGGGGCCGATGGGGCTGGATATCGGCGCCATGACGCCGGCCGAAACGGCGCTCTCGGTGTTCGCCGAACTGCTGGCGGTCAAGTCCGGCCGCTCCGGTGGACGACTGGCCGACGCCGCCGGTCGCATCCACGCTGAGCCCGTCGCCGGCTGACCGCACCTAATTGTTAAGCCGCGACCCCGGGGCCTGGGCCCCGGTTTGGGCGCATCACACTGTCGGGTGGTGCGGAGCGTTGCCGCGATTGTCGATAAGCACGTGACATGCGCTACAGGTCCCTGCTCGCGTGCCTCGTTCTGCTTGCCTGCCTCGCCGCCGGCTCGGCCCCTGCATCCGCGGGGTCCCTGGTGTGCACGCCGACCATCACCAAGCTGCGCTACCAGCCGCAGATCACTTATGCCTGCACCGGCGGATCGCCGCTGACATCGTTCGCGGCCACGGTCGTGCGCACTCCCGCCAACACGCCCGTCGCCGTCACCACGGGCTTCACCGACTCGACAGCCACGGTCGACCTGGCGTCTCTGGCCTCGGCCGCGCACTACCAGATCGACGCCAGCTTCCAGGACTCGAACACCGACGTCGACGAGGTCATCTCAACCTGGACGACGCTGCCGCCGCCGGCCCACCCCAAGATCAGCGTCGAGTACCTGACGGCGATGGACCCGGCGGCCGTGCGCGACATGCTGCACCGGTTGGACGCCGCCAACCTGGTGGCCGTGCCGACGGCATCCCACGTGATCGACGTGTCGCAGAGCTCGCCGACGGTGGCCGGCCTGGAGGCCGACCTGAACGGCAAGCAGGTGGCGCTGGTGGTGGGCGGCGACGTCAGCTTCGCCCAGCCCGGATGGCTGGGCCGGGCGCTGGCCTGGTTCGCAGGCCGCGGCCACGGTGTGGTCACCGCCGGCCAGACGCACTGGGTGGAGACCGATGTGTGGCCCTACAACTCGGCCCTGGGCGAGGGCACCGCCTGGGACAACCAGTGGGACGTGTACGGCGATGACGCCCAGATCACGCCCGACCGCATCCACGGCGGCACTCTGCTGGGGACATCGGTGCAGCACCAGTTCATCACCAACGGCGTGCTGAAGACTTTCCAGGTCATCGGCCCGGGGTCGGGCGAGGTGTTCCCGCACTACCTGATCGGCAGCCAGGTGCTGGCCACCCTGCGCAAGGCCGGCTCCGGGTTCTTCCACAGCTGGGCCGAGACGCTGCTCACCATCCGCCAGGTGAACGCCACCCGGCTGGTCGACCTGGGCTACCGGCCGTGGTCGTCGGCCGTCGCGGGCGGCGGCTTCGACCCCTCGGTCAGCCCAGGCGGCATGCTGCTTGCCCGGTCGTTGGAGTGGGCCGCAAACCGTATCCCGCCGATCGATACGCACTTCGTCTCGAAGCCGCACAACCCCAGCGCGTGGGCCACCTTCGGGATCGGCTTCGCCGCCAAGGACGCGGATCTCGACCACGCCGGCGCGCTGCGTTTCCGCTACCGCATGGACGGCGGCGCATGGCACTGGGCGCCCGGCTACGCGACCACGTTCATCGACATGGCGAAGGGCCGTTGGCACACGATCCAGGCCTACGCCGTCGACTCCGGCGGCAACCGCGACCCGCATACCGCGCGTTACAGGTTCTTCATCGCGGCCAGCGCAAGAAGCTAACTCACGATCCCGCAGCCGGGGGTTTGCGCCGACCGGCTCACGGGTTATAGTGCCGGCCGACGCATGGGCAGGATCAGGGGAACCACGGCGGCGGCGGCAATCGCCGTCCTGCTAGCGACACAGGCGGCTGCGGCTGCGCCGCGGGCTCAGCACGCTGCCGCGCCAGCCAAGCACTCGGCGCCGGCCATGTCCGCCCTGCCGGGAACGGTCTTGCCGCAGCTGCGGACCGCGCAGTTGATCGGCCATGTGGCTGCCGGCCAGCGGCTGTCCACGGTTGTCTACCTGCGCCCGCAGAACTCCTGGCTGCTGCACCAGGTGGCCATGCGCACCAGTGCCCGCAGGCCGTATCCGCGAAGCGTGCTCGAGCGGCTGTTCATGCCGATCGGCGAGCACGATCGCTGCGGTCGAGAGCTACCTGCGCTCGCAGGGCCTGACGGTCACCTCGCGCCACCTGCTGGCCATCGAGACCAGCGGCACCGCGGCCGCCAACGAGCACGCATTCGGCGTCAGCCTGGGGCTGTACCGAGGTGCCAACGGGCGGGTGTTCCAGGCGCCGACAGGGCCAACCAAGTTGCCGCGCGCCCTGGCGCCGGCCGTGCAGGCGGTCGGCGGACTGGACACCGGGCTGCGGCTGCTGCCCCAGGACAGCTCGCCCACGGTGCCGAACACGGTCACCGCCACCTGCTCGGGCGCGCTCAACACCAAGTCGTTCTTCCCCTCCGCCATGCTGCCCGCCGACCTGGCCTCGGCCACCGGCTACAACCACGACGTCCTCATCAACGGTGGCAACGACGGCAGCGGCGAGACGATCGGGCTGGTCGAGTTCTCCAACTACAAGTCGGCGGACCATCGACCAGCACGTTCCGGCAGTGCTTCGCCGGCCATCACGGCGCCCAACCCGGTGAACGTGAACGTGGACTCCGGCACCACCGACGAGTCCGGCGCCGGCGAGGTCGAACTGGACATCGAGGCCGCCCAGGCCGCGGCGCCCGACGCCCACGTGCGCGTGTACATGGCGCCCAACGACGTGTCGCTGACCTCCGACATCATCGACCAGATGGTGTCCGACAACGTGACCGTCGCGTCCGACTCGTGGGGCCTGTGCGAGCCGGTGCTGCCGCCCTCGCTGGTGGCCAACGAGAACACGTCTCTGGAGCTGGCGGCGGCCGCCGGGCTGACGCTGTATGTGGCCTCCGGCGATGACGGCTCGTCCGGCTGCAAGCGCGTCACCGGCTCAAACTCGCTCTTCACCGACGACCCGTCGTCGCAGCCCTTCGCCACCTCGGTCGGCGGCACCAAGCTGACCACGTCGCCCTCCTACCACGAGAACGCGTGGAAGTTCGGCGGCGGCGGCACCTCCTTCTGGTGGCCCAAGCCGCAGTGGCAGATCGGAAAGACCATCACCATCTCCGGCGGCGGCAACAAGTGCGGGTACCCGACCGGACAGTGCAGGCAGACCCCGGACGTCGCCCTGGACGCCAATCCCGACACCGGCTACATCGTCTACTGCACCGCCGGCACCATCAAGTGCGGCGGCGCCACCGGCTGGTATGTGATTGGCGGCACCTCCGGCGCCGCGCCGCTGATGGCGGGCATCACGGCCGACGCCAACGAGTACTCGCTCGGCCACTCCGGCTCCAGGCTGGGCTTCGCCAGCCCGTTCCTGTACGCCAATGCGGGCACGAGCGTGTTCCACGACATCACCGTCGGCTCGAACAACATCTTCGGCGGCAGCTCCTACCAGGCCGGTCCCGGCTACGACCTGGCCACCGGCCTCGGCTCGGTGGACGCCAACAACTTCGCGGTGGCGCTTGCGGCGGCCTCGCCCTCCCCACCCAACCCCGACTCGACCTCGCTGACGGCGCTTGGCCCGACCGACAACAAGTCCGTCAGCTACGGCACCGCGCTCACCTTCCACGGCGTGCTCACCGATACCCACGGCGGCTCGACGCCGATCGCCAACGCACCGGTGTACCTGATGACCAGCTTCGGCACCTTCTTCGACGAGACCAACTCCTCAGGTGTGTGGTCGATCACGCTGGCCAAGGCGATCGTCCGCAACTCGGCCTGGCACGCGGCCTTCATCGGGTCGGACACCAACGACCCGGCCGTCAGCCCCACCCTGCACGTCAAGATCTTCCCGCACCTGACCTCGGTGGTCGCGCTGCCGTTCTCCGGTGGGCACTACAACGGCAAGCACAACGTCTTCTTCACCTTCCACGGGCAGTCCTCGCCCAACATGCACGGCGCCCACGTGATCGCGCAGTTCCGGATCGGCAGTGGCGCGTGGACGAGCATCGCCGGCGTGGTGGTGGGCAAGAAGGGCGCGTACGCCATTCGCCTGAAGAACACCAAGCCGCTCACGTTCCAGCTGCGCTGGTTCTTCGCCGGCGGCACCAACTGGCTTTCGGCGGCCTCGCCGCCGAAGCTGGTCAAGCTGAGCTAGCTACTCCCACTCGATCGTGGCGGGCGGCTTCGACGAGATGTCGAGGGTGACCCGGTTGACGCCGGCGATCTCGTTGATGATGCGGCTCGAGATCCGCTCCAGGAGGTCATATGGGAGCCGCGCCCAATCGGCGGTCATGGCGTCCTCCGAGGACACCGCCCGGATCACGATCGGGTAGGCGTAGGTTCGCGAGTCACCCTGCACGCCAACTGAGCGGATGGCTGGCAGGATCGCAAACGACTGCCACAGCTCTTCGTACAGCCCGGCCCGACGCACCTCCTCCAGCAGCACCGCGTCGGCCTCGCGCAGGATCTCCAGCCGCTCGCTGGTCACCTCACCGATGATGCGGATGGCCAGGCCCGGGCCGGGGAACGGCTGCCTGCGCACCATCCGCTCGGGCAGGCCCAGCTCCTCACCCACCCGCCGCACCTCGTCCTTGAAGATCAGCCGCAGCGGCTCCACCAGGTCGAAGTCCATGTCATCGGGCAGCCCGCCCACGTTGTGGTGGCTCTTGATCTTGGCCGCCGTGCGGCTGCCGGACTCGATCACGTCGGAGTACAGGGTGCCCTGCACCAGATAGCGGACATCGCCGATCTTGCGGGCCTCGTCCTCAAAAAGGCGGATGAACTCCTCGCCGATTATCCGGCGCTTGGTCTCGGGATCGGTCACGCCGGCCAGCCGGGTCAGGAACCGCCCGCTGGCGTCCACCGGCACCAGCGGCACATGGAAGTGGTCGCGGAAGGCGTCCACCACCTGCTCGGCCTCGCCCTTGCGCAGCAGGCCGTGGTCGACAAAGACGCACGTCAACTGGTCGCCCACCGCCCGGTGCACGAGCAGCGCCGCCACCGCCGAGTCGACCCCGCCGGACAGCGCGCAGATCACCTGCTCATCGCCCACCTGGGCGCGGATCCGCTCGACCTGCTCCTCGATGAACTGCAGGGCTGTCCATGTGGGCGGGGCCTGGCAGGCCTCCAGCACGAAGCTGCCCAGCATGTCGGTACCGCGCGGGGTGTGCGCCACCTCGGGGTGGAACTGCACGCCATACAGACCGCGGGCCGTGTCCTCCATGGCCGCCACCGGGGTGATATCGGTGGTGGCGGTGACCGAAAAGCCGGCCGGCGCCTGCACCACCGAGTCGCGATGGCTCATCCAGGCGGTCTGCTCCACCGGCAGGTCGCCAAACAGCAGGCTCGACTCGGACAGCCTGACCTGGGTCTTCCCGAACTCGCCGGCGCCGGTATTCGCAACCTGGCCGCCCAGGGCAGCAGCCATCGCCTGCATGCCGTAACAGATGCCGAGCACCGGCACGCCCAGCTCGAACAGCCCCGGGTCGACCGCCGGCGCCCCCTGCTCGTAGATGGAGGCCGGGCCGCCCGACAGGATGATCCCGATCGGATCCCGGGCCGCCAGCTCGGCCGCAGGCACGTCGTGCGCAACGATCTCGGAATACACCCGGCACTCGCGCACGCGGCGGGCGATCAACTGCGCGTACTGGGCCCCGAAATCGACCACCAGTACCGGCCGGTGTGGCTCACCGGAGGCCCCCAGCAGCCCGGTCCTCGAGCCGGCTTCGGCCTCCGGGAAACTCACCTGCTCATCCCGACGGCCTGCTCGCGCTGGAGCTTCTTGCCCTCGGTCTGGAGCGCCGGCGCGAACATGATCTCGGCCTTCTGGAAGGCCTGGATGCTGTCGTAGCCGGTGGTCGCCATGGAGGTGCGCAGCGCCCCCATCAGATTCAAGGTGCCGTCGTTCTCGGTGGCCGGGCCGACCACGATCTGCTCCAGCGGCGCCACCTGCTCGGTCTTCACACGGGCGCCCCGGGGCAGGCTGGGGTGGAACGTGGCCATGCCCCAGTGGTAGCCGTGACCGGGCGCCTCCTCGGCCCGGGCCAGGGGCGAGCCGATCATCACCGCGTCGGCTCCGCAGGCGATGGCCTTGGAGATGTCGCCGCCGGTGCGCATGCCGCCGTCGGCGATCACGTTCACGTACTGGCCGGTCTCCAGCAGGTGCTGGGTGCGGGCGGCGGAGGCATCGGCGATGGCGGTGGCCTGCGGCACGCCCACGCCCAGGACGCCGCGGGTGGTGCAGGCCGCGCCGGGCCCAACGCCCACCAAGACGCCGGCGGCGCCGGTGCGCATCAGGTGCAGAGCGGCCTGGTAGGAGGCGCAGCCGCCCACGATCACGGGCACCGGCAGGGAGGCGATGAACTCCTTCAGGTTGAGCGGCTCGACCACCGTCGAGACGTGCTCGGCCGAGACCACCGTGCCCTGGATGACCAGGATGTCCAGGCCGGCGTCCAGCGCCAGCTGCCAGTACTCGCGCACCCGCTGGGGGGTCAGCGAGGCGGCCGCCAGCACGCCCTCGGCCTTGATCTCGGCGATCCGCTGGCCGATCAGGTCGGGGTCGATCGGCCGCGAGTAGATCTTCTGCATCTCGCGCGTGGCCTCGGCCTTCTCGAAGCCTGCGATCCGCTCCAGCTGCGCGTCGGCGTCGGGGTAGCGCGTCCAGATGCCCTCCAGGTTGAGCACGCCGATCGCGCCCAGCTTGCCCAGGGCGATGGCCGTGGCCGGCGAGACAACGCCGTCCATGGCCGATGCCAGCAGCGGCAGTTCCAGCAGATGCGGGCCCAGCCGCCAGGCGATGTCCACATCCTCGGCATCGCGGGTGCGCCGGCTGGGCACGATCGCGATGTCGTCGAACCCGTACGCGCGGCGCGCCTTCTTGCCACGACCGATCTCAATCTCCAACCGAACCCGCCTCCTTCAACTGCCCAAACGACAGACGGCCCAGGTCGGGGATCCCGGCCTGGGCCGCCATGCAGGACTTTCGCTCTTCGCGACGAACTTTCAAGATTCGCCGCAGTCTACCAGTGGGGTCGGGCGGCACAGGCTGCTGGGAAACTCGCCCCGGGTCACGAGGCGCGGGCCGTGCGGGGTCGGATCTCCTGCACCTCGACCATGCTCGCAAAGCGGGTCACATCGCGCACATCGAACACCGCCGCGCCCACCTGCTGGGTGTTGGCGGCGCCGCAGGCCAGGGCCCAGCGCAGGTTCTCCTCGTCGGTGCGCTCGGCCTGCCAGCCGGACAGGTAGCCGGCCAGCAGGGCGTCGCCGGAGCCGACCGCCGACACCGCCTCCTGGCGCTCGATCCAGGCCCGGAACATGCGCTCCCGGTTTCGGCCCGTGCGCAGCAGCGCGTAGCAGCCGGTGCGCAGCGTGATCAGCACGTTGTGGGCGCCCATCCCGGCGATCTGGTGCAGGCCGTACTGGAAGTCCTCGTCGGTCTGGAACTCATGGCCGACCAGCGCCTCGGCCTCGCGCTGGTTGGGCGAGACCAGATCCGGCTCGGCGGCCAGGGCCAGCCGCAGCGGCTCACCGTCGGCGTCGACCACGGTGCGCACCTTGCGCCGCCGCATCTCGCGCATCACCTCGGCGTAGAAGCCGTTGTCCACCTTGCGCGGCAGACTGCCGGCGAAGACAGCCATGGACACCGCGCCCGCCAGGTAGCGGATCTTCTCCTGCAGCACCTCGAGTTCCTCGGCCGACACCTCGGGGCCGTACTCGTTGATCTCGGTCTGCACGCCGCTGGTGGGGTCGACCACCACCGTCGAGTTGCGCGACTCGGCGGCGATCCTGACGAAGTCGTTGAGGATGCCCTCGGACGACAGCGAATCGACGATGTGCATGCCGGTGCGCCCGCCCACCAGGCCGGTCGCCACCACCGGCTCGCCCAGGCGTTTGAGCGCGCGGGCGACGTTGATGCCCTTTCCGCCCGCCATGACCAGGCCCTGCTGGGCCCGGTGCCTGTGGCCCAGCTGCAGGTTCGCGACCGTCAGCGTCTTGTCGACAGCTGCGTTGACCGTCACGGTGAGGATCATTGTGGTGCCCACCACATCGGCCTGAGGCATTCTATACGTGAGCCGGCCCGCCGCCTGCGATCGGCCCTTTGCCAGACGTGGCAGCACCCGTAGGCTGGAGACATGTTCGAGACGCGCGGCCGCACGGTGGTGACCATCGCGGCGGCACTGGAAGTGGGGATCGCGGGGTGGTGGCTGGGCCACGGCGTGGTGTGGCTGCTGGCCATGCTGGCCGCCATCACGTTGATGGACTGCGCGCTGGGCGTCGTCCACCGGCGCTGGTTGAGCGACCTGGCCGGGCTCGAGATGGGTGCCGTGCTGGTGGCGGTGCTGGCCCGCTCTGCGGATGGTCTGCTGACGGCTGCCGTGGCCGGCGCCTGCGCAGCGTGGCTGCTGCGCCCCGAGCGGCAGGCGCCGCTTCGCCGCTGACGGAACTCGTCTTGCAAATCGAGTTCTAGATGACGTGCCCACAGAGGTTGTGAACGGGTAGGGGTTCATCCGAGCCTCCCGGTTGGCTGTGTCTGCCAAGAGACAGCCGGGGAGGCTCGGATGAGAGTGCACGGTAATGCGAAGCTCGGACCTGCTGGGCGGCGGGCGTTGGTGTTGCGGATTGAGCGGGGTGCGTCGTTGCGGGAGGCGGCGGCGTGTTGTGGGGTGTCGGTGGCGACGGCGCACCGGTGGTGGGTGCGGTGGCGGCAGGCGAGCGAGCCCGAGCGAAGCTCGCTCGCCTGCTTGTGTGACCGGTCGAGTCGTCCCACGCACAGTCCGCGGTTGCTGGCGGCTTTCCAGCAGCAGCGGATCTGCCAGGCCAGGCAGCAGACAGGGTGGGGACCGCGGTTGATCGCGGGCCAGGTCGGTCATCCCCACTCCACGGTGTGGAAGGTGCTTCGCCGGCACGGCCTGTCCCGCGCACCACGCGCCGGCCGCGACCCAGCTCGCCGCTACGAGTGGCCATGCCCCGGTGATCTGCTGCACATGGACACCAAGCGCTACGCCCGGTTCTTACGGCCCGGCCACGCCGTGACCGGAGTGCGTGACAAGACCGCGGCGGAGAAACGCGCCGCGTGGGGCCACGAGTACGCCCACACCATCATCGACGACCACTCGCGCGCGGCCTACAGCGAACTGCACCCCGATCAGCGAGCCGAGACCGTGACCGGCTTCGTCAGCCGCGCCCTGGCCTGGTACGCAGGCGCTGGGCATCCGACCACGGCGGATCATGACCGACAACGCCTGGGCCTACACCCACAACCGGTCACTCCGCGACCTGCTCGCCAAACACGACATCCGCCACCTCCAAACGCGACCGCACACCCCGCGCACCAACGGCAAAGTCGAGCGCTTCCACCAGACCATGAGCCGCGAATCGGCCTACGGCGTCACCTACCACGACCACCACTCCCGCGACCACGCCCTGCCATACTGGCTCGACCACTACAACACGCGGCGGCCACACAGCTCACTCGGCGGGCAACCACCCATCAGCCGCGTTCACAACGTCCATAGGCCGGACATCTAGAACCGGGATGCTGCCCGCAGTTCGGCGGCGGCGGCGCGCACCGACTGCTGCCAGTCTCCCCCGCGCTCGCGCCAGGCGTAGATGACCGACCGCGAGGCCGACACCAGGCCGCCCGCCGGGTGCTGGCTGAAGGCGGCCCGCAGCCCCTCCACCGTCCCACCCTGGGCGCCCACGCCGGGCAGCAGGAAGGGCGCCGCCGGCATCAGCTCGCGGGCCCGGGCGACCACCTCCGGCCGGGTCGCGCCGACCACCGCGCCGACCGCCGACAGGCCGCTGGCGCCGATCCAGCCCGAGCCCCACTCCGCGATCAGTTCGGCCGTGCGCTCCCACACCGGCCGCCCGTCCGCCAGAGGCAGCTGCTGCAGGTCGGCGGCGCCCGGGTTGGAGGTGCAGGCCACGACGAGCACGCCGGCGCCGTCCCCGCAGGCGGTCAGGAAGGGGGCCACCGAGTCGGCGCCCATGTACGGGTTGACGGTGACCGCATCGCCCACCGGCGGCTCGCCGTCGCGGCCGGCCAGCCAGGCCTGGGCATATGCCTCGGCGGTGGATCCGATGTCGCCGCGCTTGGCATCGACCACCACCAGCAGCCCGGCCTGCCGGGCGTGCGCGCACACCCGCTCCAGCGCGCTCACCCCGTATCCGCCCAGGAGTTCGAAGAAGGCCACCTGGGGCTTGACCGCCACCGCCTCATCGGCCACCGCCTCGATCACCTGCTCGCAGAACCGCTCGAACGCCCGCGCCCGACCGGCCGCGCCCGGACGCAGCCCGGTCACCAGCGCCGGCGGCAGCATCTCGATGCGCGGGTCGAGGCCCACGCACACTGTGCTGGCCTTGCGCTCGACTGCCTCCGCCAGCCGGTCGCCGAAGTTCATGCGCGCAAGGGTATCTCCGAGCGCAGGCCGGCGATGCGCTCGCCCACCGTGGCCACCGTGAACCGGTCGACGGGGACCGGCCGGGTGGCCAGCCCGGGCCGCACCAGCGCCGCCGAGACGATCCGCGCCTGCTCCGCCAGCTCCGCCGGCAGTGGTCCAGCGCGCGCGGGCAGAGCCGCCCGCAGCGCCGCCACCAGCGGCTGTACCTCGAGCGCCGCATCGCCCGTGCGGGGAAGCCGGCGGCGGGCCACCACGCGGCCGCCGGCGCAGGCGAAGGCCTGCACGAAGCGATCGTCGACATCGGGCGCCATGACCACCCCCGCCCGCGAGGCGGCCGTGCGCAGCCGGGCCAGCGTCGCCGTGGCCCGGCGAACGGCCGCCAGCTGGTCGCGCACCGCCGCCGCCTCCTCGAACCGGCGGCCACCAGCCAGCTCGCGCATGCGCCGTTCGATCAGCGGCTCGGGGTCGACCAACCGGTCGCCCTGAAGCCACCGCCGCACCGCATCGACGGCCGCCATGTAGCGATCCAGGTCGGCGCCTCCGCGACACGGTGCGTGGCAGCGGCCCAACGCACCTGCCAGGCAGCTGCCGTCGTCCACCGGCCGCAGCGGCCGGCACACGCGCAGCCCAAACGCCTCCCGGACGCCGGCCGCCGCCGCCTGTGCCCGCGCCCGGGAGCCGATCGGCCCGGCCGACAGCGCCCCCGGCACGGCGGCCGCGGTGACCTGCAGCCGGGGGTAGGGCTCGTCCAGGGTGAGCGTCAGATAGCAGGACCGCTCGGGCTGCTTGGAGCGCCGGTTGGCGGCCGGACGCAGGCGCTGGATCAGCTCCAGCTCGACCAGCGCCGCCTCGAACTCGGAGCCCAGCGGCCGGGTCTCGATCCGCTCGCACACACCCAGCGCATCCTCCACCGGCCGTCGCTCCGGCGCGCCCGAGAAGTAGGAGCGCACACGGGCCCGCAGGTCGGCCGCCTTGCCGACGTACAGCACGTGACCGTCAGCGCCCCAGAACAGATACACGCCCGGGCCGGGCGGCGCCCCCGCCGCCAGTTCGCGCCGGCGTGGCGCCCGGCGGGCAACCGGGGCGCACAGCTCGATGACGTCGCCGACGGTGCGCGCGCCAGCCTCCTGGGCCATGCCCAGCAGCCTGACCAGCACCTCCGCGGTGGCCTCGGCATCCGGCAGCGCCCGGTGGCACGGCCGCACCGCGGTGTCGAACCGCTCAGCCAGCGCCGCCAGCGTCATTCGCGGCAGCCGCCCGGTCAGCAGCCTGCGGGCCAGCGCGACCGTGTCGATGACAGGCCCTGCCAGCCGGCCGCCCCGCCGCCGGCCCAGCTCGGCGTCCACGAAGCCGATGTCGAAGCGGGCGTTGTGCGCCACCAACACCGCACCGGCCGAGAAGTGCAGGAACTCGTCCAGGCAGCGGCCGATCGGCGGCCGGCTGCGCACGTCGGCGGTGTGGATCCCGGTTATGGCGGTGATCGCCTCGGGCACCGGCAGCCCCGGGTCGACCAGGCGCTGGAAGCTGGGGCCGACGTCGAGCCCGTCCAAGCGCACCGCCCCGATCTCGAGGATGCGCGATCCGGTCGGGCTGGTGCCGGTCGTCTCCAGGTCGAACACCACGTACGGTGCCAGCTCCAGCGGCTCGTCGAGCAGCGATCCGACGGCCTCCCACTCGGCCAGGGCCAGCTCCCCGCCGGAACGCCACACGAACCGGGCGTCGGCCTTGACCACCTCGTCCACCAGTTGCCGGGTCAGCGCCGCCGGCGCGCTGCGCAAGGCGAACAGGCAGCCGGCAGCCTCGCCCACCGCAATCGGCGCCCGCCGCTGGCCGAGCAGCGCGTGCAGCCGGTCGGCCCCGTCGAGGGTCAGCTGCGCGGTGGATGAACGGGCGGCCGACATCGAACACATGTTCGCATAGCGGCCGGACGGCCCTCGGCCGAGCGCCTACCCGAGAACGAACAAAGCTCCGCCACCCACCGGCATGACAGTGCGCGATGGGTGGCGGAGCGCGAAAACCTTCAGTCGAGCCGGCCCTACTGCTTGACGGCAGCCTTCAGCTGGCTGCCAGCCGAGAACTTCGGCACCTTGCTGGCCGGAATCGTCACCTTCTGGCTGGGATTGCGGGGGTTCACGCCGGTCCGCGCCTTGCGGGCCTGCACGCTGAACTTCCCGAAGCCCGTGAACGTCACGTCGTCGCCCTTCCTGAGGGCGTCTTTCACCGACTCGAGCACGGCGTCGAGGGCTACGCCAGCGTCCTTCTTGGACAAGCCCGATTTCGCCGCGACGGCGTCGATGAAATCACTCTTTGTCACGTGGTCCTCCTGGGTCGATTCCGCGGGCGGGAAAAGGTGAAGCGTTGACACCCTACCATCCCCATCGGACGGCGACAAACGGCTCCACAAGCGGAATTGAAGGCACCATAACACCTGCTCCGAAAGCGCCGGTGGCAACACTCGCCGGGATCCCCGCGACGCTCTCCGGCGACCCGCCGGCATCTTCGGGAATTGCAGCGGAAACGTGTTGGAGACGACCTCCCGCAGTCGCGGCGCAGGCTCAGCCGCGGCCGGCAGCCTCAAGCGCTTCGCCGGCCAGCGGCAGCATGCGGTCGGCGTCCGGCCGACCGGCCTCCAGCGACACCATCGAGCCGTCCTCGAAGTACAGATCGACCCGTGTTCGCCGGCGTTCGGTGCGCCTGCGGTACACCATCGTGCCCAGAAAGGAGCCCGCCCCAACCACCGCGGTGGCCACCAGCCGGCGCTTACGCATCGCCGCTTGCCTCCTCCTCGGCGGCCACCGGCGCGGCCTCTGCGGGCGCCGCCGCAGCCTCCCCGTCGTCCCGTCCGAGCTGCCGCAGCAGCGTCTTCAGGTCATAGAAGATCAGCCCCACGGTCGGGTCCGGGCCGGTCGTCGCCACCGCCAGCTGATCGCCGTCCAGCACCACGAACAGGCATCCGTCCGGGGTGGCCGCCTGCAGCTGGGCCAGCGGCTCGCGGCCCAGATCGCTGCGCACAGTGTCGGCCTGGGTGACGATGTCGGCCGCCAGCCGGGCCAGTTTGACGCCCGCCTGGCCCTGCACGGTGGAGGCGACCAGATCGCCAGATCTGGTGGCCAGACACACCACCTCGATCTGGGTGGACAGCTCCTTCAGCTCTGCCAGGGCCTCGGCCGCTTCCATCGCGCCCACGCTAGCACACGCGGCGGCGGCGGCCCGCGGCAGCCAGCGGGCGCCTGGCGCTGACCGTTGCGCTCCGGTGAACGGGCCCGCGCGCCGATATCCTCACCGCGCATGGCTGTTTCGGAACATCCGCTGCTGCACCCGCTGCGAGCGGTCACCAACGGCACCCATCCGGTGCTGGCCAAGTTCCTGCGCGACCGCGGACCGCACCTGGCGGCCATGGTCGCCTACTACGCGCTGCTCTCGCTGGTGCCCTTCCTGTTCCTGATGGTGTCGCTGCTGGGGCTGGTGGGCCCGGTCTCATCGGGCAGCTATGTGATCCGCGAGTTGCGCCACATCCTGCCCGGCCAGTCGGCCAACGACCTGATCGATCAGGTCCACAACATCCAGCACAACGCCGGCACGCTGGGCGCCATCGGCGTGATCGGCCTGGCCTGGGGCACGCTGGGCTTCTACTCGGCCCTGGAGTCGGCCATGAACATCGTGTTCGGAGTCTCCAACCGGGCCTTCCTGCACCAGAAGGGCGTCACCTTCACGCTGGTTCTGGCCTCGCTGGTGGGGCTCTTCCTGACCTTCATCGTGGCCACCACCGCCACCGGCTGGGTGGATCGTCACGTGCATGGGCTGTTCACACTGCCCGCGGCAGGGTTCGCCGCCTCGATCCTGCTGACCACACTGATGTCGTTCGTGTTCCTGCTGGCCGTGTACCGATTCCTGACCAACGTCGAGCTGCGACGCGCGGACGTGTGGCCGGGAGCGGTGGCCGGGGCGCTGGGGTTCGAGGTGTCCTTCCAGGCGCTGCCGCTGTATCTGCGCTTCTCCGACCAACTGCTGGCGCTGCGGGCCTTCGGCGGCGTACTGATCCTGCTGGTGTGGCTGTACCTGATGGCCAACATCATCATCCTGGGCGCCGAGATCAACTGGTGGCGATGGAGCCAGCGGCAGCCGCCGGTGGATGAGCTGGCCGGCCTGGCCTAAACCATGGCTTGCTCCAGCAGCGGCAGCAGCGCCCCCGCGGCTCGCGCGCGGTGGGATATAGCGTCCTTCTCTGCGGCCGACATCTGGGCCACCGTGCGCGTCTCGCCCTCCGGCACGAAGGCCGGGTCGTAGCCGAACCCGCCGCTTCCCCGCGGCTCGTGGGCGAGCGTGCCGCGCAGCTCACCGCGGGCGCACAGCTCGCGGCCGTCGGGGGCGATGGCCACCAGGTCGGCCGCGTAGGCCACCGCCCGGTCGGCCTGGTCGGCCAGGGCCGCCAGCAGCGTGTTCAGATTGTCGGCGTCGGAGGCGCCCTCGCCCGCATAGCGGGCCGAGTAGATGCCCGGCGCACCGTCCAGGGCGCGGGCCTGGATGCCGGAGTCGTCGGCCAGCACCCAGCAACGTCCGCCCACCGCGTCGTGCACCGCCCGCGCCTTGATCAGCGCGTTCTCGAGGAAACTCGAGCCGGTCTCCGGCGGCAGCGGGCCCTCGTATGGCTGGACGTCGAAGCCCGGCAGCAGCCGGGCCAGCTCCTCCGCCTTGTGCGGATTGGCCGACGCCAGCACCATCTTCATGCCTGCGCGAGTACCCGCATCTGCGCGGCCGACAGCTGGGCGATGCCCCCGGCCGCCAGCTCCAGCAGCTCGTCCAGCGACGCCCGGCCGAAGGGCGTGCGCTCGCCGGTCGCCTGCACCTCGATCAGCTCTCCGCGGCCGGACATGACCACATTCATGTCCACCTCGGCTCGGCTGTCCTCGACGTAGGCCAGATCCAGCAGCGGCTGGCCGTCCACGATCCCGACCGACACAGCCGCCACCGAGTCGAACAGGGGCAGCTCGCTCATGCGGCCGGCGTCCACCAGCTTCTTGCAGGCCAGGTGCAGCGCCATGTAACCGCCGCAGATGGCGGCGCAGCGGGTGCCGCCGTCGGCCTGGATGACGTCGCAGTCGATCCACACCGTGCGCTCGCCCAGGAGCTTCATGTCCACAATCGAGCGCAGCGACCGGCCGATCAGGCGCTGGATCTCGACCGTCCGCCCGTCGGGCTTGCCGCGGGTGGAGTCGCGCTGCTTGCGGTCACCGGTCGAGCCGGGCAGCATGCCGTACTCGGAGGTGACCCAGCCGGTACCCCGGCCGCGCATCCACATCGGCACCGACTCCTCGATCATCGCGGTGCAGATCAGACGGGTGGACCCCATCTCCACCAGCACCGACCCGGTGGCCGATGTGATGAACCCCGGCGAGATGGAGAGCTCCCGCAGCTCGTCCGGGCGGCGCCCGTCGGCCCGGCTCATGCCGCCACCCGCAGGGCCGCCGGGTCGACCTGTTCGACGTCCCCCAGCGGCAGCTGCAGGAACCGCCCGGCCACCGACCGGAAGGCGTCCGGGTCGCCGGTGCACAGGAACCGGTATGTCCCTCCCGCCCGGGATCGTTGCCGACGTCGCGCCGGGCCAGCGTTTCGGCCACCTCGCGAGCGACCTCCTCAGCCGACGTGATCAGGGTCACCTCGCGGCCGTAGATGCGCTCCAGCATTGGCCGGATCAGCGGGTAGTGGGTGCAGCCCAGGATGACCGTGTCGCAGCCCGCCTGCTTGAGCGGTGCGGCGTACTCGCGCGCCGCCGACAGCAGCTCCTGCCCGTCCACGGCGCCGGCCTGGATCAGCGGCACCAGCTGCGGGCAGGCCACCTGGGTGACCGCGATGCCGGCGTCCAGGGCGAGCACCGCGTCCGCGTAGCGGCCGCTGTCCACCGTCGCCCGGGTCGCCATCACGCCCACCCGGCGGCTGCGAGTGGCCTGCACTGCGGCGTGCGCCTCGGGCGTGATCACGCCCACCAGCGGCACCTCGAACTCGCGCTGCAGGCCGGGCAGGGCGGCCGCGGTGGCCGAGTTGCAGGCGACCACGATCAGCTTCACGTCCATGCCCGCAAGGTGGGTGGCGATCTCGTGCGCGTAGCGGCGGATGGTGGGCGGCCGCTTGGTGCCGTAGGGGAAGCGGTCGGGATGCGAGTCGCCGAAGTACACGAAGTCCTCGTGGGGCAGCGTGACCAGGCACTCGTGCAGCACGGTCAGGCCGCCCACACCGGAGTCGAACACGCCGATCGGGCGGGCATCCATGGCGGGCAGTGTACGGCGGGCCACCGACGGCGGCGCGCCGGGCCGTCCTGGTAGCCTCCGCCGCGATGGCCGACCTGATCCCGCGCGAGGTGCTGTTCGGAAACCCCGAGCAGTCGTCTCCCACGATCTCGCCCAACGGCTCCCGGCTGGCCTACCTGGCGCCGGTGGACGGGGTGCTGAATGTGTGGGTCGGTCCGACGTCCGAGCCCGCCGCGGCCCGCCCGGTGACCGCCGACACCGATCGCGGCATCCGCACCTACGCCTGGGCCGAGGACGACCGCCACCTGGTCTACCTGCAGGACACCGGCGGCGACGAGAACTGGCATCTGCACGTGGTCGACCTGGAGCACGGCGGAAGCCGCGACGTGACGCCGTACGACAACGTGCAGGCGCAGGTGATCGGCCTCTCCCGCCGCCATCCGGGCAAGGTGCTGGTGGGCATGAACCGCGACAACCCGCAGCTGCACGACGCCTACATGCTGGAGCTGTCCAGCGGCCAGCTGTCCAAGGTGGCCGAGAACCCCGGCTACACCCCGTGGTTGGTGGACAACGAACTGCGCACGCGCGGCGGCCTGCGCTACCTGGAAGACGGGTCGGTGGAACTGATCGCCGACGACCGCACGATCGCCACCTTCGGCCCGGACGACGCTCTGACCACCGCCCCGCTGGGCTTCGACGCCAGCGACGGCGGCCTCTACCTGATCACCTCGGACGGCCGCAACGCCGCCGGGCTGGAACTGGTCGACGTGGCCACCGGGTCCCGCACCGAGATCGCCGCCGACTCCACCTACGACGTCTCGGATGTCGAGATCCACCCCCACTCGCGGGTCGTGGAGGTCGTCAGCTTCCGCCGTGAGCGGGTCGAGCACCGCGTGCTTGTCCCCGAGCTGGAGGCGGATTTCGGGCGCATCAGGGCCATCCAGCCGGGCGACTTCTCGATCCTCTCGCGCGACCGCGGCGACCGTACCTGGACGATCGGTTTCACGGCCGACGACGGCCCGGTGGCCTACTACCTGTACCAGCGCCCGTCCGGCGGCTCGCGGTTCCTGTTCCACCATCAGCCGAAGTTGGCCGAGTACGAGCTGCGGCCGATGCAGCCGTTCAGCTTCCACAGCCGCGATGACCTGGAGGTGCACGGCTACCTGACCTTCCCGGCCGGCGAAGGCCAGTCGCTGCCGACGGTGCTCTTCGTGCACGGCGGCCCGTGGGCGCGGGACACCTGGGGCTACAACTCCACCGCCCAGTGGCTGGCCAACCGCGGCTACCTGTGCGTACAGGTCAACTACCGCGGCTCGACCGGATACGGCAAGGCGTTCCTGAACGCCGGCGACCGTGAGTGGGCCGGGCGCATGCACGATGACCTGGTGGACGCGGTCGAGCACGTCGTCTCGGGCGGCCACGCCGACCCGGCCCGGGTGGCCATCTACGGCGGCTCCTACGGCGGCTACGCCGCGCTGGTGGGCGCCACCTTCACGCCAGACCTGTTCGCCTGCGCGGTGGACATCGTCGGCCCGTCCAGTCTGAAAACGCTGATCGAAAGCGTGCCGCCGTACTGGGTGCCGATCTTGAACCAGTTCCACCGCCGGGTCGGAAACCCCGACACCGAGCCCGACTTCCTGTGGTCGCGTTCGCCGCTCTCGCGCGTGGACCAGATCAGGATCCCCATGCTGATCGCCCAGGGCGCGAACGACCCGCGGGTCAAGCAGGCCGAGTCGGAGCAGATCGTGGCCGCCATGCGCGAGCGCGACATCCCGCACACCTATCTGGTGTTCCCCGACGAGGGCCACGGGTTCAAGAAGCCCGAGAACTCGCTGCGCTTCCAGGCCGCCGCCGAGCGGTTCCTGGCCGATCACCTGGGTGGGCAGTTCGAGCCGTGAGCGATTGGTACGACCCGGACGTCTTCCCCGAACTGCGGGACGGGCCGCCATGGGTGATGGAGGAGATGATCGCCACCCAGCCGGCGCTGCTGGAGGGGATCGCAACCGGCGCCGACACGGCCGCGGCAGCGCTCACTGTGCGCGGAGGCGAGCCGGTCGAGGTGGTCGGCTGCGGCACATCCGAGCACGCGGCCATGGGCATCGCGGCCATGCTCAGCGAGGCCGGCCTGGAGGCTCGGCCGCGGCAGGCGCTGGAGGCCGCCGTCGCCCCTGCCGGCGGCGGCGCGGTGCTGGCCGTGAGCCACGAGGCCGGCACCTGGGCAACCGGCCAGGCGATGATCGCCGCCCGCGCGGCCGGCGCCCGGGTGGCGCTGGTCACGGCCACGCCCAATGGCGAACTGGCCGCCCACGCCGACGCGCTGCTGGTCACCCCGACCAAGGACCGCTCGTGGTGCCACACCATCGGCTACACCTCGCCGCTGGCCGCCGGGCTGGCGTTGACGGCCGCCATCGGCGGCCCGCCGGTGCCCGCCGGCGCGGTAGCCGAGCTGGTGTCGGCCGGGATCGCGGCCCGACCACAGGCGGCGGAGGCGGCGGCCGCCCTGGCCGGGTCCAGCCGGCTGGTGGTGGTGGCATCCGGCGCCGACCGGGTGAGCGGCCGTGAGCTGGCCCTGAAGATCGAGGAGGCAACCCACCTGCCGACCGTGATGCGCGATCTGGAGACCTTCCTGCACGGCCATCTGCCCGCCGAGGGCGAGACCACCGGGCTGGTCCTGATCGCCTGCGACCGCCGCTCCGGCGAGGTGATCGCGAACCGCGCCCGCACGCTTCTGCGCGCGGTGGCGGCGGTGGGCATCCGCTGCGCCGCGATCTGCACCGGCGGCTTCGACGGGCTGGCGACAGCAGGCGAGATCACCGCGCCGCGGGCACCGGACCTGCCCGCCGCCGCGGCCGCACTGCTGGGCGCGGCCGCCCCGCTGCAGCTGCTGACACTGGAGCTGGCCCTGGCCCGCGGCACCAACCCCGACCTGATCCGCCGCGAGCAGGCGCCTTACCGGGCCGCCGCGGCCATCGTCGAAGGGTCATGAGGGCCCTGCATCTGGTCAACCAGGCCGGCGGGCCGGCGGCACTGTTTCTGCCGCCGCTGCGCGAGCGCGGGTTCGAGGTGCACGACCTGAACCCCAACCAGCAGCCGCTGCCGGCCAGCATGGACGGCTACGACGCGCTGCTCGTATGCGGCGGCGTGGCCAACACGCACGAGACCGACCGCTTCCACTGGATCGAGCCCGAGCAGACGCTGCTGGCGGACGCGCTGGAGCGCGGCATCCCCACCATCGGGCTGTGCCTGGGCGCGCAGCTGCTCGTGCTGGCGGCCGGCGGCAACGTCTACCGCACGCCCACGCCCGAGGTGGGCTGGTTCGAGGTGGATGTCGATCCCGCCGCCGCCGACGACCCGGTGCTGGGCGCGATGCCCGAGCGGTTCACGGCGCTGCAGTGGCACTACTACGGCTGCGAGCTGCCGCGCTCGGCGGTGGAGCTGGCGCGCTCCCCGGTGTGCGCGCAGGCCTTCCGCATCGGCGAGGCCGCCTGGGGCACCCAGTTTCACATCGAGGTGACCCGCGAGGTGCTGCTGGAGTGGGGCCGCGAGGGCGTCGACGAACTGGCCAGGCACGGCTACGACGAGGCCCGATACCTGCGCGAGATGGACGAGAACCTGCCCGTCCACCAGGCCATCGGCGCCGACATGGGCCGGCGGTTCGCCGACCACGCCCTGGAGGTCGTTCCTAAATGACGTCGTCGCGAGGCGCAGGATGCGGGCACACTGGCAAGGATCGAGTGGCGAGCGGAGCGGAAGCGTGGTTAACCACGTTGAGCACCGCACGCCACGTCGGACGCGGCCAGCGTGCCCGCAGACCAGCCGCAGCAGATGTCATTTAGGAACGACCTCCTGGCTCAGGCCACCGGCGTCAGCCCCAGCTCGGCCGCGTAGGCCGGCCGCGCCTCCAGCCGGCTCTTCCAGCCGGCGACGTTCGGATACGCCGACAGGTCGACGCCCAGCATCCGCTCGAGCCTGGCGAACCACGGCCACATGCCCGGCTCGGCCAGCGTGTAGACGTCCCCGGCCATGTACTCGCGTCCGTCCAGCCAGCCGTCGGCAAGCTGCAGCGCGGCGTCCAGCTCGGGCCACGCTTGATCGGAGCGGCGGTACGCGTAGTAGGCGTCGGTCAGATCCTCGAAGCCCACGATCAGGCGCCGCACCAGCGCACGGCCGGCGGCATCGGACGGCATCATCGGCGGGTCCGGGAAGAGCTCGTCCAGGTACTCATTGATGACAGCCGACTCGGGCAGGATGAGGTCGTCGTGGATCAGCACCGGCACCTTGTTGCGCGGGTTTCTCTGGCGCAGGATGGGCGGCCGGTTGGACAGGTCGATCTCCTCCACCTCGTGGTCGATCCCCTTCTCGGCCAGCACCAGCCGGGTGCGCACGCAGTACGGACAGCGGGCGGCGCTCATGAGCGTGATCACAGCAGCTCCTTTCGGACGTGATCGAAATCCTCGAACCGCACATACTCGATTCCCTGGGTGTCCAGAAACGACGCAAGCGAATCGCGGGCGAAGCGGCGGTCAGCGGCCAGCGCCGCGCACCGGTCCGACCACCCGTCGCCGATATACGCGACGGGGCCGCGACCATCCAGGGCGGCCACCCGCGGGCGCTTGCAGCGCTCGCCGCAGTGCTCGCACAGCGACCCCTCGGCGAACCTCACGCTGCTTCCCTGCGGCGTGAACCGCACGTCGTTCGCCACCAGTTCCAGATCGCCCACGCCGGCCCGCTCCAGCACCGGCCGGATGATCGACGCAAAGCCGCTTGAGATGACCACCACCCGGTGGCCCTCGGCCCGGGCCGCCCGCACGAACTCCGCGAACCCTGGCCGCACGCGGGTGTCGGCGACCGCCTCGGCGACCAGCGCGTCGTGCTCGCCGCGGACCGGCGCGAACTCGCGCCGGATGCACTCCTCGAGCGTGATCTGGCCCGCAGCAAGGGCCGCCTCGGCGGCCGCATGGGCCGGCCCGGAGTAGCGCCGACAGAGCAGCTCGAGCGTGTCCTGCATGGTGACCGTGCCGTCGAAGTCGACGGCCCAAAGCCAGCGATCGGTCAGTGGCTGCGCGCCCATTTGGCGATCGTCTGAGCGTCGTGCCCGTGGGCGATCAGCTGCAGCAGCGGCTTGTCGCTCTTGAGCGTACGGATGGTCTCCATCTGACCCACGGTCACGCCCAGCCGCTGGCAGAAGCGAAGCAGCGACTGGCGGTCGGCGGACAGGATCCGCCACACCGTCTCCTGGCGGTGACGGTCGAAATCGGGGTACACGCCGACCTCGCCGTCCACCGCTCGGCGGATGGCCTCGTTGTACTGAGTCCGGTAGTCCTGCTCCTCGCTCATCGCGGCGGGAGTGTAGATGGTTGGTGCCACGCCGGCGTGACGCCGGCCAGCGCTCACATCACAGGCGCCACGCCACCTGTCATCGCACCCGGGTAGGCGGTCTCGCCGTGCATGGCCTCGTCCAGGCCCTGCTCGGCTGCGTCGCCCACGCGCACCGGGCGTGATCCGGTCGATCACGATCAGCATCACCCAGGTGAAGGCGAAGGCATACAGCGAGCAGCCGACACCGGCCGCCACCTGCTTGCCGAAGAAGGAGCGCGCTGCCATGGATCAGGCCGACGCCGCCGGCCGGGTTGACGGCGGTGCTGGCGAACACGCCCAGCAGGATGATGCCCAGCAGGCCGCCCACGCCGTGCACGCCCCACACGTCCAGCGCGTCGTCCCACTTGCAGCCGGTTCTTGAGCTGGACGGCGTAGTAGCAGACCAGTCCGGACACGATCCCGATCACCACCGAGGCATAGATGGGCACGAACCCGGCCGCCGGCGTGATCGTCGCCAGGCCGGCCACCGCTCCGGTCAGAAGCCCCACGAAGTGCGGCTTTCGGGCGTGCGCCCACTCCACGAAAAGCCACGTGGTGGCGGCGAAAGAGGCCGCCAGGTCGGTGTTCAGGAAGGCGGTCGCGGTGATGCTGTCCACCTTCAGCTCGCTGCCGGCGTTGAAGCCGTACCAGCCGAACCACAGCAGGCCGGTGCCGAGCGCGATGAAGGGGATGTTGTGGGGCGCTGTCCACGTACCGCGCTTGCCGACGTAGAGCACCGACGCCAGCGCCGCCCAGCCGGCCGACGCGTGCACCACGATGCCGCCGGCGAAGTCGCGCACGCCCCACTGGGCGAGCAGGCCGTTGCCCCAGATCATGTGCACGAACGGGTAGTAGACGAAGAGCTGCCACACGACCAGGAAGATCAGGTAACGCCTTGAACGTGACCCGGTTGGTGAAGGCCCCGGTGATCAGCGCCGGGGTGATGATGGCGAACATCATCTGGTAGGCGATCAGCACCACCAGCGGGATCGTGCGACGGCGTGTACATCGAGTTCGGCGTCACGCCGCGCAGGAAGGCCAGGTCGAAGTTGCCGTAGATCCCGTCCGAGCCGCCGCTGAAGCACAGCGAGTAGCCGACCAGCCACCACATGACGGTCGTGATGCCCATCGACGCGAAGCTCTGGATCATGATCGTGAGCGTGTTCGACCGCCCCACCAGGCCGCCGTAGAAGAACGCGAGGCCGGGCGTCATCAGCATCACCAGGCTCGCGGCCAGCAGCATGAAACCGGTGTTCGCCTCGTTGATCGCGGCCAGGTTGATCACGACGCGTCCTTTCCAGAGGGCGGGAGACTTGCGCAAGATTCGACGCCGTTTGCGTTCTGCCTGCTGGATCCGGACGTGCTTTGTAGTCTTCTTGGTGTGACCACCGAGCAGGCAGTCGGGCGCGCCTACGGCGCGCAGAGCATGACGGCGCCACTGCGCGAGGTGCTGGTCAAGCGGCCCGGAGCCGCCTTCGCCGGCGGCTTCGACGACCCGGCGGTGGGCTTCCTGCACAAGGTCGACCTGGCCGCCGCACTGCGCCAGCACGACGCCCTGTGCAGCATCCTGGCTGACCTGGGCGTGACCGTGCACGAGCTGGACTCGGACGGCCCCAGCCCGGATGGCGTGTATGTCTTCGACCCCATGCTGGTGTGCGACCGCGGCGCCATCCCGCTGCGCTCCGGCAAGCCCAACCGGCAGGGCGAGGAGGCGGCCCTGGAGGCGTGGGCGAGCGCGCGCGGGATCCCCATTGCAGGCCGCATCCAGGCGCCCGCGACGGTGGACGGCGGCGACACCTTCTGGCTGCGGCCGGACGTCTTCTGCATCGGCCGCTCGCTGCGCACGAACAGCGCCGGCGCCGGCCAGCTGAGCGGGCTGGTGGGCGGCCAGGTGCACGTGTTCGACGTGCCCTACGCGACCGGGCCGGGTGAGTGCCTGCACCTGCTGTCGGTGATCTCGCCGGTGGCCGACGATCTGGCGGTGGTCTTCCTGCCCCAGCTCCCGGCCGGCCTGTACGAGCTCTTGGCCGAGCGCTGTGTGGCGCTGGTGGCGGTGGACGAGGATGAGATGCCGACGCTGGGCTGCAACGTGCTGGCGGTGCGCCCTGGCGTGGTGGTGCTGGCCGAGGGCAACCCCAAGGTGCAGCGCGCGCTGCTCGACCGCGGCTGTCAGGTGCACACCTTCCCGGCGGCAGAGATCGGCGTCAACGGCTCGGGCGGCCCCACCTGCCTGACCCGCCCGATTCTGCGCGGATGAAGAACCTGTCACCGGCCGAGCTGACCGCGGTCGGAGCGGTCGACCGCGACCGCATCGCCGACGACCTGGCGGCGCTGGTGGCGGTGCCCAGCCTGACCGGCGAGGAGGCCGAAGTGCAGACCGAGGTGGCTCTGCGCATGACCACCGCAGGGCTGGAGGTGGAGCGGGTGGACACAGATCCGGCCCAGCTGGCCGCCGACCCAGATTTCCCCGGCATGGAGGCCCCGCGCACCGCGCTGCCGGTGGTGGCCGGGCGGCTGATCGGAGAGCGGCCGGGCAAGCGGCTGGTGATCTGCGGCCACATCGACGTGGTGTCAGCCGGAGACCCGCTGCAGTGGACATCGCCGCCGTTTGCACCTGAGATCCGCGACGGCTGCCTGTATGGGCGCGGCGCCTGCGACATGAAGGGCGGCGTGGTGGCCGGCCTGGCAGCTCTGCGGGCGCTGCGCGAGACCGAGGCCGAACTGGCCGGGGAGGTGCTGCTGGTCACAGTCCCGGCCGAGGAGGACGGCGGCGCCGGCGCGCTGGCGGCCATCCGCGCCGGCTACACCGGTGACATGGCGGTGATCCCGGAGCCGACCCGGCTGGAGCTGGTGACCGCCCAGGCCGGCGCCATCACCTTCACGCTGTCCATCGCCGGCCGCGCGGCGCACGCCGCCCTGCGCCTGCACGGCGTTTCGGCTGTGGACAAGCTGCTCGACGTACTGGCGGCCCTGCGGGCCGATGAGAAACACCGCAACGATGCCGAGCGAGATCCCCGGATGCGGGCGCTTGAGCTGCCCTACGCCACCTCCATCGGCCGCATCAGCGCCGGCGACTGGAGCTCGACGGTGCCGGATCGGGCGGTGGCGGAGGGTCGGTACGGGGTGACAGTCGAGCAGACGCCGGCCGAGGCCGAGGCGGAGTTGCGTGCCGCCGTTGCCGCAGCCTGCGCCGGCGACGAGTGGCTGACCGCCCATCCGCCGGAGCTCGAGATCACCGGCGGCCGGTTCGCGTCCGCCCAGCTTGCGTCCGACCACGAGCTGCCGTGGAGCCTCGGCGAGGCGGCCCGCGACGTGCTGGGCCGGCTGCCAGAGTTCGTGGGCGCGCCGTACGGCTCCGACGGGCGGCTCTTCATCGACCAGGGAGCCACCCCGTGTGTGCTGTACGGGCCGGGCGATCCGGCCTTCGCCCACGCCCCGGACGAGCACGTGGTGCTGGAGGACGTGGCCAGCTGCGCCCGCGTGCTGGCCGTGTGGGCGCTGCGTATGCTGGGGCCGTAACTCAACCGGATGAGGTAGCGGCCAGGACGCACGCGGTGCGAGCCCTTCACCGTCGCCACTGGTGGTGTCGCGTCCTGCCCGACCAGCCCCGGCGTACAAGCCATCCGGCCGTGGCTCCCGCCAGCCAGCCAGCGAGGTTCAGTCCAAGCACCAGAATCACCAGGGCGGGCCACCACCATCGCCCCCACACATAGTCGCAATCCTCGCAGTTGGGGTGGTTTGGATCAGTGCTGGCGGTCAGCAAGATGCCAACGAACCAGGCCGCCTCGAGGGTCGCGCCCAAGAGCAGTACGGCGCCGTAGCGACGGCTCGATGATGCGAGAACGACGGCGCAGGCAAACGCAAGCACCAATGCCCCGACTCCCAGGTAGAGGGCTTCGGACACGCTCCGACCCTATCCCCACGTGCGCACACGCGGTCGCCCCTTGATGGTCAGGACGGGCGTTGTATGGCCGTCGTCTGGTGGGTCGGGGCGGTCACTCGGACGGGGAGTCGGGGCGTATGCTCGCGTGGACAACAGGGGTATGGTGAAGATGTCGCAACGGGAGTCGGTGGGCGATTGGGTGATCACCGGGGGTGTGGCTGCAGTTGTTGTCGTGAGCGCGCTGGCGACGCTGGTTCTGACGGGCGGCGGTGGTGGCGGTACGGCTCACGCCACCAGCTCGGGATCTTCTCCGTTCGGGGGCGTGCCCCGGCTCGAGTCACGAGCGGCGGGTGTGCTGGATGTGGCTCGGAACACGGGTGGGGGAGCGTTCGAGGACGCGTTTAGCGAGGTATCCGAGTGGAACCCGGCCGGGGTGCGGGCCACACCACTCATCCAGCAGCCTGCGTGTTGCCTTGCGTGGTCGAACGGGCGTCGGGCCTTCGCACTTCGGCTCGGGTCAGGCGGGCACGCGAGGCTGGCTGTGATGGGGGCAGACGGCCGCCACCAAGCGTGGTTGCAGCCAACCTCGGCCGCCGGCCTCGAACTCTCCCCGGGAGCCTGGTCGCCAAGCGGCCACCGGCTTGCGCTCGTTGGAGTCGACCCCCAGCATCCAGCCCGGGATGGCCTCTACACCGTGTCCGTCCCCGACCCGCTGCGCCAGCACACCCGCGCCGACGGGAGCCTCGACACGACGGCCATCGTGGGACGCCCACACCGAATCGCACGGATGACCGCGACCCGACCCGAGCGGCCACTGGCCTACTCGCCGAACGGCGGATCACTCCTGGTCTTCCGACGCAACCCAACTGGCCGCTTCGGCCAGCTGTATGTGATCACCCCGGCCGGGACCATGGTGAGGGTCGGGACGCAGAGCGTCATGTGCTGCTACTTCGGCTCGCCTGCCAGCTGGTCGCCAGACGGCCGCCGGATCGCGTTTGCCGGGTTCATCCATCCCGACGGCACGGACCCGGCAAGCAGCGCTGTGTTCGTGGCGAACGCAAACGGCACCCACCCACACCGGATCACCGCTCCCGGCGAGTGGACGACCAGCGCGCGCTGGTCCCCCCGAGGCGCCTGGATCGTCTTCGATCGAATCAATCGGACGACAGACCACGACGAGTTCCTCGTCCGCCCGGACGGCTCCGACACCCGGCTCGTCCCCACCCCCGGCGCAGATGGCGGCGGATGCTGCGCTCAGTGGTCTCCCGACGGACGCTACCTCGCCTACGAACACACAACCGACATCTCACCGGCGCGCGTTGCGCTCTACGTTGTAAACACCATCGGGCAACCACACGCCACTCCCGTAACCGGGGCAGCGCACGGTTACCTCACCTTCGCCTGGTTACCATGACCGGACCCGGTCAACTCGGGCTAGACAGAGCCTACTCGCGCACCGCTGCGCCCGGCATCAGCTGGCCGACCGACACGCCGCCCACGATCACGATCCCGCCTGCCACCTCCAGCGCCGTCACCCGCTCGCCCAGCAGGGCGGCGGCAAAGAGCGCGCCCAGGAACGGCTGCAGATACATGTACAGAGTGGTGCGGGCGGCCCCGATCCGGCGCAGCGCGCGGAAGAAGAGTAGGTTGGTGACCACCAGCGGGAAGATCGCGGAGTAGGCCCAGGCGCCGATGTCCAGCCCGTGCATAGCGCCCCAGTTCTGCGACAGCGCCTGCGGGATGCCCACCGGGGCCAGCATGACCCCGCCGATCAGCATCATCAGCGCCGACAGGCGGGCGGCCGAGTAGCGGGCAAACAGCGGTCGCAGCATGACCGCGTAGGCGGCCCAGGTGACGGCTGCCCCGACCGCCAGCAGATCGCCCGACAGGCTGACCCCGTGCAGGCCCGAGCCGCCCTCGATCACCACCCCCACGCCGACCACCGACACCGCCACCGCCAGGTAGTGGCGGGGGCGCACCTGCTCATGCCGCAGAAGCGACGCGAAGATGGCGGCGAAGGCCGGCGAGGAGGCCAGGATGAGAGCCACGTTGCCGGCCCCGGTGCGGTCGATCGCGTAGTTGAAAGAGACCTGGTTCAGGAAGATGCCCACGCCCGCCGCCGCCACCACCAGCGGCAGGTCGCGCCAGCTGACCCGCAGCGATCGCTCCCGCCAGTACACGTATGCGGAGAAGGCGATCCCGGCCACCGCGAACCGGGTGACCGCGAAGTCCATCGGCCGCCACACCCCGAAGGCGTACTTGGTGGTGGCGTAGTTGAGGCTCCACAGGACGTTGGCGGCCACCAGCATGGCGTCGGCGCTGTCCAGCGTGCGCGGCGCCCCAACCGGCCGCGTGGCCTCTGCCTGTCCCATCACGGACAGGCTAGAGGGCCGGCTCGCTCACGCGCGCAAGTCCCCGGCCGGCCTCAGGGTATGCGCGGAATCGGCCGCGTCAGATCGTCTCGACCGGCAAGGGGCTCGTACGCCATCGGCCAGTACTCGGTCTGGTGTGCGATGCGGCCATCGTCCAGGATCGAGAAGGCGACCAGCCGAGCGCTCTGCTCCCCATCGGTCACCGTGACTTCGCTCACCGCCACATCGCCCTCGACCACAACGCGATGGATATCGAAGCTCCACCGGCCGGTGTTCGTGGGGTAGCGCGCCTGCATGGCGGCGAAGTCCTGCCTGCCGACGATGCGCTCGCCCGTGCACGGCCAGTCGATCACGCAGTCCTCGGTCAGGTGGCCGGCCGCGCGCTCCCAGTCGTTGTCCTGCATGGCTGCCCAAAAGGAGTCGACGGTGCCGCGGCTGGACACGAGCCGGAGGGTAGCCCGGCTTTGGTCAGGCGGGAGTGGCGCCCGAGGCGGTCACCAGCATGTTGCCGGCGGCGCGGATGGGAAGCGGCATGCGACGGCCGTGCACCCGCATCGTCAGCTCCCATGGCGCGCCCACCCGCACCCACAGCGGCCCGGCCGCGAAGTGCCGGGTCTGGCCGGCCTGGAGCGTGCCCAGGTAGATCAGCTTGCCCGTCGCCGAGCCGGCCCGCACCTCGAGCCAGCAGGGGCCGCTGGCGGCCAGCGCCACGGCCGCGGCCGGCCGTATGTTGGGGGGCGGCGGAGCGGGCGTTGAGGTGGACGGGGTGGATGACGGGGGGCCGCCTGCCGGCGGCGTGCTGGACGACGAGTTGGCCGCCGGCGCCGCGCTGCCGGAGCCGAGCAGGGCCAGGGCCGCGAGCACCGCCACCGCGATCGCAACCACGGCCGTGATCGCCCAGGCGGCCAATCGCCGGCGGTCGGCCCACGGCGACCACAGCGGCTCCGCCGACCGGACGGGCGCCAGCACCACCTCCTGCGGCGGCGGGGTGACGGCGTTCAGCTCGTCCACCAGCTGCTGGGCGTCCAGCCCGAGCTCCTCGGCGTAGTCGCGCAGGAAGGCGCGCACATAGGCGTCGCCGGGCAGCACCTCGAAGCGGTCGTCCTCCAGTGCGCGCAGATATTTGGCACGGATGCGCGTCTCCGCCTCCACCTCGTCGATGCCGAGGCCGCGGCGGATGCGTTCTTCACGCAACTTGGTTCCGATGCCGCTCATGCAACCAGCCCACCGGCATTGTTACGCGAGGCGGCTGCTGTGTAAAGCGATCCGTCTACGAGCCGGCGGAAAACCGCAGGGCGTACACCTGGCCGAGCCCGCCGGCCGCGCCCGCGGGCAGGTCGGTGGCGGTCGAGAAGAAGCTGAGCACAGTGCCGGCGGTGCTCAGGCTGGGCTGCAGCAGCCGCCCGTCCGCGCTGGCCACCGGGAGCGCCGTCCGCAGCCCGCTGGCCACGCCGATCTGGGCCAGGCCGCCGCCGTTTCCGATCGCGGTGCTGACCACCACAGCCGATCCGTCGCCCGCCAGTGCGAAGGCGCCGGTGGTCGGATCCAGCCGCCAGGTGCGGCCGCTTCGCATGTCGTGCGCGTACAGGCCGCCGGCTGCGCCGGGGACCAGGCCGCGGCTCAGGCTCTCGAACACCACCAGCCGGCCGTCATCGGAGATGGCGGCGGCGCCGGTCGCCCCGGCGGGCGCCTGTGCGCCTGCCGACGACACATCCGCCCGGGTCGTGCGGCCGCTCGCCCGGTCGTACACCAGCGCGTCCATGGTGCCGTTGGTGTCGCCGGCCACCAGGTTGGAGGCCAGCGTCCGGTAGACGACGAAGCGGCCGTCCGGCGAGACCGCCTCCAGCTCGCTCTCGTTGTTTCCCAGGGCGCCGCCCGCGGCGCGCGAGATGGCCCAGGTATGGCCGGTGGCCAGGTCGCGGATGAAGATCTGCGAGAAGCCGCCGGTGTGCGCCAGGCTGGGCGACCACGACTGGAAGACGGCCAGCCGCCCGGAGTCCACCACGGTGCCCGCCCACGCGCCCTGATTCGCCACCACCCCGCCGTTGTTGCGATCGACCAGCCGAATGCGGCCCGTGCGCGTGTCTCGCACGAACACGTCCCAGGTGCCGTTGCGGTCTGCCGCCACCAGGTTCGAGGCGTCCGACCAGAAGCTCACGTAGCGGCCGTGCGGCGAGATACCCAGCGGATAACTGTCGCCGTTTGGCGGGCGGCCGCCGGGCGCGCCGCTGACCTGCAGCGTGCGGCCACTGCGCAGGTTGCGCAGGAACACGTCGGAGTCGCCGTTTGGGTCGCGGGAGACCAGGTCGGAGGCAGTGGACGAGTAGGCCACGAACCGGCCGTCGCCCGACACAAGCGGAAACAGGCTGCCGCCGTTGCCCGGCTGGCCGCCGGGCGCACGGCTCACCACCTGCACAGCCGATGCGGCTGCAGGCGCTGCCGAGATGACCGCGGCGGCGACGCCGGCGGCCAGGAATGCCCGACCCATGGCCCTCACGCCCCCAGTGTGCGGGCCCCGCCGGAAAGCGTCAAGCCTATCCGTTCAAAAGCGTGCTCGTATCAACGACAACCAGGTCGCGGCCCGTTATCTGGTCGAGCAAGTGCAGTTGGCTGTCGTTCCAGTGCGCGTCGGAGGCGCCGCTGATGTACCAGGGCGAGCCGTTGTCGGCCAGGATCATGCCGTACTGCTGAAGCGCGATGGCGATCGGCCGGCACTGAGGCGGAAGCGAGTTGACGGGGAAGTCGGCCCGCAGCCGCACGCGCAGGCCCATTGGCGGCAGCACGTTGCAGGAGCCGGATCCGGCGTCGTGCCGAGCCGGGTAGATGTGGCCGGCGCAGGTGCTGGGCGCGGTGAAGCGAAGCGCGTGGTCGATGACGCCGTTGGCGTCCTCCTGGTAGCGGGCCAGCCCGGGCAGGATGGGCAGGCCGGCGGCGTCGGCGCTCGTCCAGCCGTCGTGGCGCAGGTGGTTGGACTCCATGTTCCAGATCGCGCCCGAGCCGGCCGTCCAGCCGGAGGAGGTGTGGTGGACGGCCCACATCTCATACAGGGTGCAGGTGGACTTGTCGACGACCAGCATGTGGTGGTCGGAGCCGGCTTCGATCCGCGGGTGAGCCGGAATCGGGTAGGGGCCGCGGTTGGACTCCGAGGAGTACTGGAAGCGGACGCTGACCTTGTGCGTGGCGGAGGTGACTACGTTGAAGGGGATGCCGTAGCCCAGGTAGGAGCCGAAGTCAGGATGCAGGCCGGTGTTCAGGCCGATGGCCTTGATCATGGCCGCCGAGTTGGCGGCCACCGGCAGCGAGTCGACCCGCTTGTTCCACACGTTGGTGGAGGGGAAGATCGCGCAGTTTGGGGCGGACGGCAGCGGCGATGCACTGGCTCCGCCGGTCAACGCGGCGGCGGCCGCCACGACCAGCGCGGCGCAACTCAGAACGATGCGACCCCTCATCGGACTCTTCATCGGCGTGGATACCCGGCCCTCCGCTCCCCCAACCGGGGAGGACATGTATGCCGCATAGGATGCACGCCGTGGGAACGCTGCGGCCGGCGCAGGCAGGAGACGTGGGGGCGGTGCGCGATGTCGTCGATGCGGCATACGCCGTGTACGTGCCGCGGATCGGACGGCCGCCGGCGCCGATGACGGCGGACTACGCGGCGCTGATCGAGGAGGGTGCGGTCAGCGTGCTGGAGCTGGACGGACATGTGGTGGGCGTGCTGGTCGTGCACGCGCTGGACGACCACCTGCTGGTCGAGAACGTGGCCGTCGCGCCCGCTCACCAGGGCCGCGGACTGGGTCGCGTGCTGCTGGACGCCGCCGAGCGGCGGGCCTGTGAGCTGGGGCTGCCCGAGCTTCGCCTGTACACCAACCAGTTGATGATCGAGAACCTGCGCATGTACCCACGACTGGGCTACCGCGAGACCGGCCGCAACGTCGAGCACGGCTACTCCCGTGTGCACTTCGCCAAGCGGGTCGAGCCAACCGCGTAGCGGAGGCTGCGGATTCCAATCCTGCTCTGACATACTGGCAGCGTGCTGACCGGCCAGGACTCCAGCATTGTTCTGGGCACCGCATTCACCCTGGCGGTGTGGCTCGTGATCGGCTGGCTGCTGCTGAGGGTGGCGGGGGTCGAGCTGCGGCGCCGCAATCGCGGCTCCGATCAGCCGCCCGGCGGCAAGCCGTCGGCCTAGCAACCAGTGAGGGTGGCCTCGATCGGCGACGGCTGCATCGACCGCTACCTGCGTCCGGTGCAGGAGACGCACGTGGGCGGAAACGCCGCCAACGTCGCGGTCGGGCTGGCCCGCGCAGGCCATCAGGTGACGTACGTAGGCGGCGTCGGCGACGACCCCGAAGGCCAGGCCCTCGTCGCAGGCCTGGCGGCCACGGGCATCGACACCAGCCACGTCGAGCCCCTGGCCGGCCAGCGGACGGCCATCTGCGTGGTCGAGCTGCGGCCCGACGGCGAGCGCATCTTCCTGGAGGAGCGACTGGGCGCGAACGCCGTCTACGCACCCTCGGCGGAGGCGCTCCAGGCCGTCTCCGGCTGCGCCTGGGTGCATGGCGCCGGCCTGCGCGGCGACCCGCTGGCTCTCACCCAGCTGGACGGCCCGCCCATCTCCTACGACTTTGCCCAGCGCGAGACGCCCGAGCAGATCGCCGCGCTGGCCCCCAGCCTGGAGATCGCCTTCCTGTCAGGGGCCCGGCTGGGTCGCCAGGACGCCTGGCTGCTGGCCGAGCGGGTGGTCGAGAACGGCGCCCGGGCTGCGGTGGTCACGCGCGGCCGGGAGGGCTGCCTGGGCTTCGACGGCAGGTTGGTGGAGCGCCCCGCCGAGCCGGTCGCGGTCGTGGACACGCTGGGCGCCGGCGACGCACTGATCGCCGCCGTCATCTCGGCCCGGCTGGCGGGCGCCGATCTGGCCGACGCGCTCGCCGCCGGAACCCAGGCCGCGGCCCGGGCCTGCACGCATCGCGGCGCCTGGACGCGGCCGGGCTGATCCCGGCCAGCTACGAGTCGGTGGCGCCCAGCATGTAGTACGCCGTGTTTGGATGCCCGGGCTTCTGGTACGAGCACGAGAACGCGCCGTCGCCTTGGGCCGTGCAGCGAACGTCGATCCACCCCTGGGCTTGCAGCACGACCGCCTCCTGCTTGGCCGCCGACGCGACATACACCGGCGGCCGCGGCTGTGACGTGGCGAAGGCCAGCACACAGGCCGGGATCACCACCAGACAGAAGAAGACGAGGGCAGCTATGCGCACGAACCGAGCGTACCGCGCCGGTCGCGGATCTCAAACCGCCCGTGTACGGCGCTGCCAGTCGGCGAGGGTCAGCTCGTACTCAACCTCACCCTGATCCGAGCCCGGGAGCGGGTCTTCCCACTCGGGGTAATAGGTGCGCACATACGTCATCCCGACCGCGGTCATCACACCTCGCGACGCGGTATTGACAGCCATCGTCTGGGCGATCACCCGGCGCACGCCGACAGTCTCGAACCCGTGCCGAAGCATGACCAGCGAGGCCTCCGCCGCCAGGCCCTGGCGCCAGCACCTGCGCAGAAACCGGTAGCCCAGATCCGCAACCTCGGGATCGTCGGGCTGGTCGGGGCCGTGGGCGGGAGGCAGCATCATCAGCCCCACGAACTCCCCGGCCTGCTCCGTCGCGGGCGGAGCCGAGCCGCCCGCTCCTTCCTGGGAGGCAAAGGCCATCCAGTTGCCGAGACCGGGTACCTTGCGCGCCAAGGCCATCCGTCGCGCGTGACTCTCCAGCACCTCGTCCCGCGTGCTCGGCCGTCCCGAGAGGTACCGCATCACCTCGGGGTCGGAGTCGAGCTCGATCTCGAGATCAAGGTGACGATCCTCAAGTGGAACCAGCAGCAGCCGTTCGGTGTGCAGGATCGGCTGGGGCATCAGCCCTGACGCAACTCGACCCGGTTTCCGAACGGGTCGTAGGTGTGGAAGCGGCGCACGCCGGGCCAGCGGTCGTCCCACACCACCTTGCACCCGGCCCCCTGCAGTCGGGCCGCCAAACCATCCAGGTCGTCCACGGCCAGCCCCGGATGCGCCCTGCGGGCGGCCGTGAAGGGCGACTCGATGCCGAGGTGCAGACCCTCCGCGAACCACACCCCGCCGGTCTCGCGCAGCGGCTCGGGCTTCTCGTTCTCCGTCAACCCGATCAGACCGGCGTAGAAGTCCAGAGCCTGGCCCTCGCCGCCCTGCGGGATCGCAACCTGCACGTGATCCAACCGCACCGCCACCGGCCGATCCTAGCCCGGAAACCGGGGTCAGGCACCGAGGATGAGTGGCCGGTGCCAGGCAAGTGCCAGGCACCGGGGCTCTGAAGACGTGACGGTGCCTGACCCCCTCAGGCCGGTGCCTGGCACCGGCCTGGAATCGCTACTCCGCCAGCCCCTCCCGGCGGGCGACCGCGGCCGCCTCGGTGCGGTTCTTGGCCCGCAGCTTGGCCAGCACGCTGGACACGTGGTTCTTGACCGACTGCTCGGTGATCACCAGCGCCTCGGCGATCTCGCGGTTGGACTTGCCCTCGACCAGGTGCGACAGCACCTCCCGCTCGCGGTTGGTCAAGCCGAATCGCAGCGCCGGGTCTGGCGGCTCCCGGTGGGCGATCTCGCGCACCACGCGGGCGGCATATTCGCCGGTGAAGACGGCGCCGCCGTCGGCCGCCAGCCTGATCGCCTCGTGCAGCCGCTGCGGGTCGTGGGTGTCCTGCTTGACCATGTAACCGCTGGCGCCGGCCCGCAGCACATCCACCAGATCCGACCCGCGACGGGACACCGTGAACACCAGCACCGCCGTGTACGGGTGCTGGCTGCGGATCGCGCTGGTCAGGGCGATCCCACCCATCAGCGGCATCTCGAGGTCGATCAGGGCCACCCGCGGCGCATGCTCGCCGACCAGCGCCAGCGCGTCCTCGGCGGTCTCTGCGGCGCCCATCACCCGCAGGTCGGGCGCCCGGCCGAGCACGGTGACGACCGATTCCCGCCAGGCCCACTCGTCGTCGGCCACGACCACCGTTATCACCCGATCAGCCATCCAGCGTCTCGAATTCCAGCTCGACCAGCGAGCCGCCGCATTCCGACCGGGTCACGCACAGCCGCCCGCCCAGCACATCCGCGTCGTGCAGCAGGCTGCGCATGCCGCGCTGGCGAGACTCGTCGCCGGGATCGAACCCCGGGCCCGCGTCGGCCACGCACACCGTCACGCGTCGGCCGTCCCGGCTGGCCCGCAGAGCGATCGGTGGCTGCCCATGCTTCCAGGCATTTCCCAACGCCTCCTGGGCGAACCGGGTCAGCGCGGCGGCCTCCGCCGGCTGCAGGGGCAACTCACCGCAGGCGGCCATCTCCAGCTCCAGCCCGTCGGCGCCCAGCCGCCGCAGCCGCTCGCAGGCCAGGGTCAGAGCCGCGCCCAGCGTCGCGGCCGGCGGCTCGTCGACCAGCGCGTGGTCAAGTTCGGCCTCGGCGTCGCGCGCGATCCGCTCCACCTCGGTGGCCTGGGCGACCCACTCGGCGTCGTGCGGGCGTTCGGCGCGCAACCGCGAGGCCTGGGCCGACACGTCGCGCAGCAGCGCTCCCATGCGCGCGTTTAGGCCGACCGCGACACGCATCCGCTGCTCGGCGGCGGCCTCCCGACGGGCCGCCTCGGCCGCAGACGTGGCGCGGTCGCGGTAGGCCAGGCCGGCCTCCTCGAGGCCCACGAACAGCCGTCGCACGGTCGCGAACAGCACAATGGCCACGAACAGGCCGACCAGCGACGGCGCCCACTCGGTGGCGTGCGCCGGCTCCAGCCCGGGCTGGACGCCGGCCAGCAGCACCGGCGCAACGATCGCCGTTTGGGCAGCGGCCAGCGCCAGCGCCATCCGCACCGACGCGATCACCGTGGCAACGACCACCGGCGCGGCGGCCAGGTAATAGAAGGCCAGCCGGCCCCCTGCACCCACAACCACCAACTCGGCGCACACCAGCTGGTCGAGCCAGAGCAGCATCGGCCGGCGCTGAACCAGGTCGGCGATCTGCCGCGAACCCACAGCCCCGGCGCCCAGGTACACCGCAAGGCCGATCCACACCGCGGTCACGGCCGGCGCGTGGCGATCCAGCGTGCCGCCCTGCCCCGGCACCGTCACGACAATCGCCAGCGCTGCCAGCCTCGCGTACAGCACGCCGCGCACGAGGGACGTCCGCGACGCAGCCAGCCGGCGCAGAAACACCGCGGGGTCGGCGGGTGTTTCCATCCTGCAACATCCTACGGAACCTTGGTGGTCAGCCATCAGACCCGGAGGTACTGCCCTGGACAGTACCTATGCCGAGTCGATCGCCTCCAATTCGCTCACCAGTTCGTCCAGCCGCACGTCCGCGTCGCGCACCGCGCCGGCTAGCAGCGCCAGCGACCGCTCGGGCCCGCTGTCGCCGGCGGCCAGTTCGCGCATCACGCCCAGACGCAGCCCAATGGCCGGGAAGGCCTGGCGCAACCGGCTGTGCAGCGCATAGGCGATCTCGGTGCGCTCACGGGCCGCCGCCGCCCGACCCTCGGCCTCACGTTCGGCCTGTGCCTGCATGCGATAGCCGGCAGCCGCCTCGCCCAGCTCGTCGATGCGCACGCGCACACACCAGAACGCCGCCCCCGCCACGCCGTAGCCGAGCACCGCCCCCACCACCTCGCGAGCGCTGATGTGGGCGGCCAGCGGGTCGCCGCGCATGACCGAGCCGACCGTCCCCAGCGCGAACGCGGCGCAGGCGATGGCGGCGGCGGCCAGGGCCGCGGCTGGGGCCAGAAACACCGACGTGAATCCCATGGCCGGCCACGAGTAGATGTCGAACGGCGTGCGCCAGCCGCCGCCCACCAGCACCGCCTGCACGAACAGGGCCATCTCCGCCCAGGCCAGCCGCGGCCGGCGGTCGATCAGCTCGAACAGCCGGTGCCGCCAGACGACGCCCGCCACCGACCACGCGGCCAGGATCGCCCATTCGGCGATCTGCAGATGGAAGCTGGTGCGGCCGTGGCCGCGCTCGGCCGGCAGGATCGCCCCGATGACGCCGATGATCGCCAGCCGCGCCCACAGCAGGCCCTCGAACAGCCGCCGGCGGTAGGCCAGCACGCGGTCGGCGAAGATGCCCGGATCGGTGCTCCGGCTGGGCGTTGGGGGTGCGGAGGGGCTGACGTCGCCCATGCAGATGGGGCGGGGTGTGGCGGGCGGAGGAGCCGCCCGCCACACGCTCGCTCAGTCGCCCGCGGCCTCCACCTGCTCCAGCTGCGACATGCTGGTGCCTATCCGGCGAGCCAGCCCGGGCACGGTCAGCACGATCGCCAGCCCGACCGCCAGCCAGACAGCCACCACCCATGGGAAGTCGTTGTACGGGTAGGGCACGCCGCTCACGTTGCGGTAAAAGGCGTAGATCAGGATGAGGATGGCCAGAACCGGGATGATCAGCTCCCAGCCGGCCTCCCGGCGGTCAACCGCGAACAGCCGGAGCGCCCCGGCGTTGGTCACGATATAGGCCACGATCAGACTCAGCACGCCCATCGTGCCCGGATAGAAGAAGGCATTCACGGAGCCCAGGTTGTACGCCCACATCCCGACCATGCCGAGCACGGCGATCGTCATCACGCCGGCCAAGGCCAACGCGGGAGAGCCGGTACGCGGCGACGACATCCCCAGCCGTGGACTCACGAATCCGTCCCGGCCCATCGCGAACAGGATGCGGGAGGCGCCGGTGGCCGTACCCAACGCGCTGGCGAAGCCGGACACCGCCGCGCCCAGATTGATCACGTCGCCCATCGACGAGCCGATGTAGGTCTTGCCCAGGTCGCCCAGCGGTGACGACGAGCCGGCGAACGCGGCCACGCCCGCCTTGTCGGTGCCGAAGCCGAGCGTCTGGGCGAGCATGCACAGGATGTAGAACCCGGTCGCGATGATGACCGCGTTTCGGATCGCCCGAGGGATCTCGCGGCGCGGCTCAGCGGTTTCCTCTCCCAGCGCCGCCGCCCCCTCGAAGCCGGCCCAGGACAGAAACGCCAGCACGAAGGCCAGACCGATCTTCGAGCTCGAGCCCGACACCGAGAACGCGTCGCCGAGCGAGCGGTGGCCGGGCGCCGAGCTACCGATCACCTTGGCGAAGATGTCCACCATCAGGACCACGATCAGGCTGACCGACACCACCTCGATTGCCAGCAGAGTGCGGGTGGCGATCTTGATGTCGCCGTAGGCGACGATCGCGATCAGAACGGCAGCAACGAGGGCCAGAAGAAGCCACGGCGGGTTCTTCCAGATCCCCGTGCCGTCCAGGAACGCTCCCCCGAACAGGCCCACCTCGGAGGACGACGCCGCTGTGAAGGCGAGATAGGTGCCAAGCAGCGCCCATCCGGAGAAGAAGCCGGCCTGCGGCCCCAGCGTGGCGCCCGAGAAGGCATACACGGAACCGGCGTGAGAGAAGTGCCGAGACAGCCGGATGAAGGCGTAGGAGACGAGGCCGACGCCGACGCCGGCCATCACGAACACCAGCGGCACGCCGTGTCCGACGTTGAACGCCACCCCCACCCCGTTCAGAGCCATGGCCGCCGTCGGCGCCATGATCCCGATCGAGAGCGCGATCGTCTCCCAGAACCGCAGCTCGCGGCGCAACCCCTCGCCGCCGCCCGCCTGGCTGTCGGTCGCTGTCACCCACTCCCTTCGAAGATGTCCTCGGGCAGGAACGCCCCCACAACCCAGTTGGGCACATCCACCAGTTCATGGATGCGCAGGTCGCAGGCCACCGAGACCAGCGCGTAGGCCTCATGGCGCTCCAACCCGTGGTGGTCGCCCAGGTACTCGATCATGGCCCGCACGGCCCGCCGGCTGGCCTCCATCAGATCGGGCGCGACGCCGGTGCACACGTGATAGGCGGAGCGCTGGGTGCGCGCCAGCTCGCCGGCCGGTACGTGGTACTGGGGCGCGCCCATACGCAGGTCCTTGCGCACGGTCAGACGGACGGTGATGTCCATGGCGGTCTCGACCGCCGTCCCACACACCTCCGCGTCGCCCATCGCCGCGTGGGTGTCGCCGACCGAGAACAGCGCCCCGTCCACACCCACCGGCAGGTACAGCGTGGAGCCGGCCCGCAGGTGCTTGATGTCCATGTTGCCGCCCCAGTCCGAAGGCGGCACGATGGCGTGCTCGCCGGGCTCGGCCGGGGCCACCCCGATGGTGCCGGGAAACGGCTCGTAGGGCAGCGTGATGCCGTCGGCGAACTGCACCCGGCGGCGCTCGGAATCGACCTTGGAGATGCGCAGCCAGGGATCCGGGAACTCGTCCGCGAGCAGGCCGAAGCCGGGGATCAGCGCCGTCCAGCCCCAGTCGCGGGGTGCGAACTCCAGGATCTCCACCGCCAGCACGTCCCCCGCGACCGCCCCCCGCACCTCCACCGGCCCGGACACCGGGTTGACGCGCGAGAAGTCGAGCCCGGCCACCGCGTCAACGCCCGAGCCGGGCGAGATCTGCTCATCCGAGGCGTCGCGCACATGCAGCACCACCTCGGCGCCGGACTCCACCGACAGGGCGGGCTCGAGGCCGTTGTCCCACACGTAGTTGAAGGCATCCGGCCTGACCTCGTGCAGCGACCCACTGTGCATGCTCACTCCTCGGCGTCGGTGTCGGCCTGGGAGCGCTCAGACGGATCCAAACCCTCCTGCCGCAGCTCATATTCCAGCACAAATTGATCCAGCGCGGCCTGTGCCAGACCAGTTGCTGCTCGTTCTCTGGACAGACGCCGAACACGTTCGAGGATGTGCTCTGGAGCGAGCACGGGGCGCATCGCCTCCGGGTCGAGCCGGTAGCCACCGTGCCCGCCGCGGTCGCCGATCACCGCCCCTCGCACCTGCTGCAGATAGCCGGTCACAAGCTTGATCAGGGTGTCGTCCTCGGCGGCCATCTCGGCCACCCAGCGGCCGCACCCACTGCGATCCCAGGCCCGCCAGCGCTCGAGCACCGCCGGCAGCCTGGGCGTCTCCAGCAGGCGGCCGGCCGCCGCCGCCTCGCGCACTCTGGCAAGCGCCATCTCCTCCAGCGAGGCGAGACCGTCGGCATCCACCGTGCGCTCGCCCTCGGCGGCGGTCGGCTGGTGGCCGTCGCGGCCGTGCTCACGGCCCAGCCGGCCCAGCTCGCTGACGATCAGGCCCAGGCCGGCCCGACTCGCCATCTCGGTCTTCAGCACGGTCAGCCGCTGGTCTTCCGGGATGCGCGCCAGCAGGACGCGCAGCAGCCGTTCCAGGGCCCAGTCCAGGTCGCCGCCCAGGCTGTCGCCGGCTTCCAGCACCCCGCCCACCGCGGCGACCACCTGCTCGCTCCCCAGCTCGGGCGCGATGTCCGCCAACCGAGCCAGGAACGCCTCCACCCGCCTGTCGCCGGTGGTCGTGCGCTCACCCCCCAGCCGCACCAGAAGCGCCGCGAACTCCCCCACGCCCTGGCTCTGGGCGAGCAGCGCGTCCATCTCGTGGTGGGAGATGATGCTGGCCGGCAGCACGAACCGGAAGAAGGTGGAGAAGAGCTCCGGGCTGGCCACCCGCAGCTCCTGGCGAGCCATGTCGTTGGGCGCATCGCGCTGGATGATCAGGCCTTCGAAGTCGGGCACGCTGGGGAAGAGGCGCATGACCATCGTGGTCAGCCCCGGGCGCACCTGCGGGTCGAGCGCCGAGCGCCAGCCCTCGTGGAAGCGCCGGGTGTCGTCGTCCACGGCGGCGGCCGTGCGCGGGCGGGTGGTGCCGGCGAAGCGGGCCGGGGTGCGCCGGATCAGGTCGTACAACTCGGGCTGGAACACACGCAGCGCCTCGACCGCCACGAAATCCGCAGTGTTCACCTCCTCCGACAGCGACGGGTAGCTGATCTGCAGGGCGTTGATCAGCCGCACCACGTCCCGCGGTGTGGTCAGCAGCGCCTCGATGCCCGGTGTGAAGGCCTGGTCGAAGTGGTGCTGGGTGACCACCGCCGGCGGCGGGTGTCGCTCCAGCAGGTCGCGCAGCTTGTCCAGGAACAGCTGACCCAGCGCGTCGGCCTCGGGCACCGGCAGGTCGAGCGGCACCTGCACCACCCGCGCCACCTGGTCTGCGGGTTGGCGGGTGCGGTCAAACACCAGCAGATAGACCACGCCGGGCAGCCCGGCCACGGCCCGGGTCAGCCGGCCCACCTCCTCCATGCCGGCCGCGGACAGCCGGTCGAGGTCGTCCATGATCACCACATGCCGGGTGCGCTGGCTTTGCAGCACGCGGGCGATGCGGCCCGCCAGCGCGGTCACGTCCGCGCCCTGGGCCGGCGGCTCGGCGGTCTCGCCGGCACCGCTCAGGCTCACGCTCAGCCGGCGCAGGAAGCGCTCGGGCAGGTCGTGCTCGGCGGCCTCCCGCCAGGGGTTGAACTCGAGCACGACGGTGGACGGGGCGGACGCCAGGTGCGCCCGCACGAAGTTGGCCACACTGGTGCGGCCCGACCCAGCCCGCCCATGCAGTCCCAGGACGATGCCGTCGGCGGGCGCCAGCGCGATCGCGTTGGCCACGTGCTGAGCGAAGCCGGCATACCCCAGCCGATCGTCTTCGGGTGCGCTGAGCGGCAGGTCGGCGGACAGCGTGGCCGGGGCTGAGGGCGCCATCAGGCCGCGATCATACCGACGCCCTCGGAGGCTCCCTGGCGGCGGCCCACTGCTATCTTGACGTCATGCAGAGCGCGCCCTCGGCCGCGGGCCGGCATGTGAGCGTCAAGGCGGTGGTGGCGCTGGCGCTTTCCACCGTGTTCAGCGTGCTGCCGCTGATCCCCTCGGCGGCCGCGGTTATCGTCGGTCAGAGTGCCCGCCGGGAGATCCGCCGCGACCGCAGCCTGATCGGGGACGGGGCCGCCCAGGCCGGTGTCATCCTGGGCGTGGTCGGCACCCTGCTGTGGCTGGCCGTGATCCTGGCCGCCATCTTCTTCATCGATGAGGCGCGCAGTCTGCGCTGATCAGGCGGCGTCGCGGGTGGGGTCGAAGCGGTAGCCGACGCCGTAGTGCGTGTGGATGTAGGTGTAGCCGGTGGCTCGCCGGTCGAGCTTGCCGCGCAGCTTGCGCACGCACACGTCGACCGAGCGGTCGCGCGGCCGGTAGGGCACCCCCCACACCCGCTGCTGCAGCTGGTCGCGGGTGAGCGCCCGCCCGCGCTCGGAGGCCAGCGCGTACAGGAGCCGGAACTCGAGCGCGGTCAGGCCGGCGTCGTGGCCGTCCAGAAGCGCGCAGTGCAGGTCCGGGTCGATCACCAGGCCGGGCGCCTCGATCGGCTCCCGGCTGTCCTCGGAGGTGGCCACCAGCCGCGATCGCCGCAGCACCGCCTGCACCCTGGCCACCAGCTCGGCCATCCCGAACGGCTTGGCCAGGTAGTCGTCAGCGCCCAGCCTCAGCGCGTGCACCTTGTCCTGTTCCGAGCCGCGGGCCGAGACCACGATCACCGGCACCTGCAGGCCCTCGGCGCGCGCCCCCTCGGTGATCCGCCAGCCGTCCATGCCCGGCAGCATGAGATCGATCACGGCCACGTCGGGGCGCTCGAAGCGCAGCTTGCGCATCGCCCGGTCGCCCCGCTCAGCCACCTCCACATCGAACCCCGCGTGCCGCAGATGGGTGGCCATCGCCGAGGCGATGACCGGGTCATCCTCCGCGATCAGGACGCGTGACACACATCCTCCCCGCCCGGCTCACGGCCGGTCGCCACAAACCCGGCCTGGCAGGCGATGCGCAGTCCGTGCTGCGAGATCCGGCCCAGGCAGCGGGCGGTCAGCATGGCGCGCAGCGCCCACTCGCGTCCCCCCGGATGCAGCGGGGCGCGGGCCAGCACCGCCGAGCCGGCGTCCCGCATGGCCTCGTCGACCAGCATCTCGGAGGCGGTCAGCAGCGCGGCTCGGCCAGGGCTTCGGGAGACGAACGCCTGCATGGCGCCGCGGATGCACGATTCAGCCGCCAGCGCCAGCTCATCCAGCTCCATCACCCCCGGGGCCAGCGCGGACGGCTGAGCCAGATGTGCGATCGCGGTCGCCAGCTCGGCCACGCCCAGCAGCTCGTCGTTGACGCGCCGTGTGGCGATCGCGCGGCGCGCCTCGGTGGACACCTCCCAGCGCTCGGCCAGCAGCCGCGAGGCGGCCGCGTCGATGCGGTCGTGGGCCAA
Organism: uncultured Actinomycetes bacterium; assembly: GCA_963744065.1. Lineage (GTDB taxonomy): Bacteria > Actinomycetota > Thermoleophilia > Gaiellales > JAICJC01 > DASUHT01. The sequence continues at coordinate 33,279 of CAVUSN010000008.1, read as the reverse complement.
CCGCACCTCCCGTTCCAGCTTCGCGGCTCGCTCGCCGGCGACCGCATCAGCGGTCCGGAAGGCCTCCACCGAGCCGCGCAGCTGCTGCAGCACCGTTGAGCCGTGCGCCTCCAACTCGCGTTCGAGAAGCTCGAGCTCGAGATTTGACCCGACCCGTATCATCATGTTCCCAATTGTGGTGCGACCGCGCCCGCCGTGGGTCGCCGCGTGGTGATGGGATCGTGAAGAAGTGGTAACTCCCGGCGCCGGCCTGCAACCAGCCGCAGCGGGCTAAACTGGCGCCCGATGGCCAGGCCGACGATCCGCGACATCGACACCCTGTGGGGCCCCGCCACCCCCCACTTCGCCTACCAGATCGCCGCGCGGGTGGCCGGATTGATCGCCGACCTGCCGCCCGGCGACCCGGTGCGGGTGCATGGCGAGCGGCGGCTGGCCGAGCTCGACCGGCTGGGACACGACAGCTCCAAGCTCGACGCCGAGCACTAAGGCGTCTGCTGCGGCTGGTCTGCGGGCGTGCTGGCCGCGTCCCACGCGGCGTGCGGTGCTCAACGTGGCCTCCGGCCACGCCTGCGCTCCGCTCGCCGCTCGATCCTTGCCAGCGCCCCCGCATCCTGCGCCTCGCGACGACGCCCTGCTCGCTCAGTTTCGGTTGAGCCCGGGCACGAACGAGCGGGCCACGTCCCGAGCCACGTGGCCGGCGATACTGGGGTTCTCCCGCAGCCGGCGCACCGAGTAGGCGTACCAGGCCGACCCGTATGGCACGTACACGCGCATGGGATGGCCCTGGCCGACCAGCTCCGCGCGCAGCCGTTCGGTGACGCCCAGCAGCATCTGGAACTCGTAGGCCTCGGGTGCCAGCCGGTGGCGGTCGAGCAGCCGCAGCGACTCGTCCACCAGCCACCGGTCGTGGGTGGCGATGGCAACCGGCGAGCCGTTGGCGACGAGTTCGCCCAGCAGCTCCAGGAAGTTGCGGTTGATGATGCCCGGGTCGGTGTAGGCGATCGAGTGCGGCTCCACGTAGATGCCCTTGACCAGGCGCACGCTGGGCCGCAGTTCGGCCAGCTCGCGAAGGTCGCGGAGCGACCGCCGCAGGTAGGCCTGGATGACCACTCCGACCCGCTCCAGGCCCATCGCCCGCAGGCCCCGATAGATCTCCAGGGTGGCGTCGGTGAGGCCCGAGTGCTCCATGTCGATGCGCATGAAGGAGCCCCGCTGCTCGGCCTCCCGGGCCAGCCGCTCGGCGTTCTCGCGGGCCATCCCGGGGTCGAACTCGAGCCCGAGCGCCGACAGCTTGACCGAGATGTGGGCGCGCAGCTCGTGCTGCTCGATGGCGGCCAGCAGGCGCAGGTACTCCTGCACCGTGGCGGCCACCTGGCCCGAGGTGGTGGTGTCCTCGCCCAGCACGTCGATGGTGGCTGCGATGTCCAGGTCGTTCAGCCCGCGCACCGTTTCGACCGCCGCCTCCAGCGTCTCGCCCGCCATATAGGGGTCGGCGAAGTGGCGTACCAGAGGCCGCGGCACGGCCGGCAGCGCGGTGGCCAGCGCGCGGTCGATCATGTGCCTCACGGCCATCCTGGGATTCTACGGAAGCCGGTAGTTGGAGACGACGTCGTCGGCCAGCGCCTGCACAGCGTCCGCGGCGGCCGCCATCGCCTCGCCGAAGGCAGCCGGGTTGCCGGCGGCCGCCGCCTGCGCCAGCGCCGACCATGCGGCCTCCCCCAGTTCGCCCGGCGGGCCGTCGACCGCGTCCGGGCGGGCCAGCCGTTCGGCTTCGGCTGCGTAGGCATCGAGCGCCGCGCCCAGCGCCCCCGCCGCCTGCCCCAGCTGATCGAGGTAGGCAGGGGTGGCCAGCCGCAGGCCGCTCACAAGCTGTGCCACCGCCAGCGCAGCCGCGGCCACCGCCCGGGCCGCGTCCGCCGCGGCCGGGTCGAGCCCGTCCAGGCGCGTGGCCAGCTCGTTGAAACGCCCGCCGATGGACTCGGCGTCGATCCCCGCCGACACCTCCTCGGCCCGCTCGGCCAGCGCGATCAGACTGACCGCATCTCGCACCAGGCTGGTGTCGCTGACCGGCTGGCGGTCGCCGTCCAGCGCCAGGTAGGCCAGGCCAGCGCCCGATTCGAAGGCGGCCACGTACACGCGCACGCCCGGCACCGGCTCGGCCGGCATCACGGCCGCCACGCGCTCGCCCTCCAGGGCGTGGGCGGCCGCGGCCGTAGCCGCCTGTTCCAGCTCGGCCTGCAGGCTCACGCCGGGGCGCTCTCGGCCGGCGGGACCGCCAGCCGCAGCTCGAGCGCGATGACCAGAACAGCGGCCACCGCACAGACGGCCAGCCCCGGCACCAGCAGCGCAGCCGAGACCAGCGCACCGGCAACGCCACAGGCGATCACGGCCAGCTCGCTGCGGGTGACCGACTCGACATCGTCGGGCCGGCAGCGCAGCTGCGCTGCCAGGCCGGCGACATAGGCGATGGCCAGCGGCGCCAGCCGCGGCTGTTCTGCGGCGCCGGCGGCCGCCGCCGCCAGTGCGACAGCCGACCACGCGACCGCATAGCGGTGGCCCCCGCGCAGCCCCAGGCGGACGATCGATGTCACCTTGGGCGGGTCGGCCAGCATGTCGGCGTCACGGTCGAGGAAGTGGTGCATCATCAGCATGCCGACGGCGTAGGCGGCCACCGCCACGGCCGCCAGGCCGGCCACCGGGCCCGGCCGCGGTCCCTGCAGGAGATAGGCGCCCAGCACGCACACCACCACGCAGGCAAAGGCGATCGCCTCGCCCAGGAACGGTCGGTACGCGGCTCGGATCGGCGGCAGGGTGTACACGACGGCTCCGGCCACGCCGGCCAGGCCGAAGGGCAGCACGGCAGCGCCGCGGGCGATCACCAGCGTCAGCCCCAGCACGGTGGTCGCCGCCAGCGCACCGGCGAAGACCGCCCACAGCCCCGCCGGGGTAATCAGGCCGTTTCGGATCACCTTGCTGCCGCCGGAGATCATGCGCGGCGAGGGATGCCCGTCGGTGCCCGACCGCCAGTCCTCGATCTCGTTCACGGTGTGCGCCAGGAGCCCCTGGATGAGCACGCCCAGCGTCACCGCACCCAGGTAGTACCAGACCCTCAGATCCCGGCTGTGGGCGGCCAACGCTGTACCCAGGGTGAGCGCCGAGAAGCTCCACAGAAGCACCGGTATCACCCGCACCTCGAGCCACAGGCCGCGCAGCGTGCGGTTCATGGGGCCACGCTACCACCGCCACGAGGGTACGTCCGGGCTCGTCCCTACCATCTCTCGATCATGGTTGGAGCCGACCTTGTCGAGTTGCAGCAGGACCAGGCGGCGCAGGTGGAGGCATGGCGTCTGCACGTGCTTCTGAAGGCCGGTTATCCCCTGCGTGTGGCCGAGCGGCTGGCCAAGAGCCAGGCCGACCTGCACAACGCTGTGCAGATGCTGGAACGCGGCTGCACCCCGCACACCGCCGCACGCATCCTCGTCTGAGCGCCCGCCCGTCCGTCAGATCGCCCGGCTAAGAAGCTCTAACGGAATGAATCGTGGATGGCTGGCGAGTGTCGCGCCAGCAGGGTGCCGCGGCGCAGCGCAGCGCATATCCGGAGGTAATCTGGGCAAGCCGCGCCGCGGCTCCATGCGCCAGCGCGACGCCGTCAGACGCCGCGAGGCATTCTGTTAGAGCTTCTAAGAGCGCCAAACAGAAGGCCTGGCCTGCCAGATCTCCAGGCCTGGCCCGCCAGATCTCCAGCTGAGAGCCTCCCGGTAGCATGCGCGGGTGAGCTCAAAGCCGGTGCCGATCCACGAGGGCGAACGCCAGGTGTACAGCGTGGCGGGCTTCAATCAGGGCATCGGCTGGTACCTGCGCAAGCTGCCCGCCGTGTGGGTGGAGGGCGAGCTGGCCGAGCTGCGCCGCAACGCGTCGTGGGGCCAGGTGTATCTGACGCTGAAGGACCCCGAGGGCGGACAGACGCTGCAGGCGACCATGACCCGCACGCGCTTCGACCGCCTGCAGCCCGTACCCAAGGCCGGAGAGCGGGTGCAGGTGCTGGGCCGGGCCGAGATCTGGAGCCGCAGCGGCGAGCTGCGGCTGGCGGTGCTCGAGCTGGAGCGGTTCGGGCTGGGCCAGTTGCTGCGCCAGATCGAGGAGCTGCGCGGGCGGCTGGCGGCCGAAGGGATGTTTGCAGCCGAGCGCAAGCGCCCGCTGCCGTTCCTGCCCCGGCTGATCGGGCTGGTGTGCGGCACCGACGCGGCGGCCAAGCGCGACGTGGTCGAGACCGCCCGGGCCCGCCACCCGCCGGCCCGCTTCCGGATCGTGGAGACGGTCGTCCAGGGCACCGGCGCGCCGGCCCGGATCGCCGCGGCCGTGCGCGAGCTGGATGCCGATCCCGAGGTGGAGGTGATCGTGCTGGCCCGCGGCGGCGGCAGCGTCGAGGACCTGCTGGCGTTCTCCGACGAGCTGGTGTGCCGCACGGTGGCCGACTGCATGACGCCGGTGGTGTCCGCCATCGGCCACGAGCAGGACACCCCACTGGTCGACCTGGCGGCCGACCTGCGGGCCGGCACACCCAGCCTGGCGGCCCGGCTGATCGTGCCCGACCATGCCCGCCAGGCGGCCGAGCTGGACGCGCTGCTGGGCCGCGCCACGCGTGCCCTGGAGGGCGGCGCCGGGCGGGCTCGGCGGATGCTGGAACTGCTGACCGCGCGACCTGCCCTGGCCGACCCGATGGCCTGGGTGAACACGCGCCGGGCGGCGATCGAGACCACCGCAGGCGCCTTGCACCGGCTGGCCCCCGAGCGGGTGGCCCGGGAAGCCGCCCGGCTGGCGGCGGCCGGCGACCGGCTGGCCGACTCCGCGGGCCTGCGCATGGAGCGTGAGGCGAGGGGGTTGGGTCACGCCCACGAACGCCTGCGCCTGCTCGGGCCGGCGGCGACTCTGGAGCGCGGCTACGCCATCGTGCAGACCGAGCAGGGGGCCGTGGTACGGGCCGCCGGCGAGCTGCAGGTGCGCGACCGGATCGGCGTGCGGTTGGCCCAGGGCGCACTACGGGCCACCGTGGACGAGGTGTCCGGATGACGGAGGAGCCCACCTTCGAGCAGGCCCGCGAGGAGCTGGAGCAGATCGTGCACAGGCTGGAGGACGGCAGCACCTCGCTGGACGAGGCGCTGGCGCTGTGGGAGCGCGGCGAGGCGTTGCACGCGCTGTGCCGGGCAAAGCTCGACCAGGCCGAGACGAGGGTGGCCGAACTGCTCGAGCGGATGGGCCGCACGCCACCTCCTGCAGCTTCATAATCTCGCCCAACCCACCCCCGGCGCACCGTTGTGGGCGCGGAATTTCGGGGGCGCGCGCCGCGGGGGTGGCCGGGGGCTGTCTGCGGGTGGGTTGCGGGCGTGACGTTAACGAGCCGATCGGACGGCACAGCAGGAGCCGCGGCGGCGGCCGCGAATGAGGGGGTTCGCACTCAAGGAGGGTTGCCATGCGCATGCGCGCCACACTGGTGGCCGCCTGCTTTCTCGCCCTGGCCGTAAGCCCGGCCGTGGGCGCCACCCACTACACCGTCCGCTGGGGCGACACGCTGACGGGCATTGCCCGGGCCCACCACGTGGGCCTGCTCCGGCTTGCCCGCCGAAACGGCATCCAGGTGTACGGCATCCTGCCCGCGGGACGCGTGCTGATCATCCCCGCAGGCTCCGGCGCACACCGGCCCGGCCACCACCTGCGGACGGGCATCTACGTCGTCCGCTTCGGCGACACGCTGAGCGGGATCGCGGCTCGCCACGGCATGTCCCTGGGGGCGCTGGCCCGGCTCAACCACCGCCGCCCGTACGCCATCCTGGTGATCGGAACCCGGCTGCACGTTCCGGTCGCCGCCGGCGCGCGGCGGCACCGCCGGCATCACCGGCGCCATCACGCTCACCACCACCGGTCGCATCACCGGCGGGCCGCCGCCCGGCCGCACTGGCGCGGCCGCTACCGGGTGCAGCCGGGCGACACCCTCTCGGGGCTGGCGATCAGGTTCGGCACCAGCGTGGCCCGGTTGGCCCGGGCCAACCGCATGCGCATCGACGGACTGCTGCTGAGCGGGTCGGTGATCCGCATCCCGCTGCACGGACGCCACCACCGCGCACACGTCAGCCGGCGGGGGGTGATGGGCCTTCTGGACGCCTGGGCCGCGCACTACGGTGTGGATCGCCACCTGGTGCGGGCGGTGGCCTGGCAGGAGTCCGGTTTCCGGCCGGGGCTGACCTCCCGCACCGGCGCCTGGGGCGTCATGCAGGTGATGCCCGGGACCTGGCTCTTCACCGAGCAGATGCTGATCGGCCACACCGTCCCGCGCACCACCAGCGGCGGGATCCGAGTGGGCGTCGCCTACCTGCACTCACTGCTGGATGAGTTCGCAGGGCACACCCGGCTGGCGGTGGCCTCCTACTACCAGGGGGCGCAGTCGGTGCGCCTGTTCGGGCTGTTCCCGTTCACGCGAATCTACGTGGCCGACGTGATGTCGTTGCGCCGCCGGCTGTAGCGACTCAGCCCTCGACCCGCAGCACGGTCTCGACCCCGCGCTTGCCGATGTCGACCAGGTAGCCGCGCAGGATTCCGTGGTTGGCCTCGCTGCCGGGGTTGATGCAGACCGTCTGGCCGATCCGCCGCTCGCCGCCCGACTCGTGGATGTGCCCGTGCACGCCCAGCAGCGGCTGGTAGGTCTCGATCAGCCGGCGCACGGCGGTCGACCCCACCGGGCCGCGCAGCACGTCACCGGCCGAAACGGTCGGGCGCAGGTTCTCGTCCAGGATGGGCGCCGTGTCAAGGCCCGAATCGTGCGGCGGCACGTGGATCATGAACACCGACCGGCGGGGATCCCGGACCTGCCTGGCCAGCGCGTCCAGGCGCTCGTACAGCTCGTCCTCGGTCACCTCGCGCGGGGTGGCCCAGGGGGTGATGTTCGACCAGCCGTAGGCGAGCAGCTGCAGATCCCCGGGCAGGTCGAACACCTTGCCGTCGGCGTTCACCGGCCGGAACTCCTCCCGGTTCAGGATCTCGTCGATGCCGAAGTCGTCGTCGTTGCCAGGGATCAGATACAGCGGCACCTCGCTGTCGGCCAGCCGCTCGGTGGCCAGCGCCATCCACTGCTCGACCCGCTCGTTCATCAGCCTGTGCAGCAGTGCATCACGCTCTCCGGCGTCGCCGACCAGCCGCTCGGCCTCGCCGGGGTCGGCCACGAACGAGTAGTAGCCGACGTCGGCGATGTCGCGCTGGAGCTGGGCCAGGTCGTCTTCTGAGCGGGCGCTGCGGGCCACCCCGAACAGGTCGGCGTGGTAGCCGCCGTCGCGCCGCACGATGGGCACGATGGCCTTGCCGGTCAGGTCGCCGGCCAGCAGCGCCACGTCCGCCTTGTACACGTTCAGGCGGATCGCGTTCAGGTACTTGCGCCACGCCTTCTCGGCGGCGTGGAAGTCGCTTGCGATGTACAGCCTGGTCGTCGCTACTCCTGTCCCGCTAATCCGGCGGGATCTCGGTGAACAGCATCTTGGTGTCGACGCCGCTGGCCTTGTTTCGCAGCCACATGACGACGTAGATCGCCAGCCCGATGGCGATGAACGCCACGGTGCCGGTGATCCCGGAGTTGTTCAGGTAGTTCAGGCGCCCCGTGCCATTGCTGGTGAGGTTGTCCCAGATCGGCTTGACCGCTGCGAAGTAGTAGATCCACAGCGGGAACACCAGCCAACCGATACCGAGCACCGGCAGCCACTTGCGGAAGGGCGCGTTTCGGACGAGGTCCGGGCGCCGCCAGCGGATCAGAAGCGCATTCACGCCCGGCATGAGCCAGGTCAGCGCGGCCATGAAGATGGAGAACCACAGCGTGGCCACCAGGTTCAGCTTGCCGCTGGGCGGGGCGATCGAGTGCGGCAACACCGCGAAGTTCTGCAGCCACAGGAAGAGGGCGGTCAGGCCCAGGGTGGCGAGGATCGCGTTCAGCGGCGCCCGCATCCGCTCGTTCACGTCGCCGAACCACTCCGGCAACTGGCGGTCCATGCTCCAGGCCAGGCCCATACGGCTGATGAAGTTGGCGTACACCGGGCACAGAAGCAGCGGGAAGATCGCGCCGGCGAAGCTGATGAACGCCCACAGCGGCCACAGCGTCTTGTTGGAGATGACAGCGAGAAGCGGCATCGAGTTGGGCTGCCCCAGCGGCAGCACCGGATGCGTCGGGAAGCCCCAGTAGCTGGCGCCCCAGGCGATGTTGGTGTTGGTGCCCAGGTGGTTTGCGAGCACATCGACGTACACCGAGTTGGCGAACACGCCCACCAGCAGCGCGCCCAGGAGCGCGATCGAGACGCCGCGCTTGACGTTGCCGCGCACCTCGCCGGAGATGTAGGCCGAGTACTGGAAGCCGATGAACTGCAGGAAGACGATGCCCAGCATGAACGGGAACACGTCATGGGAGAAGATGTCGCTCAGGAAGTGGTGTGTGTTGCCGCCCAGGGAGGCGCTGCCGGCCTGGGTGACCTGGGTCACCGTGACCCCGTTGGCGTAGTGGGGCAGGTTGCGCTGGAAGTCACCCTGGCTGGTGGCCAGCATGCCGAAGATGAACATCAGCACGAAGCTGATGACGCCGATCAGGGCCAGCGCGGTCACCACAGTGTGGAAGCGGCGGGTGGGCAGCAGCACGATCCCGGCGATCACCGCGAGCACCACCAGCGACCAGATCAGGCCGTTCCAGCCGGTGATCTGGCCGGTCGAGTTGGTGAACCAGTTGTTGGCGTTCTTGAAGAAGTGGCCGCCGGCCCCGATGCCGATGATACGGCCGGTGATCTGCAGGTTCCGCAGCACCAGCGGCACCTCGAAGGCCATGATGGCGATGGAGGCGATGACCAGCGTCCATGACTCCAGCCAGCCCACGAACGAGCCGACGATACGGGTCGTGAAGACATAGTCACCGCCGGAGCGGGGCATGACCGAGGTCAGCGAGGCGAAGATCAGGGCCAACAGGATGCAGAAGAGGCCGGTGATGATCGCGGCCCAGCCGTACTCCGTGAACGGCCCGAACTTCCACACGCCGACACCGGCCAGCGAGTAGAAGGCGGGATACAGCGTGAGGCCCACGCCGACGAACGCCGCGATGTTGAAGAACAGCGCGTTGGTCACGCTGACGTCGCGAACGAGCCCCGACGACTGGCGGATGAAGAGCTTGCTCGAGCCGCTGGTCTGAGGCGCTTCTGACACGGTACCTCTCCTTCGCGAAGCCCCTCGCGTCCGCAGGGGCGATGCGGGCGATTCTGGCAGGAAGCCCGGATGTTGTCGAGCGGGTTTCGCTACGTCAGCGTGCGACGATCGCCAGTGCGACCGGCACCGGCAGCTCGGGCTGGCCCAGCAGCGGCCGGCCGGCGACCACGATGTCGGCGCTGGGGCCGCTGTCGAAGCCCAGCGCCTGGCCGGCGCCCATCGACACCAGCAGCCGCTGGAACTCCCGCATGGTCAGGCCCGGCCGGCCCACGCCGACCAGCCACAGCTGGCGTCCGCGCAGCGCCACCGCCACCCGCGGCACGCGCGCGTCCAACTGATAGGAGGTGACCTGGTCGGCGGCCAGATCGGCCACCGCCCGGCCGCCCTCCACCAGCCGCGGCTTGCCCGACACGACGTCCGGCCAGCCGATCAGCCGCTTGCCGATGCCGGCCCGGCCGGGGGCCAGACCCAGCGACGGCTCCAGCGGGTCGCCGGCCACCAACTGGCGGCCATCGATCCGCAGCTGGCCGGAGGGCACGCCGGTGGCCAGGTTGTAGAAGTCGGCGTTCATCGCCGCCAGCGCGTTCAACCCGGACACCGGCTGCCCGGCGACCATCGGCACCACCCGGTAACGGGGGTCGGCCAGCGACACCCGCACGCTGACCACCGGCACCCGGCCGGCCGGCGAGGAGACCCACGAGTGGCGGACAGGCAGCCCGCTGGCCCGGGCCTGCAGGCGCGGCACCAGCACCGTCCCAGCCGTGGCCGCGGCGGCCAGCGCGACGACGATCGCCAGCGGTCTAGTCGGGAACGCGAATCGCCTCAGCACGGGCATCCCGATGCCTGCGAAGCGATTCCCAGACCGAGCCGCAGACCGTGAACACCGAGTCGTCCGCGACCTCGTAGTAGCAGTTCAGGCCCGCCTTGCGGCGGCGCAGCAGCCCCGCATCCGCCAGCTGGGCCAGATGTTTGGAGACGTTGGCTTGGGTGCATCCAAGCTCGGTGGCCAGGTCGCCGACACACCGCTCGCCGCCGGCCAGGATGCACAGCAAGCGCAGCCGGGACGGCTCCGACAGCAGCCGGAAGCGGTCGGCCAGCGCGTCCACGGTGTCGTCGGGAAACGGCGGCTGGGTGGTCATTTGCAGAATCGTAGCGTGCGTGCAACTATATAACCACAGAGTTGAATAGACCAAAGACCCCCAAGGAGTCATGCATGTCATCGGCAATCGAGGTCACCAAGTCCAACTTCCAGTCCGAGGTGCTGAACTCACAGACGCCCGTACTGATCGACCTGTGGGCGGAGTGGTGCGGCCCCTGCCGCGTGCTCGGCCCGATCGTCGACGAGTTGGCGTCCGACTACGCCGGCCGGCTGAAGGTGGGCAAGGTGGATGTGGACGCAGAACCCGAGCTGGCCGCGACCTATGGCGTCGCCAGCATCCCCACGGTGCTGCTGTTCAAGGACGGCCAGATCGTGGCCAGCGCCGTCGGCGCCCGGCCCAAGGCCCAGCTGGCAGCCGCCCTGGGGCTCGAGCAGCACGTGTCCGCCGCAGCCTGAGGTAGGCCAAGACCGCACGGATCGGGGAGGCCGGCTCCCCACGGCGTTGATGTCGCCGGGGTCAGCCAGGCACGATGATCTGCGGGTGCAGAGCGGGCCGGCCACCAGCCGCCGGCGGCCGGCCTGCTCCACAATAGTCCCGCTGGCGGGCCGCAAGGCCCGCTCGCGGGCATTCGGATTCACGAGCCCATCCGCCCACGCCGATATAACGGCGGCGATGACAACGCTCGTGGCATGGGTTCCGAAATTCCTGCGTACCGCCTTCGAGGGCGGTCCGGCCGGCCAGCGTCGGGTGGTGCTGCTGGCGTCCATCACCCTGGGGCCGTTCGCGACCATGGTGGCGCTGGTGCTGGCCGGCGGCGGGCACCTGCCGCAGATGGCAGTGCGCTGCGTCGTCATGTCGCTCGTGATCGGCTGGCTGCTGATCCGAAAGCAGCCGTCGGAATCTGAATGGGTGGCCCTTTGGACGCTGCTGGCGGTGTCCTGGATGGCCGCCCAGCTGGCCGTCGGCCCCTCCTACAACGGTATTTTCGCGCTCAACGGGCTGGCCATACTGACCCTGGTGTGCCTGGTCTTCGACACCGGCATGATCGCCTACGTGGCGGGCCTGGGGGTGGTGGCGTACGCGACCGTGCAGTTCACCGAGCACCCGTTCGTGCAGGCCCTGGCCACCGTGATCATGTTCGCCATCAGCGAGTCGCTGCTGGCCGTGATCGTGCACGGCACCGCGGCCTACCTGCGGGCTTCGCTGCGCGACGTGGGCGTCCTGCACACGCGCATGGTGCAGGCGGCCGACCGCGAGCGGGCGCGCATCTCGGGCGAACTGCACGACGACACGGTGCAGGTGCTGACGGCCATCGGCCTGCGCATGGACACGCTGATCAACCGCCTGGACCGCGGTCAGACAGCCGAGTCAGCCGTGGCCGTGCGCGATCTGCGGGTGCTGGTGGGCGAGGCGACCGACCGCACGCGCAAGCTGAGCTTCCACATGTATCCGCCGCAGCTCGACCACCGCGGCCTTGCCCCGGCGCTGGACGCGCTGGGCGATGAGCTGGCCCGCGATGCCGACCTGGCGATCCGCGTGTCTGCGCCGGTCGACCGCTACCCGCCCGAGGTCGAGCGGCTGGCCTACCGCACCATCCGCGAGCTGCTGCTGAACGCGCACAAGCATGCCGACGCCCGCCAGGTCGTGGTCTCGGTGGAGCCGGCCGCCGACGGCGTGCGCTGCGAGGTGCGCGACGACGGCCGCGGCTTCGACGCAGCGGCCATATCCGCCGCCCGGGCTGACTTCCACACCGGCCTGGACGCGGCCGCCAGCCGGATCCGGGTGTGCGGCGGCGACTTCGAGATCGACAGCGCCCCGCGCCAGGGTACCCGGGCCAGCTTCACGATCCCACTCTCAGACGACGATCGCTGACAGCGCCTCGTCGACCGCGTCGACGTCGGCCGGCACGGGGATGGTGGAGACGCTGGACGCGATCGCATCGATCGTCTTCAGTCCGTCTCCGGTGATGTAGAGGACCACGGTCTCGCCGTCTGCGATCTCGCCCCGCTCGGCCAGGTTGCGCAGCACTGCCACCGTCACGCCGCCCGCCGTCTCGGTGAAGATGCCTGTGGTCGAGGCCAAGAGCCGTATCCCGTCCACGATCTCGTCGTCGGACACGGCCTCCACGCTGCCGCCGGTGCGACGGGCGACCTGCACCGCGTACACGCCGTCGGCCGGGTTGCCGATGGCAAGCGACTTGGCGATCCCGGTCGGACGCACCGGCAGCACGTCGTCGGCGCCACTGGCGAAGGCGGTCGCCACCGGGGCGCAGCCCGCGCCCTGGGCGCCGTGCATGATCGGCGCCAGGCCTGGCTCCACCAGCCCCGCCTGGCGGCCCTGCTCGAACCCCTGCAGGATCTTGGTGAAGAGCGATCCGGAGGCGATCGGCGCCACCACCCTGTCGGGGGCCCGCCAGCCCAGCTGCTCGGCGGTCTCCAGCGCGATCGTCTTGGAGCCCTCCGAGTAGTAGGCGCGCATGTTGACGTTGACGAACGCCCACGGCCGCTCGTAGGCCAGCTCTGAGCACAGCCGGTTGACGTCGTCGTAGGAGCCGTCGACAGCGAACACGCGGGCGCCATAGGCCGCGGCGGCCAGGATCTTCTCGCGCTCGAGGTCGGCCGGCACGAAGATGTAGGTGGGCAGCCCGAGCGCGGCCCCGGCCGCGGCCGTGGCCCCGGCCAGGTTGCCGGTGGAGGCGCAGGCGAGCGCCTCGAAGCCCAGCTCGACCGCCTTGGCCGAGGCGATCGCGACCACCCGGTCCTTGAAGGAGTGGGTGGGGTTGGAGGTCTCGGTCTTGACGAACAGCCTGCAGCCCAGCCCCAGCTCCTCGGCCAGCCGGTCGGCGGCCACCAGCGGGGTCATGCCGACCGGCAGTCCGCGCGCGGGCGGGGCCACGGGCAGGAAGTCGGCGTACCGCCACAGGGTGGCTGGGCCGGCCAGGATCCGCTCCCGGGTGGGCCGGTCGGCGGTCTCGTCATAGGCCACCTCCAGCGGCCCGAAGCAGCGCATGCAGGCAAACGACGCGTCCAGCGGGTAGCCGGCCCCGCAGCCCTTGCAGACAAGTGAGCGTGCCTTCATCTCGATCCCCTACGGTCGGGGCCGCCGCACCTTGCGACGGCCGGTTCACATCGTCCGGGGTGATCTCCACCCCGCCGGATTTGGCACCTTTCCCGACCGGATCGGGAGGGTTGCCGAGGCTTCACAGGGCCGGTCCCTCCGCCTCTCTCGATGCGATGCGCCGGGGATCGCCCCGGACATGCACTGCTTCCAGCCGACATGGTAGTCGCCGTCCGGGCTGAGAGTCAACGCACAGCCGCCGGAAGGCGGTCTTGCCGGCAACGGAATGCTGTGGTTCGCTGGAGTTGGGGATCCACCTGAACTGGGGGCACACGATGCGTGGAGTGGCAGCAGTAGCGGCCGTGGCAGGGCTGCTGGCGACAGGTGCCAGCACGGCCTCCGCAGCGAACTGGGCGCAGTACGGCGAGAACGCGCTGCACACGAGCCTGAACGGGTCGGAGACGACCCTGACGCTGGGGGACATGCACGGGCTGGGGCCGGTGTGGAGCCATACCTTGGGCGCCGGCGTGACCGGCAGCTCGCCGATCGTGGCCGGCGGCCGGGTGTTCCTGGTCACCGACGCCAACGGCGGAACTGTGCGCGCCTTCAGCGAGGCGACCGGCGCGCTGCTGTGGTCGCAGCTGACCTGCTCCAACCCGGGCCCGCAGGGCCAGGTGGCCGAGCCGGCCTACGCCAACGGGCTGGTGCTGGTGGGCGACTGGTGGGGACCTGGCCGCCTACAGGGCCGCCACCGGCGCGATGGTGTCGTGCTTCGACGAGGGCGGATCGATCACCAGCGCCCCGGCGGTAGTGGGCGGCATCACCTACGTCACCACCGGCTCGGACGTGGTCGCCCAGCGCCAGACCACCGGCCCCGACGGGTGGCAGATCGAACCGTCGTTCATCCACCCCACCTCGACGCCGGCCGTCGGCCACGGCATGGTGATCGTGACCGGGCAGACCACGATCGCCGCCTTCCGCCGGTCGGACGGCGCGACGCTGTGGCACCGCAACCTGGGCTCGCTGCTGTCGGCTGCCACCATCAGCACCGACGGCACGCGCGTGTACGTTGGCGGGGCGGGCCTGTTTGCCCTGAACGCCAGCACCGGGGCGACGGTCTGGGTGCGCAACCCCAACGGCTCGAACATGAGCACCCCGGCGCTGGCCGGCGGCCGCATCTTCTCCAACTCGGAGGACGTCTCGACCGGGCTCTTCGCCTACAACACAAGCGGCCATCTGCTGTGGGTCGATCCGCATGCCGGCGAATCGCTGGCCACCGTCAGCGACGCCAACGGGGTCGTCTACAACCTGTCCGACGGCGGCTACCTGGAGGCGCTGAACCCCGCCACCGGAGCGCTTGTCCGGCAGACCTACCCGCCGGGCGAGACGGTGGCCTGGGACATCGGTGACCAGCCGGCCGTGGTGGACGGCAGGGTGTTCCTGGTATCGCAGGGCGGTGTGCTGCCGGGGCCGACCCGGCTGGATGCCTTCGGATTGAAGTGACCGAACAACCGGGGTCAGGCACCGTCACGAACTCCGTGACGGTGCCTGACCCCGGTTTTGTCTCAGGCGGCGGCTTCGGCCGGCTCGCGGGCGACCGCGACGCCGGCCAGGGCGGCCAGCCTGGCATCGGACTGCTCGCCCGACCAGTCGGCGAAGGTGGCGCCCGGTGCGCGCTCGGCCTTGTAGGCGCGCACGATCCGCTCGACGGCGTACTTGACCTCGTCGGCCGGCATGGCCTTGGAGGACACACGCCGGCCGAAGCCGGCATCCTCCCCCAGCCGGCCGCCGATGTGGAAGATGAATCCCTGCACGCGGGAGCCGTCCGCCAGCCGGGCGATCCCGCCCTGCAGGCCGATGTCAGCGATCTGGTACTGGGCGCAGGCGTTGGGGCAGCCGTTCAGGTTGATCCGCAGTGAGCCCTCCAGGTCGCCCACCCGGCGCTCCAGGTGGCTGATCAGCTCGGCCGCCCGGTCCTTGGTCTCGACGATGGCCAGCTTGCAGAACTGGGTGCCGGTGCAGGAGATGATCCCGCGCCGGAAGGTCGACACCTCGGTCGGAAGGCCGATGTCGGCCAGCGACGCGGCGGCCTCCTCCACGGCGGCGTCGGGCACGTCCAGCACGAGCACGTTCTGGCGGTTGGTGCAGCGCACGTCGCCCGAGCCGAAGCGGTCGGCGATGTCGGCCACGCCGATCATCTGGTCGGCGGTGAAGCGGCCGCGCAGGGTCGCCCCGCCCAGCGAGTAGTGGCCCGGCTGCACCTGCGGGTGGATGCCCACGTGGTCGCGGTGGGGGTCGATTGGGTCGGCGGGCGCGACCGAGCTGGGCAGCTCGCGGCCCAGCTTTCGCTCCACCTCGGCGCGCAGCCGCTCCACCCCCCACTCGTCCACCAGGAACTTGATGCGGGCCCGGGTGCGCTTGTTGCGCTTGCCCTCGTCGCGAAATATCTCGGTGATCACGCGGCACACCTCTGCGGCCTCCTCCGGCAACACGAAGGCGTCCAGCCGCCGGCCCATGCGGGCCGACGCCCCCAGCCCGCCGCCCACCCACACGTCGTAGCCGACCATGCCGTCGCGCTCCACCGCGACCAGCCCGATGTCGTTGATCTCGTGCTGGGCGCAGCGGTGCAGGCAGCCGGACACCGACACCTTGAACTTGCGCGGCAGGTTGGAGAAGCGGCGGTCGCCGACGAAGGTGCGCTCCAGTTCGGCCACCAGCGGCCGCGATTCGATCAGCTCGTGGCCGTCGATACCGGCCAGCGGGCACCCGACCACGTTTCGCCAGACGTCGCCGCAGGCCTGGGTGAAGCTGAGGCCGACCGCGTTCAGCTCGTCCAGCACCACCGGCAGGTCCTCGATCCGCAGCCAGTGCAGCTGGATGTTCTGGCGGGTGGTGATATCGCCCATCCCGCGGCCGTAGGTCTCTGACAGGCGGCCGATGGTGCGCAACTGCTCGGAGCTGACGACCCCGTTGGGGAACTTGATGCGCAGCATGAAGTGGCCGTCGGTCTGCTCGGACGGGCCCGGGTCACCGGACTCGGCCGCCTCCTGGGAGCGCTGGGTGTAGATGCCGTACCAGCGAAACAGCGCCAGGTCGTCGGGCTCGATCGCGTCGAACCCCAGCTCCGCATAGCGGTAGATATCGGCCAGCACGTCGAGCCCGTTCTTGCGGGCCTTGATGTGCTCGATCTCGGGCAGCTTGACGGTCTCGGTGGGCATCACGTCCTCCCGACGATGGGGCTCCTCGCTCGAAGAAAACCCTATCGAGTTTGGATCCAAACTGCAACTGTTAGGATCCAAGTTGCGGCTGTCACGCGGTCCGGGCGGCTGGTAGCATGCTGGACGTGCCGCAACGCGTCGAGACCAGTCTCAGCCGCGCCGACGATCTCGCCCACGAGCTGCAGGTGGAGATCATCACCGGCCGCATCCCCATGGGCACGCGGCTGCGGCAGGAGGATCTGGCGGCCCGCTTCGGGGTCAGCCGCACCCCCATCCGGGAGGCGCTGCGGCAGCTGCAGGCGATCGGCCTGGTCGAGCAGCTGGGCCACCGCGGCGCCCTGGTGCGCTCGTTCTCACCCGACGAGTGCCGAAACGTGTTCCTGGTCCGGGCCGAGCTCGAGGGTCTGGCCGCCGAACGCGCCGCCGGGCGCCTGACCACCTACGACCTCGCCGACCTGCAGACCGCCCAGTCGCTGCTGCGGGCCGGCTACGAGCGGCACGCCCGGCTGGCCGCCAGCGACACCCGCTCGCGGCAGATCGTGTGCGAGCAGTGGTCGCACTCCAACGAGCTCTTCCACAACGTGGTGCTGGCGGCTGCCAACTGCCCGCCGCTGCGCGACACGGTGCAGTCGCTGGCCAACCGGGTGCCGCGCACACTGGCCTGGCAGACGTTCGGCGACGACCCCGGCATCATCCCCCGCTCGATCGAGGACCACGAGCGGATCGCCGACGCGCTGATCAAGCCCGACGGCAAGCGCGCCCGCCGGCTGCTGCGGGCGCACGTGGTGGACACCGGCGAGACGCTGGCCCGCTGGCTCGAGCGGCACGTCCGCTAGCGATTGTAAAGGCTCCCCACCGGGGCCAGGCCCCGGGTCGGCGTCCTAACAGTTCCGCGCGGGTACCCGGTTGCGGGTGGATCAGCCGAGCACGCGGGAGGCGCCGGCGATCGGCCCCTCGTCGTGGATCGAGGCGAACGAGACGACGGTGCCGGTGTGCGGCGCGTTGATCATGGTGCCGTTGCCGACGTAGATGCCGACGTGGCCGAAGCCATAGAAGAAGACCAGATCGCCGGGCTGCAGATCGCTGACCGAGACCGGCGTGGTCGCCGCGTACTGGGCGGCCGCGTTGTGCGGCAGCGACACACCCAGCTGCGCGTACACGTACATGACCAAGCCCGAGCAGTCGAACCCGGACGGGCTGGCCCCGCCCCACACGTACGGCACGCCCAGGTACTGCTCGGCGATCGCCACCGCCTTGCCGCCCAGGGTGCTGGCCGGCGGCGCCGGGCCGGTGTAGGTGCCGGTCGAGCCGCTGGCGGCGGCCGCTGCGGTAGCCGCCCGAGCCGCGGCGGCGGCCTGGGCCTGGGCGATCAGGTGCTGGATCTTGGCGCTCAGGTTGGCCTGGTAGTGCTTCTCGGCGTTCAGGCTGCTCAGAGCGGCGTGCTTGGCGAGGTTGGCCTGACGGCTCTCACGGGCCAGCCGGTTCTTCTGGACGGTCAACTGCTTGGCCTGGCGGGTGACCTGGCCGCGGTACTTGGTGATCTCCGACACCAGCGAGGAGTCGGTCGAGCTACGCCGCTGCAGCAGCTGCATCTGGTCGACCAGATCGCCGAACGACCGGGCGGCCAGCACATACATCAGCGGATCCTGGCCGCCGGCCTTGTACGAGTCGGCCAGGCTACGGGCCAGCTGGACCTGCGACGCCTTCAGGTTGGCCCTGGCGATGGCCAGGTTGACCTTGGCCGCCTGCAGGCGCCGCTGGGTGGCCAGGAACTGGCCGTGTACGCGGTCGTACGCCTCGATCTTCTTCTCGGCAGCCACGTTCAGCACGGTGATCCGCTGCTGGGCGGCCCGTGCCTGCGCCTTCAAGCTGGCCAGCGAGGTGGCCCCGGCCGGGCCCACAGAGAGGGCGGCGAGCAAGACCAGCGAGAGCGTCAGCGACACCCCCGCCGCTCGGGTTACGCGCGTGTATCCCCCTACGCGCGCTTGGCCACGGGCAAGCATGGTCGAGGAGGCTACCAGACGGCAACCCCGGGAGGGCCCCGGTCCCCGCCCCGCACACGAAACCTTTACACGTGCAAATTTGAACCTGGGAGCCAGTTGGGGCGCTAGTCGCAGGAGGCGGCGACGGCCCGGATGGGCGCCTGCTCGAACGACCGCGCGGCGTCCCGTAGGCATGCGCCGGTGTCGGCGAAGAGGGAGTCGAGCGGGATCGCGAACGCAATGGCGATCCGCTCGGCCGTGCGCAGGCGCGGCTCGGAGCGGCCGTGCAGGATGTTCCACAGGCCCTGCACCGACAGCCCCAGGTGCTCGGCCAGGTCGCGCTGGCTGATGTCGTGCATGCCGCTCAGGTGTTTCAGGTTGGTGCCCAGCCGCCCCCGACCGGGTGTCGGGTCAGAGTCGTGACGGTTCGGGGTTGACAGGTCCATTACTCCATCCTACCCTAATCTCAAGTTAGTCAATAGAGTAAGGAGAGTAACTTGAAGTCAACCAAACTTTCGCTCGCGGTGGTCGCGGCCCTTGCCCTGACCGCCGTCGCAGCTGGATGCGGATCATCCAGCTCAGCGGGCACGGACTCGGGCGGGGGCACGATCAATCTGGTCGCGTACTCCACCCCGCAGGCCTCATACACGAAGCTGATCCCGGCCTTCCAGGCCACCGCCGCCGGCAAGGGTGTCACCTTCACCCAGTCCTACGGGGCGTCCGGCGATCAGAGCCGGGCGGTCGCCGCCGGCCAGCCGGCCGACGTCGTGCACTTCGCGCTCGAGCCCGACATCGCCCGCCTGGTGGACGCCAAGATGGTGTCGCCCAACTGGGATCAGAACGCCTACCACGGGATCGTCGCCAACACCGAGGTGGTGTTCGTGGTGCGATCCGGCAACCCCAAGCACATCACCACCTGGGACGACCTGGTCAAGCCCGGCATCCAGGTGATCACCCCCAACCCCTTCACCTCGGGCGGGGCGCGCTGGAACATCATGGCCGCCTACGGGTCCGAGATCAAAGAGGGCAAGACGCCCGCCCAGGCCACCGCGTACCTGAGCACGCTGTTCCACAACGTGCCCGTGCAGGACGACAAGGCCAGCGCTGCGCTGCAGACGTTCATGGGCGGCAAGGGCGACGTGCTGCTCGCCTACGAGCAGGATGCGCTGCTTGCCAAGCAGTCCGGTGAGAAACTGGACATTGTGTACCCGCCGCAAACCATCCTCATCCAGACCCCTCTGGCGGTGACCACCAAGGCCTCTCCGGCGGCCAAGGCGTTCGCCAAGTGGATGTGGTCGACCCAGGCCCAGACCATCCTCGGCCAGACCGGCTACCGGCCGGTGGTGCCGTCGGTCGCGGCCAAGTTCGCCAGCAACTATCCCACCACCTCGCAGACCTTCACGATCGACGCGGTCGGCGGTTGGGATCAGGTGATGACGAAGTTCTTCGACCCGACGAACAGCATCATGCAGAAGGTCGAAGCGTCGATCGGAGTCTCGACGAGTGGCTAGTGTCGCCGTCGAGCGACCCCGCCGGCTCGGCTCGATGCCCTCGGGCGTCGCGCCGGGCCTGGCGGTGACCTACCTCAGCCTGCTGGTGCTGCTGCCACTGGCGGCGCTGGCGGTTACGACGGCCAGGGGCGGCTGGCACAGCTTCGTGTCAGCCGTCACCGCCCCCGACGCCGAGGCGGCGCTCAAGCTGACCGTCGGCGCATCGCTTCTGGTGATGGTCATAAACGGCGTCTTCGGGACGCTGGTGGCGTGGGTGCTGGTGCGCGACGACTTCGTCGGCAAACGGGTGGTGAACGCGCTCATCGACCTGCCCTTCGCACTGCCCACGATCGTGGCCGGGCTGACCCTGCTGACGCTGTACGGGCCCGAGTCGCCGATCCACATGAATCTCAGCTACACCCGCAGGGCCGTGGTGCTGGCGCTGCTCTTCGAGACGCTGCCGTTCGTCATCCGCAGCGTGCAGCCGGTGCTGCTGGAGTTGGAGCGGGAGGCGGAGGAGGCGGCCATGTCGCTGGGCGCCCGCCGCCACGTGGTGTTTCGCCGGATCATCCTGCCCACCCTGTGGCCGGCCATCCTGTCGGGCTGCGCGCTGGCCTTCGCCCGTGCGGTCGGCGAGTACGGCTCGGTGGTCATGATGTCGGGCAACGTGCCCTTCCAGACCGAGGTCGCCTCGGTGCACATCAAGGCGCAGATCGAGAGCGACAACACGGCCGGCGCGGCCGCCCTGGCGGTGGTGCTGCTGGCCATCTCACTGGGCGTGCTGCTGAGCCTGGCCCTGCTCGAGCGAAGGGGGCAGCGACATGCTGGCTAAATGGACTTTGCGACTGGTCGCCCTGGGCTATCTGGCGATGCTGCTCTTGATCCCTGTCAGCATGATCGCCTACCGCACCTTCCAGCACGGATTTTCGCCGGTGTGGTCGTCGATCACCCAGCCGGATGCCATCTCGGCGCTCGAACTGACGCTCAAGGTGACAGTCATCGCGGTTGTCGCGAACACGGTCTTCGGGATCCTGATCGCGCTGGTCATGGTGCGCGGCAAGATGCCCGGCAAGCTGCTTCTGGGCGGGCTCATGGACCTGCCGTTCGCCGTCTCGCCGGTGGTGGTGGGACTGACCCTGATCCTGGTCTACGGCCAGTTCGGCTGGTTCGGCGCATGGTTCGTGCGAAACGGCTACCCGATCATCTTCGCCACGCCCGGCATCGTGCTGGCCACCATGTTCGTGTCGCTGCCGTTCGTGGCCCGCGAGGTGATCCCGGTGTTGCGCGAGATCGGCGACGAGCAGGAGCAGGCGGCTGCGACGCTGGGCGCCTCGCGCGTGCAGACGTTCCTTCGCATCACCCTGCCGGCCATCCGCTGGGGCGTGATCTACGGCGTGGTGCTGACCACCGCCCGCGCCATCGGCGAGTTCGGCGCGGTGGCGGTGGTGTCGGGCTCGGTCATCGGCCAGACCCAGACGCTGACCCTGCGGGTGCAGTCCAGCTACGAGAACTTCGACCGTGCGGGCGCGTATGCGACCGGCCTGGAGCTGGCCGCGATCGCGCTCATAACCTTGTTCGTGATGAACCTGATCAAGCCTCGGAGGGCAGCCTGATGGCGATCTCTGTACAGCATGTGAGTAAACGCTTCGGCGACTTCCAGGCCCTGGACGACGTCAGCCTGGACGTGTCCAACGGCGCCCTGACCGCGCTTCTGGGCCCGAGCGGCAGCGGCAAGTCGACCCTGCTTCGGGTGATCGCGGGTCTCGAGCAGGGCGACACCGGCACCGTCTTCATCTCGGGAAACGACGCCACCGGGCTTCCCGCCAACAAGCGCGAGGTGGGCTTCGTGTTCCAGCACTACGCCGCCTTCAAGCACATGACGGTGGCCAAGAACATCGCCTTCGGCCTGGAGATCCGCAAGCGGCCCAAGCCCGAGATCAAGGCCCGGGTGGCCGACCTGATCAGCCTTGTGCAGCTTGACGGCTTCGCCGATCGCTACCCGTCGCAGCTGTCGGGCGGCCAGCGCCAGCGCATGGCCCTGGCCCGGGCGCTGGCTGTGGAGCCGGAGGTGCTTCTGCTGGACGAGCCGTTCGGGGCGCTGGACGCCCGGGTGCGGCGTGATCTGCGCGAGTGGCTGCGGCGGCTGCACGAGGAGGTACACGTGACCACCGTCTTCGTCACCCACGATCAGGAGGAGGCGATGGAGGTGGCCGACGAGATCGTGGTCATGAACCATGGCCAAATCGAGCAGGTCGGCTCACCGGCGGAGGTGTACGAGAAGCCGGCCAACGAGTTCGTGATGGGCTTCGTCGGCCAGGCCCATCTGGTCGGCGAGCGGTGGGTGCGCCCGCACGACCTGGAGATCCGGCTGGAGCCGAACGGCAGCACGGTACCGGCCACCGTGGACCGGGTGGTGTCGCTCGGCTTCGAGGTGCGCGTGCTGCTGACGCTCGAGGACGGGCACGGGGTGTCGGTGCAGCTGACGCGCGAGCAGGCCCAGGAGCTGGAGCTGGCCTCGGGCGACGCCGTGTTCGTGCGGCCGCGAGCGTCCAAGGTATTCGCCACCGCATGACCCCAACCCCACCCGCCGGTGCCAGGCACCGGCGGGTGACCGGTTCGGTCAGCCGCTCGTGATCGCGGCCCAGGCCGCCGCCCACCGCACGTAGGGCACGCAGTTTCGCCTGCCGTTCCCACAGGCGGCCATGGGCGTCTGCCAGAAGGTCGTGTGGTCGAGGTAGGTGCCGTCGGCCACGTGCAGCTGCTGGCAGTAGTTGGCCTGGCGGCTATCCAGGTAGGCGCAGGCCTGCGGATTGGCCGGGGCCGTGCCGCTGACGTAGGCGGCCTCGCCCTGCACGATCGGCGTGGCCGCATACCGCAGCCAGCGCAGCATGCAGTACGGGTGCTGGGCATGGGCATACATCATCCAGCTGGAATCCCAGCCGGTCATGCCCTCCGATGGCGCCACCGCCACAACCGGCTCGTGGGCCAGCCGCAGCGTGTCGGCCGTCGCCGGCCAGGCCGCCCCGACCACAGCCGTGCCGTCCGTGAATGCCGCCACCGACGCGGCTGCCGTTGCCCAGTAGCCGCCGATCTGGGCGTGCTGCTGACGCTCAGCCGCCACCGCCGCCGCGAACTGGGCCGGCGTCAGCTCATACGGATTGCCGATGCCCAGCGACGGCTGGTGCGCCTTCAGGTACACGGCCGCGTCGGCGATCGACATCGGTGAGTCGTAGGCGGTCACCCGGCCCGGGTAACTGGTGCCGTCGAACACCGGCGACCAACTGGTCGGAGCAGGTTTGACCACGCCGGTGTCGTACAGCAGCAGGTTCGCCGCCCACACGTACGGCACCCCGTAGTGCACACCGTTTTGGGTGGTGTCCGGCGCGTTCTGCAGCTTGCCGGTGATCTGGCTGTAGTCGGGTATCAGGCGCAGGTCGATGGGCGCCACCTGCTTGGCCGCGATCAGCCCGTTGGCGATGTCGCCGGCGGCCGCAATGCCGTCGAAGCCGCCCGACTCGAGCATGCTCTGGGCGTCGCTGGCGTTGTTCGCATAGGAGATCTGCACACGGCAGCCCGTCTGCTGCTCGAACGGCGCCACCACGTCGGGCTGCACGAACCCCTGCCGAGCGATCAGATCCAGTGCCCGCTCGCCACGCAGGATGGTGGTCAGCTCCGGGACGCCGTTTCCGCCGGCCGGTAGCAGCTTGCCATGCGGCCGGGGGCCGCCGGCCGGGTGGGTGGCGGCCGACCCGTGGCTGCATGAGGCCAGCGTCAACGCCGCCAGGACGAGCGCGACCGCCGCGGCTGGACGCCGACGCACGGTCGCGACGCTCCGGGCGGACCCGGCCTCAGCCGGCTGCGGCGACGAGGGACTCCTCGAGCCGGTCGAGCCCGCTGGCCAGGTCGTCGTCAGGCGCGGAGATCGGCACCAGGATGCGCAGCACGTTGTCGTAGATGCCGGTCTTGAGCAGGATCAGCCCGCGCTCCAGGGCGCCCGCAACCGTGGCCGCCGCCAGGTCGGCGTCCGGCTCCTTGGTTGTCCGGTCCTTGACCAGCTCGATGGCCGCCATCGGCCCGATCCCACGCACCTCGCCGATCGCGTCCACGCGCCCGGCCAGCTCGTGCAGCCGGCCCATGATCTGCTCTCCGCGGGCGCGGGCCAGGGCCAGGAAGTCGGGGTCGGCGATCGCCCGGATCGACTCCACAGCGGCCGCGCAGCACACCGGGTTGCCGCCATAGGTCGAGCCCAGCCCGCCCGGGTGCACCGAGTCGATCACATCGGCCCGGCCGACAACGCCGGCCAGCGGCATGCCGGAGGCCATCGACTTGCCGACGGTGATCAGGTCGGGCACGACGCCCGAGTGCTCGATCCCCCACAGCGTGCCGGTGCGGCCCATGCCGGCCTGCACCTCGTCGTCGATGTACAGGATGCCGTGCTTCTGACAGCGCTCGGCCAGGCCCTGAATGAACTCCGGCGGCATGACCGTGAAGCCGCCCTCGCCCTGCACCGGCTCCAGGATCACCGCCGCCACCGAGGCCGGGTCGACCGTGGCCTTGAACATCCAGTCCAGCGAGTCCAGCGCGTCCTTGGTGGAGATGCCGCGGTACGGGTAGGGCGCCGGCGCCCGGTAGATCTCCGGCGCGAACGGGCCCATGCCGCGCTTGTAGACGAGCTTTGAGGTCAGGGTCATAGCCAGCAGCGTGCGTCCGTGGAAGCCGCGGTCGAAGGTGATGATGGCCGGCCGGCCGGTGAAGTAGCGCGAGATCTTGACGGCGTTCTCGACCGCTTCGGCGCCGGAGTTGATCAGCACCGCCTTCTTGGCGTACGTGCCCGGGCTGTGCTCGCACAAGAGCTGGCACACGTCCAGATAGGGCTGGTAGCCGGCCACCGGAAAGCACGAGTGGATCAGCGACTCTGCCTGCTGCTTGATGGCCGCCACCACCGCGTCGGGCGTGTGCCCGAGGTTCAGCACGCCGATGCCGCCGGCGAAGTCGATGTACTCGCGGCCGTCGACGTCGGTCAGCCGGGCGCCGTGCCCGCTGTGGGCGAAGATGGGCTGAATGGAAACGCCCTTGGCGACGTACTGATCGCGCTGGGCGCGCATCGACTCGGTGCGCGTTCCGGTTACGTGAACGGCCATGGAGGCACCCCCCGGGGTGTTGGACGCTTGCGCCGCCGAGTATAAGCGCAGTCGGGATTCCACCGCGAGGCCCGCTGGTAGCATTGGCCAATCTGTCCAACCGGATGACCGGCGCAACGGAAGGGGAGCGGATGAGCACGCTCGACAACTCGAAGCTCCAGGAGCTGGCCAAGCAGCACCTGATGATGCACTTCACGCGGCACGGCGCATTCCGCACGGAGGACGTCCCGGTGATCGCCCGCGGCGAGGGCTGCTGGGTCTTCGACTCCAACGGCAAGCGCTACTTCGACGGGCTGTCCGGGCTCTTCTGCACCCAGATCGGCTACAGCTTCGGCGCCGAGCTGGGCGAGGCGGCGGCCAAGCAGATGGCCGAGCTGCCCTTCTACACGAACTGGTCATACGCCCATCCGCGGGCCATCGAGTTGGCCGGCAAGGTGGCCGAGCTGGCCCCCGGCGACCTCAACCGGGCGTTCTTCGTGTCCGGCGGCTCGGAGGCCAACGAGTCGATCATCAAGCTGGTCAAGCAGTACCACCAGCTGCTCGGGCACCGAAACCGGTACAAGATGATCGCCCGCCGCATCGCCTACCACGGCACCACCCTGGGCGCCCTGTCGCTGACCGGCATCGCCGCCCTGCGCACCACCTTCGAGCCGCTCATGCCGGGGGTGCGCCACGTCTCCAACACCAACCGCTATCACCGACCGGAGGGCGAGACCGAGGCCGAGTTCACGCAGGCCCTGATCACCGAGTTGCGCGACGTGATCGAGCAGGAGGACCCCAACACGGTGGCCGCGGTGTTCATGGAGCCGGTGCAGAACGCCGGCGGCACCTTCACCCCGCCGGAGGGCTACTTCCGGGCCGTGCGCGAGCTGTGCAACGAGTACGGCATCCTGCTGGTGGCCGACGAGGTGATCTGCGGGTTCGGCCGGTTGGGCTACTGGTTCGGCTCCGAGCGCTACGACATCCGCCCCGACGTTGTCACGTTCGCCAAGGGCATCGGCTCGGCGCATGTTCCGCTGGGCGGAGTGCTGATGACAGACCGGGTGGCGGCGCCGTTCATGGAGGGCTCCGCCGTCTTCAACCACGGCATCACCTATGGCGGGCACCCGGTGGCCTGCGCGGTCGGCCTCAAGAACCTCGAGGTGATGGAGCGCGAGCGCGTGCTGGAGAACGTGCGCGAGAACGAGCCGTACTTCAAGGGCGTGCTGGAGCGCCTCGCCGACAAGCCGATCGTGGGCGATGTGCGGGGCGCCGGCTACTTCATGTCCCTCGAGCTGGTCAAGGACAAGGAGAGCAAGCAGACGTTCGACGAGGAGGAGTCCGAGCACCTGCTGCGCGGCTTCCTGTCGCACCGCCTGTTCGAGTCCGGCCTGATCTGCCGCCAGGACGACCGCGGCGACCCGGTGATCCAGCTCTCGCCGCCGCTGGTGGCAACTCGCGACGAGCTGGACTACATCCACGACGTGCTGGATACGGTGCTGGACGAGGCCTGGGAGGAGATGCACCGGCACCGCAACCGCCAGGTCGTGCGCGGCTGAGCCTCAGCCAGTGGCCATGCTGAACGTCGAGGACATCCTGGCGGTGCCCGAGCTCGAGTTGACGCTGGCCGGCGGGGCCGCCGGCGTCGCCCGGCCGGTGCGCTGGGTGCACGCCTCCGAGCTGGCCGACCCCACCCCGTGGCTGCGCGGCGGCGAGCTGCTCTTGACCATCGGCCGGCCGCTGGACGCCGACCCGGGTGCGTTTGTGGAACTGCTGGCCGCGCGCGGGCTGGCGGGGCTGGGTCTGGGTCTGGGGTTCGGGCACGAGCGGATGCCCAAGGCGGCCGCCCGAGCGGCCGACCGGCTCGGCTTCCCGGCCTTCGAGATCCCCTACCAGGTGCCGTTCATCGCCATCACCGAGGCTGTCTTCACCCGGCTCTCGGACGAGCGCGTGGCCGAGGCCGAGCGGCGGCTGGCGGGCGATCTGGTGGACGACGTGCTGGCCGGCGAGGTGGGCGGGCGTGAGTTGCGGCGGCGAGCCCGTACGCTGGGTCTGCGCGGAGGTCTGCCACTGACGCTGGTCGTGCTGCGGCCGGCCGAGGGGGCGGCGGGCTCGCTGGCCCGGCTGGCCGACGCTGCCTCGCAGCTGGGCCCAGCCGGCCTCCGCGACGGGGTGGTGGCGGTGCTGGTGGAGGCGGCCGACGATCAGCTGGCCGAGCGCCTGGCGGCGGAGCTGGCGGCGACGACCGGGGCCGGCGCGGCCGCGGTGGGTCGCGTGCGCCATGACCCGGCCGAGCTGCCGCGTGCCTACGACGAGGCGCTGTACGCGCTGGAGGCCATGGCGGCCGGCAGCTCGACGGTCGGCACATATCGCGACCTGGGCTCGATCCAGCTCCTGCTGTCGCTGCAGGACGAGCGCGGCGTGGCGCTCTTCTGCGATTCGGCGCTGGGCCGGCTGGTGGCCCACGACGCCGACCACAGGTCGACGCTGGTGGAATCGCTGAGGGCCTACATCGAGGCCAACGGCCGGTGGGCGGAGGCGGCGGCGGCGCTCAACGTGCACCGGCACACGCTGCGCTACCGGATCCGCAAGATCGAGGAGCTGACCGGTCGCGACCTGGCCGACGCCGGCGACCGGCTGGAGCTGTGGTTGGCGGTGCGCGCTCACGACCTGCACGCTCACGACCTGGAGGTGGTACCGCGATGAGCGTCTGCTGCGGCTGGTCTGCGGGCACGCTGGCTGCGTCCCGCGCGGCGTGCGGTGCTCAACGTGGCCTCCGGCCACGCCTCCGCTCCGCTCGCCGACTTGATCCTTGCCAGCGTGACCGCATCCTGCGCCTCGCAACGACGCCATCGCTGTACCACCTCCTGGAGACCGTGTGAGCTCACGGGTAGCGGTGGTTGGCGCGGCCGGCATCATCGGCCCCGCGATCGTGGCGACGCTGTCGGAGATGCAGGCCGTGGACGGCATCCTGTGTCTGGACCGCGACGAGGCCGGAGCCCGCGAGGTGGCCGATCGGTATGGCGGCCCGAATGCCAGCGGCGGCGGGTTGGACATCCGCAACCCGGATGCCTCGGCCCGCGCGCTGGACGGTGTGCGGGTGCTGGTGAACACCGCCGCCTACCGCGTAAATCTGCCGGCCATGGCGGCGGCGCTGAGGGCTGGCGCCGCCTACGTCGACCTGGGCGGGCTCTTCCACGTCACCCGCCAGCAGCTGGAGCGCGACGCCGAGTTTCGCGCCCAGGGCCTGCTGGCGGTGCTGGGTATGGGCTCCACCCCGGGCAAGACAAACGTGATGGCGACCCGCGCAGTCGAACTGCTGGGCGGTCACGCGGAGCAGATCGTGGTGGCGGCGGCCGGGCGCGATCCCGACCCGCCGACCGGCCCGCTGGTGGCGCCGTACGCGCTGGAGACGATCCTGGACGAGTTGACCATGCCCACCCCGGTCGTGCGCGGCGGCCAGGTCGAATATCTGGAGCCGCTGACCGACGCGGGCGTGATCGAGTTCGGCGCCCCGGTCGGCCCGGCGCCCACCATCTACACGATCCACTCCGAGCAGGCCACCTTCGCCGACAGCTTCGGCGCCTCCGATGTCAGCTTCCGGCTGTCACTGAATCCGGCCTTCCTGGATCGCATCAGGTTCCTCGCGGAGCTGGGTCTGGCGTCGCAGGAACCCGTCAAGCTGAACGGCGCCGAACTGGCCCCAAGGCAGTTCTTGCTGGAGGTGCTGCGGCGGCTTCCGCGCAGTTCGCCGTCGCACAGGGCGATCGGCCTGCACCGGGTGGAGGCGCACGGCGAGCCCGGGATGGCCGTGGTCGAGTGCGTGACGCAGGCGGTCGACCGGCTGGGCTTCGGCGGCGGCGTGCTCTCGACCGCCAGCCCGCCGGCGGTGGTGGCCGACATGATCTGCCGCGGCGAACTGGATCATCACACGGGTGTCCTGCCCAGCGAACGCGCCGTCCCCTTTGGTCCGCTGTTCGAGCGGCTGGAACGCTATGGAGTCAGCGTCCGCGAAGGTGTCAGGCAACCATGACGGGGCCCGACACCTTCGCGGCTGGGCGTTAGCTGAGAAGCGTCTTGACGCGGTCGAGCCGTGAGCGCAGGTCGCGCACCTCGGACGCCTGTGCCTTCAGCGCATCGGCCAGCGCCTGCACGTCTGACACCAACCGACCGGCCAGGGCGTCGATATCGGTGCTGGCAGCCACCCGGGGGGTGCGCGCGCGGGTTGCCGTGCGGCGCGCCGGGGCGGCCGCTGCCCGCCGTCGCCCGGCCCGCGGGCGAGTCGCGCTGGTGCCGCGCTTGCGAGCAACACGATAGTAGTTGGCAGCGACCGTGCCGGCCCGCCGTCCGCTTTCGCTCGAAATCTGCGCAAACGCCTGTGTGCGCGTCATGCCGGTCGCCGCGAGCTTCTCGACCTGGTCGAATATCTGTTCGCCTATGACGCCTGATCGGGGCATGTCACTCCTCGTCGGTTTGGTGAAGCCTTACGTGAAGGGATTTATACAACATCGTTGCATGTACTCCTCTCACCAAACCACTTTGATGACTAACGTCATCAAAGTGGATGTTCACTGTACGAACATGTCACCTTGCGCAACGCGGTCGGTGGCAGTTTGACGGCGGGGCCGCCACCCCCTACGATGTGCCTCACCATGACGGCCAGCCCGCGCATTCAGGAGACCCGAGCCCGCTCCCCGCTGAGCGGGCGTCCTGTCCGGCGCGACGCGCTCGCCCTCGGCATTCTCGACCTTCTGCTCCTCGCCCGGTAGGGCGAGCGAATCTGCACACGCGCCGCGTTGCGGCGCACACGCACCCAGCAGACGACGGGAGAGGTGCATCCAAAGCACCCCCAGGCCAGGAGGTTTGACCGCATGACCCAAGACTCGAGCACGGTTCGCATCTTCGACACCACCCTGCGCGACGGCGAGCAGTCGCCCGGTTGCAGCATGACCACGCAGGAAAAGCTCGACCATGGCCCACGCCCTTGAGGATCTGGGTGTGGACATCATCGAAGCTGGATTTGCCATGGCTTCGGAGGGTGATTTCGCCGCCATCGCGCCGATCACGCAGGCCATTCGCAAGCCGCGCATCGCGTCGCTGGCCCGCGCCAACACGGAAGACATCGAGATGGCGCCGCGGGCGCTGCAGTTTGCCGACCGGGCGCGCATCCACGTCTTTCTGCGCCTCGAGCGATCTGCATCTCGAATACAAGCTGAAAATGAGCCGCGCAGAGGCTGCTGGACCAGTGCGGCGCGAGTCGGTGCGGCTGGCGCGGTCGCTTGCAGATGATGTGGAGTTTTCACCCGAGGACGCGACGCGCTCGGATCGCGATTTTCTGGTCGAGATGGTGCGCATTGCCGATGAAGCCGGCGCGACGACCATCAACATGCCCGACACCGTGGGCTACGTGACGCCTGAGGAATACGGCCAGATGTTCCGCGAAGTGCGCGAGCGCGTTCCCGAGTCGAGAAGGGCGTCGTGCTTTCGGCGCACTGCCACGACGACCTCGGGCCTGGCGGTGGCCAACTCGCTGGCGGCGATCCAGGCCGGCGCGCGCCAGGTGGAGTGCACCATTAACGGCATCGGCGAGCGGGCAGGCAACGCGGCGCTCGAAGAGATCGTGATGCTGCTGGCCACCCGCCGGCCGCATTACGGCTTGCACACCAACGTCAACACCCGCGAGATCGTGCGCAGCTCACGCCTGGTGTCACGGCTGACGGGGTATCCCGTGCAGCCGAACAAGGCGATCGTCGGCCGCAACGCCTTCGCGCACGAGGCCGGCATCCACCAGCACGGTGTGCTGGCCCACCGGCGCACCTACGAGATCATGGACGCCGAGTCGGTCGGGCTGCACGGCTCGGACATCGTGCTGGGCAAGCACTCCGGCCGGCACGCGCTGAGGCAGGCGTTCGCCGACCTGGGGTTCACCATCGAGGGCGACGACCTGCGACATGCCTTCACCCGCTTCAAGGAGCTGGCAGACCGCAAGGGTCGGATCACCTCGCTTGACCTGGAGGCGATCGCGTCGGATTCGCTACGTGTGCGCGAGGAGGCGTATCAACTGGTGGCGCTGGCCATCCGCACGCACACCGGCCAGGCAGCCGAGGCCGAGGTGACGGTCCGCGACGGCGACGGTGAGCACACCGTGTCGGCCACCGGCGACGGCCCCGTGGACGCCGCCTTCGCTGCGGTCAACAGGCTGCTGGGAGTGCCTGTGACGCTGGTCGAGTACTCGCTGGGGGCGGTCACCGGCGGCGCCGACGCGCTCGGCGAGGTGCGCATAGTGGTCGAGTGCGGCGGCCGCACCTTCACCAGCCAGGCGGTATCGACTGACATCACCGAAGCATCGGCCGAGGCGTATCTGCGAGCCTGTGCGCACGCCAAAGCCGCGACCGAGCCTGACCAGGAACTGATCGGAGTCTGACGTGAGCCCACAAACCCGCCCAGAACCCATCGTCGCCTGCCTGGCCGGAGACGGCATCGGCCCGGAGGTGATGGCCGAAGCCGGCCGCGTCATCGACGCGGTCAGCGGCCTGTTTGGAATGCGCATCCGGCAGGTGCACCTGCCGTTCGGCGGCGAGGCCATCGACCGCCACCGGGATCCCTTCCCGGCGCACGTGCGGGCCGCCGTCAAGGCGTCCGACGCGGTGCTCCTGGGTGCAGTCGGCGGGCCGCGCTGGAACGACTCCCCACGCCGTCCCGAGGAGGGCCTGCTGGGGCTGCGAAAGGAGTTGGACGCGTTCGCCAACCTGCGCCCGGTACGGCACAAGGACATCGATCTGATCGTTGTCCGCGAGCTGACCGGCGGCCTCTACTTCGGCGCCAAGCAGGAGGGGAACGACATCGCCTCCGACACCTGTAGCTATACGGCCGAGCAGGTCGAGCGGGTGGCCCGGTGGGCGTTCCGGCTGGCCCGCCGGCGGTTTGCCCGGGTGGTCTCGGTGGACAAGGCAAACGTGCTCGCCACATCGCGGCTATGGCGTCACGTGGTGACCGCGATGGGCGCGGCCGAGTATCCCGACGTGGCGCTCACGCACGAGCTGGTGGACTCGTTTGCCATGAACCTGGCCACGCATCCCCAGCGGTATGACGTGATCCTGACCGAGAACCTGTTCGGCGACATCCTCAGCGACCTGGCGGCCGCCGTCGGCGGCGGGCTGGGGCTGGCCCCGTCGGCCTCGCTGGGCGCCGAGCCGCCCGGCATCTTCGAGCCGGTGCACGGCTCGGCCCCCGACATCGCCGGCCAGGGCGAGGCCAACCCGATCGCGATGGGATCCTGTCGGTGGGCCTGATGTTCACCCTACGGGCCTGGGCCGGCGCGACGTCGGCCGGGCCATCAACATCTGCGGTGGACGCGGTCATGGCCCGCGGCGTTGCCACCCGTCCGATCAGGTGCAGGGCGGGCGCGCATACGCCACCTGGGAGGTCGGCCAGGCCGTGTGCCGACGAGCCTGTCCCACCCCATCGCCCCGAGCGGCCGGCGCCGAGGTTCGCCGACCACCCTTACGCTGAAGGCGGCCGCCCCATGGATAACACACCCAAGACCCGCATGACCGGCGCCGAGGCGATCATCCGCTGCCTCGAGGCCGAGGGCGTCACCGACCGTGTTCGGGCTGCCGGGCGGCGCCATCCTGCCGCTGTACGACGCATGGGCACACCACGAGCCACACCGATCCCGCCACCTACCTGGTGCGGCACGAGCAGGGCGCCGGGCACATGGCCCAGGGCTACAGCCGGGCAACCGGCAAGGTGGGCGTGGCCATCGCCACCTCCGGCCCCGGCGCCACCAACCTGGTGACGCCGATCGCCGATGCCTATCCTGGACTCCACCCCGCTCGTCTGCATCACCGGCCAGGCGCCGACTGCACCCACTCCGGTATGGTACGTCTTCCAGGAGGCCGACATCCAGGGCGTGACCATGCCGATCGTCAAGCACTCGTGGCTGGTCAAGGATGTGCGCGACCTGCCGCAGGTGTTTCGCGAGGCATTCCATATCGCCCGCTCCGGCCGGCCCGGGCCGGTGCTGATCGACGTGCCCAAGGATGTGCAGCTGGCCTCTGTTCGACTTCGCCTATCCGCGCCAGGTCGATATG
>CAVUSN010000007.1:0-473927 GCA_963744065.1 uncultured Actinomycetes bacterium | reverse complement strand
AGCCGCTGCTCCAGCTCGACCTCGTCGTAGCGGCCGCTTCGCATGTCCCGAAACACGCCCAGGATGCCGACCAGGATGACCAGGTTCAGGATCGCGATGACCTCCAGGAAGGTGCCCGACACGCCGGTGCCGACCAGGCCGGTCACCGTGTGCACCTGCGAGCCGCCGTCCGCCACCTGGCCATCCAACACCCGCACCCCGATGGCGAACAGGAAGGCCAGCCCGAACACGATGGTCGAGTGGCCGAGCGAGAAGAAGAAGCCGACGCTGAGCGGGCGCTTGTCCTCCGCCATCAGCTTGCGTGTCGTGTTGTCGATCGCGGCGATGTGGTCGGCGTCGAACGCGTGCCGCATACCCAGCGTGTAGGCGGTCACCCCGACCCCGATCGTGAACGCGCCGGTCGTCCCCATCCGGTAGTGGTGGGGAGCGATCACGGCGATCAGCAGGAAGAAGCCGACCGCGTGCAGGCCGCCTACGACCGCCGCCATCAGCCCCACCGTCCGCCACTGGGCGGCTGTGAGCGAGCGAGCGCCCGATCCCCAGCGTGCGCAACCGGCCCTGCCGCCCGTCGTCGCATTCATTGGAGCTCCTTGGATCTACCGTACCACCGAGCCCACAGACCCTACCCGACCATCCGTTAGGCTCTTGCGATGCGCGTGCTGATCCTGGGTGCCGGCTTCGGCGGGCTGGAAGCTCGGCCACCACCCTGTCCGAGACCGGCGGCGGCGAGGCGTTCGACGTCACCGTGATCGACAAGTCCGATGCCTTCGTGTTCGGCTATTCGAAGCTGGATGTGATGTTCGGGCGGACGACGCTGGACGCCGTACGCCTGCCCTACTCCGCGATTGCGAAGCCGGGTGTGCGGATCCTGCAGGAGACGATCACCGCGATCGACCCGCAGGCGCGGCGGGTCAGCACCGATGCCGGTGTTCACGAGAGCGACGTGCTGGTGGTCGCCCTCGGCGCGGACTACGTGTATGACGAAACTCCCGGCCTGGTGGGGGCCGACGAGTTCTACTCGGTGGCCGGCGCCGCCCGGCTGGGGGAGAATCCCGTCCACATTTCCAGGGGGCCGCGCCGTGGTCGGCGTCTGCGGCGCTCCCTACAAATGCCCGCCGGCGCCCAGCGAGTGCGCCCTCTTGCTGCACGACCACCTGGAGCAACGCGGCCTCCGCGAGGCATCCGACATCACCATCGTGTCGCCGTTCGAGCGGCCAATCCCGCCCTCGCCCGACCCGTCGGCGGCGCTGCTCACCGCCTTTGCCGGGCGCGGGATCACCTTCGCCGGCGGATCTCCTGTCGTCTCGATCGACAACGACCGCGGAATCGCAACGGCCGCCGATGGCAGCGAGTATCGGTTCGACCTGTTCCTGGGCGTGCCCAGGCACCGCGCGCCCAGGGCGGTGCTGGAGAGCGGGATGGCCGAGGACGGCTACATCCCCGTCGAGTCGGCCACACTGGAGACACGGTTCCCCGGCGTGTACGCGGTCGGCGACGCGGCCACGGTCGGTGTGCCCAAGGCCGGCGTCTTCGCCGAGGGCGCGGCCAGGGTGGTCGCCCAGGCGCTGATGCACCGGCTCGAGCACGGCGGCGAGCCCGGGCCCTACACCGGGCGCGGCTCCTGCTACATCGAGTTCGGCGGCGGCCGCGTTGGCCGGGTCGACATCGACTTCCTCTCTGGCCCCGAGAAGACGGGTGTCTTGCAGGCCCCGTCGTTGGCCCTGGTCGCCGAGAAACAGGAGTTCGGCGCCAGCCGCCGCGTCCGCTGGGGCTTCGAGCCGGCCGGCGCCGCGACCACCTGAGCACCACACCCGAGGGGGTTCCAATGAGCGAGTTGATCACCTCCGGCGCCTGGAAGCCCAAGCCGGGCGAGGACGACGCGTTCATCGCCGCATGGGGCGAGTTCGCCGCCTGGGCCAGCGGCATGGCCGGAGCCGGCACCCTGCGACTCATGCGTGACCTCGCCGACCCATCGCAGTTCCTCAGCACCGGGCTGTGGGACTCGATCGAGCAGGTGCATGCCTGGGAAGGCCTCACCCGATTTCCGGGAGCGGATGGGCCGCGTCTAGCAGCACGTTGCAGAGTTCAAGCCGGCCGAACTCCAGGTGATCGCCAGCGCGGAGGCGGGCGCGACGACGGCCGCCTGACCTGACCGTTACGCCCCTGCGGGGGGCCGAACCAGGTCGCGAGCGCGTCCTCAAGCCCCACCTGGGCTTGGTCGCCCACCCAGGCCACGTGCCCGTCGGGCCGGATCAACACCGCGGCAGGGGCACCAACCTCGCCCAGCACGGGCAGTTCCCACGCGCCCTCGTAGGTGGCGTCAACGAGCTGCACCCGGTCGCTCCATTCGCCGAGGTCGAGCGATTCTGGCTCGCCAAGGTTGATGAGAACCGGCCGGCGCGCGGTGCAGCAGCGCGTAGACGCGCAGCGCACCGTTCGTGGTGATGAGGTCGAGATCTGGCATGCGGCGTCCGACGAGTGGATGGTCTCCGTCGAGGTCGTAGTGGATGTCGAGGCCGGAGACGAGACCGGCGAGACGCCTGCGCGCCGCGTCGATGTCGAGCAAGCCCCCGACGATCTCGATCAGTGCGCTGGTGCGGTCGTCGCCGCGCTGGAGAGCGGTGAGCGCCATGGTGTACTTGAGTACCCGGGCGGTGGCCGGGTGACGCTCGGCGTGGTAGGTGTCGAGCAGGTCGGCGGGCGCGGCTCCGGTGACGACCTGCGCGAGCTTCCAGCCGAGATTCACGGCGTCCTGCACGCCGAGGTTGAGGCCCTGCCCGCCGGCCGGGTAGTGAATGTGTGCGGCGTCACCGGCCAGCAGCACCCGCCCGTTTCGGTAGTTCGCGGCCTGGCGAGTGGCGTCGGTGAAGCGCGAGATCATGTCGGCAGACGCGAGCCCGAAGTCCGAGCCCCACACCGCGATGATCGCCTGGCGCAGATCCTCGAGCGTCACATCACCCTCGCGGTCGAGCTGCGCGTCGCGCACGACGACGCCCACGCGCCCGTCCCCCAACGGGCGCATTGCGTTGACGCCATGCGCATCATTGCGGAACCCGAACTCAGGTTCACCCTGCATCTCGACCTCGGCGACGATCGAACTCACCGACGGGCCCCATCCGGGAAAGTCGATGCCGGCGAGCTTTCGCACGAGGCTGCGACCTCCATCACAGCCGACGACGTACCCCGCACGCAGCGTGTTGCCGTCGGCGAGGTGAATGTCGACGCCATCGTCGTCCTGCGCCAGGCCTGTCATCTCGCATCCATACCGGGTCACCACGCCGATCTCGTCGCCCCACTCACCGAGGAGACGCTCGGTGTGCTTGCTGCCAGCGCCAGACCATAGGGATGACGAGTGGGGAAGTCGCCGAGGTCGAGAGTGACGCCCGCGAAAGCGGCCACCTGCATCGCCTCCCCCTCGGCCAGAAACCGTTCGGCGACACCGCGCTGATCCAGCACCTCAATCGTGCGTGCGTGCAGCCCGCCGGCACGCCCACGGAGGACTCTCGATCTCGGCGCCCGATCGCCGCTCCAGCACGACTGCCTCGACCCCGGCCAGCGCGAGCTCGGCCGCCAGCATCATCCCGGTCGGCCCACCTCCGACGATGATTACGTCGGCGTCCATCCGCATTTCGCCACCCCCGGTCTCCTCGATTCCGACCTCGAACCGGCCATTTTGCCCCACGGTTCCGGGTTGAAACAAGCCCCCACCTGTGTTGTACTTTCAAGTGGCAGCGGAGAGCCGGGTCGCCGCCCAGGGCACGAGCAGGCGGCCGCGGTGACCGCAGCCGCCTGCCGGAAGTTCGACGCCTTCAGCCGCGCGAGAGCGCCGGTTCCGAGATCGCCCCGGAGCGCCGGTCGGCGCCCGCAGGCGCGGGCAGGTCGAGGCGAAGCGACCACGAAGACGCACGTCGCCCACATCCTCCAGAAGCTGCGCCTGCGCGATCGCGTGCAGGCGGTGATCTACGCCTACGAGCACAACCTGGTGCGACCGGGCGAGGGCGAAGCCGGCCCGCTCGGTACGACCTGACCCAGGCTACGCCGCCCCATGGGCGTCGTCGGGCTCCAAGCGGAAGGGCCCCGCGCGCACTGGGCTTCGCGGAGCGCTCTACCTCAGATCGCGCGGCGGCCTGCGACCATGCGCCAGATCATGAGCGCAACAAAGACGATCAGAAGAATGACAAGAATGGTGTAGAGCATCTGGACCTCCTTTCGCGGAAGCCCCTTCCCTGGGTGCTGAAACCGCAAACGTGCAGTGGCATGTGCCGTCCCACATTCTTCCCACCCGGTTCGGGCCGGAGGGGGCCCGGAGGAGGCTGTCACCCTCCGTTTGGCACGCGCTCGTCGTCGCCGGAGGCGTGGACCACTCGAACAGGCACGGGAGCGATGGAACGCTACGACGTAGTGGTGGTCGGCGGCGGTGTGGCCGGCGCAAGCGCTCTGTACCACCTGGCCGAGCGCGGCGTAACCCCGCTCGCTCCTGCTCGAGCAGACTCACCTCGCGGCGGGCTCCGCGGGGCGCTCAGCGGCGTTCATCGAGACGCTCTACACCGACGCCGACCGCGTCCACTCGACGCACTGGGGCGCCCGCCTGCTGGAGCGGCTCGCCCGAGACCACGGCCTTCCATTCGTGCAGCACGGAAAGCTCCAATGCGCCCACGACGAGGCTCAGCTACAGCAGTTCGCGCGCACGCTTCGAGCTTCGCGAGGACGACGGCGCACGGGTCTTCAGCACCGCAGACGACGACCCTGGATCGAGCTGGTAACCCGCTTCGCCCCCTTCGGGGAGACCCGGACGTATGGCGTAAGGATGTCGACGCGGCCACACTGACCGGATCGAAGACGCTGATCCTTCGCTTCCAGTGAGTGTGAGGCCGAACGGCGGGGTTGGCGACTTCCACGCCGGCGTCGCAGCACGGATGCGCCCCGCCGAAGCTCGACCAGCACGGTTGCAGATGACGGCTCCCAACAGCCGGGTTGTGGTCGATGACGGCCGCGATCAGCTGGTCAGGATCTGCCAGTCAGCCACGACTAGCCACGCCACGAGTGTCCCGCCTAACCCGAGGCAGAGTGCGGCACCGAGCAGCATCAGGATGCGCTCCAACCACATCAAGCCAGATCCGATCGCCGCCTTCATCCGGCCCAGAATACCGGCGGAGAATCCTGGTTGAGGTGGGTCGCCAACGCCTGGCTTTTCCGCGCGAACGGCCCCGTCATGGAGATCGTTGGGAACCTCACCGCCGTCGAGGCCGGCGTCGGCGAGCCGGAGCGCCACACGCTCACGGCCGCCGAAGGCGTCGAACGCGCCCAGCCGTGGATCTACAAGGTGCCGCTGTGATCGCGGCCCTCCTCGCAGGCATCACGGCATTCGGCGCCGTCGTGCGATTTCGGCTCATCTCGGGGGCTCTCGTTGCCGCCCTGTTGCCACCCGCGGCCACGGTGCCCGGCGAATGCTCGCCCGATGGCCGGCGACGCCAACCGCTGCCAGTGGTGCGACGGTGGCTCGGACTAGCTAGACATCGATGCCCAACTTGCGCAGGTCGAGGATCGCGGTGCGGCGCCAGCGGGTCGTATCTGGCGAGAACGGCAGCGTCATGGGCATCCCGTTTGCCTTGCGCAGCGGCTTTCCGTCACGGTAGATGTGATAGTGACCCGGAGTCGGTTCCACGGTCAGCCCTTGAGCCTCGAGGCGGCGGATGAACTCCCGGACGTCCTTGCGCATGTCACGAATGATTGCAAGGCCTGATCTCACGCGTGTTCACTGGCCGATGCCCCTTCCAAGCGCGTCGAGTGCCGACTCAAGAGTCTTAGTGTTGCCACCGTTTTGGCGTGGATGGCGATGTCGGTTTCCGCGCAGGCGGCGTCTTGGACAGCATCGAAACCGCTTCCCGAAGCGCGCGTCGACCCTGCCGCCGCGTACGTCGGCGGGAAGCTCTACGTGTTTGCTGGCTCTGATGCCAGCAACTACTGCCGGGATACCACCTACCAATTCAACCCCAAGACCAAGACATGGACTACCCGCGCGCCGATGCCTGGCATCCGCTGCGGAGGCCCGCAGGCGGGGGTAGTCAACGGCACCGTGTACATCGTGGGCGGTAATTACAGCAGCGGCCTGATCTCACAGATCCGGCTGCTCACCGCGCCGGCGATCGCCGCGGGGAACCACATCCAGAAGCTCGACCGGCGACTCGTCCCCGGCAGATCCCCAGCAGCCACTCGGAACCGGCTAGGGGTGGGAGCCGGCCGGCACCGTCACCTAGCGCAGCGCGAGCGGTACACTTCTGCGCGGGTTCGTGCTCGAGGTTGACGGGAGGGGCGGCAATGCGCATTCTCGACGGCTCGGCGAGGCGTGGCGTGCTTGGAACGCTTACAGGCGTTCTCCTAGTTGGCCTGTTTGGCGTGATTTCGTCCGCGTCGGGGGCCGCGTCGTCGGTGTGGCCTCAGCTCGGCGCGAACGCGGCGCACACGAGCGTGAACCCGAACGAGACGACGCTCAGCGCCGCGAACGCGTCCGGGCTTTCTGAGAAATGGTCGCGTCGCGATGGGACGGGCCCCCCGACTGTCCCTGTGGTCGCAGGAGGCTTGGTGTTTGTCTCCGGGTCCGACGGCAGCTTGGAGGCGATCCACCAGACGAGCGGCTCGCGGGCGTGGCGGATCGCTGCTCCTGACCTGGACCACGTCTTCACCGCTCCTGTGGTTGTCGGTGCGACGCTTTACTCCTACCAGGTCGGCTCGGGGCTGCTCTACACGATCAACGCTTCCTCGGGCACAGTCGAGCGGACGTCGGCGATGCTCGACAACATCGGCCTCGTCTATTCGAATGGTGTGCTGTACACCGAGCCGTCCGCGGAGACGCAGCCCCCGCAGCCGATGGGCGCCTACGACGTGGCGACCGGCAACCTGCTTTGGAAGGCGAACGTTGGAGGTCTGCTGGGGGCGCCCGCGGTCGCCGGCGGCAGAGTGTTCTCGGTGGATGAGTTCAACCCGGCCGGCCGTACGCTCAACGTGCTGGACGCCGCGACCGGGAAGGTGCTGTGGTCGAGGCTGATAGGCGAACAGTCGAACGCGACGCCTGTCGTGTCGGGAAACACGGTCGTCATCACGACTATCTACGCTCACCAGTGGGCGTTGAACGCGACAACGGGCGCTGTGATCTGGAAGAAGACTCTCTCCACGACCGGTGGCGAGACATGGTCAGCGCCCGCTGTCCTCGCAGGGACGCTCTACCAGGTGATTGAGAACGCGTGCAACAAGGCTGGCCGGTTCACGACCGATGTGACCGCACGCAAGCTCTCGACCGGCGCGCACGCATGGTCGCACGTGTTCGAGAACATCCCATGCGGGCAAGCTAAGGTGGGCGGCGGCGGGCCGCGTTCCCCCGTCGTAGCGAACGGCTTGGTGTTCCTGGCGGAGATGAACGCGAAAAAGGTACGCGTGTTCACCACCGCGGGGAAGTTGGTCACCGTCTTCTCGACCGGCGAGTACACCGTGACGAGCGCTGTGGCGGCCGCCGGCGAGGTGATCGTGTCCACCTGGGATCCGTACCACCCGGCGGTCGGCACGGGGTTCGTCCAAGCGTTCGGCCTGTAAGCGCGCGCTTATCCCGCGGCTAGGCGTGGCCGCGCCGAATGGCCACAAATGCAAGGGCGTGTGCCCCCTGGCGCATATTGGCTGCATCGCAAGGATACCAGCACCCGGCTCGGTGGGCTCAAACAAGCCGACTAAGCGGCGATAGCGGAGGAGGGACTCGAACCCCCGACACGCGGATTATGATTCCGCTGCTCTAACCAGCTGAGCTACTCCGCCGAGGACGGCCCAGTCTAGCCGACCCCCAAGCCCGCCAGGCGGTTACCGCAGCCAGGCTTCCAGCACGCGGACGCAGTTGGCGATGCCATCCAGGTGGGCGATCTCGAAGCCGTGCGTGTTCTCGGTGGCGAAGGCCAGACAGGCCGTCTGGGCGACGTTGCCGGCGCTCAGCACGTGCGAAGCATCCGAGCCGAAGCGCGACAGCACGGCGTGGCGCATGGTCAGACCGGATGCCTGCGCCGCGGCCGTCAACTCGCGGCCCAGCCCGTCGTGCAACGGGCCATGCGCATCGCCGGCGATCAGCACCGGGTCCGGGCCAGCGGCGATCGCATACTCCACCGCCACCGGTGTCACCTCGAACGCCACGGCGGCCTCGGCGTGTGTGCGCTCGGCGTAGAAGGCGGCGCCGTGACAGCCGATCTCCTCGCGGGCGGTGAACACCAGTTCCACGTCGCAGCTCGGCTCGGTCAGCAGTTCGGCAAGCGCCAAGAGGCCCGCCACCGAACCCTTGTCGTCGATGGCGTAGGAGGCCACGTACTCGCCCTCGGGGCCGAGCCTGATGGCCGTCTTGCGGTGCGCCGTCGGCACCACCCGCGACCCCGGCCGCACGCCGGCCGCGGTCAGCGCCGCGACGTCCAGCTTGGTCTCGACCCAGGCGTCGCGCCAGCGCACCGTTTTCTGATCCTGGTCGTGGTGGGCCGACTCGTCGGACACGTGCCGCGATCCGAACGACAGCACGCCGGTCAACTCGGACGCATCGCCGAGCACGGCGACCGGCCCCTCGCCCCAGATCCACGGGTAGGACCCGCCGACCTTGACAACCACCAGCCGGCCGTCGTCCTCCACCCGCTTGACCATCGCCCCGATCTCGTCCTTATGCGCCAGCACCGACCGCATCCGGCTCGAGTCTCGCCCAGCGACGCGCAGGACGATGTTGCCGGCGGCGTCGGCAGAAGGGGTTCCGAACCGCTCCAGCCGGCCCATCAGGTAGTCGTCCACCGCACCCTCGACACCGCTCGGCGAGTGGATCGCCACCAACTCCGACAGTGTCTGGAAGAGCGCATCGCGGGCGAGCGCGGACGGCGTGGGCGTTGACACGCCCGCAAGCTACCACGCGGCGAGCGGCGCACTCACCGAACTGCGGTATGCGCGCCCGCGGACCGGCCACCGATACTGGAGCCAGGATGAGTATGCCCGCCGACGAAGACCTGCTCGAGGTGCCGCTGGAGATACTGGCCTGCTCGGCCCCGGCCCGCCTGCTCAAGCTGCGCTCGAACGAGTGGCTCCCGCACGGCGGCCGTGCCGTGCGCGGAGGGGTGGGGATGACTCCCGACCGCCGTATCATCGGCTGGCTGGTGTACAGCTACGCTGCGGACGACCTGGCCTGCCCGAGCTGGCCCGCGCAGGCGCTGCCGCTCAGCCTCGACCAGATCTTCCCCGCCTCGGTCGAGATCAGCATCGCCTACGACGGCCCGGACTGGCGGCGGGCGGCGGGCACCGTCAACGCGCGGCTCGAGCGCGAGTGCCAGGACGTGCGCTCCCGGGTTTCCATCGCCCAGACCGAGCAGGCCGACCGCACGATCTCGGCGCGCATGGCCGGCGCGGCGCACCGGCAGGCCCAGCGCGAGTTCCAGAACCCCGCCTGGCACTCCGACGAACTGATCTAGATCGAGGAACCACCGCCCGGCAGCTCGACATGGCCGCCGAACTGGTGGCGCATGGCCGACAGCACGCGGTTGGCGAAGGCCGACTCGCCCTGCGAGGCGAAGCGCTCGAACAGCGACCCCGCAAGCACATGCGCCGGAGTGCCGGTCTCGATGGCGGCGATGGCCGTCCACCGACCCTCACCGGAGTCCGACACGCGACCCGAGAACGCCTTCAGGTCGGGGTCGGCGGTCAGCGCCGCCGCCGTCAGGTCGAGCAGCCAGGACGCCACAACGCTGCCCCGCCGCCACACCTCCGCCACCTGGGCGGTGTCGATCTCGTAGCGGTAGTACTCGGGGTGCTCGAGCGGCGCCGTCTCGGCGTCGGCGGATCGCTCGGCGCCGCCCGCGTTGGCGTGGCGAAGGATGTCCAGGCCCTCGGCGTAGGCGGCCATGATCCCGTACTCGATGCCGTTGTGCACCATCTTCACGAAGTGCCCGGCGCCGGCCGGCCCGCAGTGCAGGTAGCCCTGCTCGGCCGCCGTCGGCTGGCCGCTGCGCCCGGGCGAACGGGGCGCCGAATCAATGCCCGGCGCGATGGTGGCGAAGATCGGCTCCAGGTGCTCGACGATCTTCTGCTCCCCGCCGATCATCAGGCAGAACCCGCGCTCCAAGCCAAAAACGCCGCCCGATGTGCCGACGTCCACGTAGTGCAGGCCGCGCTTCTCCAGCGCCGCCGCCCGCGCGATGTCATCGCGGTAGTAGCTGTTGCCGCCGTCGATCACGATGTCGCCCTGATCGAGCAGGCCGGCCAGCTCGTCCACCACGTGCCCGGTGACCGCCGCCGGCACCATCACCCACACCGCCCGCGGCGGTTCCAGCTTGGCCACCAGGTCGGCCAGCGACGAGGACGTTGTGGCGCCCTCGGAGCCCAGATCGGCGACCGTGTCCGCCGACACGTCGCTGACAACCACGGTGTGTCCGTCGCGCACCAGCCGGCGGGTCAGGTTGGCGCCCATCCGGCCCAGTCCCACCATTCCCAGCTGCATCGTCATTCCCCTCGCCTCGAGTTGCGGTAGCGGCGGATCAGCGCCGTGGTCGAGCTGTCGTGGTC
Organism: uncultured Actinomycetes bacterium; assembly: GCA_963744065.1. Lineage (GTDB taxonomy): Bacteria > Actinomycetota > Thermoleophilia > Gaiellales > JAICJC01 > DASUHT01. Next base: position 463,367 of record CAVUSN010000007.1, on the reverse strand, counting down.
GAGCTCGGGCTCGCCGTCAGCCATCAGCTCACCTCCGATCCGAGTGGCCAGCGCCTTGCCCAGTTCGACCCCCCACTGGTCGAACGAGTTGATCCCCCACACGGTGCCCTGCGTGAACACGCTGTGCTCGTACAGCGCGACCAGCTTGCCCAGGGTGGCCGGCGTCAGCCGCTCGGCCAGGATCACGTTGGTGGGCCGGTTGCCCTCGAACACGCGGTGGGGCACCAGCCAGTCGGGCGTGCCCTCAGCCCGCACCTGGTCGGGCGTCTTGCCAAAGGCCAGCGCCTCGGCCTGTGCGAACACGTTGGCCATCAGCAGGTCGTGATGATCGGCCAGCGGGTTCAGGCTGTGCTCGAAGCCGATCAGGTCGCATGGGATCAGCCGCGTGCCCTGGTGGATCAGCTGGTAGAAGCTGTGCTGGCCGTTGGTGCCCGGCTCGCCCCACACCACCGCCGAGGTGTCGAAGTCCACCCGTTCGCCGTCCACGGTCACGTGCTTGCCGTTGGACTCCATGGTCAGCTGCTGGAGGTAGGCGGGGAACCGCTTCAGGTACTGGTCGTAGGGCAGCACGGCCTGGGTCTGCGCGCCGAACATGTCGGCGTACCAGACGGCGAGCAGCCCCATCAGCACGGGCAGGTTGCGCTCCAGGGGCGCGGATCGGAAGTGCTGGTCGATGGCGTGGAAGCCGGCCAGCATGTCGCGGAAGGCCTCCGGTCCGACGGCCAACATGGTGGAAAGGCCGATCGCCGAGTCCATCGAGTAGCGGCCGCCAACCCAGTCCCAGAACCCGAACATGTTGGCGGTGTCGATGCCGAACTCTCGCACCGCATCGGCGTTGGTGGAGACGGCCACGAAGTGCCGGGCCACCGCCTGCTGGTCGCCCAGCGCGCCGACCAGCCATTCGCGGGCCGTGTGCGCGTTTCGCATCGTCTCCAGCGTTGTGAACGTCTTGGAGGAGACGATGACCAGCGTCTCGGCCGGGTCGAGATCGCGGCTGGCCTCGACGAAGTCGGTTGCGTCCACGTTGGACACAAACCGGAAGGTCATGTCCCGGCGGGAGTAGAAGCGGAGCGCCTCGTAGGCCATCACCGGCCCCAGGTCGGAGCCGCCGATACCGATGTTGACCACGTTTCGGATCGGCCTTCCCGAGTGCCCGCGCCACTCGCCCGAGCGGACCGCATCGGAGAAGCTGCTCATGCGGTCGAGCACCTCGTGCACCTCGGGCACGACGTCCTGCCCGTCCACCTCGATGTGGGCGTCGCGGGGGGCGCGCAGGGCCACGTGCAGCACCGCCCGCTGCTCGGTTGTGTTGATCTTCTGGCCGCTGAACATGGCCTCGATGCGTTCGGGCAGCCCGCGCTCGCGGGCCAACTCGAGCAGCAGCCGAATGGTGTCGGCCGTGATCCGGTTCTTGGAGTAGTCCATGTACAGACCCTCGGCCTCGACCGCCATCCGCCGGCCACGCTCGGGGTCGGCGGCGAACAGGTCTCGCATGTGCAGATCGCGGATGCCGGCAGCGTGGTCGCGAAGCGAGCGCCAGGCCGCGCTTTGGGTGAGAGCGGTCATGCTGGCCGGATTGTGCCCCCGATCGGCGAGGCCCGTCGCGGGCGTTCGAAAGTTTCGGCCGCGCCATGCCGTCAGCAGGTAAGTTCTTCCATACGGTGCCGCCAGCAGCCGATGATCGGGGGCTGCTCGACGCGCTGCTCGACTACGCGCTTCTGCAGCTCGGAGCCGACCATGTCACGTTCTGCGCCTGGAGGGGCGGAGCGACCGTGTCGTTTCGGATCCCGTCGGAGGGGTCCGGTCAGCAGATCACATCCGCCGCTGCTCCATGAGCACAAGACAGCGTGCCGTCCGCGCTCACGGCACGGCAGGCTTGGCCAGCACCCGCACCAGCAGCGACCGCCGCACCACCTCACCGCGCGAGTTGGCGGCGTCCAACTGGATCACATACAGGCCGGCGGTGACCAGATGGCCGGAGTCGTTCACGCGTTTCCACAGCACCCGATCGAGCTCACCGGCGCCCGGATAGTGGACAACCGGCAGGCGCCTGGCGAGTTTGCCGTGGAAATGCCAGATGGTGATGGTGACGGTGGCCTGACGGGTGAGCGCGAACTCGATCGAGGTGGACGCCTTGATCGGCTTGGGGCTGGCGGTGAGCAGCGGCACGCCGAGCAGCGGCATGCCCTCGAAGGCGGTCACGGTGGGCGGCGCGGCCAGCGCGGTGCCCACCTGCAGGGCCTGGCCGTTGGGCGCCCCGCCCGGGCCGAGCAGCCGGAAGCGGTCGGAGCCGTTCAGGATCCAGCGCGTCCAGGACACGCCGTAGCGGTTCAGCAGGGTCAGCATCTGGGTCTGGTAGATGGCGGCGTTCTGGTCGTCCCAGCGCGCGCCCCACTCGCCCACGAAGAGCGGGATGCCGGCCTGGGCGGCGCGCCGTATGGCCACCATCAGCACCCTCTGCTGGGAGTCCAGCGTGCCCTGGTAGTCGGTCACGAACTGGTTGTGGGTCGCGGTCCACGAGGGCACCCAGTTGTCGCCGGTGATGTCGAACCCGCCGTTGGGGATGCCGTCGAAGAAGTCGTGGAAGTCGAGCACCAGATGCGGGTCGTGGTTGAACACTGACAGATCCGCGGTGCCGATCCCCTCCCCGCCCCCGCGGCAGGAGATGAATGCGGCTCGTGTGGGGTCGACCTCGCGGACCCCGGCCAGCACAGCCGACTGCCAGCGCAGCATGGTGGTGGTCACGCTGTGCAGGCTCATGTCGTTGACCAGGTCACCGCCCTGCGGCTCGTTGATGATCTCGTAGCCGACCACGTTGGGGAAGGCCGAGTAACGGGCCACCATCATCTGGGCGAAGGCCGAGTAGTCGGCCAGCGACTGGTCGGACTCGGTGCTGAAGAAGGCCGCCTGAGCCGCCGTCAGGCCGGCCAGGGTCTGCGGGAAGCGGCCGTCGGCGTAGTACCAGGACGGGATGCCCTGACCGTTGCCGCAGGTCGCCGTGCCGGGCGCGCACACGTTGGCGAAGTAGGGCGACCAGTGCACCTGGTGGAAGTCGATCAGCACGTTCACGTTGTGCTGCTCGAGATAGCTGACCTCGGAGTCCAGCGCCTGCAGCTGAGCGGTGTCCCAGTGGTGCACGCCGCCCGTGGGCGCGGTCGGCTCGATGGCCGACCAGGGCACGGGGATGCGCACCATGTTGGCTCCCAGGGCCACCGCCTGCTGGGCCTCCGACGTGCCGATCGGGATATCGAACCCACGCAGCACCACCGGCAGGTTGGTCTGGGTGTCCAGGAACTGGTTTCCGTCCACGACCACCCACGGCGACACAACCGCCCCGGCGCTCGCCGAGGCCGGCGCCGCGACACCCACCAGGCACAGAAGCGCGAGCAGACGTCCCGCCCACCGCCGGGATCGGGATAATCCCATACCCGAATGATGCCTCGAAAGGGGGATGGTTGTCGCACGTCAACGACCGCGCGGCATCCCCCGGCTCAGTGGATCAGGCGCGAATGGTCAGCGCGTGCCACATCGAGAAGCGCGAACCGGCCCCCGCATAGGCGGCGTTTACGCGCAACATGTAGGTGCCGGCGGGCAGCGGTCGGCCGGTGCGGGTCTCCCCCTTGTAGGCCTGGCAGTGCAGGACGCCGGCCGCCGTCGCACCCATATAGCGGGTGCGCACGCGGGCTCCCTTGCCAGTGCGCACGCCCAGCACGAGCTGCTTGGCGGCCAGCGGCGAGACGTAGCACACGCGGATGGAGCCGCCGCGGGTCAGCGTCGCAGCCGACAGCGACAGCCCGGGCGCGGTCGGCCCCAGGGCCGGCGCGGCCGGGGTCGACCCCAGCGCGGCCTGCAGTTGGTGGTAGTCGGCATTGGGCTGGCCGTTCGAGTCGAGAATCCCGAAGATGTCGCTGCCGGACAGGCTCCAGCGCGCCCAGGACAGCCCCTCCCGGCCCATGATGGACAGCATCTGGGCCTGGTAGGCGGCGCCGTTCTGATCGTCGCGGCGGACACCCCACTCGCCGATCAGCACGGGGATGCCCAGGTCCCACGACTTGTGCAGCGGGTAGTCGAGCATGTCCTGCTGGGCGGCCAGGGTGCCGCGGTAGTCGGTGGTGGTGTGCAGGTGGGTCGCGGCCCAGTCGGGCGCCCAGTTCTCGTCGTCGAAGCTCATGCCGGTGCCGGGCACGCCTGAGTAGTAGTCGTGGTAGTCGAGCGCCAGGTGCGCGAGCGAGCCGAAGGCCTTGAAGGTGGCGTCCACCAGGCCCTTGTCGCCGCCGTAGCGGGTCATCACGAACACGGTGCGGCTGGGATCGACCTGGGCAAAGGCCGACCGGATCCTGGCCTCGAAGGACAGCACGTCCTGGGTGCCGGTGTGGCTGTTCGCGCCGTACGGCTCGTTCAGCACCTCGTAGCCGACCACGGCCGGGTAGCTGTCGAAGCGCCCCGCCACCATCTGGGCCAGGTCGGTGTACAGGGAGATCGCGGCCGGGTCTGTGTAGAACGCGTGCATGGCCTGGATCAGGCCGGCTCCAGAGTGCGGGTAGCGGCCCTCCTCGAGCTGACTGTAGAACCAGGCCGGGATCCCGCAGCCACGGCCCGAGAAATAGGACGACCAGTTGAACTGGTGCAGATCGATCAGCACGTTCACGTTGTGGGCCTGATACCAGGCGATCTGGGTGGCCATGGAGTCGAGCAGCGACTGGTTCCAGTTGTGCGTGCTCCCCGACGGCGCGGTCGGCTCCAGCTGTGACCAGCACACGTGCAGGCGCACGAAGTTCGCGCCCAGGGCGACGGTCTGGGCCTCCAGCGCTGCGTTCGAACCGGCGGTCACGTCGACCCCGCGCAGGACGATGGGGCCGCCGCTGCGGGTGTCCACGAAGCGCACGCCCGAGGTGGTCACCCACGGCCTGACCGGGCCCGCGCCGGCCGGGGCGGAGGCGCTCAGCACTCCGGCCGAGACCGCGATTCCGCACACCACTGCCATCCACAGGCGTCGACCCACGACTACAGCATCGGCTCCTGCGCCAGAGAAATTGACGGTTTGCAGGCAGTCTTTACGGAGGATTTACCACTGCCACGCAATCCAGTGCCCGTTTGTAAGCAGTCGGGGGCGGTGGCAGGAACCTGCGCGGGTTAACGGCGGCGCCCAGCGGTCGCCCATCGGGGTATGCGCAGTTCCCGCGGTCCGGCCGAGGGCCCAGGAACGGGTCAGACGGCCATCTCGGCGAGGCCGGTTGAGATCCCTGCCGCCATCTCCTGCAGCTGCTCGGGAGTGGAGATGAGCGGCGGCGAGATGGCGAGACAGGGATTGACGCGGTCGTCCAGGCGGACGATCACGCCGGCCCGGCGGATGGACGCCCGGGCGGCCGGCAGAAGCGACGCGTCGCGCAGCTCAATCGCGCAGAAGAAGCCGCGTCCGCGGGCATCGACGACGGCCGGGCTGGCGGCCGCAACCTCGTCCAGCAGCCGCCCCAACCCCGCCTCGTTGGCGCGTACATTGGCGATCACCGACAGCCTGTCCATGATCTCGAGGTTGGCCAGGCCGACAGCGCAGGACAGCGGATGGCCGCCGAACGTGAAGCCGTGCGCGTACACCGCGCCTCCCTCCACCAGCGGGGCCGCCACCTGCTCCGAGAACAGCACGCCGCCCAGCGGCGCCTGGCCCGAGGTGATGCCCTTCGCGAACGTGACGATGTCGGCGTCGAAGCCCAGGAGCGACGACCCGAACCAGGCGCCCAGACGGCCGAAGCCGGTGATCACCTCGTCGCACCACAGCAGGATGTCGTGGCGATCGCACAGCTCGCGCAGGCGGCGGCCGTAGCCCTCCGGCGGTGCCAGGCAGCCGCCGGCGTTCTGCACCGGTTCCAGCACGACAGCGGCCACGCTTTGCGGCCCCTCGGCCTCGATCGTGCGCTCGACGGCCGCCACCGCAGCGTCGCACCAGGCCTCCTCATCGGCCACCCCGGGGTAGTGCCGGCGGTCGGTGTTCTCGGCATGCCGGACGTCGCCCAGCAGCGGTTCAAAGGGGGCGCGGGCGGCAGGGATGCCGGTCAGCGAAAGCGCGCCCAGCGTGCAGCCGTGGTAGGCCCCGCGGCGGGCGATCAGCTTCCGCCGCAGCGGCTCTCCGCGGCCCAGCCAGTGCTGGCGCACCAGCTTCATCGCCGACTCCACCGCCTCCGAGCCGCCGGAGGTGAAGAAGGCCCGGGTCAGCTTATCGGGGGCCAGCTCCAGCACCCGCTCGGTCAGCGCCAGCGGCGCCGGCGAGGTGGCCGCCCAGTTGGGGTAGAAGCCGAACGACTCCAGCTGGCGCTGCGCCGCCACCCCCAGCTCCGCGCCGTGCGAGTAGCCGATCTGGGTCGTGAAGAGCCCGGACACCCCGTCGAACAGGCGCGTCCCGTCGGCCTCGAACACGTAGGGGCCCTCGCCGCCCACCAGGATCGGCGGCGACTGGTCGCGGAAGTCGGCCATCCGGCTCCAGGAAAGCCACTCGCGGCTGGCGGCCTGCTGCATGTGATCAACGTCGACGCGCTGCTCGAGGGCCATCTGTCGCCTCTCTTCGGTCGGATGCTCGGTGCGGGCAGCCTAGCCCGAGAGCTTGCCGGCCAGGTCGAGACAGCCGCGCAGGGTGGGCCCGAACCGCTCGGCCGACAGCGACTCCGGCCAGGTCGACATCTTGGCCACCACCAGCCGCGCCGGAACGTGGATGAACAGCAGCTGGCCGTGGATGCCGATGCCGGTGTAGACGGGCACGGCCGGGTCGATCACCCACCACTTGTTGCGGTAGTAGGAGGTGGGCGGGAACTCGCCGGGGTCGCGCTCGGCGGAGAACGCCTCGATCGAGTCGTGAGCCGGAGTCAGCGTGTCGGCGATCCACTCCGGCGGCACGATCTGGCGGCTGCCGCGGCGGCCGCCGTCGGCCATCAGCCGGCCGAACCGGGCCAGATCGCGCAGCGTGCAGCAGATGCCGCCGTCGGCCAGGGCGTTTCCGCCCGGGTCAACGGTGACCTCGGCCTCGTACTCCGCTCCCATCGGCCCCCACAGGGTGCGCGACACAAGCTCGGCATAGCGCTCGCCGGACGCCTCCTCGAGCACCCAACCCAGCAGGTCGGTGAGGATCGAGCGGTACCGGAAGGGGCCGCCGTGCTCGCCATCGTTGACCAGGGTCGGGTAGTAGGCGCGCAGGTCGGCCGGAGCATCCGGGTCGGTGCGCGGCGCCCACCCGAACACGGGCTCGGCCGTGCGGATCTCGGCGTCCATGTCGTCGTAGTCCTCGTTGAACCGGGTGCCAGCCCGCATGTCGAGCAGGTCACGCACCGAACAGCCGTCGAAGCTCGATCCGCGCAGTTCGGTGACGACGTCGGTGACCAGCATCTCGGGCGTCAGCCGGCCCTCGCCGGCCAGGATCCCGACCACCGTCGAGGTGATCGACTTCGACACCGACATCAGCAGGTGTGGTGTGTCGTACTCCATCCCGTTCAGGTAGCGCTCGTAGACAACCCGGCCGTCGTGCAGCACAAGCATGCCGTCGGTGAAGGTGGACTCGACCAACTCGTCCAGGGTCATGCCCCCGCCGCCGGTGTCCAGCCGCAGGTCGCCGATGGCCGGCCGCTTGGATTGCTTCAGCTTGCGCGGGGCGTCGCGGGCGGGCGCGATGCGGGCCATCGGGATCATCTCGCGCACGTGCTGGAACGACCACCGGTTGTAGGGCGGCTGCTGCCAGTTGGCCAGGGTGGCGGTGCGCCGCGTGCCGTCGACTGCGCTCTCCACGAGCTCAGGCTACACGCTCTCGCCCGTGCCCGACCTAGGATGCGCGCCGATGCGGGTGTGCCTGATGATCGAGGGCCAGGAGGACGTCAGCTGGGACGAGTGGCTGGCGCTGGCGGACGCCTGTGAGCGGACCGGGATCGAGGCCCTGTTTCGCTCCGACCACTACCTCTCCGGCAACGGCAGGGTCGGACGCGGCTCGCTGGACGCGTGGACGACGCTGGCCGCCATCGCCGCTCGCACGCACAGGATCAGGCTGGGCACGATGGTCTCGCCGGTCACCTTCCGGCACCCGGCGGTGCACGCCAACGCCGCGGTCACCGTCGACCACATTTCCGGCGGGCGGGTCGAGTTGGGACTGGGCGCCGGCTGGTACGAGGCCGAGCACGAGGCCTTCGGGTTTCCCTTCCCGCCGCTGGGGCAGCGTATGCAGATGATGGAGGAGCAGCTGGAGATCGTGCACCGCTCGTGGACCGAGCAGGAGTTCTCGTTCGCCGGCCGCCACTACCAGCTGGATCGCTGCCCGGCCCTGCCCAAGCCCGTGCAGCAGCCGCATATCCCGCTGATCGTGGGCGGCTCGGGGCGGCCGCGGACGGTGGCGGCGGCAGCCAGGTGGGCGGACGAGTACAACGTCGTCGGCCCCTCGCCCGAGGAGGCGGCGGAGCTGCGGCGGGCGCTGGACGAGGCGGCAGAAGCAGGCGGTCGCGAGCCCCTGGTGCTATCGGTGATGACCACCTGCGTGATCGGCGAGGACGCCGCCGCCGTCGCCCGCCGGGCCGATGCGCTCGCCCCCGAGTACGAGGCGGCGGACGGGGCGGCGCTGCTGCGCGAGCACTCCGACGGCTGGATCGCGGGCACCGTCGAGCAGGCCGCCCAGCAGCTGTCCGAGCTGGCCGACGCGGGCGTCCAGCGGGTGATGCTGCAGCACCTGCTGCACCGCGACATCGAGATGGTGGAGCTGATCGGCCGCGAACTGGTGGGAGCCGGCGCATGAGCGGCCGCGCCCAACTGGACGAGCTGGCGGTCGAGCTGCTGTCCGGTCTGAACTTCGCCCACCTGGGCACCATCAACGCCGACGGCAGCGTGCAGGTGCAGCCGATGTGGGTGCACGTGGAGGACGGCCGGCCGGTCATGAACACGGCGGTTGGCCGGATCAAGGAACGCAACATCCGCCGCGATCCGCGAGTCACGCTGGAGGTGAGCGCGGCGGACGACCCGTACTGCTACGTCGAGATCCGGGGCGTGGCCGAACTGGTCGCCGAGGGCGCCCGCGAGCACATCGAGGCACTGGCCCAGAAATACACCGGCCAGCCGTTCCAGGGCTTCCACCCGGGCGTCGAGCGGGTCAAGCTGGTGGTCACGCCCACCCACCTGCGCAGCTCGCCGGACAGTTAGAACAACGGCCGGTGCCAGGCACCTGCCTGGCACCGGATGGTCCCCGGCTGCTGCCGGATCGCGAAGCCGGTGCCTGGCACTTGCCTGGCACCGGCTTCGCGCTCCATACGGCCAGCGCTGCGGCTCAGCCAGGCGCTGAACCGAACTGGGGGTCTGGCATCCGTCACGGGGTTTGTGACGGTGCCTGACCCCGGTGTTGCCGGCTACCCGTAGCGCTCGCGCAGGCGGGGCAGCACCTGGGCGGCGAAGGCGTCCATGAACCGTGTCTGGTCGGGCGCCGGGCTGTGGAAGACCAGGTGCCGGAACCCCAGATCGACGTACGGGGCGATCCGCTCGACGGCCTCGTCGGGGTCGCCGGTGACGATGAACCTGCTCTCCGCATGCACGTCGTCGGCCCGCCCCAGCCGCTCCAACTCGAGCGGGTCGTGGACATCGCGCCTGACCTCCGCCGGCAGCGCCAAGGCGGCCCAGAAGTCGCATTCGGCCACCGCCCGCTCGAGGTCGGCGTCGTAAGACACCTTCACCTCCAGCATCCGCTCCAGCGCCGTCGGGTCGCGGCCGGCCTCGCGGGCGCCCCGCTCGAGCGCCGGCAGCAGTTGCTCGGCGTACAGCTCGGCGGGCTTGCCGGATGTGGTGATGAACCCGTCGCCCACCTCGCCAACGAAGCGGGCCGCGCGGGGGCCGGCGGCGGCCACCAGGATCGGCACCGGCTGCGGCGGCCGGTCGTACAGGGTGGCCAGCTGGGTGCGGTAGTGGCGGCCCTGGAAACTGACCCGCTCTTCCGTCCACAGCAGCCGGATCAGCTCGACCGCCTCGCGCAGCCGGGCCAGCCGCTCGTTGAAGCCCGGCCACTCGATGCCCAGTGCCGGCACCTCGTTCAGCGACTCGCCGCTGCCCACGCCCAGGAACACCCGGCCGGGCGCCAGGCAGGCGACGGTGGCGATGGCCTGGGCCAGCACCGCTGGGTGGTAGCGCAGGGTGGGGGTGACCACGCTGGTACCGATCCGGATCCGCGAGCTGCGGGCGGCCACCGCGCCCAGCCAGGGCAGCGCTGCGGGCGCGTGCCCGCCCGTGTGCCGGAAGGGCTGGAAGTGGTCGGACACGGCCACGCTGTCGAAGCCCGCCCGCTCGGCGTGCAGTGCGAACTCCAGCAGCTCGCGGGGGCCGAACTGCTCGGCCGACGCCTTGTACCCCAGGGAGATCACAGCCGGTCGAGTGTAGTTCCCACCTGGGCCCGGACCGTGAATACACTTCCACGGTGCGGCGAATCTGGGTCATGGGTGCGACGACGGCGGTGATCGCCGGCGGCGCCGTTGCGGCGTATGCGGCGGTGCACACCGGCGGCGCTCGCTCGACGACGCCCCCCGGCTCACACGCGCCGCCTCACCACCGACCCTCGGGGCCGCTGCACATCCGCCGATCGATGCTGGCCAGCCACCACCACGTGCGGCTGCGCCCGCCACATGGCTACGGCCATCCCAACCCGGTCTACCCGATCCTGTCGGACGGCTCTGTCGGGCCGGCGGTGCGCCGCCTGCAGCAGCTGTTGGCCCGCGAGGGCTACCTGCCGATGACCTTCGTCGCCACCAGCCCGCCGCCGCTGTATCCGTTCGCTCCCCGCTCCGGACGCTTCCAGGTGCGCTACGCCTCCATGCCGGGTCTTGCCGAGCAGTGGCAGGCCGGCATCTACGGGACGATCACCCGCGGCGCCGTCATGAGCTTCCAGTCCCAGCACCACATGGCGATCGACGGCGTCGCCGGGTCGTGGGTGTGGCGCGGGCTGCTGCACGCCGCCGCCCACCCGCCCAGCCACGCCTACGTGAACGTGGTCGTGCGCGAGTCCTCGCCCGAGACGATCACCATCTACCGCAACGGCCGCTCGGTGTTCAGCTCGCCGGCCAACACCGGCATCCCGCAGGCTCCCACAGCCCTGGGCACATACCCGGTGTATGTGCGCTACACCTCGACCACGATGTCGGGCACCAACCCGGACGGCACGCACTACAGCGACCCCGGGGTGCCGTGGGTCAGCTACTTCAACGGCGGCGACGCCGTGCACGGCTTCCTGCGCTCGTCGTACGGCTCGCCGCAGAGCCTGGGCTGCGTCGAGCTGCCCTACTCAGCCGCCCAGACGGCCTACGGCCTGATGGACTACGGCACCCTGGTCACCGTCACCAGCTGACGCCGGCGCACCATGACCACCCACATCCTGATCCCGCTGAAGCCCCTGGCCATGGCCAAACAGCGGCTGTCGCCGGTGCTCGGCCCGGACGAGCGGCGGCGGCTGATGGTCTCGATGCTGGAGCACGTGTGCCGGCAGGCGGTGGCCGCCGGCGTCGGGCCGGTGGCGCTGGCCACCAGCGAACCGCTGGCCGGGCGGCTGACCAGAGGGCTGGGGGTGGACGTGCTGACTGACGGCGGCCTGGCCTGGAACGACGGGCTGTGCCACGCGCTGGAGGCGATCGAGCCGGCGCCGGCCGGCGTCATCTACCTGGCCGCCGACCTGCCGCTGGTGACCGCGGCCGAGATCGCCGAACTGGCAGCCGACGCGCCCGGCCGGGGCGTGGTCATCGGGCGCGCCCACGACGGCGGCACAAACGCGCTCGGCATGTGGCCGGCAAGCGCCTTCCGGCCGGTCTTCGGCGCTGCGTCGAGCGCCGCCCAGCACACCCGCCTGGCGCACGCCGCGGGGCTGACGGCGCGGATGGTCAACCTGCCCGGACTGGCGCTGGACGTCGATACCCCGAACGACGTGGTGCGGGCGGCCACGGCTGTGGCGGGCTAAAGGAAGAGGTCGCGCTCGGGCTCGCGCACGAGCTCGGCCGCCGCCCCGTCCTCGTCGCCGCGCAGCGGATACCCGCGGACCACCGCCGCCGGCACCCGCTCCAACTTGCCCAGCACCAGGTCGGCTGCGGCGGCCAGCTCGTCGGCCACCGCCACCCAGGTCGAGCGCAGCGTGTAGCCGTTGGGGTCGTGCTGGCCGCGGTAGGCGCGCAGCGGCTCCAGGCCGCTGGCACCGATCGCCATGCCGACGATCCCGTTTCGCAACGGCCGGCCCATGGTGTCGGCCACCACCACCCCCAGGCGCACGCCGCAGCGGCGCTCGAGCTCAGCCCGCAGCCCCCGGGCCGAGGCGTCGGGATCGACCGGAAGCAGCACCACCAGATCGGCGCCGGGCGTGTTCGAGCGGTCGATGCCCGCGCTCGCGCACACGAACCCGTGGTGCGTCTCGGCGATCAGGAGCGACCCCCGGCGGCGGACGATCCGCTGGCTCTCGCGCAGTACCAGCTCGATCTGGCGGGGATCACCATCCTCCCCCGCCAGCTCCACGGCGCGGGCGCTGGGCGTCACCTCGCGCAGGTCGGCGATCCTGCCCTCGGCCTTGGCCACCGCCTTGTGCGATACCACCACCACGTCGGCCTCGCGCAGCGCCGGCCCGGCCGCCAGCAGCACGCCGGCCAGGTCGACGCCCTCGGTCAACTCGACATCCACCGGCACGGGCAGGATCTCGATCACATCGCCGACCCGGCCGCCCGCAGCGCCTCGGCGGCCAGTCCGCGCCGCGCCTGGGAATCGCGCATGACCGTGTCGCACACGACCGGTTGGATGCCCAGCGCCTGCACCTCATCCGCCCGCTCGGCATCCCGGCGGTCGAACACCAGCGCGTCGATCAGGCCCTGGTAGAGGCGGGCCACGCCGACCGGCGAGGGTTCGTGGCCGAGTGTGCGCAGCATGTCCGCCGCCGGACCGCGCAGCGCCTGGCCGCCGACGATCGGGCTGACCGCGACGCAGCGGCCGGAGCGATCGGCCAGCGCCTGGCGAAGACCCGGAACGGCCAGGATGGGGCCGATCGAGATCAGCGGATTGGAGGGCGCAATGACGATCGCCGGCGCCCCCAGCGCCTCCACCACACCCGGCCCGGGAGTGGCGTTCCGGGCCCCATCGAAGCGCAACGAGCGGACCGGGTCGGTGTGACCGCGGCGCACATAGTAGGTCTGGAAGTCGATCTCGCCGCCGTCCACACCGACCATCGTGCGTAGGCGGTCGTCGGTGGCCGGCAGCAGCCGCAGTTCGAGCCCCAGCGCTTGGCTGAGACGGGCGGTGACCGCGCTCAGCGGCAGGCCGGCGGCCAGCCACTCGGCCCGCGCCATGTGCAGGCCGATGTCCAGGTCGCCCAGCCAGAACCAGGCGTCCGCGCCAAGCGCCCGGGCCCGCTCCAGCGCCCGCGAGGAATCATCGCGCACGCCCCAGCCCTTGGCCTCGTCGATCTGGCCGGTCAACGTGTACAGCACCGTATCCAGATCAGGCGACACGTGCAGGCCGTGCATGGTCAGGTCGTCTCCGACGTTTCCGATCACGGTCACCGACGCCGCCGGGGCCACGTCCACCACCCCCTGCAGGAAGCGGGCGGCGCCGACGCCGCCGGCCAGGACGGTCAGGGGGGATGGCGGGGGCATGGCCGCCGTATCATGCACGCCGGTTCGGGGTACAGCGGAGGCCAACGTGCGGGATAGACGGACGGGTGTGGTGCGGCACGCGCCGATGGCGGGCGTGGCGCTGGTCGCTGCGGGCGCCGCCATGTGGGGATTGGACGGCGGCCTGCGGGCGCCGCTGGTGACAGGCGCCGGGCCGGCCTGGTCGCCGTGGACGATCGTGCTCTACGAGCACGTCATCCTGACCTCGCTGGTGGGCGTCCACGTATGGCGGAACCGCGCACAACTGCGGCGGCTGGACGGCGCCGGCTGGCTGTCGGCGCTGGCCATCGCCTGGGGCGGCTCGGCGATCGCCACCCTGGCGTTCACCGACGCCTTCCGCTTCGGCAACCCGGACGTGGTCGTGCTGCTGCAGAAGACGCAGCCTCTGTGGGCGATGGCGGCCGCTCTGGTGGTGGTCGGCGAGCGCCCGCGGCGGGCCGTCGGAGCGTTCCTGCTGCCGGCCGCAATCGGCACCTACCTGCTCTCATTCGGTGCCATCTCGCCCTCCCAGGCGATCTCGGACGGACGCGCACGAGGAGCGCTGGAAGCGCTGCTGGCCGCGGCCCTGTGGGGGGCGGCCACCGCCTTCGGCCGGCGGGCGCTGCGCCAACTCGACTCCAGCGTGCTGACCGGGGTGCGGTTCACGCTGGCGCTGCCGCTGCTGGCGCTGATCGCGTTGTGGGAGGGGGCGCTGAGTCCGCCCGGCGGGGCGGCCGCCGGCGACTGGGTGCGACTGCCGCTGCTGGCCCTGCTGCCCGGCCTGATCGCCATGCTCTTCTACTACCGCGGCCTGCGCACCACCCCGGCGCCGGTGGCGACGCTGGCCGAGCTCGCCTTCCCGGCCACGGCGCTGATCGTGAACTACGTGGCCCTGGGTGCGACAGTGGACGCGGCGCAGCTGTTCGGCTTCGCCATCCTGTGGGGCACGATCGCAAGCCTGCACCGGCTGCCGGTGCGGGTGCCGGCCAGGCCTGCAGCGCCACAACCGGCCTGATGAACGCGGCCGAGGCGAGGCGGCTGTTTGCCACGGCCGACGTCGCTCGGTTGGCCAGCGTCCGCCCCGACGGCGCAGCGCATGTCGTGCCAGTGTGTTTCGCCGTGGACGGCGACACGCTGTACACGGCGGTCGACGCCAAGCCCAAGCGCAGCCGGCAACTGGCGCGGCTGCGGAACATCGCCGCCGAGCCGCGGGTGGCGCTTCTGGCCGACCACTACGACGAGGACTGGAGCAAGCTGTGGTGGGTGCGCATGGACGGCCGCGCCCGGCTGGTGGACGACCCCGCCGAGCGCGAGCGGGCGCTTGGGCTGCTGGCCGGCCGCTACCCCCAGTACCGCGACTCGCCGCCGGACGGGCCGATGCTGGCGGTGGAGGCCGAGCGCTGGAGCGGCTGGAGCGCGTGAAACCCGGGGTCAGGCACCGTCACGTGGTCCGTGACGGTGCCTGACCCCGGTGCTGCTTACAACGCGATGTGTCGGCCCGCGCGGTCGGGCGCCGGCAGGCCC
This sequence comes from uncultured Actinomycetes bacterium, assembly GCA_963744065.1. Lineage (GTDB taxonomy): Bacteria > Actinomycetota > Thermoleophilia > Gaiellales > JAICJC01 > DASUHT01. The sequence goes on along the minus strand of CAVUSN010000007.1, from coordinate 448,230 downwards.
GCGTGGGCTGCGGCCAGCTCGTCCACCCTGGCCAGCAGCTCGGCCGAGGCGGGCGCGGCGCGGCCGGCCGCTGTGTCCACGTGCACGAGCATCTGCTCGGCGGTTGCCACCTCCTCGCCGTCGTCCTCGCGGATCAGCCGGTGGAACACGTGCAGCCGCTTGGCGTCATGACCCAGCAGCTGCGTCGAGACCTCGAGCACGTCCCCCGCGGAGGCCTCGCGCAGGTGCGAGAGGTGTGTCTCGACCGTGTAATAGCTGCCGCCCGCCGCGAGGTACTCGGCGTCGACCCCGAGGTGCCGCAAGAGCGCGTCGGTGGCGTCGCCGAACACCTGCAGGTAGCGGCTCTCGTGGGCGTGCCCGTTGTAGTCGACCCACTCGGCCGGCACCCGCACCCGGTAGATGCGAAGCGGCGCCTCGGACGCGGCCCGGCCCGGCGCCGTCGGCCGAGAACAGCGAGCGCTCGTACTCGGCCAACACCGCGCCCGCCCCCACACCGTTTGCGCGAAGCCCCTGCAGCACCGCCACCAGGCAGTCGTCGCGCAGCCGCTCCAGCTCGCGGAGCGACCGCCCGGCGGCCTGCGCGTCGGACTGCTCGACGATCTTGCTCGACCAGCTCGTCGGTCAGCTCGGGCACGTCCGTCAGCTTCGTCCACGGCCACTTCAGCGACGGCCCGAACTGGTCCATGAAGTGCCGCATGCCGGCCTCGCCACCGGCGATCCGGTAGGTCATGAACGGCCCCATGAACGACCACCGCAGCCCGGGCCCGAGACCGGATCGCGTCGTCGATCTCCGTCGACGGTGGCGACGTCGTCGTCCACCAGCCACAGCGCCTCGCGCCACAGCGCCTCCATCAGCCGGTCGGCGATGAAGCCGTCGATCTCGCGGCGCACGTGCAGCGGCGACATGCCCACCGCACGGTACAGCTCGGCCGCGCGGTCGATCGTCTCCGGCGCGGTCTGCGCGACCCGCACAGCTCGACCAGCGGCAGCAGGTACACGGGGTTGAACGGGTGGCCGACGACGAACCGCTCCGGGGTGCTGCATGTCCGCCGAGAGCCGCGAGGGCAGCAGGCCCGAGGTCGACGAGGCGATGATCGCCGCGTCGGGCGCGGCGCCCGGTCAGCGCGCGGCCAGCAGCTCGCGCTTCAACGGCTCCCGCTCGGGCGCGCTCTCCTGCACCAGGTCGGCGCCCTCCACCGCCTCCTCGAGCGTAGCCCACGACCGTCAGCGACCCCTCGGCCGGCAGCGGCGCGAGCGTCAGCCGGCGGAGGGCGCGGCGGGCGTTCGTCGAGCACCTCGGCCACGCTTCCGCTCGGCCTCGGGGTCGGGGTCGTACAGGCGCACGTCGATGCCCGGCAGCAGGAACCGGGCGGCCCACCCGCCGCCGATCACTCCGCCGCCGAGCAGCGCCGACCCGTCGGACCGGCGGGCCGCTCAGCCACGCCTGGTCAGCTCCAGCCGGTCGCGCACCTCGGCGGGGCCGAGCACCCGCACGTTCATGCCGTCCAGGATCGCCACCGCCCGCTCGACCAGCTCGCCGTTGGTGGCAAGCACCCCGCGCGACAGCATACAGGTTGTCCTCCAGCCCGACCCGCACGTTGCCGCCGGCAGAGCACCGCCAGGGCGACGAACGGCAGCTGCATGCGGCCGATCGAGAAGGCCGAGAAGACGGCATCGGCGGCAGCCGGTTGACCATCGCCAGCAGGGTGGCGGGGTCGTCGGGCGCGCCGTAGGGGATGCCCGTGCACAGCTGGATCAGCGTCGGGGCGTCGAGTCAGGCCCGTCGTCGATCATGTCGTGCACCATCACCAGGTGCGCCGGTGTCGAACACCTCGAGCTCCGGCTGCACGCCCAGCTCCTGCACCCGCGCGGCCATCGCCAGCAGCATCTCCGGCGTGTTCACCATCACGTAGTCGCCGCCGGCGGCGAAGTTCATGCTGCCGCAGTCGAGCGTGCAGATCTCGGGCAGCAGGGCCTCGACGTGCAGCGAGCCGCTCGGGGCGCCGGCCATGTCGGTGCCGTCGGGGTCCAGCGGCAGCGGGTGCTCGGTCGCCGCCCAGCACCAGGTCGCCGCCCATGCCGGCGGTCAGGTTGATGACCACGTCGACGCCAGACCCGCGGATCCGCTCGACCACCTCGCGGTACAGCTCGAGGTCGCGGGAGCCCTTGCCGGTGTCGGGGTCGCGCACGTGGATGTGCGACGATCGCCGCGCCGGCGCCGCGGCGGCCTCGATCGCGCGTCGGCGATCTGCGCCGGGGTCACCGGCACCTTGTCGGATGCGGTCGGTGGTGTCGCCGGCGCCGGTGACCGCGCAGGTGATGAAGGCTTCCAAGTTCATCGCAGCGCCAGCGAGATCTCGTGGGCGGTGCTCAGGGCGATCTGCCCCAGCGTGGGCAGCCGCTCGCGGGTCACCCGCTGGCTGGGGCCCCAGATGTTGACGATCACCATCGGGCCGCTCGCGGCGTCGAGCACCGCCGCCGAGACGCCGTTTGAGAGCTCCTCCAGCTCGCCCACGCAGGTGCTGTAGCCGACCTGGCCGGATCTCGCCAGCGCCTGGCTCGAGCCGACCACGGTCGGTGATGGTGCGCGGCGTGTAGGCCTCCAGCTGCGGCGGCAGCACCGCGTCGCGCTCGTCCTCCGGCAGCCAGGCCAGGAACACCTTGCCCGACGACGTGGCGTGCAGCGGCAGCGATCGGCCGAGCCAGTCGGGGCTGGGCACGCCTGGGGGATCGACCTGGTCGACGTACACCAGCGTGAAACGGCGGGCGGCGGCGAGCGTCACGCTCTCGCCGGTCTGCTCGGCCACCCGCTCGAGCATGGGCCGCACCCGTCGGGCCAGCGCCGTCGTAGTCGGCGGCCGCGGCGATCTGGAGGGCCGCGTAGCCGACGTGATAGCGAGCGGTGACGGGGATCGCGCTCGACCAGGCCGTGCGTGCTCGAGCGTCGTCAGGAGCCGCCACGCGGTGGTGCGGTTGAGGTCGCTGCGGCGCGCCAGTTCCCAGACGGTCGCCGGGCGCTCGGAGGCAGCGACAGCCTTCACAGACCCGACCGCCCGGTCGACGGACTGCACCGCCCTCCGCCCCCACCGGCGATCGGCGACCCCACCTGTGCGTCATCCGGTCGAAGTGTGCTCATCGCGAACACGTTGGAAGATCCGGGGCGCGACTATACACGCTCCGGTGAGCGCCCGCAAACAGTGCGAACGGGTCGCTTGACAGACCGATACCCGGCGTTCTAGCATCGGCCGGCCATTTCATGATCCGGCGGAATCGTTCGCATCATGAACATCATCGGAGGAGCGATGCGCGACCCCTTTTCCTTCGCCCGGCTGGTCATACGAGACGTGCGCTGCATCCTTGACACGCCGTATTACGCGCTGGAAGATCGCGTCTCCCAAGACCGCCGGCTTGCGACCACAGCCGAGCGAAAGGAGGCGTCATGCCGGAAACCGTGAATGACTCCGGACGGCAGTGATGGTGACGGGATGACCCTCTCGCGGCGAGAGCTGCTGGTGGGCGCCGGCGGCGTGCTGCTTGCGGGCGGACCGCCGCGGCCTGCGGCAGCTCATCGTCCACGTCTTCCACCACCTCGACGACCACCGCCGCCCGGCAGCCCAAGCGCGGCGGCAACTTCCGCCTGGCGGTGACCGGCGGCGGCTCCGAAGGACATCATCGACGGCCAGACCGATCATCACCAAGCCCGACCAGGCCCGGCTGGTGAGCGGGCTGGGAGACGCTGCTGCTGCTACGACGACGAACTACAAGCTGCAGAACCATGCTGGCCCAGGAGGTCACGCAGGACAAGCCCGACCAGTGGACGATCCGGCTCAAGACGGGGATCGAGTTCCACAACGGCAAGACGCTCACCGCCGACGACGTCATCTACTCGCTCCAGCGCATCCTCAACCCCAAGAACGGGCCTGTTCGGCGCGGCCGGCCTGTGCGTCGATCGATCCCCAGGCATCCAGAAGATGGACGCCACACGGTGCAGCTGAACCTGAGCCAGGCCGACTCCGGGCATCGACGACCAGCTCGGCCAGTACTACAACGGCATGGTGCCCGAAGGGTACGGGCCAACAACAGCCTCAAGTCATCGGCACCGGCGCCGTTCATCCTGCAGAGCTTCACGCCCGGCCAGCAGAGCATGCACACGCGCAACCCCAACTACTGGCGCACGGCCAGCCGTACTTCGACCAGGTCACGATCACCGACTTCAACGACGCGACGGCGCAGGTCAACGCGCTTCTGGCCGGTCAGGCCGACGCCATGACCGACCTCCCGTTCGCGCAGATCGGTCAACGTCGCCAAGTCGCACGGCGGCCTGCCATGCTGGTGTCGAAGGGCGCCGGCTGGCTGCCGCTGTGCATGGCGATCGACATGCCGCCGTTCAACGACAACCGGGTGCGCCAGGCGATGCGCCTGATGGTCGACCGCCAGCCGATGCTGGAGCAGGTGCTGTCCGGCTACGGCCGGATCGCCAACGACCTGTACTCGCCGTTCGACCCCTGCTTCAACTCACTCGCTCCCGCAGCGTGAGCAGGACATCGAGAAGGCCAAGTCGCTGCTCAAGCAGGCCGGCATGTCGGGCGCTCACGTCGACCTGCACACCACCAACGGCGCCGGCGGCATGGTCGACTCGGCCAACGTGTTCGCCAGCCCAGGCAAAGGCCGCCGGGCGTCACCATCAACGTCCACAACGACCCCAACTACTACGGCGAGCAGTACCTGCAGCTGGCCTTCTCGGTCGACTTCTGGGGCACCCGCAACTTCCTGCCGCAGGTCGCCAACGGCAGCCTGCCGCCCGCCGGGAACTCCCGTACAACGAGACGCACTGGCCGCCCACGTCCGGCCCGGCTCGAACTACCTCGACCTCTACAACCAGGCGCTGCCGGCGATCGATCCCGCCACGCGCTGCCAGATCATCCACGAGATGCAGATGCTGGAGTACAACTACGGCGGCTACATCATCCCGTTCTTCAACAACCTGGTGGACGCCTACTCGAGCAAGGTGGTCGGCTTCCAGCCGTCCAAGGCAACGCTCAACCTCGACTCGTTCGGTCATGGGTACCGGACGATCTGCGTTCGCATAGACACCTGGCGGCGCCGGGCGGCTCGCCGCCCGGCGCTCCCGGCGGGGGCGCCCGATGACCGGCGGCGGAATTCCCGGGTTCATCGTCCGCCGCACGCTGCTCGGCCTGCTGGTGCTGGTGCTCGTATCGGTGCTCGTGTTCGCGGCAACCCAGGCGCTGCCCGGCGACCCGGCGCTGGCCATCCTCGGCCGTCAGGCCACGCCGGCGAGCCTGGCGGCGCTGCGTGCGCAGCTGCACCTCGAACCGTCCGGCCATCAACCAGTACTGGTCCTGGGTGAGCGGCCTGCTGCACGGGGACCTGGGCGAGTCGCTGGCGACCCAGGGCCCGGTCTCCAGCCTGCTGCACGACCGGATCATCAACTCCGCCTTCCTGGTGTTCCTGTCGGGGCTCATCTCGATCCCGCTGTCGATCGGCCATCGGCGCCTACGCGGCGGTGCGCCGCGACAGCCCGTTCGACGTCATCTCCTCGATCATCTCGCTGGTGCTGGCGGCGCTGCCGGAGTTCGTGGTGGCGGTGATCCTGGTGGTGGTGTTCGCCACCATCGTGTTCCCGATGTGCTCCCGGCCGTGTCCACGATCGCGCCCGGCGGCCGATCCCTGGAGCCAGCCGTCGGCGCTGGTGCTGCCGACGCTCACCCTGGTGATCGCGGTCACGCCCTACGTGGCGCGGATCATGCGCGCGTCGATGATCGAGGTGCTCGAGTCCGACTACGTCGAGATGGCCCGCCTGAAGGGCCTGCCCGAGCGCACCGTGATCATCCGCCACGCGCTGCCCAACGCCCTCGGCCCCACCTTCCAGGTGATCGCCATCAACCTGGCCTACCTGGCCGGCGGGGTGATCGTGGTCGAGTACGTGTTCAACTACGCCGGGATCGGCGGGGCGCTGCGAGACGCGGTCTTCAACCGCGACCTGCCCGTGGTACAGGCGCTGGCCATGCTGATCGCAACCGTGTACGTCGTACTCAACCTGCTGGCGGACATCGCCACCATCCTGGTCACACCGCGACTGCGAACGCGCCTGTGAGCACTCTGGCCGCCGCAGCCACGCCCGAGCCCGAGGTGATCACCGCCAGCCAGCCGACCGGGCTGCTGTTCAGGCGAGCATTCGGCCTGTGGCGGATGCGGATCGGTGTGGCAATCGCCACCACGCTCAGCATCGTGGCGCTGATCGGGCCCTACCTCGCACCCCACGGCCCGACCGCATTCCTGGGCGTCTTGCCCAACAGCGGCCCGTCGTCGAAGGCCCTGCTGGGCACCGACTACCTGGGCCAGGACGTGCTCAGCCGGTTCCTGTGGGGCGGCCGCGAGATCCTGATCATGGCGGTGCTGGCGACCGCCATCGGCATCATCACCGGCACCCTGATCGGCTTGATCGCGGCCTATGCCCGAAACTGGCTGGACGACGTGCTGATGCGGGCGATGGACGTGATCCTGGCCTTCCCGCAGATCATGCTGGCCCTGGTGGCGATGGCCACGGTCGGCCCCAAGGCCTGGATCTTGGTGCTGACGGTGGGCCTGACCACCACCCCGCGCGTGGCCCGGGTGGTGCGCGGCGCCGCGCAGCCGATCGTGGAGCGCGACTTCGTGGCGGCAGCCGAGGTGCTCGGCCTGAGCCGCTTCCGGATCCTGTTCCGGGAGGTGCTGCCGAACATCCTCAGCCCGCTGATGGTGGAGATGAACCTGCGCCTCACCTACTCCATCGGGCTGATCGCCGGCTTGGCCTTCCTGGGCTTCTCGCCGACGCCCAACGGCGCTGACTGGGGGGTCATGATCCAGGAGAACCAGGTCGCCCTGACCGTGCAGCCATGGGGCGTCGTGCTGCCGGTGGCGGCCGTCGCCCTGCTCACGATCGGCACCGGCCTGATCGGCGACGGCCTGGCCCGGGCCGCCATCGGCATCGATCGCGGAAGGGGCAGCGAATGAGCGACCAGCCTATCGCCGTGGCGGTGCAGGACCTGCGCATCATCGTGCACGGCACCGACGACGACATCGTGGACGGGATCAGCTTCGCCATCGCCCCTGGCGAGGTGCTGGGGCTGGTCGGCGAGTCGGGCTCCGGCAAGACCACGGTCGGGCTGTCCCTGCTCGGTCACACCAGGCGGGGCGCGAATATCGCAGGCGGAAGCGTGCGCGTTGGCGACACCGACGTACTGGCGCTGGGTCCGGCGGAGCGGCGGCGGCTGCGCGGAGGGGTTGTGTCGTACGTGCCGCAGGACCCGGCGGCTGCGCTCAACCCGGCGCTGCGCATCGGCACCCAACTTCGGGAGACGCTGGAGGCGCACAGCTTCGGCAAGTCGGACGCCGACCGCAGCGAGCGGATCGCCGAGATGATGCGCGAGGTGGCGCTGCCCGACGATCCCAAGTACCTGCGCCGCTACCCGCACGAGCTGTCCGGGGGCCAGCAGCAGCGGATCGGGCTGGGCATGGCATTCGCGTGCCGGCCGCGGGTGATCGTGCTGGACGAGCCCACCACCGGCCTGGACGTGACCACACAGGCGCACGTGCTGACCACCGTGCGCGAACTGGCGGCCGCTCACGGGGTGGCCGCCCTGTATGTCAGCCACGACCTGGCCGTGGTGGCCACTCTGGCCAGCCGGGTGGCGGTCATGTACGCCGGCCGGATCGTCGAGTTGGGCCCGACCGAGGATCTCTTCCGAGCCGCCTCGCACCCCTACACGCGGCGACTGATCGCCGCCATCCCGCACCTCACCGGGAGCCGGGAGCTGGTCGGTATCCCCGGCCGCGCGCCCTCTCCCGGCGGGCGGCCGGCCGGCTGCTTCTTCCACCCCCGCTGCCCGATGGCGGAGGAGGCCTGCGTCGCCGCCATGCCCGATCTGCGGATGCTGGCCGAGGGTCACGCCGTGCGCTGCATCAAGGCCGAGGAGGTGCGCGCGCAGCCGCCGCTTCACCAGGGCGCGGGCGACCGCCTGGAGGTCGCGCCCGCGAAGACCGACGCGGTGCTCGACCTGCAGACGGTGTCGGCGGGATACGGACGGCTGACGGTGCTGCACGAGATCACGCTGCAACTGGCGCCGCACGAGTGCCTGGCCCTGGTGGGCGAGTCGGGCTCCGGCAAGACCACATTGGCCCGCTCGATCGCGGGTCTTCACCGCAACCGCACCGGCACCATCCTGCTCGAGGGCAAGCCGCTGGCCGACACCGCCCGGGCCCGCCCGGCGGAGCAGCGGCGGGCCATCCAGTACATCTTCCAGAACCCCTACGGGTCGCTCAACCCCCGCCGCACCGTGGGCCAGATCGTGCGCCAGCCGCTGGAGATGTTCGGCGTCAAGGACGGCAAGTCGGCAAACCAGGCGGTGGCCGAAATGCTCGACCGGGTGGCCCTGACGGCTGGGCATGCCTCGCGCTACCCCGACCAGCTGTCCGGCGGCGAGCGGCAGCGGGTGGCGATCGCCCGCGCGCTGGTGTCCGACCCGGCCGTGCTGATCTGCGACGAGGTCACATCTGCGCTCGACGTCAGCGTGCAGGCGGCCATCGTCGAGCTACTCGGCTCGCTGCAGCGTGACCTCGGCCTGGCAATGCTGTTCGTCACCCACAACCTGCCGCTGGTGCGTTCGGTGGCTCAGCGGGTGGCGGTCATGAACCAGGGCCGGATCGTCGAGCTGGGCGACGTCGATCGGGTGCTCTTGGAGCCTGAGGACGACTACACCCGGCGGCTGCTGTCGGATACGCCGTCGCTGGAGGACGCCCCGGTGTGAGCGGCCGCCCGGCCTCGGCGCCCCAGGGCGTCGTGGCGCCCGGATACGAGCTGGTGCGGGAGGCGTTCGCCGCCGATCTGAGCCAGCGCGGCGACGGCGGCGCGGCGCTGGCGGCGGTGGTGGACGGCCAGCTGGTGGTCGACCTGTGGGGTGGGCTGGCCGACGACCTGTCCGGCGCGCCGTGGAGGCTCGACACCGTGGCCATGCTGTTCTCGGGCACGAAGGGCGTCATGGCCACACTGCTTCTGATCGCGGCCGGCCGCGGCCTGATCGAGCTGGACGCCCCGGTCGTCCGCTACTGGCCCGAGTTCGCGGCCGCTGGCAAGGGGGCGACGACGGTCGCCCAGCTGGCCTCGCACTGCGCCGGCCTGCCCGGCCTGAGCGAGCCGGTGCCGGCGTCAGCCCTGGCCGAGCCACGCCGGCTGGCGCAGATGCTGGCGGCCCAGGCCCCGCTGACCGAGCCGGGCCGGCCCTGCTACCACGCCCTCAGCTATGGCTGGCTGGTAGGCGAGTTGCTGCGCCGGGCCGACGGCCGGGAGGCCGGCCAGCTGGTGGCCGAGGAGCTGGCCGGGCCGCTCGGGCTCGACCTGCGCCTTGGCCTGCCTGCCGATGACCCCATGCACGCCCGCCGAGCCCGGTTGCGGCAGGCGCCCGGCTACCGGCTGTCTGCGTTCCTGACCGAGGATCCCGACCCGCGGCTGGAGCTGGTGTACGGCAACCCGTCGCTGGCCGGCGACGGCTGGAACGACGCTGCCGCGCTGGAGCCGGCGGTGCCGGCCGCCAACGCCGTGGCCAGCGCCCGCGCCATGGCGACGCTGTACGGTCGGCTGGTGGACGGAGGAGGCATCCCGCTCGGGCCCGACCTGGTGGCCGTCGGCGCCGGCCCGGCCGCGGCCGGCGACGACCCGCTGTCCGGAAGGCCGCTTCGCTTCGGCCCGACCGGCTTCGAGCTGGCCGGCACCCCCAGCCCTCTTGGCCCGCCGGCCGACGCCGTCGGCCACACGGGCGCCGGCGGCTCCTCGCACGGAGCCTGGCCGTCGCTTCGCACGGGCTTCTCGTACCTGACCGCCGACCTGCGCAGCGAGCCCGACGATGGCCGCGCCGCGGCGCTCCTGGAGGCGCTGCACGGGGTGGTGATGACCCGCTGAGCGGCCGCCCGAATCTGCTCTTGATCATGGCCGACCAGCTGCCGGCCGGCGCGCTGCCGTGCTACGGCCACCCGGTCGTGCAGGCGCCCAACCTGTCCCGGTTGGCGGCGCAGGGGCGCGTGTTCGAGAGCGCCTACTGCGCCTCTCCGTTGTGCGCGCCGTCTCGCTTCGCCATGCTGACCGGCCGCCGGCCGTCCGCCATCGGGGCCTATGACAACGCCGCCGAGCTGCCCGCCGCCACCCCCACCGTCGCCCACCTGCTGAGGGCCGCCGGCTACGACACCGTGCTGGCCGGCAAGATGCATTTCGTCGGCCCCGACCAGCTGCACGGGTTCGAACGCCGGCTGACCACCGACGTGTACCCGGCCGACTTCGACTGGACGCCCGACTGGCGCAGGCCGTCCGCCGATCGGGCCGGCTGGTACCACAGCGTGGCCAGCCTGCGCGACTCCGGCGTGCACGAGGCGGCTCTGCAGACGGACTACGACGACGAGGTGTGCTTCCAGGCGGTGCGCGAACTGCGCCACCAGTCGCTGACCGCCGCCGACCGCCCGTTCTTCCTGACCGTGTCCTTCACCAACCCCCACGATCCGTGGCACGTGCGCCAGCGCCACTGGGATGTCTACGAGGGCGCCGCCGTCGACCCGCCTTCGGTGCCGGCGCCGCCGCTGGAGCAGGCAGACCCGCACAGCCGGCGGCTGCGCGAGATGTATGCGGCGGACGCCGACCCGCTCAACGACGCCGAGCTGCTGCGGGCCAGGCGGGCCTACTACGCCGCCATCAGCTACCTGGACGAACGTGTCGGCGAGGTGCTGGAGGCGCTGCGCCAGAGCGGCCTGGCCGGGAGCACGGTGGTCGTCTTCACCTCCGATCACGGCGAGCTGCTGGGCGAGCGCGGGCTGTGGTTCAAGATGTCGTTCCTGGACGGCTCAGCCCGTGTGCCGCTGCTGGCCGCCGGGCCGGGCGTCGCGGCCGGACGGGTGCCGCAGCCGGTGTCCCAGCTCGACCTCGCAACCACCCTGTGCGAACTGGCCGGCGTGGCCGAGCCTGACGCCGGGCTGGAGGGCCACAGCCTGGGCGGCCTGCTGGGCGGCGCAGGGCCAGCCCCACCGGAGGTGGTGGGCGAGTACCTGGCCGAGGGCGTGACGGCGCCGATGGTCATGCTGCGCCGCGGCCGGCACAAGTTCATCCGCTGCCCCGGCGATCCGGATCAGCTGTTCGATCTGGCAGATGACCCGAGCGAGCTGCGCAACCTGGCCGCCGATCCCGGCTCGGCCGGCCTGGTCGAAGGATTCGGCGGGGAGTGCGACCGGCGCTGGGACCTGGTCGAGCTGGAGCGGCGCGTGCTGCGCAGCCAGGCCGAGCGGCGGCTGGTGGCGCGCGGCCTGGCCGCCGGCGATCACACGCCTTGGGACTTCCAGCCGCACATCGACGCCTCGCGCATGTTCGTGCGCGGCCAGCGGGCGTTCGGCAGCCGGCACCGGTACCCGTTCGCGGAGAGCCTCAGCGATCCGCCGGGCCAAACGGATACGGGCCCCGCCGGCCGACCGCCGCCCTGATCTCGAGCGCGCGCTCGGGCCGGTCGGTGATCACCACCGCGACGGCCGGGTGCCGGCACAACCGCCTCAGGTCCGGCGGGCTGTTCACGGTCCACACCACCGCAGGCAGGCCCGCCCCGGCCGCCCGCTCCAGCACGTCGCTCTTCGCCAGCCGGACATCCAGGCCGACCAGCCGGCTGGCACAGGCGGCAGCCAGCTCGACCGGGTCCTCGATGGTGCGCGGGTGAAGCAGCAGGCCGGCCGGGACGGCGGGCGCCAGCCGGCGTACCTCAGCCACAGCCTGGGGCAGGAACGAGGTGACGATCAGCCCCTCGGGATAGGGCGAGATCTCCGCCAGGAACTCCCGCTCGTAGCCCGCCTCCTTCAGCTCCAGGTCGAGCAATACCCGTCCGTGGGCGTGGCCGATCAGGCCCGCGAGCGGCATCGCCGACCCGGCACTGCCGCCCGGCAGGGGGTCGTGCGCCAACACCAACCGACCGTCGGCCGAGCGCCGCACGTCCGTCTCCAGCATGTCGGCGCCGGCCGCGATCGCGGCCGCAAAGGCCTCCGGCGAGCTGTCGGGATGGTGCTCTCGGGCGCCCCGGTGCGCGCACACCAGCGGCAACGCGACACCGGGGTCAGGCACCGTCACGAACCACGTGACGGTGCCTGACCCCGGTGTTCTTGGGGCCGGTCAGCACGGGCGCGCCATCAACTCCTCCACCACGCTTCGAGCTTGGTCGTCGTCCAGACCCCGCAGGGCGATGGTCGTGCGCCTGCGCAGCACGTCGTCGGCCGTGGCCGCCCACTCGTGGCGACGGGCGTGCACCACCTGGGCGCGGATGTCGGGCGCCGCCGGGTGGATCGGCTGCAGCAGGTCGGGATCGCCGCCAGCGTCCGCCAGCAGGTCGAGGGCGACCATGCCGTAGTGGCGTGACAGGTGCGTCCGGACGCGGTCGTCCAGGCCTGGGTGGGAGCGGGCGACGGCCTCGAGCACCGCCGCCAGCGGCGCCGCCCCGGGCAGCGGCTCGAGCTCCTTGCCGTGGTCGTGCATGCCGATCTCGTGCAGCGCCAGGCGGGCGGCCCGAGCGCCGATCAGGCGCCAGGTGGTGAGCTTCCCGCCGGCCACCGAGACCATGCCGCCGCGGCCCAGCGAAATGACGACGTCGCGCCGGGTGCGGCTGGTGATCCGGCCCGACACCGGCAGCACCCGCAGGCCTGCGAACCGCGAGCGCACCCGCTCGGGCGCGATCGCTTCGGCGCTCAGCGATCGAGCCGCCTCGGCCAGGATCTGGGCCTGATCGCGGTCGGTGGCCGTCACCGCCGCCGGGTCGCCGTCGTACGCCTCGTCGGTGGTGCCCAGGAGCAGCATGCCCTCCCAGGGGATGGCGAACGACACCCGGCCTGCCGGCAGCGGGGTGGTCACCGCCGCTGTCCACCCGTCGCCCCCCTCCAACACGAGGTGCGCGCCCTTGGCCAGCCGCACGCTGGCGCCGGCGGTGCTGGACTCCATCCGCCGCAGGCTGTCCACCCATGGGCCGCTGGCGTTGACCACGACCCGGGCGGTCACCCCGAACTGCCGGCCGCCGATGCGGTCGACCAGCTCGGCTCCGGACGCGTGGCCGGCTTTCATGCGCAGCCCGACCACCTCGGTGTGGTTCAGGATGACCGCACGACGCGCGGCGGCAGCCTGCAGGGCAAGCAGGGTCAGCCGCCCGTCGTGGGTCTGGTGGTCGTGGTAGAGCACGGCTCCGCGAAGCTCGTCGGTGCGCAACTGGGGAACCCGGGCCTTGGCCTGGTCGAGGCTGATGCCGCCGCTGCGGCCGTCGGCGAACCCCGACAGCGCGCCGTACAGGAACACACCGGCCCGCAGCCGCCACAGCGGGTGCACCGATCCGGGCGGAACGGGCACGACGAACTCCAGCGGCCACACCAGATGCGGAGCCAGCACGCGGGCGTTTGCACGCCGCTCGGCGTGGGCCTGGCCGACCAGCCACAGGTCGCCCATGGCCAGGTAGCGCAGCCCACCATGCACGAGCTTGGAGGATGCGCTCGAGGTACCGCCGGCCAGGTCTCCGCGATCGACAACCGCCACCGTCGCGCCGGCCGCCGCCGCATGCCATGCGGTCGACGCGCCGATGGCGCCGGCGCCGATCACGAGCACGTCCACGCTGGCGTCGGCGAGACGGTCGAGCGACTGCTCGCGTCGTCCCCCCAGCACCATGCCCCGATTCTCCCACGTCCCCGCCCGCGCCGCGGAGGCCCGCCGGCCGGGTCCCCTGGGATGGCCGGGTACTCTGACGGGTGTGCCCTGCCGCGCGGTGATCTTCGACTTCAACGGCACCATCTCCGACGACGAGCAGGTCCTCTACCAGGTGTTCTCGGATATGTTCGCCGAGCACGGACGGCCGCTCTCCCAACGAGAGTACATCGACCACCTGGCGGGGTTGTCCGATGAGGCGATCATGCGAGGCTGGCTGGGCGAGCGGGCTGACCTCGACCAGCTGGTGCGCGAGCGGGTGCGCCGCTACCGGCAGGCGGTCGGGGACGGCAGCAGCGTCGGCCAGGGCGTGCGCGACGCCGTCCACTATGCCGCCTCGCAGGTGCCGGTGGCGATCGTGTCGGGAGCCGCACTGGACGAGGTGGGGCCGGTGATCGAGGCGGCTGGACTGACCGAAGCCTTCACCGCGCTGGTCTGCTCCGACCACGTGGACAACGGCAAGCCGCACCCCGAGGGCTACCTGAAGGCGCTGGAGTTGCTGACTCTGGGAGCTCAGCCGATCGACCCTGGGGACGTCATCGCCTTCGAGGACACCGAGGCCGGAGTGCGCTCGGCCAAGGCGGCCGGCATGCGCTGTGTGGCGGTGCTGGGCACGCTGCCGGCCGGCCGGCTGGCGGCCGCCGACGAGATCGTCGAGGAAATCGACGAGCCGCTGCTGCGGCGCGTCCTGAGTACGCCCTAGGCGAGTCGGTCGGTGCGGGCGTCAAGGCCGCCGTGCGGGCGCAGCGTGAAGCGGGCGTCCGGCGTGGGGTGACGCTCGAGCGGTGAGATCCTCCAGGCCGACGCCAGCGCGGCCAGCGCAAGCGTGCCCTCCAGCATGGCGAACCGCTCGCCGATGCACACCCGGGTGCCGGCCGCGAACGGGAAGTAGCTGCCGGGCGCGGGCGCCGGCCCGTCCAGCCAGCGCTCGGGCCGGAAGGCGGCCGGGTCGGGGTGATACCGAGGGTCGCGGTGGACGACCCACTGGGGCAGGATCAGGGTGCCGCCCTCTGCCACCGGGTGATCGCCCAACTGGTAGGGGCGGGTGGCGATCCGGGCCAGAGCCCACACCGGCGGGTACAGCCGCAGAGACTCCCGGAACACCGCCTGGGTGTAGACCAGCCGCTCGTGGTGGGCCGCGGTCGGCGGGTCGCCGTCCAGCACCCGGGCCAGCTCCGCGCGCAGCTCGGCGGCGGCATACGGGTTGGCGGCCAGCAGGTGCCAGGTCCAGGTCAGCGCCTGGGCGGTGGTCTCGTGCCCGGCCAGCATCAGCGTGATCGCCTCGTCGCGGATCTCCGCATCGGACAGCAGCCGGCCGCCGTCATCGTCCCGCAGTGACAGCAGGTGGTCGAGCACGCCGGCGCCCGGCGGATCCAGCGCCGCCCGCTCGCCGATCAGCCGGTCGAGGTAGCCGTCGATGTCGGACTTGGCCGCGTCGAAGCGCCGGGTGGCTGGCAGCGGGACCTTCCACAGCAGCTCCGCCCCGGGCAGCAGGAAGCGGTGAAAGACGCGCATGCCGGCCTCCAGCACGGCCCGCACCTCAGGCGCGGTGGCCTCCACGTCGGTGTCGAACACGGTGCGGCCGACCACGTCGAGGGCGAACCGGGTCATCTCCCGGTTCACGTCCACCACGCCGCCGTTGCGCCAGCCGGCGGCCGTCCGGACCGCCGCGTCCACCATCACCTGCCCGTAGGCGGCGATCCGCTCGTGGCCGAAGATGGGCTGGATGCCGCGCCGCCGGCGCAGATGCTCGGCTCCCTCGCTGGTCAAGAGGCCGTCGCCCAACAGGCGGCGGGCGGCCCGCAGCGCCCGGCCCTTGACGAACACGGCCTGGTCCTCCACGAGCACGCGCCGGACGAGTGCCGGGTCAGCGACAAAGAAGAAGCTGTGCCCGCGCGGGAACGGCACGTACACCACGTCGCCGTGATCGCGGGCCAGCGAATCCATGGTGCCCAGCGGATCGCGCAGGTAGCGGGCCAGGTTCCGCCAGGCCGGCCCGCCCGGGCCCGGAGCCTGCCGGAGGCGGGCGACGGTGCGAGGCGCGGTCTGCGACACGGCACCAGTGTAGGGCTGGTAGCCTCGCTGCGCGATGCTCGCCGAGGGCGCCCCCGTCCCCCACGTGACCGTGATCGACCAGGCGCTGGAGCCGGTCGATCTGGCC
Source organism: uncultured Actinomycetes bacterium (assembly GCA_963744065.1). Classification (GTDB taxonomy): domain Bacteria; phylum Actinomycetota; class Thermoleophilia; order Gaiellales; family JAICJC01; genus DASUHT01. The sequence goes on along the minus strand of CAVUSN010000007.1, from coordinate 432,316 downwards.
GCCCTGGCGGCCGACGGGCCCCTGCTGATGGTCTTCTACCTGTACGACTGGACGAGCACGTGACGCAGCGAGTTGCGGCTCCTGCGTGACAGGAGCGAGGAGTTCGACGCCGCCGGCGTGCGCCTGTTCGGGATCTCTCGGGACAGCCCATACTCGCACCAGAAGTACTCCCAGCAGCAGTGGTTGACCTTTCCGCTGCTGTCCGACTGGTCAGGCGACGCGGTGCGCGCGTTCGGCGTCTCGCAGACGCTGGATGGGTTGGAGCACACCCCGGTGCGCAGCTGCTTTCTGATCGACCTTTCGGCGGCGGTCGCACGGGCCTGGCGCTATGCCGACGACGAGCTGCCCGACGTGGACGAGCTGCTGCGAGCGGCGCAGGCGCTGCAGGCGGGCGCCGGGTAGCATCGGGGCGTGGCCTTCGCCATCGACACCGACTCGGCCTTCGGCGCTCGCGCCGCCAGCAGGCTGGCCGGCGACCGGATCGCCTGGCTGGTCACCGTCAACCCGGCCGGGCAGCCGCAGCCCAACCCGGTGTGGTACCTGTGGGATGGCGAGGGAGCGATCCTGTTCAGCCAGCCGGACACGCCCAAACTGCGCAACATCCAGGCCAACCCGCGGGTGTCCTTCCACCTGGACACACGCGACGGCGGCGACGACGTGGTGATCCTGTCGGGCGTGGCCCGGGTTGCCACCGAACTGCCGCCGGCCAATGAGGTGGCCGCCTACATCGCCAAGTACGCCGACGGGATCGCCGCCCTGGAGATGACGCCGGAGAGCTTCGCCGCCGACTACAGCGTGCCGGTGCGGTTCGACGCCCGCCGCATCCGCGGCTACTGATCCTGCAGGTCGGTTCAGGCCTCCCCGTGCAGCGGCTCGGCCCGAAGCGTCGTCGCCGCCACCACGGTGGCCGCAAAGGCCATCCCGGCGGCCGCCAGATAGGCAACCCGGATGGCCTCGGTGAAGGCCGTCGGGTAGGCCGCATGCTGGAGCAGGCCGGGCATGCGGGCGGTGACCACCGACCCCAACACGGCGATCCCCATCACCAGCCCCAGGTTGCGTGCCGAGCTGGCCACGGCCGCGGCCACCGCCGCCTGCCCGCGCGGCATGCTGGACACCGCCACCGTGCTGATGGGTGCGTTGATGACGGCATAGCCGATGCCCAGCACGAGGTACGCGCCGATCAGCATGGGCACCCCGGTGGAGGTGCCGAGCAGGGCCACCAGCACCAGCCCCGCCGCCATCAGGAAGGTGCCGAAGGTGAGCACCCCGCGCGGGCCCCGGACCGCCACCAGGCGGCCGGCCACCGGTCCGCCGATCAGCGTCGGCACGGCCGCCGGCAGGGTCAGCACTCCGCTGGCCAGCGGCGAATAGCCGCGCACCCGCTGCAGGTAGAGCGCGTTCAGGAAGATGAACCCGGCGAACGCGAAGAAGGCCGCCAGGGTGATGAAGACGGCGCCGCTGAACTGGCGGTCGCGGAAGAAGCGCAGGTCGATCAGCGGCTCGGCCACACGCAGCTCGATGATGGCGAAGGCCGCCGCCATGAACACGGCCGCGACCGCCAGGCCGACGATGGCCGGCGACGACCAGCCCAGCCTGGGCGCCTCGATCAGGGCGAAGGTGACGCTGCCCAGGACGCCCGCCGCCAGCGCCTGACCGGGCAGATCGATCGAGCGCGCATGCTCGCTGCGCGAGCGGGGGACGACGGCCAGGGCCACCGCCAGGGCGGCAGCGCCCAGCACGGCGTTGGCGGCGAACACCGACCTCCAGCCTCCCCAGTCGGTCATTCCGCCGCCCAGGATCGGCCCCAAGCCGGTGCCCAGCCCCGAGGCCACGCCCCAGATGCCGATCGCCCTGGCGCGAGCACTCGGCTCTGGATACAGGTTGGCGACGATGGCCAGGCTGGTGGGGGTGAGCGCGGTGCCGCCGACCGCCTGGGCGACCCGGAAGCCGATCAGCCAGCCCACGCTGGGAGCCAGAGCGCACAGCAGCGCCCCGGCGGTAAAGCAGACGTAGCCGGCCACCAGCACCCGCCGCCGTCCGTAGGTGTCGGCCGCCCACCCGGCCGCCAGCAGCAGGCATGCGCCGACCAGGTTGTAGGCGTCGATCACCCATTCGACCTCGTCGGCGCGGGCATGCAGGCTGCGCTGCAGCTGGGGCAACGCGACCGCGACCACCGTCACGTTGACGGTGACCATGAACACCGCCAGGGTCAGCGCGGCCAGCACCACCCCCGGCCGCGCGCGCAGGGATCCGAGCATGCCGGGGAGAGTAGGCAGGCGCCGCTCACGGGCGCCGCGCCGGCTTCATGGAGCGGCTGCGCCCGAATGCTTACGGATTCCTGACGAGATGCCCGCTGCGACCTAACAGGTCGTGCCGATCATCCTCGGAACTCCGGCAACCCGGTCGAGGGCCTGCGAACCATCTCCGTCCACACGGCCGGCACATCCCCTAACGGAGGCTCATGTGAAGCTGATCGCGACTGCTCTCGCTGCCATCACGCTCGGGCTCGCCTGCGCCACCAGCGCTGGCGCGTCATCGACCATCGCCCCACGGGTGGGATCGCTGTTCGGGGCCTTCCCCAACAGCAGTGGCGGGATCGCCACACTGGAGAGCAGGATCGGCCGCAGGCTGGCGATCAACATGCGCTACGTGCCGTGGGACTTCTCGAGCTGGTCGACGTTCACCGCCGATCACCGGGCCGGGCGGATCCCGATGATCTCGTGGTCGGCCGCGCCCAAGACCACAGCCGCGGCGATCGCCAGCGGATCGCAGGACGCGGTGCTCAAGCGGGCGGCGCTGGGGCTGCGGGCGGTGGGCGGCAAGATCCTGCTGCGACCCTTCTACGAGTTCGACCAGCCGCAGGGGCACCCGCGCTATATCGGCTCGCCCAGCCAGCTGATCGCCGCCTGGCGGCACACCTTCAAGGTGTTCCGGGCCGAGGGCGCCAAGAACGTCAAGTTCGTGTGGTGCCCGATGGCGTTCGACTTCCCCAAGGGCCTCGCGCAGAAGTTCTGGCCGGGCGGGGCGTATGTGAACTGGGTGGCCGCGGACGGCTACAACTTCCCCGGCACGCCCTGGCGCAGCTTCGGCGAGATCTTCGCCTCGGCGAACGCCTTCGCCGTCAAGGTGCACAAGCCGATGATGGCGGCCGAGACGGCGTCCCCGGCCAACGACCCGCGCACCCCGCACTGGATGGTCGCGGCCGCATCCTGGATCCGCGGGCACCATCAGTTCAAGGCCCTGGACTACTTCGACTCGGTCTCGCCCAAGGGCTACGACTTCCGGCTGACCGCATCCCCGACGGTGCTGCACACGTACGCGTCGTGGGGACTGCGCCCCTACTTCCACGTCTTCTAGCGCTCGACGCTGGGTGGGCACCCCGACGCCCCGAGCCCCGCGGACGCGTCCGCCGCGGGGTTCGGGGGTCGCAGTGCGCCGGTAGTCTGCCGGGATGAGCGAACCGGCCGAGGTCGCACAGCGCGCCCACCAGGTGGTGCCGGGCGTTTGGCACTGGCGGGTGCATAACGCCAACATCGGCGGCGCCGTCTCCAGCTGTCAGCTCTACCAGCACGCCGGACAGGCGGTGCTGATCGACCCGGTGCAGTTGGCCGACGAGGCATGGCAGGAGCTGCCGGCGCCGGCGGCCATCGTGCTCACCGCCAAGTGCCATCAGCGCTCGGCCTGGCGCTACCGCGCGCGCTTCGGAGCGCAGGTGTGGGCCCCGGCCGGGACGCGGCCGATGGACGAAGAGCCGGGCTCCGTGTACGGGGAGGGCGATCCGCTGCCGGCCGGCCTGCGGCCGCTGCGCACGCCCGGCCCCGAGCCGGTGCATTTCTGCCTGCTGGCTGAGGACGACGGCGTGCTCTTCTGCTCCGACCTGCTCTCCAACAACGAGCGGCTGGAGTTCGTCCCGCTGCAGTACCACGACGACCCGGCCGAGACCCGGCGCAGCGTGCAGGGCCTGCTCGAGCTCGACTTCTCGACGCTGTGCCTCGACCACGGCCAGCCGGTCACCGACGACCCCAAGCGGGCCATCCGCGAGCTGCTGGAGCGCACCGCGGACTGAGCCGCCGAACCGGGGCCAGGCCCGGTTCGGTGTCATAACAAATTCGGGAGAAGCGGCCTTCCCCGGATCCGCGGAATTGTAAAGGCCGCCACCCCTGTACCGGGTACAGGGTTAGGCTGCGCCCGCCATGGAAGAGCGCAGGTTGGGCCGAAACGGGATGGACGTGCCGGTGGTGGGGATGGGCACCTGGCAGACCTTCGACGTGCGCGGCGAGCACGACGAGGCCGCCCGGCGGCAGGTTCTGGACGCCGCCCTGGCGGCCGGCGTGCGGGTCGTCGATTCGTCACCCATGTACGGCGAGTCCGAGCGGGTGCTGGCGGGTGCGCTGGGCGACCGCCGCGACCAGGCCATCGTCGCCACCAAGGTGTGGACTCCCGACCCGGACGAGGGCGCGCGCCAGATCCAGCGCGCGCTTGCCTGGTACGGGGGGCTGATCGATCTCTACCAGGTGCACAACCTGGTCAACTGGCAGCACCACCTGGCCGCCCTGGAGCAGCTGCGCGAGCAGGGCCAGGTGCGCCTGGTGGGCGCGACCCACTACAGCCCCAGCGCCTTCGGCGAGCTGGCCGAGCTGATGCGAAGCGGCCGCCTGGACGCGATCCAGATCCCCTACAACCCGCACGAGCGGGACGTCGAGCGGACCGTGCTGCCGCTGGCCGAGGAACTGGGGATCGGTGTTGTGGTGATGCGGCCGTTCGGGCAGGGGTCGCTCTTCCGGCGCCCGCCGGCGGCCCGGGAGCTGGCGCCGCTGGCCGAGTTCGGCATCGTCAGCTGGCCGCAGGCGCTGCTCAAGTGGGTGCTCTCGGACACCCGTTGCCACGTCGCCATCCCGGCCAGCTCGCGGCCCGAGCGGATGACCGAGAACGCCGCCTCCGGCGCTCCCCCATGGTTCGGCCCGGACGAGCGGGCACTGGTCGCCCGGCTGGCCGCCTGACCTATCCTTCGCCGTCTGATGGCGGACGACCTGGTGCACGTGGACGACCTGCACAAGCGCTACCGGGCCGACGGCCCGGAGGCGGTGGCGGGGCTCAGCTTCGGCGTCCGCGAGGGCGAGTTGTTCGGCCTGCTGGGGCCCAACGGCGCCGGCAAGACCACGACCATCGGCGTCATCACCACCCGTGTGCGGCCGACGTCGGGCCGGGTGACGGTGGACGGCATCGACGTCGTCCGCGACCCGGTCGCGGTCAAGCGCCGGATCGCGGTGGTGCCGCAGCTCTCCAACCTCGACCGCACGCTGACCGCGATCGAGAACCTGACCTTTCACGCCGCCTACTTCGGCGCGCCGCTGCGCGAGCGGCGGGCGCGGGCCCGCGAGCTGCTGGAGCGGCTGGGCCTGGGCGGCCGTGAGAACGAGAAGGTCAACCGCTACTCGGGCGGCATGGCCCAGCGGCTGATGATCGCCCGGGCGCTCATGCACCTGCCACGGCTGCTGATCCTGGACGAGCCCACCAGCGGGCTCGACCCGCAGTCGCGGCTCTTTCTGTGGGACACCATGCTCGAGCTCAGGGCAACGGGAACGACGCTGATCTTGACCACCCACGACATGGTCGAGGCGGACCGCCTGTGCGACCGCATTGCCATCGTTGACCACGGCAAGGTGATCGCCCTGGACACTCCGCGGGCGCTGCGCAGGCTGCTGCCCGGCGAGCAGGGCGTGGAGTTGGTGGTGGAGGGCTCGCAGGATCCGCAGCCGGCGCTGGCGGCCCTGGACGGCGACCTGCGGATGGAGGCAACGTCGGACGACGACTGCTGGCGGGTGCGCCTGTACGGATCCTCGGACACGCTGCCCGAGCGGGTGTTTGGGGTTGTCCGCGACGCCGGGCTGCCGCTGCGCGAACTGCGCCGGATCGAGGGCTCGCTGGAGGATGTGTTCGTGCACCTGACCGGCAGGGGGCTGCGGTGAGCGCGCCGGTGGACGTGGCGGGGGTGCGTCAGCGGGCGACCGCCGCCCGCGCCGTGTTCGGCCTGTGCCAGCGCGACCTGTGGGTGACCATCCGCCACGAGCCGGTGGCCTTTCTCAGCCAGGCCATGCTGCAGCCGATCTTCTTCCTGTTCGTGTTCGGCCGCGTGCTGCCCGAGATCGGCTCGGCCCAGGGCGCCTACGGCGCCCAACTCCTGCCCGGCATACTGGCCCTGACGCTGGTGCTGACGGCGCTTCAGAACACCGCGCTGCCGCTGGTGATCGAGTTCTCGTTCACGCGCGAGATCGAGGATCGGCTGCTGGCGCCGCTGCCGGTGCCTGCGGTGGCGGCTCAGAAGATGCTGATCGCCTCGGCCCGGGCGATCGTCGCCGCCCTGCTCATCCTGCCGCTCGGCGAGCTGATCCTGCCCGGCGGCGTGCACCTCGGGCACGCCAACTGGGTTGCCTTCGTGGGCCTTCTCATCTTCGGCTCGCTGACCGCCGCCGGCATGGGCCTGGTGATGGGCACGGCGGTGCCGCCCAACCGCATCAGCATCATGTTCGCCCTGGTGCTGACGCCGCTCATCTTCTCGGGCTGCACCTTCTACCCGTGGGCCGGCCTGGACCGGCTGCGCTGGTTCCAGGTGGTCACCCTGATCAACCCGCTGACCTACGTCAGCGAGGGCATGCGGGCGTCGCTGACCAGCCTGCCGCACCTGGCGCCTGGCTGGATCGCGCTGGGCATCGGCCTCTCGTTCGTCGGCTTTTCGGCGTTGGGCACGCTGGGCTTCCTGCGCCGCGCTATCGACTGACCTCCACCGCCCAGCCGCCGGCCCGGATGCCCGACTCGATGGCGCCGTCGATGAAGCCCGACCAGCCGTTGGCCAGATCCGATCCGGCCAGCAGCACACGGCCCTCGGGCCGCCGCATCTCATCGTGGTGGTGCTCGTACCACCCGGGTCGGTGGATCGCCCAGGTGCCGCGCGAGAACTCGTCGGCCAGCCAGTCGTGGGAGGTTGCGTCCTGCGCCCGGTAGCCGGGCATGATGTCGTCGATCGCCCGCTGCACACCGGCCAGGTCGGTCGCATCGCAGGTGGCGGCGTCGATGCCGAAGCCGATCAGCATCTGGCTGGAGCCGTCGCCCAGGAACTCGGTGTCGAGGTAGCCGAACGGATGCGCCGGGCGAATCGCGTTCTGGCCCAGGCGCTGGCCGTCCGCGCGGATGAAGATCTTGATCCCGCGCGACGCCTGGCCCAGCGCGATGCCCGCCTGCTTGCCCTCCGACAGCTCCGGTTCGAACTCGATCGCGGCCAGCGTGTTCAGCGGCACCGCCACCACGGCCGCCCGGGCCGGGTAGCAGCCGCCCGCCGCGGTCTCCACCTCGACGCCTGACGGCGGTCTGCACAACCGCGGCCACCGGCGTTCGCCAGGCGCGTCTCGTACTCCGCCCCGCGGGCGATCGCGTCGCAGCAGCCCGCGCGTGCCGTCGGTCAGCGTGACGCGGCCGCCGGTGTACTGCGTCAGCGCCAGGCTGTAGCCCGAGAGCGCATGCCAGCGCAGCACGCTGGCCGCGCCGGCGTCGTCCAGCGGGCCGTGGGCGAGCGACTCCAGCTCGGCCCACAGCACCGTCCCGCTGCTCGTCGTCCAGGTCGAGCTCGTCCACCCGCTGGGCGATCGTGAGCGCGGTCGATACGGGCCAGCCGGTCGATGGCGGCGCAGTGGCGTCGTGCGGCTTCGGCAGCGACTCGTCCACCCCGTCCACGAACTGGTCCCAGCCGCGCTGGGCGATCGCGTCGCGCTCGGCGCGGTACCCGTACGGCGCTCGTCGCCCACGTACCAGGCGGTGACGTCGGCATCTGCGCTGAGCTCGCACCGTGAGCCCCGCGCGCATGATCTCCGACCATGTGTGCGGCTGGTGCCAGTGCACCCAGCCGCCGCCGTACTCGATCGACTCGCCCTTCCAGGGCGCGGTCCAGGTGCGGCCGCCGAGCCGGTCGCGGGCCTCCAGCAGCAGCACGCTGCGCCCGTCCAGGGCCGCCTCGCGGGCGGCCGTGACGCCGGCAAACCCGCCGCCCACCACCACCACGTCGTGCACTAACGTGCCGCCAGCTCGTCCGCCCCGGCCACCTCCGCGTAGCCACCGGCAAGCGCCGCCAGGAACGCCCCATGCACCGAACGGGCCGGGATCACCTGGCCGCCGAATTCGAGATCGCAGGTGGCACAGGCGTCGTGTGCGACCGATGTCCGGAACCCGAGGTCGGCGGCCGCCCGCACGGTGGCGTCGACGCACATGGCGGTCATCATCCCGCACACCACCAGCTCGTCGACGCCGCGCTCGCGCAGCTCGGCCTCCAGCGGCGTATCCAGAAAGCTGTTGGGGGAGGTCTTCTGCAGCACCAGCTCGCCGTCCGCAGGCGCCACCGTCGGGTGGATCTCGAAGCCCGGCGTGCCGGGCCGCATGTAGGCGGCATCGGGCTCATCCCACACGTGCTGCATGTGCACGATCGGCTCGCCGGCCGCGCGGAAGGCGTCCAGCAACCGGCGCGCATGTTCGGCCGCCGCGTCCGGCCCCTCCAGCGGATTACCGCCGCCGGCGAAGTAGTCGTTCTGGATATCCACAACCACCAGTGCTCGTGTCACGTTCGTCCTCCTCAGTAGAGATCGGTCATTCCGAACCGATCTCGTCGTCTGGAAATAGGGCCTGGGCCACCAGCCGGCGCTGCAGCTTGCCGGTGGCCGTGCGGGGAAGCTTGTCGACCACGGCGATCCGGGCGGGCACCTTGAAGGCGGCCAGCGACTCCCGGCAGAAGTCCTGCAGCTCGCGCTCGGCGACCTCTGCCGAGGCCACCACCGCCGCCCCCACCACCTGCCCGTAGCGGTCGTCGGCAAGCCCGAAGCTGACAACCTCCTGCACGGCCGGATGGCCGCGCAGCGCCTGCTCGATCTCGGCCGGGGCGATGTTCTCGCCGCCCCGGATGATCATCTCCTTGATCCGCCCGCGCAGATACAGCTGGCCGTCGCGCAGCTCGCCCTCGTCGCCGGTGCGAAACCAGCCGCCGCGAAACGACTCGGCATTCGCGGACGGATTCTCCAGGTAGCCGGGCGTCAGACCCGGGCCGCTGACGCACACCTCGCCGGCGGCCCCTGGGGAGACGTCATTCCAGTCCTCGTCCAGGATCCGCACCTGCGCACCGGCCGGCACGCCCACCGAGCCCGCCGGCCGCGGGTCGGGAGGCAACGGCGCTGAGGTCATCTGGTGGCTGGCCTCGGTCATCCCATAGGCCTCCAGCATGGGCGCGGCATAGGCCTGCTCGCAGCGAGCGGCCAGCTCAGGGGGCAGCGCGGAACTGCACGAGCGCAGGAAACGCAGGCCGGCCGGAGGCTGCCGGCTCCGGTCCAGGATCGACTGGTGGAAGGTGGGCCCGGCCGAACACCAGGTCACGCCATGCGTCGTGCACTGGTTGGCGAAGCGCCCGGGGGCGAACCGACGCGGCGTCACCACCGTGCCGCCGGCCGCCAGCTGGGACAACGTCGATCCGACCAGGCCGTGAACGTGGAAGAGCGGCATCGCGCAGTACGACACGTCGTCAGCGCCCAGCCGGTAGTGGTTCCTGATGGCACGGGCTACCGCCATCAGGTTTCGCTGCAGCAGCGGCACCTGCTTGGGCCGGCTGGTGGTGCCGCTGGTGTGCAGGAGCAGGGCCACGTCGTCGGCCCCGCCGGTCTCCTGTACGCCCGCGTCCCGCAGCTCGTGACCCTCCAGCCGCGGGCCCTCGCCGGGCTGGAAATGCAGGTCGGCCACCTGCAGGTCGCGCGCGGCGGCTCGTGCGGCGGCGCCTTCGCCGGCCGGCACCAGGAGCAGCCGCGGCTTCAGGTCGGCCAGGAAGAAGCGCAGCTCGGGCTCGGTGTAGGCCGGGTTGATGGGCGCGGCGGCCGCGCCGATCAGGGCCGCGGCCAGCAGCAGTTCGACCGGCTCCGGCCCGGCGGCCAGCAGCATCGCCACCCGATCGCCGCGGCCCACGCCCAGCCCGGCCAGGCGGGATGCCAGCCGCTCCACCACGGCGGCCAGCTGGGCGTGCGTGAGCACGCGGTCGTCGTCGGGGCAGATCAGCGCCGGGCGGCCCCCGTCGGCCGAGCCCAGCAGTGCCGATAACGGTTCGCCGGCCATCAGCGGCCCACCTTAGTCCGCCGCTGGCTCGAGCGCCTCGTCCGCCGCGCCTGCGGCCGACTCCAGCTCGCTCGGCGCCGCCCGCCGAATCGCTCCACCCCGGTCGCCCGCCTCACCCGCCCGCACAGCCATCGCACCCTCCTCGAAGCCCATTTTGGGGGGACGGTATCCTGGCCGGCTCATGGATGTCCTGGTGTTGGAGGCGGCCGAGCTGACCACCCGCGATGGGTCGCGGCTGGTGGGGCCGGTGGATCTGCGGGTTGGAGAGGGCGAGCGGTGGGCGCTGCTGGGGCCGAATGGAAGTGGCAAGACCAGCCTGCTGCTGCTGGCCGGCGCCCGCCGCCAGCCGATCCGCGGCGGCGTGAAGGTGCTGGGCGAACGCCTGGGGGCGACGGACGTGCGCGTGCTGCGGCGCAGCATCGGCCACTCCAGCCACCGCCTGGCGGACGCCATCCGGCCCGGCATGCGGGCCATCGAGGCGGTGCTGACGGGCACCCGCGGGTCGTTGGAGTCGTGGCTGACCGAGTTCACCGACGACGAGCATGCGCGGGCCATGGCCCAGCTCGACGCGGTCGGCTGCGGCCACCTGGCCGATCGCCGCATGGCCGGCCTCAGCCAGGGCGAGCGGGCGCGGGTGCTGCTGGCCCGGGCGCTGGTCGGGATGCCGCAACTGTTATTACTGGACGAGCCTGCGGCCGGTCTCGACCTGCCGGCCCGCGAACTGCTGGTGGCCGCCCTCGATCGGGCCCGGACGCCGACCATGCTGCTGGCCACCCACCACCTGGAGGAGCTGCCGCCGTCGATCACACACGCGGCCCTGCTTCGGGCAGGCCGACTGGTCGCCGCCGGGCCGGCCCCCGAGGTGCTGGCAGCCGGGCCGCTTTCGGAGTGCTTCGGCCTGGAGCTGGAGGTCGAGCGCAGGAACGGCCGCTGGTCGGCCACCGCGGCTCGTCCGAAGCGGGGTCAGGCACCGTCACGGAAGGCGTGACGGTGCCTGACCCCGAATGGCCGTGAACAGGGCGACCCAGTCCCACACGTCGAGCTGCGGCGGGCGGGCGTCGGGGGCGATCCCGCGCTCCCGGCAGAACCGCCGCCAGGCCGGTGAGCCCAGCGGCAGCGTGCGCCGAACCGGCGCGTCGCCGCGCTGGAACGCGCGTCGCAGCAGCAGCCGGTAGGCGGGGGCGCGGCTCGCTTCCAACAGAGCCGGCCGGCGGCGGCGGATGGCAAGCAGCGCCGCGTCCACGGAGGGCGGCGGCTCGAAGCCGGCGGCCGGCAGCCGCCGCTCGACGGCCAGCCGCCACCACGGCAGCCAGCTCAGGGACAGCATGGTGCACGGCCGCAGGGCGGCCCGCTTGCGGGCGAGTCCGTCGGCGACGATCAGGTCGGCGGCGGCGAGCGGCGAGCGGGGGTCGTCCAGCAGCCGCCGCAGGGCGGCCGTGGAGGCGCCGAAGGGCAGGTTGGCCAGCACCCGGTGCGGGCCGGGCGGCAGCGGCATGGTCAGCAGATCCGCCTCGACCACCCGCACCCGCCGGTCGCCCGCGAACCTCCGCCGCAGCTGGGCCACCAGCTGCGGGTCGCGCTCGACGGCGATCACCTGGCTCACCGCACTCCGCAGGTGCTCGGTCAGCCGGCCGCTGCCGGCGCCCAGCTCGACCACCAGCTCACCCGGGTCGAGACATGCCGCGGCCACCACCTCGGCGGCCAGCCGGGGACGCAGGAAATGCTGCCCGTCAGCGAGCCGGGCAGGCGCGCCGCGCCTGTGCGCGGCCACGGAATGTCACCATGGCACCCATCGCGGGACAGGTTATCCGCTTGACGGCCGTGGAGTGATCTGAAACGTTTCAATGATCGACAGCGAACTGCGCATCGCGGTGGTCGGCGCCGGCCGCATGGGCCGCCGGCACCTGCAGGCCTGCGCCGCCGCCCGCGGCCTGCGGGCGGTCGCCGTGGTCGATCCCCGGCCCGAGGTGCGGGCCGATCTGGAGGCCGGCGGACTGCGCACCCACACCGACCTGCCGCAGCTGTTGGACGCCGGTGAGTTCGACGCGGCAGTGATCGCCGCGCCGTCCGACCTGCATCGCGGCCTGGTGGCGGAGCTGGCCGGAGCTGGCCTGCCCATTCTGTGTGAGAAGCCATGCGGGCTGACCTCCGCCGACGTGCGCGAGGCGGCCGCCGCGGCCGCCGCCGCCGGCGTGCTGCTGCAGGTTGGCTACTGGCGGCGGTTCGTCCCGGAGCTGGTCGAACTGCGCGAGCAGATCGCCGCCGGCAGGCTGGGCCGGCTTCTCTTGGTCGCCTGCCACCAGTGGGACGAGCAGCCGCCGGTGGCCGAGTTCCGGCTGCACAGCGGGGGCATCGCGATCGACATGGGCGTGCACGAGCTGGATCAGCTGCGCTGGCTGACCGGCCAGGAGATCGGGGGGCTGACGGGGCTGACAGCGGAACAGGATGCGGCCCCCGGCGACCCCGACGTGGCCGCGATCACGGTGGCTATGGATGCCGGCACGGTCGGCGTCATCACGCTCGGCCGGTACTTTCCCCACGCCGACTCGTGCTGGCTCGAGGTGATCGGCACGGCGGGCCACGTGCGCCTGCCGTTCATGTGGTCGGGGGACGGCGACGCGGTCTTCCGAGCCGGACTGGCGGCGCAGCTAGAGGCGTTCGCCGCGGCCGTCCGAGACGGCCGCGAACGCGGCTCCGGCGGCGCCGACGCTGCCGCTGCCCTGGCCGCCGCGGAGCAGGCCCGGGCTGCCCTGGTCGACTCCGCCGCAGCCGCGGCGGGCGGCGCATGACACAGCCGCAGCTGGGCGTCGGAATCGTCGGCTACGGCGGCATGGGCCGTGCGCATGCCCGCGCCTACCGGCTGGCGCCGCAGCTGCGGCCGCTGCCGGTGACGCCGTGCGTGCGCGCGATCAGCGGGCGCCACCAGGCCGGCGTCGAACGGGCCGCAGCGTCCTGGGGCATCGAGAGCTGGACAACCGACTGGCGGGAACTGGTGGAGCGGCCCGACGTGCAGCTGATCTCGGTGTGCACGCCGCCGGGCACGCACGCGGCCATCGTCGAAGCGGCCGCCGCGGCGGGCAAGGCGGTGCTGTGCGAGAAGCCGCTGACCGCCGAGCTCGGCGACGCGCGAGCCGCGGTGCACGCGGTGCAGGGCGCCGGCGTGCTGAACGCCATCGGCTTCAACTACCGGCGGCTGCCAGCGCTGGCGCTGATGAAGCGGATGCTGGACGACGGCCGGATCGGCGACGTGCGGCTGTTCCGGGCGACCTGGCTGACCGACGAGTTCGCGAGCTCCGATACGCCGTTCGACTGGCGCTTCCAGCGCGCCCTGGGCGGCAGCACGACCGCCGACCTGGGCAGCCACGTGATCGACCTGGCGCTGTGGATGGTCGGCGAGGTGGCCGAGGTGTGCGGCCAGTCGGCCACCTTCACCCCGAGCCGGCTCGATCCCGCCACCGGCCGGCAGCGGGAGGTGGACGTCGAGGACGCGTCGTCCGCGCTGCTGCGGTTCGAGGCCGGTGCCCACGGCACCATCGAACTGGCCCGGATCGCGCCCCGCCGGCCGTGCGACCTGACCGTGGAGCTGACCGGCTCGCGGGGGACGCTCGTCTTCGATTACGCGCGCATGAACGAGTTGTGGTTCGGCGACGGCGATGGGGAGCCGGGCTTGTACGGACTTCACCGGATCCGGGCCGAGCACCCCGACCACCCCTACGCCGGTGACGGCTGGCCGATCGGCCAGGGCGTCGGCTACGGCCAGACGTTCGCCAGCCAAGTCGCCGACCACCTCGAGCGGTGGCCGGGTGGGCCATGGGATCCCGACCTGGCGCATGGCCTGCATGTGCAGCGGGTGTGCGAGGCCATCGAGCGCTCGGCCGCCCAGCGGCGGTGGGTGGCGCTGTCCGAGGTCGAGCCGGCGTGAGCGTGCGCGCGGCGGTCATGCGCGGCCCGGGCCGGATCGCGGTCGAGCGCTTCCCCATGCCCGAGCCGGAGCCGGGGGCGGTGATCCTGGAGCTGGCCATGTCGGGCGTGTGCGGCACCGACAAGCACACCTTCCGGGGCGAGACGCTGCAGTATGCGGGCACGCCCAACGAGCGTCAGATCGCCTACCCGATTATCTGCGGGCACGAGAACGTTGGCCGCATCGCGGCCATCGGCGGCGCCGACCACATCCCCGACAGCGAGGGCCGGCCGCTGCAGGTGGGAGACCGGGTGGTGCCGGCCGCCAACGTGGTCTGCGGGCAGTGCTGGTACTGCCGCGGCGGTCACCCCTACTACCTGTGCGAACGGCTCCAGGACTACGGCAATAGCCTCGGCTGCGCCGATCCTCCGCACCTGTTCGGGGGCTGGGCCGAGCACATGTACCTGCTTCCGGGCACGCATCTGCACCGCGTCCCGGACGAGCTGCCCGACGAGCTGGCGGTGCTGACCGAGATCATGGCGGTCACCCACGGCGTCGAGGCCGCTCGCCGCCTGCTGCCCGGGTTCGGCGAGTCGGTGGCCGTGCTCGGCGTCGGCCCGCTCGGCCTGTGCCACCTGATCAAGGCTCGGCTGCTGGGCGCCGGCCTGCTGATCGCGGTCGACCTTCATGAGTCCCGGCTGGGCATTGCCGCTGACCTGGGCGCCGGTCTGTGCCTGCAGGCCGGGAGCATGGACGAGGGTCAGCTGCTGGCCCGCGTGCGCGAGCACACCGGCGGCCGCGGGCCGGACATCGTGCTGGACGCAAGCGGCGTCCCCGGCACCTTCGGCACAGCCCTGCGTATGGTCCGACCGGGCGGCTGTGTGGTCGAGGCCGGCGCCTTCGTCGACCTGGGGCCGGTGCCGGTCAACCCGACCGCCGAGGTCTGCACCAAGAGCGTCTCGGTGATCGGCATCGGGGGCGAGTCGGCCGCCGCCTACGTGCCCTCCATGCGGCTCCTGGCGGCCAACCGGGAGCGGCTTTCGCTGGATCGCATCGTCACACACCGGATGCGCCTGGACGACGCCCAGGATGCCCTCGAAGTCGCCCAGACAGACGCCGCCATGAAGGTCGTGCTGTCGGGCTAGCCAACGGGATGGTGCGCGAGCCTACAGCGCAATTGTCAAGAGTATGCGGTGCCCCTTGACTCCCGGGCCGGTGTTTGGTTTCCTGATTATCCGCCGCTCGCGTGGGCGGTTCCACCGACGGAGGAGGCAACATGAAGCGGTTTGCCCTGGTGGTCGCGGTCATCGGCGGGGTGTTATCCCTGTCGGCGCCCGGCGCCGGTGCCGCCCCGGCCCGCCATCTCACCCGCCATCAGCAGGTGAATATCAGCGCGGGCTTCGTGCGATCGGCTGAGGCCGACCACGAGTCGTTCTGTCAGGCCAAGCAGGGGTTGTGCAAGGACCTGACCAACTTCATCAGGCCGGGCGGGGAGTACTACGGCCATGATGAACCCACTCTCGGCTTCTTCTCGCACAAGCCTGGTTCCGGCAACTCGATGGTGTGGACCATCACGCTGCCCAAGAACCCGCCCGTGAAGCCTCAGCAGAACGGTTCGGGCGGCACCTGGCCGTTCGAGCTGCGCGCCACCAACTGGCTGGGCATGACGATGTGCGACGTGCAGTCCGCGCCCGATCCAGGCGTGCCCTGCAAGCCGGACTCGGACGCGAACAACTTCACCAGCGCCAATCCCAGCTCGCCGCACTACATCGGCAAGCACCCGGGCGGCGCGTTCATGGAGCTGCAGTTCTACCCGCCGTCGTGGGTGGAGCAGTTCAACGGCTTCGGCTGCACCGCGCGTCAGTACTGCGCGGCCATGACCATCGACAGCCTGCCGCTGAATATGAACACCAACACCTTCAACAACAGCGCCTGCAACAACTTCTTCCTGGCCGGCACGGAGCCGGTCAACTGGGCGTACGTGACCCACAACGGCGTCTCACAGGCGCCGGCCAACCCGATCGCCACGTCCACGGATCCCAACCTGACGGCGCTCAACCCCGATCCGTCCAAGGATCTGATGATGAACCCGGGCGACCGCATCCGCGTGTTCATGCATGACACCACGGCCGGGTTCCGGGTCGACATGACCGACCTCAACACGCACAAGCACGGCTCGATGACAGCCAGCGTGGCCAACGGGTTCGGGCATGTGCTGTATCAGCCCAACTCGAAGACCTGCAACGTCAACATGGCGCCGTTCCACCCCGAGTTCTCGACCGCCGTCCAGCGCGGCACCATCTGGACCGCGCACTCCGGCGACATCGCTGCCTCGGACGAGATCGGCCACTTCGAGCTGTGCAACGCGATCGACCAGGAGGGCGGCAACTGCACGTCCGCCGGCACCGGCGACACCCTGGACTCCGACGATGTCGGCTGCTTCGACGGCGCGGCATCGACGCTGATCCAGATCACCGGATGCGTCGGTGAGGACCTGGACTTCGACGGGCTTCCCTACCAGAATCGCTGGCCGGGGACGTTCCGAAACCAGCAACTCGACCAGCGGCTGCACTCCAGCCCGATCATCCTGACAACCCCCGTCTCGCACGGCACTGCACTCGTGGACTCGGCGCAGGAATCTGACGCCCCGGCCTTCGAGAGCACGTGCGATGTCGGCTCCGGCGCTGGCTGCACCCAGATCCCGCCGGGTGCGCAGTTCTATCCGTTCTACTCGACGCATCAAATGAACGGCGGCTGCGTGTGGGAAGAGGGCGGGAAGTACCTGCCCAACGTGATCTCGAACTTCGGCGGCTCAGCCACGACGGCGTTCGGTCACCTGCTCAAGCTGGCGTTCCCCGTGCAGGGTGGCGTCGCATTCGCGCTCGAGGACTTCCACCGCAACATGCCGGCCAATGCGTGCGTGCCGGCCGGTGTGCACTGACCTGAGACGCGAGGAGTGGGGGCGGCGCCTTCGGGCGCCGCCCCCACACGCATTTATGGGCGCTTTTCGGCCACGACGGATGTGCTGGCCGGGCCGGTCGGGGCCAGCGCGACCACCACGGATGGGCGGACCAACCGACGCATGACTCACTGTTGCTAATTGGCAATCGTAGAGGTATGGAGTGCCCCGGTCAAGTACTGCTTTGCCTTCCGGCATCACGGTGTAGGATGGAGGGGCGATGGGACGCTCGAGACCCACTCACGTAGCCGATCCGCAGGCCCTGGGGGCCCGCATCAAAGATGTCCGCAGCCAGCGCGGGCTGTCGCTCCGCGACGTTGCCTTCGCCGGCTGTTCGGCGTCCTTCCTTTCCCGCGTCGAGGCAGGTCTGCGGGTACCCTCAACACCAGTACTGATCGAGTTGGCAAGCCGGCTCGGGGTCCCGCCGGAGCAGCTCCTGGGCCGCCGCATCGACGGCCGTGTCGCCGAGTCGGCGATCGCGGCCGCCGAGGTGGCCACCAGGCTGGGCGACGAGCGAGCCGACCGCGTGCTGGCGGAGGTGCTGGCCGAGGCCCGCGATCTGGGCGACGCATCGGCCGAGAGTCGGATCCTCGAACTGCTGGGCCTGGTGGCGCTGGATCGCCGGCACGACGACAGCGCCGTCGAACTGCTGGAGACCGCGCTTGCCTGCGAGGCGCCGCGATCGCCGCGGGAGCGGCCCGCGCTGCACCGTGCGCTGGGCCGCGCGTATGCCGGCATCGGCGATCTCAGCCGCTCCATTGCGGTGCTCGGCGCAGCCTTCGAGGACGCCGCGGCTGACCCCGCCGACCCGGCCCTGCTGGCCCAGTTCGGGACGTACCTGGCCAACGCCTACACCGACCTCGGCCGCTTCGCCGAGGCCGAGGAGGTGCTGGCCATCGTGCTCCGCCACGAGGCCTCGCTGAACGGGGCGAACGCGCTGCGGGTGGAATGGACGCTGGCCCGCACCTACGCCGAGGAGGGCCGGCTGTCGATCGCCGAGACCTACACCCGGCGGGTGCTGGCACGGCTGCAGATGAGCGAGGAGAAGCGGCTGCTGGGCCAGGCCCACCTGCTGCTGGCCAGCGTGCTGCTGGAGCAGCAGCGGACCGACGATGCGGTCGAGCACCTCGACCACAGCGAGCGGCTGCTGTCCGGGGAGGCGCCGGTCGAACTGGCCACGCTGTCGCTGGATCGGGCCCGGGTGGCGCTGGCGCAGGGCGACCCCGACACGGCCGAGGTACGGGCCCGTGAGGCACTCGATCGCACCGAGGCCACCGAGCCCGGCCAGGCCGGGATCGCCTACGGACTGCTGGCGGAGGTGGAGCTTGCACGGGGCAACACCGACGATGCCCGATTTCTCTGCGGACAAGCGCTCGAAATGATGGCCGGCACCACCTCCTCGCTGTATGTGGCCCGCGTGTACGAGGTGCTGGCGGCCGTCGAGGAGCGGGCCGGCAACCTGGAAGCGGCTCTGGCCGCCCTGCGCGCACGCCCGCCGGTGTGGGTCGAGGAACCCCGGCTGACCGACTGACCGGGGGCCGCCAACGGCGGCCCGACGCGCGTTCTTTGGACCTCGCCGAAACGGCCGCCGGCAGTGGCCGCGACGCCCCGATCCTGACGCCGGTGTTAGCGAACGGTTCGGATTGCCAAAAGATGTGGACTGCTGACGAGGGACCGGCTACACTCGAATACGTGGGCAAGGGGCGAATACATGTCTCCATCGACGAGGCGTTGCTGGAAGCACTGCGAGTGCGGGCTTCCAAGCTGCGCTGTCACCAATCGGACGTCATCACGCTCGCGTTGCAGCGTGAACTGAGCCTGGAGCTGTTCGACCAGACCTGGGAGGATCGGGTCGGAACGATCGAGGATGACCCCCACGAGAGCCCGGCGGCGGCGCCCGAGCCGGTGCAGAACGGCGCCCCGACCGAGGTCATCCAGGTGAACCAGCTCGCCTCTCAGCCGGTCGACAACGGACGCCCGGACGCCGCGCTGCCCTGGCGCCAGACCTAGCAGGCGCCGAGGATGTGCAGGCTGCCGGCCTTGATGGTGATGGTGCGGCCCTGTGAGCGCCCGGACACCGTGATCGGATAGCTGCCCACCGCCGGGCAGCCGCCGCTGAACGCCAGCACGCCGAAGCCGCCGTGCGGCCCGGTGATCGCGCGATGGACGACGCGCAGCGTGCCGTTGTGCAGGGTCAGCCGCAGGCTGACCGGCACGCCCGCGTCCCACCCCACGCCGTCCCACACCCAGTGCAGGCCGGAGCTGTCGGAGCTGGCGGTCCAGCAGCTGAAGCTCTGCACCAGCACCAGCTTGCGGCGCAGGTAGCCGTGGCCGGCGTCCGTCACCTCCAGCGTGCGGATACCGGCTGTGACCCGCGGCACAACAAATGAACCCGACGCCGATCCGGTGGAGTCGGCCGCAAGCGACGGCACCGAGGCGGAGCCCAGCTTCATGTGCAGGCTGTCGCCGGCACCGAAACCGAAGGCCGTCACCCGCACCCTGTCGGGCACCGTGACGTTGATGCGATCGCACACCGGGTCGTCCGGAGCGACTGTGAGCGGGGTCACATTGATCACCTGAGTGACGGTGAATGCGGTGTGCCCCGCTCGGCCGCGGGCATCGACGGCCCCCACCGAGTGCGCCCCGCCGGCCGCCCTGGGGATGTGCAGAGTGATCCGGAACCCACCCTGGGCCGACGTGGTGCCGGTCGCCCGCTGGCTGCCATCGAACCGCACCGACACCGAAACCCTGGCCGCGAAACCGTGCCCGGTGACCACCACCGCGGCACCCGGCGGCCCTGAATTGCGCGACAGGGCGACTCCCGGTGAGGCCTTGGCCGGCGCGGTCGACCCGGCGGCAAGCGGCGCAGCCGCCGCGGCCAGGACCAGCCAGCCAACCACCGCGGCCACGGCCGCAGACCGTCTTCGCCCCATCGAGCCCCCCGCTCCGACCCTCCGCATACTTTCCAGATTACAAGACGGCTGAGGCTCAGGCGACCCTGCGAAGGTTGATCTGCGCGCCGCGCACGAGCACCCACAGGGGCGGCAGGCACAGCGCGGCGGCGGTCAGGAACGCGGCCTCCGGCGATACGGCCTGGGCGATCACCCCGACCGCCAGCGGCGAGACCGTGAAGCCGGCCGCCCACACGGCGCCCTGCAGCCCGTTCACCACCACGTGCGCGACCCCTGTGGCATCCGCCCCTGCCGAGGCCAGCGGGAAGATGGCGGCGCCGGCGACCGCGAACACCGGGCTGGCCACAACCATCACCGCCAGCTGCAAGGCGACCCGGGGATGCGGGGCCAGCACCAGCGGGGCGCAGGCGATGGCCGCGCTGGCGCCCAGCGCCACACGAGTCGCGCCCAGGCGGTCGACCATCCGCCCGCCCAGGGGCCCCGCCACCGAGCCGATCGCCGCCCCCGACGTGATGGCCGCGGCCAGCGCGGCGGTGGACACACCCAGCCGGCCGAGGTCGAGCGGCACCAGCACGTCGATGGCGCCGAAGGCCAGCGGATCGACCACCGCGATCGCCAGCGCGGCGCGGGTGGCGGGGTGCCGCGAGGCGCGTCGCAGCGCGCCGACCAGGTCGAGCTCGCGACCGACGGCGACCCCGACCGGCGCCGCGGCGGTGAAGGCTACGGACAGCGCGCTGACAACGGCCACGGTCAGGAAGGCGGGCTCCAGCCCGATCCAGGAGGCAAGCGCGCCCACCCCGGGACCGGCGATCGACCCGGCAGACAGCATGCCCATGACGATGCCGGACTCCCGCCCCCGCCTGCCGGCCGGGGCGTTCTCGGTCACCCAGGCCATCGACGATGTCCAGATCGTCCCGCTGGCCACGCCCTGGATGAAGCGGGCCAGGTCGAGCACCGCCGCGTCGGGCGCCAGCGCAAACACGATTGTGGCGGCGGTCATGATCAGCGACGAGGCCAGCGCGATCCGCCTGGCGCCGATCCGCGGCACCAGCACGACGCAGGCCAGCGACACCACAGGCGTTGCGACCGGATAGGACGCGACCAGCACCGCCGAGCCCACGGTGCTCATGTGGAAACGGTGCGCGTACTCGGGCAGCAGCGGCAGCACCGCCAGATACAGCGCCGCGTCCACGAACATGGCCAGCCCGACCGCGACCGTGATCCGCCGGCTCTGGGTCATGGGCGCGAGCCTATCGAGCGACCGCTAACCGGGGGCCAGGAACCGGCCCATCTCCACCACCGTCAGGACCCCCAAACGTCCTGCGCGGTCTCCACAACCAGCCGCAGCTTGGCGATTTCGTCGTCCTGCGTCAGGGCGTTGCCCTCGACGGTGGAGGCGAACCCGCACTGCGGCGAGAGGCACAGCTGATCCAGGTCGACGTAGCGGCTGGCCTGCTCGATCCGCCGCTTCAGTTCGTCCTTGGCCTCCAGCTCGGGGCGCTTGGTGGTGACCAGGCCCAGCACCACCAGCTTGCCCGGCGGCAGGAAGCGCAACGGCTCGAACCCGCCAGAGCGCTGGTCGTCCCACTCCATGAAGAAGCCGTCCACCTCCAGCTGGTTGAAGAGCGCCTCGGCGACGAAGTCGTAGCCGCCCTCCGCGACCCAGGACGAGCGGAAGTTGCCGCGGCACATGTGGGTGGTCACGGCCATGCCCGGCGGCCGGCCGGCCAGGGCCTCGTTCATGTGCTGGATGTAGGCCTCGTGCTGGTGATCGGGGTCGCCGCCGATGGCGGCCGCGTGCTCGCGCTGGCGGGGGTCGTTCAGATAGGCCAGGCTGGTGTCGTCCAGCTGCAGGTAGCGGCAGCCCAGTTCGCCCAGCCGGCGCACCTGCTCGGCGTACGCCGCGGTCAGATCGGCCCAGAAGCGGTCGAGGTCGGGATACACCTGGGGGTCGATGGAGGCCCGCCCGCCGCGGTAGTGCACCATGCTGGGAGAGGGGATGGTGAGCTTGGGCACGGCGCTCCTCGCCTGCTCGGACAGGAAGCTGAAGGCGTCTGCGAAGATCGTGTGCTCCAGGTGCAGCGGCGCGTCCACCCGCAGCGACGGCGGCGTGAACGAGATCACGCCCTCGGCGTTTCGGAACTCGACCGCCAGGTTCTGGTCGGTGACCTTGGTGATGCCGCCCAGCTGGTAGATGAAGTCCATGTGCCAGGAGGCGCGGCGGAACTCGCCGTCGGTGGCCGACTGCAGGCCGACCTCGTGCTGCAGGCGGACAACGTCGCGGATGGCCTCGTCCTCGACCTGACGCAGGGCCGCATCGTCGATGGCGCCGGCGGCGTGCTGCTCGCGCGCCCGGTGCAGGGCGGCGGGCCGCAGCAGGCTGCCGACGTGGTCGGCCCGGAACGGCGGACTGGTGCGCTGGGCCACGGCCCGTAGGCTAGATGGTTGGCTGCTGGGCGGGTGCGGCCTGCGCCGACCCCACCATCACCAGCCGCTCCCGGTGACGTGTCCGGGCCCGCCCGAGATCTCGGCGCTAAAGGGCGCGGCACGTTCTTGGCCAGGTAGCTGAAGGGGATGAAGGGGCTCGAGGGGTCGGCCGGCGTGGTCGTCTTGATGGCGCCGTCCAGGCTCTGCGTGGTGCCGGCCGCATACAGCGACGTCCGCGCCGCCTATCCGTGCCCAAAGGATCGGTCCGCCGCCGCCTTTCAGACCAGCCCCGTGTCCACGCAGTGGTTCGACCTGGAGGCGCCCGGGCTGCCCAAGGCAAGCGTGGCCTTCTCCCCGCACGCCGACGCGGATCTGTCGCTGGGCCCGGTCGCGGACGCGATCGCAGCGGCAAAGAGTTCGGTGCTGTTCGCCATCATGGAGATCGGCACCGCCAGCGGCCCGGTCGAAAAGCAGCTCGTCCACTTTACGGCTCGGGCAAGAGTGGGATTGGCGGGCGATTGGAACCGGTCGCCCTGGCAGGCCATGGCTGGCTAGAGTCGGGGCGTGCCCGGGGCGGACAGGGGGAGGGGTTGGATGCGGAGACTGAGCGCGTTCGTGGTGGTTTCTTGTTTGATACTCGCGGCGGTGGGGGCGGGCGCGGCGCAGGCGGCGATTCCGGTCGGGTCACCGTGCTCGAAGAGCACCCCTAGGAATTACACCCATGTCGTGGTGATCGCGTTTGAGAACCACTCCTACCAGGCCATCCTGGGCTCTTCCGCACCCTCCTCCTACTTCAAGACGCTGGCGGCGCACTGTGGCTCTGCGACCGACTTCACGGCCGCCCACTTTCCGCGCAGCCTTCCCAACTACCTCGCGGTCACGTCCGGCAGCACCGCCGGGATTTCGGGCGATTGCACCCCCTCACCGGGGTGCAGCTCACCGAACCGCAGCATCTTCCAACAGGTGGGCCGCTCGCAGTGGCGCGCCTGGGGCGAATCCATGCCAAGTGCGTGCGACCAACAAAACAGCTCCCTCTACGTGCCGCGCCACCTAGCCGCCATGTACTACACCCGCGTCCTCAAGTCGACCTGCTTGGCCGACGCTCGCCCGCTACCAACACCGTTCCCGGGCGTGAAGCGAAAGTTTGTGTGGATCGCCCCGAACC
Source organism: uncultured Actinomycetes bacterium (assembly GCA_963744065.1). Lineage (GTDB taxonomy): Bacteria > Actinomycetota > Thermoleophilia > Gaiellales > JAICJC01 > DASUHT01. The sequence continues at coordinate 408,818 of CAVUSN010000007.1, read as the reverse complement.
TCGTCCACGATATGCACAACGGAACCCCAGCCCAAGCAAGCGCGTGGCTGTCCAACTTCCTCGCCGGGCCGCGGGGACTGCTTCGAAGCCGAAGTTACCAAACGGGGCACACCGCCATCTTTATCTGGTTTGACACCAGCGACGCATCCGGCAGCATCACCACACCCATCCCGCTCATCGTCATCGCCCCTACCGTCAGCCACCGAACCGTCACCGTCCACCTCAACGACTACAACCTCTTGCACGGCTGGGAGGGCCTCCTCGGTCTCCCGTGCCTCAGCGCCGCCTGCCACGTCTCAGGCTTCGACAGGCGCTTCAACCTCTAACAACCATGGTACGGTGATGGTATGACGTGGGTTATTGCCGACGACGATCCAAGCGAGGTCGCCGGCTACCCGGACGGCGACACTTGGCGATGGCGCGTCCGCCGATCAGACACCGGCGCGATCGAGCACATCGACGTTTGCGTCAACCGTACTGTTACGCAGGACTGCTATAGCCTACGAGCACGCGAGGCCCATGTCACCCACGGCAAGAGCGAGGTCGAGCGACTCCTTCGCCTAGACCAACCGCCACCGACCCTGTACGTGTGGCGAGACGGCGCCGTGACCGAAACACCCGACAGGGGTTGAGAGCCCACCCACGGCAAGCGCCGGGGGGCATCGGGCCGGTCGCAGTCGAGTGGAACTCAGGGCAGCCGAAGCAGAGCCGGATTCGGCTTCGTTCAGCGCCACGTGCGGCGGAATGGAACTTGCAACCAGCGGGCTAAGGATATTGGAGAATACGCCACCATGGACGAGCCTGTAAGGCGATTGGCCCCTTCGTCGGGCGAGGCGGCTGAGGGGGTTATCGGGGTAGGGTTGGGTGATGCTGGCCAGGCGGCGCGAACGGCCGTGGTGTGCGCTGTTCTGGCCGGGGCCGTGGCTGTGGTGACGTACCTGATTGGGCCTCCGCCGGGGGATGCTGCTGCGCACGCCTTCCAGACGTTGGCCTTCGCGCGGCATGGTTTCGCGCTTTGGGACAACTACTGGTATGCCGGCTACTACCAATACGTGCTGTATAGCCTTCTTTACTATCCGGTGGCGGTCGTGGGTGGCATCGTACCGGTTGCGATCGTCTCGGTCGCGGTGGCTGCGTGGTCGTTTGCGAGTGTGACGGGGTGCCGCTGGGGGCTGCCGGCGCGGTGGCCGAGCGTGGCCCTCGCCGGGACACTACCGGTGTTGGTCATGGTGGCTGGGATCTTTCCGTTTATCGCCGGCATGGCCGCTGCTGGACTGGTGATGGTGTTCTTGCAGTGGCGAAAGCGGGTGGCCGCCGCCATGGCGACCATCGTTGTGCCAGCGTTCTCGCCGCTGGCGTTCCTGCTGCTCCTCGTGGTGTTGGCGGCTGTGCTGGTTTCCTCGCCCGAGCCGCGCCTCGTGCTTCGGCAGAACCGCTGGACCCTGGGGGCGGTGATCGCAGCACTGGCGGGTGCCACGGCCCTAAGAGTGGTGTTCGCCCAACCGGGCTACTACCCGTTCTCGCGGCTTGACCTTGCAACTGCGCTTGGCTTCAGTGGCGTCGGACTCCTCATCACGCGCGCCCGGGTCAGGCGAGACTGCCTGAGCGCCCTGTTCCTCGTCTACTCACTGGTCAACATCGCGCTGTTCCTGACTCCGTCTCCCGTGGGGAGCAACGCCGCCCGCCTGTACTCGGTCGCGGCCCTGCCGCTGCTTTGGCTGGCGGCCCGCGTGCGCACACCACCACTGCGCGGGCGCCGCGTCATGGGCGTCCTCGTGCTGGCCTTCGCCGTTCAGGTAACCCCCTTCGCCGCGTCCGCCTACTATTCCTATCAGGAAAGCGCAACGGCCGCGGCCGCGTTTTGGCGCCCCGCCCTGTCCTTTCTTCGCACCCACCGCGACACCGGACATCGCGTCGAAGTCGTAGCCACGGCAGACCACTGGGAGGCCTACTACCTCGCCGAGGCTGGCGTGCCACTCGCCCGCGGCTGGTATCGCCAGGCGGATTTCCCAGTGAATGAGGTTCTGTACCGATCCACCATCTCCCCCAGCTCCTACCGAGCATGGCTACGCGCGATGGGGATCAAATATGTCCTGCTCCCGGCTGTTCCGCTCGACTACAGCAGCCACGCCGAGGCGACCCTGATCCGCTCTGGACGGTCGGGACTTCAACTCGTCGCTACCGCGCCGGGCTGGCGATTCTACCAACTGCCCAGGTCGGTCGGTATCGTGACCGGCAGCAGATCCACTCCCCAAAACGTCCAGGTAAGCGCCGCAACGATTAGCTTCCGCGCCCCGCAGCCTGGCCGCTACTTGATTCGCGTCCGCTATAGCCCCTACTGGCGGCCGAGCGGCCGGCTTGGATGCCTCTCACGCACCCCCAACGGCATGATGCTTGTCGAGGTCCAAGCACCAGGAACGATTTCTCTCACCATGCCCGACCCCCTCGACGTCCTCTTCAGCGCCGCAACCACCCTGCAGCCATGCAACCCGTAGCCCCTCACCCCAGCCCCACGTGCGGCGCCGGAAGCGCGAGAACGCCACGGTCTACCCCGCCTACACGGTGATGGCGCCTGACCCCTTCGCTGCGCCGTACTTCAGCCCCGCGCCTGACGCAAGGACGAGTACCCAGACTGATAACCACCCTGGGAGCCTGTCCAAGCGCCGCTGCGGCTTGGGTGCGGTTAGGCGTCTCGGCGGGTGAGGAGTATCGCGCTGACTGCCAGCGCCGCGAGGGTGTAGGCGCAGAAGAGGAGGTAGCCGGGCCAGGCGGTGAGGGTGTGGGGGTCTGCGTGTAGCGCGATGATGGAGGTTCCGGCGTTGAGTGGTAAGTAGGGTGAGATGCTGTCGCCCCAGCTGTTGGGCAGGATGGCGGTGATGCCGGGCAGGACGAACATGACGCCGGCGAAGGTCGCGATCCCTCCGGCAGTGTTTCGTACGAGCGCGCCGAGCGCGAGGCCGAGAACGCCGGCTGCGGTCAGAAAGAGGGCCGCGCCGAGGACGCTTCGGGCGACGTGCGGCGAGGAAAAGCTGGTCTGGACGTGGTGTTGGCGGAGGATCGGTTGGGACACGAAAAAGGCGATCAGTGCGGCGGCCAGCATGAGGATGAAGGTGACGGTCGCGTAGACGAGTGTCTTTGCCCAGAGCACCGGTAGTCGGTGGGGGACGGCGGCGAATGTGGAGCGGATCTGCCCGGTGGTGTATTCGCCGGTGATGACAAGGACGCCGAGCACGCCGATGGCGAGCTCTGCGATGTGCCAGCCACCAAGGCTCACGTCGATCGGGTTGAAAGTGGCGCGGTCGTTGGGGCTCATCTGTCCCCAGTGCGCCATCTGCACGGCTGAGATCAGGATCCCTAGCCCCGCCATTGAGATGACGGACAGAAGCAGCGCCCACCGGGTTGATCGAAGCGACCAAAGCTTGGTCCATTCCGACCGGATCACGCGTGGCTGTGTGACGCCGATCCGCGTGCCAGTGGTACCGCCGCCCGGAGGGGCCGAGGTGGTCGCGGCGCTCATACGGCGGCCCCCTCGAGCGCCTCGTCGGGTGCGGCGGCATGGTATTCCACCGCGTCGCGAGTAAGGTGCATGAACGCCTCCTCCAGTGAGGCCTGCACCGGTGTTAGCTCATGCAAGACAACGCCGCCTTGGGCTGCGAGCTCGCCGATGTCCTTGCTGGACAGACCGCGGATGGTCACCGCCCCATCGGCTGCTTCCTCCATGGCCACTTCGGGGCCCAGCGCGCCTCGGAGTCGGCCGAGGTCTGGAGTGCGGACGAGGACCGCATCGCCGGAAGCCTGGCGTACAAACTCTGCCACGGTAGTGTCGGCGATCAGACGACCGCGGCCAACGACGATCAGCTGATCCGCCATCAAACTCATCTCGCTCATCAGGTGCGACGAAACGAACACCGTCTTGCCTTCGGCCGCGAGCGACCGAAGCAGGTTTCTGATCCAGCGAATCCCCTCCGGGTCCAACCCGTTTGACGGCTCGTCCAAGACCAGCGTCTTGGGGTCGCCCAACAGGGCGGCGGCGATGCCGAGCCGCTGGCCCATGCCGAGCGAGAACGTGCCAACCCGCCGCCGAGCCACTTCCTCCAGCCCAACCAGACGGATCAACTCGTCAACCCGAGACCGGCGGATCCCATTCGACTCCGCCAACGCTCGAAGATGCAGGTATGCCGACCGGCCCGTGTGGATCGCCCGAGCCTCCAGAAGCGCTCCCACCTCCGCAAGAGGCGCATGGTGCTCGCGGTAGAGCTTGCCGTTCACCCTCACCCACCCCGCGGTCGGCCTATCCAGCCCTAAGATCAGCCGCATCGTCGTCGACTTCCCAGCCCCGTTCGGGCCCAGAAACCCAGTCACAACCCCAGGACGGACAACAAACGAAAGATCGTCGACAGCGAGCGTCGCCCCATACCGCTTCGATAACCCGCAAGCCTCAATCACACCCAAACTCCCCGTCGCCTACCCGTCACGTAACCTTAAGCATGCCCGCTCGCCATGTGAGAATCATGAGGACCGGCGGATCCTGTCGGCCGGTGGAGGTGGACGACACGGCCCGGCACATCGTGCCTGCTCTCACACCGCTTTCACGCCCGGCGGATAGACCTTGAGCAGATTCGAGCAACTGGGGGCTGGGCATGAACTTGCTGCGGCGTGTGTCGACGGGGCGCTTGATTATGGGGATGGTGGTGGTCGTGGTGGTCATGGTGGCGACCGCCTTCGCGGTGGAGCAGCGAACCGGTCCGAGACCGCCGCACAGGTCGCTGGCTGTGGCCATCCGGCACGCTTTGACCTCGCGGCCGGTGCGGGGGATCACCGCCCGCGTTAGCTTCACCGACCACCTGTTTCCGTCCGACAGCCTGGGTCAGGCTGGTAGCTCGCCGCTTCTGAGCGGCGCCAGCGGACGCCTGTGGGCAGGCGACGGTCGGGTGCGGATCGAGCTGCAGGGATCGAACGGCGACACCGAGGTGAGCGTCGGGCCGACCGGCGTCGTGGTGTACGACGTGGCGTCCGGCTCGGCGTACGAGTTCCCGTTTGCGCACCACCGCGCGATGCGTTCCGACGCCAGCCATCCCCGCCACGCCGTGCCCGGGATCGCCGAGATCCAGCGAGCCATCGCCCATCTGGCGGCGCGGGCGACGCTGACCGGCGCTATCTCGACCGACGTCGGCGGCCAGCCCGCCTACCGGGTGCGCATCTCGCCGCGGCATGCCGGCGGCCTGCTGGGCGCGGTCGAGTTGGCCTGGGACGCCAACCATGGCGTGCCGCTGGAGATCGCTGTCTACAGCCAGGGCTCGAGCTCGCCGGTGCTCGCGCTGCGGGTGACGCAGATCAGCTACGGCCCGGTCTCCCCGTCCGACCTGCAGGTGCCGCTGAGCGCCGCCACACACGTGGTCAAAGTGCACGCGCCCGCGGCCGGCCAGGACCGCGCCGGCTCGGCCGGCGCCACCAAGGACAGCGCGCCGCTGCCATTCGCGGTGCATGCCCCGGCCACCCTGGTCGGCCTGCCCAAGCTGACGCTGCGGCGGGTGGACTGGGCGGGGCATCCGGCGGCGCTGGCCGTGTACGGACACGGGCTGGGCAGCATCCTCGTGCTAGAGCAAGCCGCGGCCGGCGGTCAGGCCGGTCCACTGGCATCGCTGCCCCGAGTGTCCGTGGGCACCGCCGTGGGCCACGAACTGGACACGGCACTGGGCACGATCCTCCAGTTCGACCGCGCCGGCGTCAGCTACACAGTGATCGGATCACTGCCCCCCGCAGCAGCGGAAACGGCAGCCCGCGCGATCGCGAGATGACCACCAAAACGGCCGGGCGTGATCGTGCCTATCCGGTGCCGAGGGATCGGTCCGTGCCCCTGCCCTCCGCGGGCCGCGCCGTCTCCCTGCAGTGGCTCGCGGCGTTAGGTGGCCGACGCAGTCCCCCGTTGTGACGGTGCCAAGTCGTCGTGCAGCCCGGAGCTGGGTGGTTTGGTGCCAATAACAAGAGGGCGGCGTCCCGAGAGCCAGGGCTTGGTGCGGTTGCTCAGGTGGGGTCGTTGGGGTTGGCCGGGTGAGCCTTGAGGTAGGCCCGTTCACTGGCCGAGAGCGGGTGGATGGTGGCGCGCGGGGTCGCGAGTGGAGCTGCGCCGACGCCGCCACAGCTGGCTTGGCTGTAGTCGAAGCTGTGTGAGAAGTCGTACGCCGATCCGTCGGCGGTGGCGAGCAGCGGGGGCAGGTTGAAGGTGTGTTCGATGAACGCGAGCGTGGAGTCGCCGGTGTAGGCGGTGTTGTGGTCGGTCGATGCCGGGACGGCGCACGGACTGACGATGACCATCGGCTCGCGAACGCCGGCGCCGGCCGGCGGCGCGACGTGGTCATAGAAACACCCGCAATCGTCGTAGGTGATGAAGATCGCGGTCGACCTCCAGTCGGGGCCTGACATGATCGAGTTGACCACTGAGCCGATCCAGTTGTCTCCGGCCTTCATCGAATCGGAGTTGTGCTGAGTGTTGGTGTTCATGGCGATGACGTACGACACGTTGGGCAGCGTCCCGTTCGCCGCCGCTGTGAGTACGTCAGCCGACGTCGACATGTCAGCCGCCTGTTTGGTGTACAGACAGTCGGCGAAGGTCGGGCAGATCGACCAGCCGTAAAACTGCTGCGAACTGGTGGGCGCATAGATGTGCCACGAAACGTTTGCCTGATCCATCTCGTCCATGATCGTCGGGATATGCGGGACGAGTGTGGTGGTGAACGCGCCGCCGTGGGGATAGGTGCCCGCACTCAGGTTGTAGTCGGGGATGCAGGTCGGCTGATTCGAGACGGCGCCGGTGGTCGGACTCTTCCACTTGGCGGTCGCACCCGAGTCGCATCCCCATCCCTTGTTGGCGAACTTGGCATGGGATGGGTTCACACCCTGGAAGCCATCCAGCTGCCCGGTCACCAGGTCGAGATGCGAGCCCCAGCTTGCCGAGACCTTGGACTCGAACGTCCTGTCAGCCACCACGTACTGCTCCGCGTACATCGCCAGATTGGGGATCTGAGAGTCCCGATACGAAACATAACAGGCATAGTTCGTGGTCTTCTGACACCCGGAATTCTTGTCGAACCCGTCCATCTTCCCGCCGTCGATACCCGTCGTTATCGACCCAGGGCTGTGGTTCACGGTGGGAACGATGTCGGGTGGCTGGGCGAGCGGCACCGTCGCGCCGGTCGAGACCTGTCCCGTCGTGGCGCCGTCGCAGCGATGATTCAGCACCACCGCGCATGTGTATCCGAGAACCTCGTCGAACGAGTTGTTCTCTTGATAGATGACAACGACGTGCTGGATCGGGCTTGGGGTGGCTGCCAGCGCATTCGGGGTCAGCTCACCCGATGGGTGGCGTCCATGGCCACCGGCGACGGCGAGCGCCATGGCGACCGACGCGAACACAGCGATCATACGAGCCGCTCTACCCATCACCGCCCCTCCCTAGGAACCAGACCCACTTCGAACCTGCAGGGCGCGCGCGACCCCGTCAAGCCCCCCGGATGGGTGGGGCACGCAACGCCGGCCGCGCACCGCAGCGCTCGTCTAGCCGGCCCGGCTGGGTGCGGACAGGCAGCCGTCCGCGTGCGCTCGAAGACCAGTTAGATCCGCACGGTCAGCACGGATGATCGTGCTCTTGCCACGCGTATCCGTTCTTGTGCCCAACAAGCTCGTCTGTGCCGTGGCTAGTTCGGCTCAACCAGCGCCAGGAGGATGGTGTGAGCCGGCACGGTCAGCCGGGGTGACCGTGCGCCTGCCACTGTCGGGGCGTGGAGCGGAGCCGCATTAGGTGACCACCCCAGGCCCCCCGTTGCGACGGGTGCCAAATTCGTGCACGGGTGGCGCCTCCGGGCCGTGCGCTTGGTGCGGGGCGCGCCCTGGTGCGTGGAAGGTCATGGGATGATGGTTGGTAGGTGTGCGGTGGGCGCCCAGCCGAGGCCGACTCCAAGGCCCTCGGGTATGGCGGGTTCGGCGTAGGCGAAACGGCCGAAGCCACCGTTGGGGAGCTCCACCTCGAACAGTTCTGTCGGATCGAATCCGGCAATCGCGTCGGGGTTGAACCGGACGCTCCACCCGCCGCCGGCCGTTTCATCCTCGACCGAGACCCGCGCGTCGGCGCTGGCCGTCCGGTCGTGTGGGAGGATCACGACGCGTCCTGCAAAGCTCTCGCTGACAGCCGGGAGCTTGGCCATCATGCGACGTTCGGCGCGGGAGGTGCGGCGGATCGATGAGGTCGGGCAACCGCCCGCGCAGCCTCAACCATGTGATCGCGGCCCGCGGTGCAGTCCAGAATCTCGGCCCGCACCACAGCGATCACGGCTTCTGGCCAGCCCTGACGACGCGCCTGCATGTCGATCACAGCGTCGATCGTGAATGCGTTTCCGTCAATCATGCCGAGATCGATGTCCAATCGGCCATACAGATCCGCCAACCGCTCCAGCTCTGAGATGGTCATAATCCGCTCCCTTCCCCCAAGGCGTCCCCCCCTGGTGGGTCGACGCTAGCCACGAGCCACCCCGATCGCCTCGGGGAATCCGCGGAACCTTCCGGCTCACGCATCCGGGAATCCCCCCATACGCCTCGCGGCCGGCACGAGAGCCGGTTCTCGATCGGCTGCTCGGTCCCGCCGGGCGGCGTGCACCAGACGGCGAACCCGGCCAGGTCGGCCCTGCCCGCCTCGGGATAGTCGAAGGCCAGCAGCGTGCACGCGTCGCCGCCGTACGCCCGGAAGGTCAAGTCGCCCATGGCACGTGCATTCCCCCACACGCGCTGCCTTCAGGCAACCGCACCGCCGGCTAGGACGGCGCGGGCACGACCAGGTCGGCCGGCGCCAGCTGCATCTTCTCCTCCAGGAACGGCGCCTGGTCGCGATCGCCCGGCGGGTCGTCCAACTCCTGCGCATAGCGGTGGCCGTCCCACACGGCGGCGGCGATCGTGCCCGGGCTCCAGGCATCGCCGACCAGCCGCACAACCGGCCCGCCCTCGACGCGCTCCAACTCGCCCGCCAGGCCGTCGTCGGGCAACCGGGCGGTGACGGTGACCAGGCAGTCGCAGGCCAACTCGTGCTCGCGCTCGGTGTACGCGCACGCGACGCGCACGCCCGCCGCCCCCACTCCGGCCAGCGCATGGCTGGTCAGCGGCGTCACCCCGGCTTCCAACAGCCGGCGCTGGATGCGGTGCTGCTCCATGGTGTTGACCGCCCAGGCCGAGATCCGGGCCTCCGATGTGAGCAGGGTGACGGCGTGGCCGTGGGCCGCCAGCAGCTCCGCCAGCACCCCGCCCATGTAGTAGTGGTCGTCGTCCCACACCACCACCCGCTCGCCGCGCGGCCTGGTGCCCGCCATCAGGTCGTCGGGTGTCAGCACCTGCATGCCCGCGTCCATGGCCAGCGGCTTGACGTGCCAACGGCCGGCCCCGTCGGCCCGCCAGCGTGCAGCCGGTGGCGATGGCCACGTGGTCGAACTCGTAGGCCAGGATCTCATCGGCGGTGAGCCGGCTGTCGAGTAGGCGACCTCGACATTGGCCAGCCGCTCCAGCTGGCCGCGCCGGTAGTCGACGCACCCGGATCCAGGCCGACAGCCCGGGCAGCCGCGCCTCGCGCGCCACCCGGCCGCCGAGGTCGTCGCCAGCCTCCGCCAGCACCACCTCGTAGCCGCGCTTGCCAAGCGCCTGGGCGGCCTCCAGCCCGGCCGGCCCGGCGCCCACCACCAGCACCTTGGCGTCGGACGTGCGGGCACGGATCCGCTCGGGATGCCAGCCCGCGCCGCCACTCCTCGCCCATGGTCGGGTTCTGGGTGCAGCGAAGCGGCGTGATCAGCGAATCGCCGGTGACGCAGATGTTGCAGCCGATGCACTCGCGGATGTCCTGCCAGCGGCCCTCCTCGATCTTGACCGGCAGGAACGGGTCTGCGATCGACGGCCGGGCGGCCCCGATCATGTCCAGCACGCCCGTCGCGCACCATCCGCACCATGGTGTCGGGCGAGGTGAAGCGGCCGACGCCGACCACCGGCTTGGAGGTGAGCGCCTTCAGCCCTCGCACGTAGGCCTCCTGGGAGTCCTTCGTCGGCGAACCGGGAGGTGATCGAGTCGAAGTCCCACTCGCCGACCATGAAGTCCCACAGGTCGGGCAGCTCGCCGACCAGGTCGAGCACCTGGGCCATCTCGTCGCGTTCGATGCCGTCGCCGCCGATCTGCTCGTCCACGCAGATCCGGCAGGCCACCGCCGCCCGCCCGTCCACCTCGTCCAGGGTGTCCTCGAGCATCTCCCGCAGCAGCCGCGCCCGGTTCCGAAGCTCGCCTCCGTACGCGTCGTCCCGGTCGTTGTAGCGGCGTGACAGGAAGTGCTGGATGGTGGTCAGATTGTGGGCCGCGTACACGTACACCAGGTCGTAGCCGGCGCGCAGGCTGCGGGCCACGGCCTGCCGGTGCCAGCGCCGCAGGTCGGCGATGTCGACGCCGACATACGCCGGGCCTGCACCGGCTCGATGCCCTGCACCGGCAGGTGGCCGACGCTCATGGGCGGCTGCCGTGTGTACAGGTTGGGGGCGGTGATGCCCGCAATGCACCAGTTCGATCCCGGCCAGGCTGCCGTGTTCGTGCACCTTCTCCACCAGCCTGGCGTGGGCGGGGATGTCGGCGTCATCCCAGATCTTGCCCTCGACGTAGGGGGCGACGCTCCGACGAGTGGTGGAACTCGACCTCCTCTGTGCACACGACCGCCCACCCGCCCTCGGCCTTGACCCCGCGCATGTGCGCGTGCGAGGTCGGGTAGCGGTAGCCCATGCCGTTGCAGTGCGGCACCTGGAAAAACCGGTTGCGGGCGGTCACCGGCCCCAGGCTGACCGGCTCGAAGAGGATGTCGAAGCGGGGCTCGCGCATGGCCAGGCGGTGGCCGGTCAGCCGGCCGTCCCGCGCAGGGCCGCCGCCGGCCGCTCCTTGCGCGGGTCGACGAAGGGTATGGCGGCCGTCACGCCCGTCATGGGGCCGTGCTCGGAGCCGACCTCGAGCCGCGTGCCCGGCTCGGCCAGTTCGATCGGCACCCACACGTAGCCGATGTTGGCGGCCAGCCCGGGCGACCACACGGCGTCGGTCACCCGGCCCACCTCGCGGCCCTGGTGGTGCGCGGGCCAGCTCATGGCGATGCCCGGCAGCGGTTCGGAGTCGTCAAAGCGGATGCCGACCAGCTTGCGGTCGACGCCCTCCCGCCGGATCCGTTCCAGAGCGGCCTTGCCGATGTAGTCCTGGGGCTGCTCCTCGACCAGCCGCTCCAGGCCCATGACGTGGAAGGGCGTGTCCCGAAGGGTCATGTCCGAGCCCCAGTTGAAGATCCCGGCCTCCACCCGGCGAGCCTCGTTGGGGGCGATCGGCCGGATCTCGAACTCCTCGCCGGCGGCCACGATGGCGTCCCACAGGTCGGCGCCGCGGGCGCCGTCCAGCAGGTTGACCTCGAAGCCGGGCACGGCCGACCAGCCGGTGCGGCTGATCACCACCGGGATGTCGCCGATCACGAACCGGTCGCACCAGTAGTACCGGAGGTCGTAGACGGCGTCCCCGACCAGCTTGGCCATCGTCTCGGCCGACTTCGGCCCCTGAACCTGCACCGGGTGCACATCCGGGTAGGACACCTGGGCGTCCAGCCCCGACTGCGACAGCACGCCCAGCGTGTACAGGCCGGCGTCGGAGTCGGCCAGCTGCATCCACCACATGTTGTCCTCGACGTGCAGCAGCACCGGGTCGTTGACGATGCCGCCGTCGGGGGCGATCACCAGCATGTACTTGCCCTGCTTGACCGCGCACTTGGTCAGGTCGCGGCAGGTCACCATGTCGATCAGGCGGTCGGCGTCGGGGCCGCTCACCTGCACCGTGCGCTCGACGCCCACATCCCACAGGGTGACGCCCTCGTTGAGCGCCGCGTACTCCACGGCCGGGTCGTCGTACTCGGCCGGCAGGTACATCTTGTTGTAGATGTCGTACGCCACACAGCCGGCCTTGAGCGTGGATTCGAAGTACGGCGAGCGCCTGTACCAGGGTCCGAAGTAGAGCTTGGTGGTGGAGGGTTGTGCGCTCATGGAGACCTCAGTTCGGAGGGAGTTTGACTGACCAGTCAGTCAGAACGACCCTACCAAAACGGCCGATCCCGACGCCACCGGGCGGCGCTGGGTGCCCCTTAGAAGCTCTAACGAAATGCCTCGCGGCGTCTGACTGCGTCGCGCTGGCGCATGGAGCCACGGCGCGGCTTGCCCAGATTACCTGCGGATATGCGCTGCGCCGCGCCGCGACACCCTGCTGGCGCGCCGCTCGCCAGCCATCCACGATTCATTCCGTTAGAGCTTCTTACTCGGAGTTCACTTCGCCGGCCAAGACCAGCGGCATGGTCAGCCCGCCAACGGCCAGCGGGATGACGCAATACTCCACCCGGACGAGTCCGAACAGGTTCAGCGGCAGGGCGATGATGACCGCGCACAGAAAGGCCAGCACCATCACCGCGGTGGTCAGCGGCAGCATCCCCACCAGCATGCGGACCGGGGCTGGGGCGTTGGCGCGCGGGCGGGCCATCGAGGCAAGCTTAGTCGAATCGTTCGACGGCTTGCGGTTGCGCGCGCAGGCCGCGGCGTGCCAGTCTAGGCCACTCATGTTCGAGAACCGCATGCCCCGCTATGAGGTGCTGTCCGAGGGGGCGATGCAGGTCTTGGAGGGCGGCTGGCGACGGTTGGTGTCGGAGATCGGGCTGGAGTTCCTGTCCGAGCCGGCGCTCGACCTGTTCCGGGCCGCGGGCCAGCGGGTGGAGGGCTCAGTCGTGCGGCTCGACCCCGAGTTCGTGCTGGATCAGGTCGCGCTGGCGCCCCGCGAGTTCGACATCCAGGCCCGCAACCCCCAGCAGACCATGCACGTGGGTGGCCGGCACATGGTGTTCGCGCCCACCCAGGGCCCGCCCTTCGTGCGCCAGGCCGACCAGCGGCGGGAGGCCAGCATCGACGACTTCCAGCAGTTCTGCCGGCTGAGCCAGGCCTTCGACGAGCTGGACACCCCGGGCGGACTGTGCTGCGAGCCGTCCGACCGGCCGCTGGACTCTCGCCACCTGGACATGCTGCTGGCGGTGCAGACGCTGACCGACAAGCCGTACATGGGGGCGGTCATCAGCGGCGACGCCGCCCGCGACTCGCTGGCCATGACCGAGATCCTGTTCGGCGGACCGGCCGCGCCGGACGAGCCGCCGCGCGTGTTCTGCGTGGTCAACTCGAATTCTCCGCTTCGCTACGACACGCGCATGATCGAGGCCATGATGGCCTACGCGGCCGCCGGCCAGGTGACCATCATCACACCGTTCCTGCTGATGGGCGCGATGGCGCCGGCCTCGGTGCCGGCCGGGCTGGTGCAGCAGACCGCCGAGGCGCTGGCCGGCCTCAGCCTGCTGCAGCTGGTGCGGCCGGGTGCGCCGGTGGTGTTCGGCTCGTTCCTGTCGCACACCGACATGCAGTCCGGCTCGCCCGGATTCGGCGGCCCGGAGTCGGCCATCGGGCTCTTCTGCACCGGCCAGATCGCGCGCCGCTTCGGCCTGCCCTGGCGGGCCGGTGGGGGCGCGCTCACCTCCAGCCAGCTGCCCGATGCGCAGGCGGCGTACGAGGGCCTGAACACCATGCTGCCGGCGTTCCTGGCCGGCGCCAACTTCGTCGAGCACGCGGCCGGCTGGCTGGAGTCCGGCCTGGTCGCCTGTTACGAGAAGTTCATCGTCGACATCGAGATCCTGCGCATGCTGAAAGAGGAGTTCACGCCGCTGGAGATCGACGAGGCCAGCCTGGCCTGGGATGCGCACGTCGAGGTCGGCCACGGTGGCCACTTCCTGGGCGCCGCCCACACCCTGGAGCGCTTCCGCACCTGCTTCTACCGGCCGCTTCTGAGCTCCACCGACAACTACGAACGGTGGCTGCGGCGGGGCGGCGATGATGCCGCCAAGCGGGCCACCCGGATCTGCGCCGAGACGCTGGAGGGCTACCAGCAGCCTCCGCTGGACGCCGCCGTCGAGACTGAACTGCGCGAGTTCGCAGACAGGCGCCGCTCCGAACTGGGAGATTAGGCAGATGCCCATGCGCATCACCGGCATCCGCGCGTTCCGCCAGCTGCAGCCGTTCCGGGACGGCCAGTACGCGACCTCGGGCGGCACGGCCAGCGGCTTCGACTCGGTGCTGGTGGCGGTGGACACCGACCAGGAGGTGACCGGGTGGGGCGAGGCGGCGCCGCTGGGGTCGTTCTACTCGGAGGCCTTCCCATCCGGCGCGCGGGCCGGCGTGGCCGAGCTGGCGCCGCATCTGATCGGCGAGGACCCCGCTCAGCCGCTGCGCCTGGTGCGGCGCATGGACACGGTCATGCGCGGCCAGCCATACGTCAAGTCAGCGCTCGACATGGCCTGCTGGGACGCCGCCGCCCGCGGCCGCGGACAGCCGCTGTGCGAGGCGCTGGGCGGACGCTTTGGCGACTCGGTGGCGCTGTACCGGTCGATCCCGCCGGTGGCCCCGGCGGCTGCCGCCGAGCTGGCCCGCCGGCACATGCACGGCGGCTACCGGCGGCTGCAGGTCAAGGTGGGCGGAGACCCGGCGGTGGACGCCGAGCGGCTGACGGCGGTGCGGGCGGCGGCCGGCCCCGGGGTGGTGCTGTACGCCGACGCCAACGGTGGCTGGTCGACCGGCGACGCCCGCCGCTTCCTGAGGGCCACCGCCAATCTGCAGTACACGCTGGAGCAGCCCTGCGGCTCGCTGGATGAGTGCCGGACGGTGCGGGCGGCCTGCCCCCACCCTCTGGTGCTGGACGAGTCGATCACCTCGGCCCGAGAGCTGCTGCGAACCTGGTCGGATGGCATCGCTGATGGCATCACGATCAAGATCGCCCGCCTGGGCGGCATCACCCGGGCGGCGGCAGTGCGCGACCTGGCCGTCGAGCTGGGGCTGGCCGTGACCATCGAGGACACCGGCGGCGCCAGCATCGACACCGCCGCCATGATCCATCTGTCGCTGTCCACGCCGGAGCAGCTGCGCACGCACACCGTTGACTTCAGCTCGTGGGTCACGGTGGCGAACGCGGAGGGGGTACCGGTGGCCCGCAACGGAACGCTGTCGGCGCCCGTTGGGCCCGGGCTGGGCGTGTACGTGCACGAGCCGGCGTTGGGCGAACCCTTCTACCGCAGCCCGGCGTGAACGAGTTTCTGTGGCGGCCGGCTGCGCCGGCAGCCGGCCCGCTGGTGGTGGACGACGTGCTGACACCAGGCCAGGTGGCCGAGGTGGCCATTGGCGGCCGGGCCGTCGAGCTGGCGCGGGCCGCCCGCGAGCGGATCTCCCAGGCCCGCCAGGCCACCGACCGAATGCTCGCCCAGGGCGAGCGCGTGTATGGGCTGACCACCGGCGTGGGCGCACTCAAGCGGGTGTCGGTGGGCGCGGGCGAACAGCCCGAGTTCAACCGTCTGCTCCTTCTCTCGCACCGCACCGGAACCGGCCCCGATGCTCCGGCCGAGGCCGTACGAGCGGCCATGCTGGCCCAGCTGGCGGGGTTCGCCCGCGGCCGGGCGGGCGTCGGCACTGGCCTCGCCGACGCGCTGGTGGCCGCGCTGAACGCGGGCCTGGCGCCGCGCGTACGCACCACCGGCTCGCTGGGCCAGTCCGACCTGGGGCCGCTGGCCGATCTGGCGGCGGCGCTGACCGGCGAGGCTGAGTGGGCGGCGGAGCTCGGCCGGCTTGGCCTGACCGCGTGGCGGCCGACCGCCAAGGAGGCGCTCGCGTTCGTCAACTCCAACGCCTATTCGCTGGGTTGGGCGGCGCTTGCGCTGACCAGCACGGCGACCCTGCTCGACCGCTTCGACGAGGCGGCGGCGCTCACCTTCGAGGGCATG
Source organism: uncultured Actinomycetes bacterium (assembly GCA_963744065.1). Lineage (GTDB taxonomy): Bacteria > Actinomycetota > Thermoleophilia > Gaiellales > JAICJC01 > DASUHT01. The sequence continues at coordinate 392,931 of CAVUSN010000007.1, read as the reverse complement.
CTGGGCAACGTGCAGGCCCTCGACCCAGCGGTGGCCGACGCCCGCCCCGTGCCCGGCATCCGGCAGGCGATCGAGCGCATGCGGGCGCTGCTTGAGGGCGGCAGTCTGCTTGGGGGATCGCTGCACCGCGAACTGCAGGACCCCTTGACCATGCGGGTGGTGCCGCAGACCCACGCCGCCGCCCACACCGCCCTGGCGCACGCCGGCGAGATCGTGGAGGCCGAGCTGACCTCCTCACACGACAACCCATCCATCACCCCCGACGGGCGCGCGCTCTCCAACGGCAACTTCGACTCGGTGCCCTACGGCGTCACACTGGACTACCTGCGGATCGCCCTCGCCCATGTGGTCACGGCCAGCGCCGAGCGCACGCAGAAGCTGGTCCACCCGGGCTTCAGCGGTCTGCCCAGCGGCCTGCGCACGAACGAGGCATCCAGCCAGGACGGGCTGGCCATCGTCACCTACGGCGCGTCGGCCGCAGCGGCCGAGGCGCGCCTCCTGGCCATGCCGGCGACGCTCGAACTGCCCACCTCGAGCACCGCGGAGGGGATCGAGGACCGCGTCATCCCAACCCCGGTGGCCGCCCGCCGGCTGGCCGAGATGTGCCGGCTGGGCCTGCACGTGGCGACGGTCGAGGCCTACTGCGCAGCGCAGGCGGTCGACCTACGCGATCGGGTCGGCGAACTGGGGGCGGGCACCCGGCGGGTGTACGACGTTGTGCGCGCCCACGCCCCCCGGCTGGCCGAGGGCCAGCCCCCGGTCGCCGACCTGGGCGACCTGGAGCTAGCCCTCGTGTCGGCTTAGGGAGCCGCCGCGGATGGTCGAACTGCGCACGCGCCTGCTCGCCCCGCCCGGCGTTCGGCCGGTCCTCGACGGGGCGGATCAGCGCAGCGGCCAGGAGAGCGCGGTCTTCACGGCGTGCTGCCAGATGGCGTGGCTTGCCGGCCCGACCGGCCCGGTGCAGGAGAGGCTCTGGCCAAGTTGCGCGGCACCGGAGCATCCGAACTGGTACCACGTGCCGAGATACTTCGCCGAAACCCACTCGTCCTTGCCCCAGGCCCCCTTGTAGCCGATCCACGTGGGGGAGAGCGCGCCGGTTGACGCCGTGGTGATCTGTGAGAGGCGCATCTGCATGGTCGGTCGTAGCGCGGGCGGCCCCAGTTGCCAGGTGCCGTTCGCGGGGGCGGTGTGATCGTTGGCCGTGAAGGTGACGCCGCCGTAGGTGAACGACTGGATCAGGTAGGTGCCGGGGGCGGGGTAGTTCGCGTGTGACCCGAGTGCCGACCACACCATGGGTGTGGCTGCCGAGCCGGGATACTTGGGGACGGACGCCCACGTCCGGCGCGCGCCCGCGGAGTGCTCGGAGTAGGCCATCCACAACGGAGAGCCGGTGGTGCCGAGGGCGACTTCGACCATCTCCCAGTCGCCCTCGTGCAGGTCGGTGAGGGTGGAAGTCTGTGTGTTCACCTGGTTGAAGTAGTCGTTGACGTAATACAGGAACCAGTACTGCAGGACGGTTGAGACGCCGGAGACCGGGGTCGTGAGGTGCACCGCCCGGCCGTAGGTGCGGGACGGCACCGACGTGGCCGAACCGGACGTCTTCAGCAGCGCCGGAGCGGGAGCGGAGTTGACGTAGCAGGGATCCTGGGCGAGCGGTGCCGTGCTGCCGCCGTAATCGCAGCCGTTGATGTTCAGACGGTCACACCCCGCCCACGTGCTCGTGTTGGTGCTCGATGCGGCACAGCCGCCAGCGGGGATCTGAGCAGCCTGAGGGCTGACGAGACGCGTCTTCCACGCACACGCGGCGCCGTTGCATGTGTACTGCTGAAGCGTCGTGTGGGGAGAGAAGCTCTGCGCCTCGATCGGGCGCCAGTTCTCCTGATTCGGATACACGACGACCGGCTCGTACCGCTGCAGCAGAGCGAGATCGCTCGCCGTCGAGGCAGCGGCCGGGCCGGCACCGAGGCCGCTTGCGACCCCTACCCCCGCCACCACCGCAAGCCACACGACGGATGAACGGCGGATCGTCACACAAACGCCCTCCTCCCGGGCCGCCTCCGGCGCCCCGGCATCGAGCTGACCAACCTCGACGTGGTCTACTCCAATCGCCGGCACAAGTCAACCAAAGCAGCACGAAAGCGGCCATCGCACGCATCCAGGAACGCCCCCTTCGACCCGAGCTACGCCCCCGCTTCCACTCAGTAAGTCGGGAACAAGCTCATCACCCGGCATCGCCGCGGCGACCTCCGACGGGCGAGGCCTGATGCGGTAGTTCCCCGAAGCCGCGTCGGCGCCGGCCCCGATGCCCAATCGACGGCCCGATGCGAAGGTGGACGCGTGCGAGAAACCAGACCCGAACGGATCGGCGAGCGCCGAAGGCAGTCGGCAGGCTCGCCGTCTTCCGTCGGACCGCAGGGCGCTGCTGCGGTGGACCTGTACTGGCTGCCGCTTGGCGCAGGCGGCCACTCCGTGCGATACAACGGCCGCGTGTTCGAGTGGGTCGCCGCGCGGCTGGCCCATCGCCCGGCGTGCGACCTCTACCACTCGGCACTCGTCGTCAGCGTGGCGGAGGGACGCTATGTGATCGAGCAGGCGCCTGTCCCGCGCGGGGATCCCGCGGGCCGCTGCGTCGTCGCCAGCGGCGCGGTCGGCAGCCGTTGCGCGGGCCGCCTGCGCATATTCCGATATGAGATCCGTCGCTGGCGCGATGGCCTCATCCCGGACATCGCCGAGGCGGTCGCGAGTCCGCGCCGCCTGAGCGCAGATGTCGAATGTGCCCGTCGCGTGCTGGACACGGTGGCGCGTGTGCCGACCCCGGTGTGGGGCCGTGACGAGCTCCATGCCGGTGAGATGTGGAACTCAAACTCGGTCATGGCGTGGGTGATCACGCGCGCCGGCCTCGACATCGACTCGATCCAGCCGCCCACGGGCGGCCGGGCGCCCGGCTGGCATGCGGGGGTGACCGTCGCCCGGCGAAGCCAGGAGGGCATCCATCATTCTTCGCCGCCTGCGGGCATCACCGGAGCCCTCGCGAGTGGCGGCCGGGTCTAACGATGGCGCTGTTCACGTGGGAGAATGCCGCGTTGATCCAGACCGACCCGACGGAGGTCAAAGTGCACGCAGTCGTCGTCAGAGTCACCATCAAGGATCGCGAGTCTGCTCAGAAGGGGCTGACTGAAGACGTGGTTCCGCGGATCTCTCAGGCACCGGGTTTCCACGCTGGCTACTGGACGTGGAAGGACAACACCGGGCTCTCGATGGCCGTCTTTGACTCCGAAGAGGCGGCGAACCGGGTCGGCGATCAAGTCCGCGGGATGGTCCAGGGCATGGATGATGCGGTGCAGCTCGAGGGTGTGGAGGTGCGCGAAGTCGTGGCGCACGCCTGATCCGACGACGCGCCGCTGAGCCTGCCGCTGCCGCGGGTCGAGACCCGGGGCGAAACGTCGCTTCGAATTGATGCGGAACCCGCCGGGTGGCCGACGGGCCGCCTCGGGTCGAGCACGGCGTGCGGTTGACGCGGCGCGGCGAGCCCGGTATTGTGTCTGATTGTCAGACCAGGGAGTGTATGGCCCAGACACCGCCCCTGCGGCTCGCCCCCGAGCCGCTTCAGCGCCCGCGCACGTACGACCTGATCGCCGACAGCTTGATCGGCCTGATCGTCTCCAGCCAGCTGGGTCCGGGATCGCCCATACCCACCGAGCGGGAGCTGGCCGAGACATATGCCGTTGGCCGCTCATCGGTGCGCGAGGCGCTGCGCATCCTGGAGTCGCAGGGCGTGCTGGCGCAGGTTGGCGGCGCGCTGGTGGTTGCCGACGCACCTCGGCCGCTGACCCGGTCGCTGCGGCTGGCCCTGACGCTGGCCCCGGCATCGGGCATGTCGGACCTGTTCGAGCTGCGGCGGATGATCGAGGTGGAGGCCGCAGCGCTGGCGGCCGGCCGCCGCGACCAGGGCCAGCTGGACGCAATGAGCAAGGCGGTCGAGCGGATGGCCGCGGCGCTGGCCAGCGGGGATGCAGACGCCTACATCGACGCCGACGTGGCCTTCCATCTCGGCCTCGCCGAAGCCACCGGAAACCGGCTGCTGGCCAGCTGCATGGACGCCATCCGGGAGGTGCTGCGCGGGGCCCTGGGCGCCATCTTCGGGCTGCCCCAGAGCGCGGCCCGGGCGGTCGACGAGCACCGCCAGATCCTGGCCGCGATCGCTGACCGCGACCCCCGACTGGCGGCGGCCGGCATGCGCATGCACCTGGAGCGGGTGCAGGCAGATGTGGAAGGAGCGGCAGGATGAGCGAGCAGTGGACCGAGGCCTACCGGCGGATGCTCACCATCAGGTTTTTCGAGGAGCGCGTGAACGAGCTCTACCGGTCGGCCAAGATGCCGGGCCTGGCCCATCTGTACATCGGCGAGGAGGCGGTCGCCGTGGGCGTGTGCAGCGCGCTTCGCCAGGACGACTACATCACCTCCACCCACCGCGGTCACGGCCACTGCCTGGCCAAGGGGGCCGCACATTGACCGCACCTTCGCCGAACTGCTGGGGAAGGAGACGGGCTACTGCCGGGGCAAGGGCGGCTCGATGCACATCGCCGACCACGCCAACGGCAACCTGGGCGCCAACGCCATCGTCGGCGGCTCGACCGGGATCGCCACCGGTGCCGCCTTCTCGGCCAAGCAGCGCGGCACCGACCAGGTGGCGGTGTGCTTCTTCGGCGACGGCGCGCTCGGCCAGGGGCTGCTGTACGAGGTCATGAACATGGCCGCGCTGTGGTCGCTGCCGGTGATCTACGTGTGCGAGAACAACATGTACAACGAGTACACGCACTACCTGGAGGCCACGTCCGGCGAGATCCTCGCCCGCCCGCGAGCGTTCGGCATCCCGGCCGGCGAGGTGGACGGCCAGGACGTGCGGGAGGTGCACGCCGCCGCCAGCGAGCTGGTCGAGCGGGCGCGGACGGGTGCCGGCCCGGCCTTCCTGGTCTGCCACACCTACCGCTTCCACGGCCACCACGTGGGCGACGTCGATCGCGCCTACTACCGCTCCCGCGACGAGGAGCAGGCCTGGCAGGAGGGCCACGACCCGCTGCTGCGGCTGAGCGCCTGGCTGGGCGAGCAGGGGGTCGGCCAGGCGGCCCTGGACGAGATCGCGGCAGCGGTGACGGCCGAGGTGGACGCCGGCCTGGAGACCGCACTGGCAGCGCCCTTCCCCGACCCCTCCGAGGTGGACGAGCATGTCTACGCCTGAAGCCGTCGCCGGGGCCCGCGAGCTGACCTTCGGCCAGGCCATAAACGAGGCGCTGGCCGAGGAGCTGCGGCGCGACGAGCGGGTGTTCGTGATCGGCGAGGACGTGGCCGAGGCCGGCACCCCGTTCAAGGTCCTGTCCGGCCTGGCGGCGGAGTTCGGCACGCAGCGGGTGGTCGACTCGCCCATCTCCGAGGCCGGCATCACCGGCCTGGCCGTGGGCGCTGCCATGACCGGCCTGCGGCCGGTGGTGGACATCATGTTCGGCGACTTCCTGACCCTGGTGATGGACCAGCTCGTGAATCAGGCCGCCAAGGCCCACTACATGTCCGGCGGCAGCCTGCGCGTGCCGCTGGTGCTGCGCACGACCCTGGGCGCCACGCGCCGCTCGGCCGCCCAGCACAGCCAGAGCCTGCAGGCCTGGGTCAGCCACGTTCCAGGGCTGAAGGTGGTCCTGCCGTCCACGCCCTCCGACGCCAAGGGCCTGCTGAAGACGGCCATCCGCGACGACAACCCGGTGGTCTTCATCGAGGACAAGCTGCACTATCCGCTGCGCGGCCCGGTGCCCGAGGGTGAGTACACGATCCCGTTCGGACGTGGCGGACGTCAAACGCGCCGGCGACGACGTCACCCTGGTGGCCACAAGCTCGATGGTGCAGGCCTCGCTGGCGGCCGCCGACCTGCTGTCCGGGCGCGGCGTCTCGGCCGAGGTGATCGACCCCCGCACCACCAGCCCACTGGACGCCGACACGATCGCCGCCTCGGTCGAGCGCACCGGCCGCGCGGTCGTGGTGGACGAGGGTCACCGCTGCTACGGGGTGACCGCCGAGATGGCGGCCACCATCGCCGAGCGCTGCCTTCTACCACCTCGACGCGCCGGTCCGGCGGCTGGGCGCACGCGACGTGCCGATGCCGTTCTCGCCGCCGCTGGAGGACGTCACCGTGCCCACGCCGGAGACGATCGCGGCGACCGCGCGAGCGGTGGCCAGCTCGCCGTCGCGGGATCGGCCTAGCGGTGACCGACGGTGATCATGCCGGCCCTGGGCATGGCCCAGGACACCGGCACCGTGCTGCGCTGGCTGCGCGGCGGAGGGCGAGCCGGTACCCGCCGGCGAGCCGCTGCTGGAGGTCGAGACCGACAAGGCCACCGTGGAGATCGAGTCGCCGATCGACGGCACCCTGGCCGGCGTGCGGGCGGCCGCCGGCGACCAGGTGCCGGTGGGCGAGGTGATGGCGGTGGTGGTGGCGGTAGCCGGCCGAGGCCCCGCCGGCCGTCCGAGCCGGCGCCCCCCGGCGCCGGCCGAACTGCCCTCCCGGGCGCCGCTCGCGGCTGGCCTCGCCGAAGGCACGGAGAATGGCGGCCGAGCTGGGCATCGAGATCGCCGACGCGGAGGGCAGCGGCCCCGGCGGCGCCGTGCTGGCGCAGATCGTCGAGCGGGCCGGGCCGCCCGCCGCGACGCCGCCGGCCGCGGTCAAACCGCCTGCCGCAGGCGAGCCGCCGGCGGCCACCGTGCCCAGCGGCTCTGTGTGGCGGATCATGGCCGAGCGCACGACCCAGAGCTGGCAGGAGCGTGCCGCACTTCTTCCTGCACCGCCAGGTGGACGCCGGCCGGCTGCTCGAGCCTGGCGCGCAGCCGCCATTGCCCGGCCGGACGGGGGGCGCATCAGCCACACCGACCTGCTGATCCGGATCGTCGCCGAGGCGCTGCGCCGCCACCCGCGCATCAACGCCACCTGGCGCGACGGCGTGGTGGGGCTGGAGACGCGCAGGTTGGGATCGGCATCGCGGTGGCCACCGACGACGGGCTGGTGGTGCCGGTGCTGCGCGGCGCCGAGGCGCTGGAGCTGGCGGGCATCACCAGCGCCGGCTCGAGCTGGTCGAGCGCGCTCGCAGCGCCCGGCTGACCGCCGGCCGACCTGACGGCGGCACCTTCACCATCTCCAACCTGGGCATGTACGGCGTCGACTCCTTCGACGCCATCCTGAACGCGCCGCAGGCGGCCATCCTGGCGGTCGGCCGGATCGCCGACCGGGTCGTCCCGGTCGACGGCGTGGCCGTCATCCGGCCGACGCTGCGAGCTCAGCCTGAGCTGCGACCACCGGGTGATCGACGGCGCCCGCGGGGCGGAGTTCCTGGGCACGCTGGCCGACCTGATCGAGGAGCCGGCCGGGCTGATTGGGTAGCCCTCAAGCTGCGCAGATCGCGTAGCTGGTCAAATTCAGCGACACCGAGCTGGTGTTCGTGATCGAGATGGACCATCCGTCCAGTGTGTTGTAGGTCGATTCGCTGATCGAGGGTGGCGTCACCGGGCTGACAGGCTTCACGCCTCCGCCGAGCGCGGCGGTGCCCGCCGGGCACTGGGCACCCGTCAGATCGATGGTCGACGGCGGATCGCTGTCGGTGTGCTTGACGATCGTGTACTTGGCCGGCTTGTGCCCGCACACGGCCTGCACCTGAAGCGTCGCATCCGAGCTGGTGGCGTTGTCCATGCGGCCGGTGAACTTGGTCTGGCTGGCCGGGAACAGGCTGACCGCCTGGACGCTGGCCGAGTCCGAACTGGAGAACGTGCCGCCCGACAGCAGCACGGTCTTGGCCGGGCAGGTGACGGTCGCGCTGGTCTGCGTGTTGGGGGGGTTATCGACAGTCTTCGTCACGATCTTGTAGGCGGCTGGCTTGTTGGCGCAGATGGCGTCGACGTTGAACGACACCGCGGCACCCGTCCTGTTGTTCACGCGGGCGTTCCAGCCGGCGCTTGCGCTGGGCTCGGTGGTCTCGATGTTCTCGCTTCCCGAGCCGAACCCCGAGAAGCCGACCCCGCCTCCCCACACCACCGTGCCGGTCGGGCACACCGCCAGGCCGCCCGCATCCAGCGCCGAGGCGGGTGCCGTGGCCGGGCTGGAAACGATCGTGTAGCCGGCCGGGGCGGTCGCCGCAGCGCCCGCGCCAGCCGTGCCCGCCATCAGCGCCACGCCCCCAGCCAATGCGGCCAGGGCAGCACGCACGGAATTGCTCATCATGTCCCCCTCCATTGTGTTTCGCCGCCGAGCGGCGTCAGGCCGCGCAGATTGCGTATCCGGTGTAGGTGACGGTGGCGGCGCTGGCGTTGAACGACCCGACCGTCCACGTATGACGGTCGCTGGGCGTGAGGGCGTTGATCGAGAAGCTCGCGCCGGGGGTGGCGGGGTTGATCCCGCCCCCGAGCACCGCGGTGCCGGCGGGGCAGGACGGGCCGCTCTCATCGCTGGTGTTCGCCGGAACCGAGCCTGCGATCTTGACGATCGTGTACTTGGACGGCTGCTTGCCGCACACCGCCTCCGCCTCCACGGTGGCCGCTGACCCGGTCTGGTTCACCATGCGCATGGTGACCTTGGTCTTGCTGGCCGGCCACAGGGCGGTCAGCCTCTCCGCCGACGAATCCGATGAAGAGAACGATCCGGCGCTGAGCACGACGGTCTTGGCGGGGCAGGTCACGCTGACCGTCGTCTGGGCGCCGGCCGGGTTCGATGCGCTGGCCGTGACCACCTTGTAGCCGGTCGGCTTGGCCGCGCAGATCGCATTCACGGAGAACGACTCCGCCGCGCCGGAGGTGTTGTTGACCAGCGCGTTCCAGCCCGCGCTGCCGGCCGGGTCGGTGGTCTCCAGGCTCTCCCCGCTCCTGCCCGTGCCGGCGAGCCTCGCGCCGCCGCCCCAGACCACGGTGCCGGACGGGCAGGCGGTGTCAGCCCCCGAGTCGAACGCCGACGAGGGCGCGGGCGTGATCGCCCCGACCACGATCTTGTAGCCGGCCGGCGCGGTCGCGGCGGCGCCTGCCCCAGCGGTGGCCGCCATCAGAGCCACAACCCCCGTCAGTGCGACCACAGCCGCACGCACAGAATTCCTCACGACTTCCCCCCCAAAATTGCTTGTGACACGTATTACACCTGATCGGGCGCTGACGCGCTCGGCGGCAGGGCCGCCGGCGCCACGTGCCCGCCCAGATACAACGCCGCCATCTTGGGGTCGGCCAGCAGGGCCTGCGCCGGAATCGCGCAGCACCACCGCACCCGAATCCATGACCGCGCCGCGGTGCGAGATGCCGAGACCAGCCCGCGCGTTCTGCTCCACCAGCAGGATCGTGTGCCCGCGTTCGGTGTTGAGGGTGGCGATGGTCTCGAACACCGTCCGCCGGGCCTTCGGGTCGAGGCCGGTGGACGGCTCGTCCATCAGGATCACGCGCGGCTCGAGCATCAGCGCGCGGGCGATCTCGACGATCTTCTGCTGCCCGCCTGACAGCGACCCGGCCCGCTCGCCGGCCCGCTCGCGGACGCTGGGGAACTGCTCGGCCACAGCCTCGGCCCGGCGCCGCACCTCCCGCCGGTCGCGCACGATGTAGCGCGCCCATCAGCAGGTTGTCCCACACGGTCATGCCCGGGAACAGGCTGCGCTCCTGGGGCACGTGCACGACGCCGCTGCGCAGCACATCGCCCGGCGAGCGGCCGCCGATCTCGACGCCGTCCAGAGTGACCGAGCCCTGGCGCGGGCGCAGCAACCCGCTGACCACCTTCAGCACCGTCGACTTGCCGGCGCCGTTGGGGCCGACGACGCAGGTGATCGCTGCCGGGCTCGAGCTCGAGGTCGACGCCGCGCAGCACGTCGGCGCCCCCGTAGCCCGCGTAGACGTCCTTCAGTGCGAGCACGTCACGTCCCCAGGTAGGCGTCGAGCACGGACTGGGTCGGATCTGCACCTCGGCCGGCGTCCCCTGCATGATCTTGACCCCGCCGTCGAGCACGATCACCGGGTCGCACAGCCGCGACACCACGTGCATGTCGTGCTCGACCACCAGGAAGGTCATGCCCTGCCCGTGCAGTTCGCGGATGTGCCGCTCCATGACCTCGATCATGACCGGGTTGACGCCCGAGGTGGGCTCATCCAGCAGCACGATCTTGCGGCCGGCCCATGAGCACGGTCGCGAACTCCAGCAGCTTGCGCTGGCCGAACGACAGCTCGCGGGCCAGCTTTCCGGCCAGCCCGGCCAGCCCGAACTGGTCGAGCACCTCCAGCGAGCGGGCCCGGTCGGCGCCCGGCACCCGGGCCCGCAGGAGCGCCATGCGCGGCTGCTGGATGGCGGCGGTCAGGTTCTCGACCAGGGTCAGGTTGGAGAACACCCGGGCCTGCTGGAAGGTGCGGCACAGCCCCATCCGGTAGAGCCGGGCAGGCTCGGGCCGGCGGATCGCCGCGGCCGTCGAAGACCAGCGTCCCGGCGTCGGCCGGCAGGTATCCGGTGATCAGGTTGAAGAGGGTCGTCTTGCCCGAGCCGTTGGGCCCGATCAGCGCGGTCACGGTGCCCTCGGCCACCTCGATCGAACAGGCGTCCAGCGCCGCCACACCGCCGAACCGCTTGGTCATGCCCTGGGCCTCGAGCAGCGGCGCTCACCTGGCCACCCCGGGCTCCGCGGAAGTCGGCTCGGCCGGCCGCCCCCGGAACGGCCAGCGGGCAGTCACCAGGTCGCGCACCGACGGGATGATCCCGCGCGGCATCAGCAGCATGATCACCAGGAAGACCGCCGAGTAGGCCGAGCAGGTACAGGTTGCTGGTGCCCTGGGAGTAGGCCAGGTACTGCTGCGTCGGCACCAGGATGACCGCGCCCAGGGTCGGACCCCACATCGTGCCCCGGCCGCCCAGGAACGTCATCAGCACCATGCCGATGGTGACCAGCGGGTCAACCGCGAACTGCGGGTAGATGAAGCCCTCGTAATAGGCCCAGATGCCGCCGGCCATGCCGATCACTCCGGCGCTGGCGGCGAAGGCAACAGTCTTGGCGTAGGTGGTGCGAACACCCAGCCCGCGGGCCCGGTCCTCGTCGTCGCGGATGGCACCGAGCATCAGCCCCAGCTTGCCGCCGGCGGCCGCCCAGCACATCAGCACCGCCGCGATGTAGACGCCCACCATGGAGAAGTAGAACGGTCGCTCGTACGTCTCGACCGGGAACGGCGGCAGCGGCATGGACATGCCCTGGGCGCCGTTGGTCAGCGAGTGCAGGTTGAAGGCCAGCTGCTGGACGATGAACAGCAGCGAGATGGTGACGATGGCGAAGGTGGCCGCCCGCACCCGCAGCGCGATCAGGCCGACCGGCACCGACAGCAGCGCCACCCCCAGCCCGACAAGCGGCAGCACCTCGAACGGCCGGTAGCCGGAGCCGATGCCGATGTGGGTGAACATGATCGCCTCGGCGTAGGCGCCGACCCCGAAAAACGCCGCGTGGCCCAGCGACAGGTAGCCGGCGTAGCCGCCCAGCAGGTTCCAGGACGTCGCCATGGCGGCGTACATGACCGTGAAGATGCCGATCGTCTCCAGATAGGGCGCCGAGACAGACGAACGGGTAGACCAGGAAGCAGGCGGTGATGACCGCCCCGCGGCCCAGCCCCAGCGGCGTCACCCGGCTCACAGGCCGCCCCGCTCAGCTGTGCCCAGCAGGCCCTGAGGCCGGATCAGGAGCACCGCGATCAGGATCACGAAGAAGGTCAGCGACGACCAGGTGGGCGAGATCTCGACCGACACCACCGACTCCACCACGCCCATGAAGAGCGCGGCGATGACGGCGCCGCTGAGGCTGCCCAGGCCGCCCAGCACGATCACCGTCAGCAGCCGCGAGATGAGGTCGTAGTGGCTGCCCGGATTGAACGGTTCGATCATGCCGAACACCGCGCCGGCCGCGGTGGCCGTGGCCACGCTCAGCCCAAACCCCAGCGCCGCCACCCGGTCGGCCTCGACGCCCAGCAGGCGGGCCGAGGTGGGGTTCTGCACGGTGGCCCGGATGGAGCGCCCGAAGCGGGTGTGCTCGAGCAGCAGGTACAGCCCCACCAGGATCACGCCGGAGGCGACGAAGGCGGCCATCCGCACGAGCGAGAAGTGGTACCCGTCCAGCGTGTAGGAATCGTTCACGTAGGACGGGCAGGGTGGCCCTGTAGGTGGTCTGGTAGATGTAGCTGAGGGTGCCCTCGATGCCCAGCGCGAAGGCCCACGTGACCAGGAGCGACAGCTCCTCGCGCTCGTCGGTTCGCAGCGGCCGGATGAACACCAGCTGCAGCCCGGCCCCCACCACGAACGCCCCCGGGGCCATGATCACGATGGCCACGAAGGGGTCGATGTGGAAGTCGGAGAAGAGCGAGTAGCTGACGTAGGCGCCGGCCACGATCATCGCCCCCTGGGCGACGTTGATGACCCGCATAACGCCGAAGGCGAGCGTCAGACTGCTCGCCATCAGCGCATACACCCCACCGGTCAGCAGGCCCAGGATCGTCGCCTGGACGATCAGGTGCACGGGTCTCCTTCCCGCCCGGGCGGGCTAACAGCTCCCCGCCCCGGGCGCTTGTTGCTTCCTCAGCCGCCCCAGGGAGGCTTCGGGATGGTGGGCGAGGCCAGAGCGACGTTCTTGCGGCCACACCGGCAGCAGCTTGCCATTCTGCCACTCCATCAGCATGTCACTGCCGCGCGGGGCGCCGTACTGATTCCAGGTCAGGTTGCCCTCGATCGTGGCCCACGTGCCGGAGTGCAGCGTGGCTGATGATGGTGGCGTTGTCGATCTTGCCGGTCTTCTGGCGCCACCTCGGAGATCAGCTCGCCGACCGCGTAGGCCTCGGCCGAGCCGGAGTCGATGGTGTCCGGCGGTGCCGCCGTACTTGGCGATGTACTCCGAGATGAACTTCTGGTTGCCGGGGGCCGGTGAGTTCGCGAACCAGTCACCGCAGCTGAAGATGCCGTTGGTGTTGCTTCGCGCCCACCTTGCTGGGGAACTCAACCGGAGAGTTGGCGCCGTTGGACTGGAACAGGAACTTGGGGCTGAAGCCCTGCTGCACCATCGACGGTGACCATCGAGTAGGCGTCGGCCGACTGCGTGCCGCGAACACCAGGTCGGGCTTGTCGGCTGCGAACTTTTCCACCACCGGGGTCAGGTCGGCCAGTCTCCGGCGGATACACGCTGCGAGTACACGGTCTTGACGCCCATTGCCTCCAGCTTGGCCTTGCGCCCGGTCCACGATCGGCCCGGCGAATGGGTCGTCCAGGGTGGGATAGGCGGCGGTCTTGGGCCGCTCGCTGGGCGGCAGCGACTGCAGGTAGGAGACGAACGGGTCGCCGCAGTTGACGATCGGGGCCGGCTGCACGAAGAACACGTTGTGCAGCTTCTGCTGGAACACCAGCGGTCCGCCGCCTGACGGCTCCGGGAAGGCGTAGCCGTAACGGCTGGCGACCCGTGCCGCGGGCGCGGTGAGCAGCGTCGAGAAGGGCCCGAACACGAGGTCGACCTTGTCCCGCGTGATCAGCGTCTGGTAGTTGGTGACCACCTGCGTGGGGCTGGTGGCGTCGTCGACGATCTTCAGCACGACGTGGCGACCGAGCACGCCGCCGGACTTGTTGACCGTGTCCGCCCACAGCTGATAGCCGAGCATGGCGGCCTTGTCCGGGATCCGAGAAGTCGCCCGGACGCCGAGAGTGAGATGCCGATCACGAGCGGCTTGGTGGTGCCACCGGACGTGCTGCCGCTGCTGGAACTGCTGCTTCCGCACCCGCCTGCGACCACCGCTGCGGCTACCAGTGCCAGCACGTACTTCCTCCGTGAGCTGCTCACGACGGCTCCTCTCCTCCGCGGCGGCGCGGCGCACGTCCGGCGCCGCTGCAACTTATATGCAATCGGTTGCAGACCCTAGAGCGTCCGCAACCGCATGTCAATGACCTGGCCTGCATCAGGCCGGCCGTCCGGCCGCGGTCGGACTCAGTCCGTCGTCCACCGGGTCGATGTCCTCGGCCAGGGTCGAGGCCCGAGCGCTTGGCCTGGAGCTCGATCAGGGCGGCGAAATCCATGTCCGAGTAGCCGGCATCGATCAGCTGGTCGACCAGGTCGCGCACCAGCTGCATTGTCGGCAGCGGCACGTCCAGCTCGCTCGCCCGCCGCGAGCCCCAGGTCGAAATCCTTGCGCAGCAGCTCGGGGGTGAAGGTGGGCGCGAAGTCGAGGTTGACGTAGGCCGGGGACTTGTAGCGGGTGAAGGTGGAGCCCATGACGCTCTGGTTCAGGAAGGCCGAACAGCTCGCGGCGGCCGACGCCGCCCTTCTCGGCCAGCACCGCGATCTCGGCCAGCGTCTCGGCCACCACGCCCAGGAACAGGTTGTGGCAGATCTTCACGAGGCGGGCGGCGTCGCCGTCGCCGACGTAGGTGACGCCCGCCCCGAACAGCTCCAGATACGGCCGCGCCAGTTCGAAGGCGTCCGCGTGGCCCCGAGGCGACCACCGTCAGCCGCCCGGCCCGCACCACCTTGGGGTTGCCGCTGACCGGCGCCGCCACCACCGCCGTGCCGCGCTCGGCCGCAGCCTCACGCACCATCGCCGACGCCTCGGCCGACACCGTCGAGGAGTCCACGATCACGGCCGGGCTGGAGCCGTCTCCGCGCGACAGGATCGCCCGACGGCCCGGTCACCACCTGCTGGAAGTCGCCGACCCGGCCACCATCGTGAACACGATCGTGCGATCGGCCAGCTCGGCGGGCGAGTCGACGATGGTCGCGCCGGCCTCGGCCAGCGGCTCGGCCTTCGACCTGGTGCGATTCCACACCGCCACATCACACCCGGCCGCCAGCAGCCGGTTCGCCAGTTGGTAGCCCATGCGCCCGGTGCCCACCCAGCCGATGGATGCGCCGTTGGCCGTCGGAGTTCTCATCCTGCCGTCGTCCTCTCCCCGGACGGGGGCTGCAGGTCAGGCGCGCACTGCAACGTCCCGGGCCGGATTCAGCAATCGATTGCAGCACTTTACCGATCCGCGCCCTGTGCGTCAATCTGGAGCCCGGTAGCATCCTGCAACGAGCCATGCCGCCACGTCCCGTCACAATGCGCGATGTCGCTCGCGCCGCCGGTGTCCATTCGGGCACCGTGTCGCGGATGCTGAACCCGGTCACCCGGCCGCTGGTCAACCAGCGCACCGCCGAACGGGTCGAGCGCGCCGCCCGCGACCTCGGCTACTCGCTGAACCCGATCGCCCGCAGCCTCAAGACGCGCCGCTCGTTCTCGATCGGCGTGGTCATCCCGGATCTCACGAACCCGCTGTTTCCGCCCTGATCCGGGGCATGGAGGAGGTACTCGACCCGGCCGGGTACACGACCCTGGTGGCCTCGACCGACGGCGACGCCGACCGCGAGCGGCAGCGCGTACGAGACGCTGATCGGCCGGCACGTGGACGGCTTCGTGATCGCCACCGCGTCACGCCGCGACCGGCTGGTGGCCGACATGATGGCGGGCGGCATGGCGGTCGTGCTGGTCAACCGCACCACCGAGGGCGGCGGCGTGCTGGCGGTGGTGCCCGACGACCGCAAGGGCTCGACGCTGGCGGTCGAGCACCTGGTCGGGCTCGGGCATCGCCGGATCGCCCACCTGGGCGGGCCCCGGGGCCTGAGCACCGGCCACCTGCGCTGGCGCGGGTTCATCGAGGCGATGGACGACCACGGGCTGGAGGTCGAACCGGGTCTGGTGGCGATGGCCGACGGCTACACCGAGTCCGACGGGGCGCGGGCCGCCCGCGAGTTGCTGGCCGCCGATCCCGGGCCCACTGCCGTCGTGGCCGCCAACGACCTGCTGGCGCTGGGCGTGTACGCGGCCCTGGCAGAGCCGGCCTGCAGCTGCCCCAAGGACGTGTCGGTGGTCGGGTTCAACGACATGCCCTTCACCAACCGCTTCTCGCCGCCGCTTTCCACGGTGCACATCCCCCACGCCCGGATCGGGGCACGGGCGGCCGAGCTGCTGCTGGAGCGGATCGACGATCCGACAGCGCCTCCGCAGACGCTGCTCTTCGAACCCACCCTGCTGCTGCGGGCGTCCACCCGCCGGCCGCCGGCGGCGACCCGCCGCCGGGCCTCAGCCGGCTGAGTCGGCCGCGTCCTCCTGCGGTCGGTTTCGCTGCGACTGCGTCTCGCGGATCCCCGGCAGCGGGCCGTGCGCCGTCTGGTAGTGGTAGCCGGCCGGCCACCATCAGGTCCTCGGCCGGGAAGCGGGTGATCACCTCGCAGCCGTCGGCGGTGACGACCAACTGCTCCTCGATGCGGGCCGCCGACCAGCCGTCGGTTGCCGGCCAGAACGTCTCCAGCGCGAACACCATGCCCTGCTCGATCGGTCTCCGGGTGGTCGAGCGAGACCAGCCGGCTGATGATCGGCTTCTCCCAGATCGACAGCCCCACCCCGTGCCCGAACTGCAGCGCAAACGCGGCCTCCTCGTCGGCGAATCCGAACTCCTGGGCGCGCGGCCAGACCGCCGCCACCTCGGCCGTGGTTGCGCCCGGCCGGACAACGTCGATGGCCCGGTCGAGCAGGTCGCGGCAGCGCTTGTAGGCGTCCATCTGGGCGCGCGAGGCGCTGCCCACGCAGAACGTCCGGTAGTAGCAGGTGCGGTAGCCCAGGTAGCTGTGCAGGATGTCGAAGTAGGCCGGGTCGCCGGGCCGCAGCACGCGGTCGGAGTAGACGTGCGGGTGCGGGTTGGCGCGCTCGCCGGAGATCGCGTTCACGCCCTCCACGTGCTCGGAGCCGAGGTCGTACAGCACCTTGGAGACCAGGCCCACGCACTCGTTCTCGCGCATGCCCGGCCGCATCTGCCGGTACAGCTCCTCGTAGGCCGCGTCCACCATCATGCAGGCGGTGTCCAGCAGCACGATCTCGTCCTGGGTCTTGATCACCCGCGCGCTCTGCATCAACTGCTGGCCGTCGGCCACCTGGATGCCGGCCTGCTTGCAGCGCGAACAGCACCTCGGGCTCGATCACGTCCACGCCCAGCGGCTCGCCGGCCAGGCCGTGCCGGTCGAGCTCGCGGCGGATCTTTTGCGGCCACGTCTTGGGCCCGGCCGCTGGCCGGCGACATGGCTCCGCGCATGGTCGAGATGCCGGCCGGCGAGCGGTCCTCCAGCCACGGGCAGTACAGCTGGTGGTGGCGGGCGGCCGACCCGAAGTCCCACATGATCGGCGGCTGACCGCGCACCAGCAGGCTGAAGCGGGCCAGCTTGTCCATCGCCCAGGTGCCGATGTGGGTGGCGGTGACGTAGCGGATGTTGCCCATGTCGAAGCACAGCAGCGCGCCCAGCTCGGACTGCTCGAGGAGGCCGGAGATGCGGGCCAGCCGCTCTGTGCCGCAGGCGGTCGAGATCGACCCGCTGCTCCCAGTCCACGTTCATCAGACCGAACGTCTTGCCCATCCCCGTCTCACCCCTCTTGGTCGCAGGCCGGCGCGGCAAACGATTGCAGCGCGCACGCGGAGTGTCAAGCCCGACGCTCGATTGACACTAGGCACCGAGGCGGGTATCGTCGCCCCACTCGGCGGTACGGGCGCCGGATCGTGACGACCGACGGCGGGGCAACTGATGGACGACGTCGAGGGCTATCGCGAACTGCGGCTGGCCGTTGTCTGCTACGGCGGCGTATCGCTGTCGATCTATATGCACGGGCTGACGAAGGAGTTGCACCGCCTCGTGATCGCGTCGGCCGAGCTCGAGGGCGACGATGACGCAAGCATGGAGATGTGCGGCACCGCGCCGTGCTATCGCGCGTTGCTGGCCGAGATCGCGGAGATCGACTCGACCCGCACCCGGGTGGTGATCGATGTCATCTCGGGGACATCAGCCGGCGGGATGAACGGTGTGTGCCTCGCCCGCGCACTCGCCGGCGACCGCACGCAGGAGTCGCTGACGAAGGCGTGGCTGGAGAACGCCTCATTCGTTGATCTGCTCAGCGGGGAGGTCAAGCCGTACGAGCCGGCGGCCATCAAGGCCTACCCGCATATGAAGAAGATCTATCCCGGGATCGACAGCCTATTGGCGAAGCCGGTGCCTCCAGGGGCCAAGGGCGTCAAGGGCCTCCGGCTGTATGCCCAACTCATCGCGCTGGGATGGATCCTGCGCAAGTCGGTGCAGGAGTTGATCAGCAACCAGCCTCACTCGCTGCTCGACGGCAGCCGCATGAGCACGCTGATCCAGGGGGCCTTGGGCGGGATGGACAAACGTCCGGGGGGCCTCGGATCACTGCTCCCGCCGGGGCATCCACTCGACCTGTTCGTCACCGCGACGGACTTCGCCGGCGCGCCGACCCGAGTCGCGATCGAGAGCCATTCTGTTCCAGACCAACGCTACCGGGGCCTCTTCCACTTCACCGCCAACCAGGCCGACGGAGACTACGGGCTCGACGGGGAGGCGCACCTTCCGATCCTGGGATTCGCAACCCGCGCGACATCGTCGTTCCCGTCCGCCTTCCCGCCGGTCAGCCTGGCGGAGTTCGCACCGGGCGCAACCGACCTCGCGCTGATCGACCACTTCTTTCGCCCGTATGTCCTGGAGGAGGCCGGCGACGTTACCAACGTCATCGACCGCACCCGCCGGCGGCTCTTCTTCGACGGCGGCATCCTCGACAACTGGCCCTTCGACCACGCCCTGGACGCCATCCGAGGACGCTTAGCCGACTGTGAAGTGGACCGCCGGCTGCTGTACCTAGAGCCCGATCCCATGGGACCGCCGACTCCCGACGCAGGCGTCGATCCTCCCCACATCCTTGCCACTTTGCAGCGAGGGGGGTCGGACATCCCGCTCAGCCAGTCGCTGGGCGAGGCCCTGCTCGAACTGCGCGACAGGAACGAGATGACCCAACGGTTGGCCGACCTGGTGAGCGGTGAGGAAGGGGCGGTGACCGCGGCCATAGCCGGCGCGGCGCCCGCGCTCTTGGCTGGTGGTGCCGATCCCGTCCCGGCGGACGTGTGGAACGACGCCAAAGCCGACCTGCACAGGAAGGCAGCCGCCGACACCGGCTACCTGCGGCTGAAGCTGACACGCGTCGTGGACGGCATCGCCGACCGGATGTGCACGCTCCTCCGCTATCCACCCGAAGCGACGCAGGCCTGGATCGTGCGCGAGGTGATGCTCGCTTGGGCCAAAGACGAGCGCCTGCTCGGCGTCGCGTTCGGAGGGGCGCCGTCAGCCGATCAGGTCGCGTTCCTGCAGGCGTTCGACCTCGGCTACATGCAGCGTCGCCTCACCTTCACCCGCGACGGTGTGAGCCGGCTGTATGGCATGCCCGGCGCGCCTCCCAGGGCGGCCCTCGACACCCTGAAGGCGCTCCTCAGTTCGCGGATCGACTCGGTGCAGAGCATCGGCGCCGCTGCGCTCGCCGATCCGGCTGTTGCGCAGAAGGTAGCGGCCATCCTAGGCCGAGATGCACTCGCCCCCGTGGCCAACGCCGACGACCTGGTCGCGGCGACAGCCGGGCATGCCGCAGCTTCGAGCCCGAACGTGAGCGAGCTGCGGCAGATGTTGCAAGACCTGCTGAGCACGCGAGTCGACCGCTTAGGGCATGAGACGTTCAACGAGTTGCGAAGGCTGACGGCCGGCTGGGAGCAGGCCCAGCGAAACGGCATCCTCGGACGCTATCTTGGCTTTCCGATCTGGGATTCCCTGACCTACGCGATCACCGTCGTGTACGGCGTCGGGGAGCGCGACGCGGTGGACGTGGTGCGCATCAGTCCTAGAGAAGCGGTGCTCGGCAAGGCATACGCACCCGATCCGCACGACCGCCTGATGGGCACGAAGGCCCACCACTTCGGGGCCTTCTACCACCGTAGCTTCCGCGAGAACGACTACCTTTGGGGCCGGCTGGACGGCGCCGAGCAACTCGTCCACATGATGGCCCACAGTGTCAGCGATCCGGGGCAACGCGACGTGCTCGTTCGCAAACACTGCCGGAACGCGTTGATCGCCATCCTCGATGAGGAGGCGGTCCGGCTGAGCCAGGTGGGGACTCTGGTCGACCGGCTGCGGCCGCTGGTCGACGAGACCTACCCGCAGGCGAGCGGCTGACGAGCCTGCCTAAGAAGCTCTAACAAAATGCCTCGCGGCGCCTGGCAGCGTCGCGCTGGCGCATGGAGCCACGGCGCGGCTTGCCCAGATTACCTCCGGATATGCGCTGCGCCGCGCCGCGACACCTTGCTGGCGCGACACTCGCCAGCCATCCACGATTCATCCCGTTAGAGCTTCTAACGCCAAGCCACGCCCCGGGCGCGCCTCCTCAGAGTCCTCTACGAAAGCCCTGGTACCGTCCGGGCGATGGCGGCGGAACCA
Source organism: uncultured Actinomycetes bacterium (assembly GCA_963744065.1). GTDB lineage: Bacteria > Actinomycetota > Thermoleophilia > Gaiellales > JAICJC01 > DASUHT01. The sequence goes on along the minus strand of CAVUSN010000007.1, from coordinate 372,586 downwards.
TCCACCGAGGCCCTCGTGATCGAGACGGCCGGTCTGACCAAGCGGTTCGGGTCGCGGACCGCGCTGGACGGCGCCGACCTGGCGGTTCCGGCCGGCTGCGCCTACGGCTTTCTGGGGCCCAACGGCGCCGGCAAGACCACACTGATCCGCGTGCTGCTGGGGCTGACGCCGGCCAGCGCGGGCAGCATGAAGCTGCTCGGTATGCCGGTGCCCCAGCAGCGGGCACAGGCGCTGGCCCGGGTGGGGGCGATCGTCGAGGAGCCGCGCTTCCAGGGCCATCTGACCGGGCGCGAGAACCTGCGCATCGCAGCCGCCTGTCGTGAGCCGGAGGCCCACGCCCGGATCGGCCCGGCGCTGGAGCGAATGGGCCTGATCGAGCGGGCAGATGACCGCGTGCGCACCTATTCGATGGGCATGCGCCAGCGGCTGGGCATCGCCCGCTGCCTGCTGGCCGACCCGGCGCTGCTGATCCTGGACGAGCCGACCAACGGGCTCGACCCGGCCGGCATCATCGAGTTTCGGGAGTTCGTGCGTGCGCTGGTCGGCGACGGCCGCACCGTGTTCCTGTCCTCCCACCTGCTGGACGAGGTGGAGAAGATCTGCGACCGGGCGGCCATCGTCGACCACGGCCGGATCCTGATGGCGGGGACGGTCAGCGAGATCGCCTCAGGCGGGCAGCCGACGGTGATGATCGGCGTGGACGACGCGGCCGCCGCCGAAAGGCTGCTGCTCGAGCACCCGGCCGTGTCCGAGTCGGGCGAGGTTGCGGGCGGGATCCGGCTGGTGCTGTCGGACGGCTCGGATGCCGCGCTGGCCGACATCAACCGGCGGCTGGTGCAGGCCGGGCTGGCCGTCCACCGGATCGAGCCGGCCCGGGTCACGCTGGAGGAGCGGTTCCTGGAGGTCACCTCGCGGATGGGCGGTGAGGAGTGAACACGCGCATGATCTCGGCCGAGCTTCTGCGCATCCGCAAGAACCGTCCGCTGTGGATCTGGGCCGTGATCCTGACCACCGGCGCGGTCACCGCCGGCTACCTGATCGCGCAGGGCTTCCACTGGAACGACCCGCACTCCAACGGGCCGGCCGGCGGCGCCGACAACATGCACCCGGGACTGGCCATCATCAGCCTGATCGGCGGCGTCGCCGCCGCCATCGTCGGCACCAGCGTCGGCACCAGCGACCTGACCGCCGGCGTCTTCCGCGACCTGGTGGTGACCGGACGTTCGCGGCTGGCCCTGTTCTTCGCCAAGGTGCCGGGCATGCTGCTTTTCTGGGTGCCGCTGATCCTGCTCGCCTTCATCGTCCTGGTCGGCTTCGACTTCGCCTTCGCCGGCAACCTGCCCACACCAAGCCTGACCCAGCTCGTCAAGGAAGGGCTGTGGGCGCTCCTGGTGACGTCGATCTCGCTGTGCGTCTCGCTGGGCGTGGCGGCGCTGATCGGGTCGCGCGGGATCTCGATCGGCGTGCTGCTGGGCTGGGAGCTGGCGGCCACGCCGCTTCTGCTCAACATCAGTGCGCTGGGCGTGACCCGGGAGGCGCTGCTGGGCGCCGCCGCCCGACGCATCCAGCCGTTCTCAAGTGACCCGCCCACTGTCGGCATGTCGCTGGCCGCCGCCATCCTGGTGCTCGCGCTGTGGGTGGCGATCCCGCTGGCGGCCGGCGCCTGGCGCACCGCCACCCGCGACGTGTAGCCTTGCCCGGTGGCGGCAGGCACAGGGGGCCGGCGGATTCGAGGCACCTACCTCGAGGTGTGCAACTGCGAGGCGATCTGCCCCTGCCGGCGGATCGGCGGCCGCCAGGGCGGGCGGTCAACCTCCGGCGAGTGCACCGGCGCGCTGTCCTGGCGGATCACGGAGGGCACGGTGGGCGGGCTCGACCTGTCGTCGCTGTGCGCGGTTCTGGTGTGCTGGTACTCCGATGACCAGCCGGGGTCGCCGTGGACATGGGTGCTGCATGTGGACGAGCGGGCCGACGAGAGCCAGCGCTCGGTGCTCGAAGACATCTTCACCGGCCGCCTGGGCGGCACGCCGCTCCACCAGTTCCCGTGGGCGTTCAAGCCCTCGAACCTGCTGGCGGTGGTGCCCAGCCTGATCGAGATCGACCACACCCCCGGCCGCGGCTGGTTCCGGGCCGGCTCGGCGGTCGACGTGCGCGTGGCCGGGCCGTTCCACACCCAGGATCGGGTCAGCTGCGTCATCCCCGGGCATGACCGGGACGGCCGCGAGTTGGTGGCCGAGCTCTTGCAGGTGCACGACCAGCACTTCCACTTCAGCTACTCCGGCCGTTGCGGCTACGAGTCGACGTTCGACTACGCGGCCGACGGCCCGGACTGAACCCGCTCAGCCGGCCAGCACCTCGGCCGCCAGCTGCGGCGAGACGTTGCCGCCCGAGATCACGAGCCCCACCCCGGCCCGGCCGCGCACGTCGATGCGTCCGGCCAGAAGCGCCGCGACGCCCACCGCCGCCCCCGGCTCGCAGGCCAGCTTGGCGCGCTCGTACAGGAATCGCATCCCCGTCCGGATCTCGTCCTCCGACACCAGCACGACGTCATCCACCAGGGCCGAGCAGACCGCAAACGGGATGGTGCCGGCCACCGGCGCGCGCAGCGCGTCGGCGATGGTCGGGCCGGGCACCGCGGGCACCGGCTGACCGGCGTCCAGCGCCGTGCGCATGGCGGGTGACAGTTCGGGCTCGACGCCCACCACGCGGGCCTCAGGCAGCAGCCCCTTGACCGCCGTGGCGATGCCGGAGATCAGGCCGCCGCCGCCGATCGGCACGATCACGGTGTCCAGCCCAGGGATGTCGTCGACCATCTCCAGTCCCACCGTGCCCTGGCCTGCGATCACCAGCCGATCGTCGTAGGGGTGCACGATCACCCGGCCGGTGTCGGCGCTGATGGCGCGCATCCGCTCCAGGGCGTGCACGGAGTCGGGCGACTCCAGGTCGACGGTGGCGCCGTAGCCGCGGGCCGCGGCCACCTTGGCCGGGCTGGCGTCAGCCGGCATCAGCACCAGCGCGTCCACGTCCTCGTCGCGAGCTGCCAGTGCCAGCGCCTGGGCGTGGTTGCCGGCCGAGATGGTGATCACCCCCAACTCTCGCTCGGCCGCCGTCATGGCATGCACGCGGTTGAATGCGCCTCGCGGCTTGAACGCACCGATGCGCTGGAAGAGCTCGGCCTTCAGCCAGGCCGGCGCACCGCAGCGCTCGCTCAGCGTTGCCGAGCTGAAGACCGGGGTGCGGTGCACGCGGCCCTCGATCACCGCGGCCGCCGCCCGCACGTCGTCGATGCCCGGGAGCTCGCTCACGGGGCAATGCTCGCATACCCGGCGCGGGCGGCGAGTGCGTATCCTCGTCGCATGCCGATGCGGTTCCGCCTCTACCGGCCCGCCGACCGGCCAACCCTGGTGGCGATGTTCGAGGAGTACCAGGATGGGTTCGTGGCCATGGACCCGCTGGCCCGCACCCGCCGCCAGCCCGGGTACGGCGAGGCCGCCCTGGCTGAGCTGGAGCGGCTGGTCGCCGGCGGGGCCGGCCTGTTCGCGCTGGCCGAGGACGAGGACGGCATCCAGGGTTTCGTGGCCGCCACCGTCAGCCACACCACGCCCGAGCAGGAGCTGCATGGGCCGGCCGAGACGTGGGGTCGTGTCAACGAGCTGTACGTGCGCTCGCACGCCCGCGGCCGCGGGCTGGGCCGCGAGCTGATGGTGTATGCGGAGGAGTTCCTGCGCCAGGCCGGCTGCGTCAGCATCCGGGTCGAGGTGTTCGCCCCCAACCGGCTTGTGCACGCCTACTACCGGGGGCTGGGCTACACCGACCGCGACATCGACCTGATCAAGCTGGTCGAGCCGGACTGACGCGAGTACTCACGCGGCCAGCGCCGCCTGGGCGGCTCGTGAGTGCAGAAAGGCGGCCAGCCGGGCGGCAGCCGGCCGTGGCGGCGGATCCCGCGCCACCAGCACATGGAAGGGCCGGCGCAGCGGCGTGCCCGGCGCATCCAGCACGCGCAGGGCGCCGGAGCGCAACTCGGCAGCCACCGCATGCCGCGAGATCATGGTCACGCCCAGCCCCAGCACCAGAGCCTGGCGAATGGCGCCGTTCGAGCCCAGGGTCAGCAGCTCGCGGGGCGCGATGCCCTGCTCCTCGAGGTACGCCTCCAGCGTCGCCCGGGTGCCGGAGCCCTGCTCGCGCAGGAGCCAGGTCAGGGCCTCCAGGTCGCGCTGGGCGGCACTCCCCACCACCACCAGGTCGTTGTCGGCCAGCCGGTGGGCAAGCAGATCGCGGGCCGGCGCCCGGCCGCCGATGCCGATGTCCGCCCGGCGCTGGCGAAGGGCATCCACCACCTGCCGACGGTTCCCCACCTCCAGCAGCACCGTGGCCTGCGGTTCGACCGACCGGTAGGCCTTGAGCAGGGCGGGCATCAGGAACTCGGCGGCTGTGGCCACGGCGATCACCCGCACCCGGCCGGTGCCCGGGCTGCGGGCCTCGGCCGCCGCCTGCCGGCCCTGCTCTATCAGCCCCACGGCCGCTTCCGCGTACTCGGCGAAGGCCCGACCCGACGCCGTCAGCCGCACACCGCGACCGTCCCGCTCCAGCAGTGGGGCGCCGATTGCCCGGCTCAGCCCGGACACGGCGGCGGACACAGACGGCTGGGTCACGCGCAGCTCGTCCGCGGCCGCCTGCACGCTGCCGTGGCGGACAACGGCGGCAAATGCGGCGAGTTGAGTGACAGTGACAGCCATAAGTCTTTATCTATCTGTGATATGCATTTTCAATGGTAAACGATGCCTAGATCAGGTACAACCCTTCCATGACCGATCGCTCGCCACTCATGCCGCCCGAGCGCCTGCTGTGCGGCCCGGGCCCGTCCAACGTCCACCCCCAGGTGCTGGAGGCCATGCGAAAGCCGATGGTCGGGCACCTCGACCCCGCCTTTCACGACATGCTCGACTCGATCTCCGAGCTGCTGCACGCCGTCTACCGGCGAGACGACGGGCTGGCGATCGCGCTGTCCGCCACCGGCAGCTCCGGCATGGAGGCCGGCATCACCGCCCTGACCCAGCCCGGCGACACCGTGATCGTGGCGGCGGCCGGGTTCTTCGGCGCCCGCATGGCCGAAATGGCCGCCCGCCACGGCGCCCGCGTGATCGAGCTGCGGGCGCCGCTGGGAAGCAGCGTCCCCAACGAGCGGATCATCGACGAGCTGGCCCACCATCCGGAGACGACCCTGGTGGCGGTGGTGCACGCAGAGACCTCCACCGGCGCCCGCCACCCGCTGGCCGAACTTGCCGCCGGCATGGGCGAACTGGACGCGCTGCTGATGGCCGACTGCGTCACGTCGCTGGGCGGCATCCAGCTGGAGGCGGGCGGTTGGGGAGTGGACTACTGCTACTCGTGCACCCAGAAGTGCCTGGGCGCGCCGCCCGGGCTGTCGCCGCTGGCGCTGTCCGAGCGGGCGCTTGAGCGGATCCGCGCGCGGCGGACGCCGATGCCGTTTGCCTTCGATTTCGAACTGCTGCGCCGGTACTGGGTGGAGCGGCCGGCGGTCTACCACCACACCATGCCCATCCTCTCCTACTACGCCCTGCACGAGGCCCTGCGGTTGGTTCTCGAAGAGGGGCTGGAGGCCCGCTGGGAGCGGCACGCCGAGGCCGGCGCCCATCTGCAGGCGGAGTTGCGCGGGCGCGGGTTCGAGCTGCTGGCCGAACCGGAGCTGCAGCTGCCTCAGCTGTCGGCGGTGCGCGTGCCGGAGGGCATCGACGGCCGCGCCGTGCAGGCCCGCCTGCTGGCCGAACACGGGATCGAGGTGGGCGGCGGCCTGGGCCCCGGCTCGCCGCCGATCTGGCGGATCGGATTGATGGGTGCGAACGCCACGATCGAGGTGGCCGACCGTGTGCTGGAGGGACTGGACGCCGTCGTCCCCTCCCGCGCCCTGGCCGGGAGCGCAGCCTGATGGCGGTGCGCGATCGACTGCACCGAAGCGAGCTGGCGGTGCCCGGCTCGAGTACCCGCATGCTGGAGAAGGCGCCCGGCGTGGGCGCCGACGTGGTCTTCCTCGACCTGGAGGACGCCGTCGCCCCCGACGACAAGGACCAGGCCCGCGAGAACGTGATCGCAGCCCTGAACGAGCTCGACTGGTCGGGCTGCTCGGTGTCGGTGCGGATCAACGGGCTGGACACGCACTGGTGCTACCGCGACATCGTCGAGGTGGTCGAGCGGGCCGGCGCCCACCTGGACACGATCCTCATCCCCAAGGTCGGCACCCCGGCCGACGTGCTGTTCGTGGCCACCCTGCTGGAGCAGATCGAGGCGGCTCGGGGGCTGGAGCAGATCAACCTGCACATCCTGATCGAGACCGCGCTGGGCATGTCCAATGTGGAGGCGATCGCGCAGGCCTGCCCGCAGCGGCTGGAGGCGATGGTGTTCGGGGTGGCCGACTACGCCGCCTCCACCCGCGCCCGCACCACCAACATCGGCGGCGCCAATCCCGACTACTCGGTGCTCACCGACCCCGACCAGCTGGGTGCGCGCCAGCAGCACTGGGGCGACCAGTGGCACTTCGCGCTGTCGCGGATGGTGGTGGCCTGCCGGGCACACGGCCTGCGCCCGATCGACGGCCCCTTCGGCGACATCGCAGACCCCGACGGCTACCTGGCCGCCGCCGGCCGCGCGGCCCAGCTGGGATGCGAGGGCAAGTGGGCCATCCACCCTTCCCAGGTGCCGCTGGCAAACCGTGTGTTCACCCCCTCGGAGGCCGAGATCGAGCGCGCTCGAGGGATCCTCGAGGCGATGCAGGTGGCGGCCCAGAACGGTCTGGGCGCGGTCACTCTGGACGGCCGCCTGATCGACGCGGCGTCGATCAAGATGGCCGAGAACCTGGTGGCGCAGGTCGCGCGGATGGGGGTGCCGGTGTGAGCGGCGGGCCGCTGGCCGGGATCCGCGTGCTCGACCTGGCCACCATCTTCGCCGGGCCCAGCGCCTGCCGCCGGCTGGCCGACTTTGGCGCGGATGTGATCAAGGTGGAGCGGCCGGGATCGCCGGACGGTGCCCGCAACCTGGGCGAGCACGACGGCGCCGACTCCTTCTACTGGCGGATCGTGGGCCGCAACAAGCGACCGATCGAGCTCGACCTGAAGTCCACCGCCGGCCGCAAGCTGCTGCTGCGGCTGGTGCGCACCGCGGATGTGCTGGTCGAGAACTTCCGGCCGGGCACGCTGGAGCGGCTGGGGCTGGATCCGGAGACGGTGCTGCTGCGCGAGCAGCCGGGACTGGTGGTGCTGCGGGTGACCGGCTACGGCCAGGACGGGCCGTACGCACGTCGGGCCGGCTTCGGCACCATGGCCGAGGCCATGTCCACACTGGCCCACACGACCGGCGAGGTGGATGGGCCGCCCACGCTGCCACCGATCGCTCTGGCCGACGAGGTGACCGGCCTGCAGGGTGCGTTCGCCATCCTGACCGCGCTCCGGCACCGCGACCTGACCGGCCGCGGCCAGGTGATCGACCTCAGCCTGCTGGAGTCGCTGGTGGACATCGTCGGCCCGGGCCCGGCCATCTACCACCGCACCGGCCACGTGGACGGGCGGATGGGATCGCGGCTGCCGTTCTCGGCGCCGCGCAACATCTACCGCTGCCTGGACGGGCACGTGGTGCTGTCGGGCTCGGCCAACGAGGCGGCGCTGCGTGTGTTCGACGCCATCGGCCGCAGCGAGCTGCGCACCGATCCCCGGTTCACCACCACCCCGGCCCGGATCCGCAACGCCGACGAGCTGGACGCCATCATCGAGGGCTGGACAAGCACCCGGTTGGCGGCCGATTGCATCGCCGCCTTCTCGGAGGCCGGGGCGGCCTGCGGGCCCGTCTACGACGTGGCCGAACTGGTCGCCGATCCGCACGTGATCGCCCGCGGGTCGTTCGTCGAGGTGGACAGCCCGGCCGGCGAGGGCCCGGTGCTGCAACTCGCGCCTCCTGCGCGGATGTCGCGCACGCCGGCCGAGATCCGCCATGCCGGCCTGGCGCCCGGCGCCTGCACCGACGAGGTGCTGGCCGAGCTGGGTGTGTGCGAGCCCGAGCTGGAGGAGCTGCGGGAGACGGGCGTGATCGGCCCGGCCAGGATGACCGAGCCGGTGGAAGTTCTGGCGACCAGCCGGCCCTCGGCCTAGCCTTCAGGCCCGAAAGGCAAGGTGATGCACGTGAGGCGATCCGCGATCGCGACGGCGGCTGTGGCCGCCGCGCTGACGGCGACCCTGATCTTCGTGTCCTCGGGCGGCGCGTCGCCCCCCGCGTACAAGACGGTGGCGGCCAAGAACGGGGCCGGGGTCGGGTTCTTCTCCACCGGCAAGGTGTCCTGTCCGAGCCCCCTGCACATGGTCGGCGGGGGCTACTTCGCCTCCGACCGGGTGAACGTCGTGGCCAGCTGGCCATTCAACGACACCACCTGGGCGGTGCGGGGAGCGTCCGCCGACGGCAGTTCGCATACCTATTACATCTACGTGCGCTGCGGCCCCTGACCGGCTCGCGGCCTGTCCCAGGTGATGGTGGCCACCACATCCAGCTGATAGCGGCCCTCCCGGACCGGGACGAGGGAGTCGACGACGTCCAGCACGTCGCGGGCGAACGCGGCTGGATCGCGCATGCGCTCCAGCACGAAGCCGTTCTGTGAGTGGTGGCAGCCGAGCAACTCGGTCTCGGTGGGCGTCAACCCGTACGGCGGCTGCAACTCGACCTGTTCGATCTCGCCCAGGATCCAGCTCAGGTTGGCGGCGCCGCCAGCCTGGTGAAGGTCTCGGCCGGGTACGGCGGTCGCAGGTCGTAACGGCTGACGACGGAGTCGGCATCAAACCAGGCCGCGTAGTCGCTGCCCCATCCCTGGGCTTCGGCTCCATGCGGGGAAGACTAGGGGTGCCTGGAGGTGGTTCCTCAATGAACGTCTGCTGCGGCTGGTCCGCGGGCACGCTGGCTGCGTCCCACGCGGCGTGCGGTGCTCAACGTGGTGAAACCACGCCTCCGCTCCGCTCGCCGCTCGATCCTTGCCAGCGTGCCCGCATCCTGCGCCTCGTGACGACGTCATTAAGGAACCACCTCCTGGCACGTGCCTGGCACCGGCCTTTCCGCCCGGGCCAGGCCCCGGGGTTCCTTCTTGACAAGCTCGGGGCGGGGTCAGGCACCGTCACACGGTGCCGTTGACCATCCGCACGAGCGGGCGGTCGCCGAACCAGTCGATCACGTTGACAGCGCCGTAGCCCTGATCGAGCGCGAAGATGGCCTCGTCGGGCATGCCCAGCGCATCGGCCAGCACAGCCCGGGCGACGCCGCCGTGGGTCAGGACGGCCACCGCCCGGCCGGCGTGCTCGGCCCGCATGCGAGCGGTCGCGGCCACCGCCCGCCCGCGCAGATCGGCGTAGCTCTCGCCGCCCGGGAAACGGACCGTGGTCGGCGCCCGCATCCACTGCTCGTACAGCTCCGGGAACTCTCGGCGGATGTCGTCGTACGCCCGGCCCTCGAGCTCCCCGAAGTCCAGCTCGCGCAGGTCGTCGGTCACGACCGCTGCCAGCCCGTGACGGCCGGCCACCGCCTCGGCGGCCAGCCTGGCCCTGGCCCGCGGGCTGGAGTAGACGTCCGCCAGCCCCGCCCACCGCAGCGCCGCGGCCAGCGTCTCCGCATGGGCCAGTCCGGCCGCTGACAGCTCGACGTCCAGCGAGCCATAGCAGCGGCCGGCTGCGGACTCGACCGGCTCCGGATGCCGGATCACGATCAGCCGGGTGGCGCCTGCCGGAACGGCCAGATCGATCACGAGACGACCGCCGCCAGGGCGACCAGGATGGCCGTCTCGCAGGCCTCACAGGCGGCCCCCAGGACGTCGCCGGTGACGCCGCCCAGCCGGCGCCGGGCATCCAGCGCGAAAAGGCACACAACGGCGGCGCCCACCCCAGCCGCCCACAGCACGTGCCAGCGGACGGCGACGGCCGCCACCGCCAGCCCGACCGCGAGCGAACCGACGGCGCGGGCAGGCGTCGTCCGGCCCGATAACACGCGGCCCTTGCCGGCGGTGGGCTGGGCATACGCCAGCGCCCAGGCCAATGGAGCCGGCGCCGCCCGGGCCAGCGCGCAGGCGGCGATCAGCGTGCTGGGCGCGGCATGCCGGGCCGCCAGCTCGGCCACGGCGGCCGTCTTGATCAGCAGGTCGAGGGCCAGCGCGACGACGCCGTAGGCACCCAGGCTGTGGTCGCGCATGATCCGCAGCGCGTCCTCGCGGGTGCGCCCGCCCAGCCCGTCGGCGGTGTCGGCCAGCGCGTCCAGGTGAAGCGCGCCGGTCAGTCCGGCGCCGGCCGCCACGCCGATGGCGGCCGCCACGGTGGGGTCGACGTGGCGTGCGAGCAGCGCCGTCACACCCCCCATCACCGCCCCCACGCCGGCGCCCACGAGCGGGAAGAGCGGCGCGCCCCGACCCACGTCGCCGGCGTCCAGCGGCGTGCGCCGGGCGACCGGCAGCACGGTCAGAAAGGAGACGGCGGCCAGCACGGCGCGCCAGGCCCGGGATCCGCTCACGGATCCTGGCCGGCGCGATCCACGCCAGCCTGGTCGAACCGCCGCATCTCCGCGTGTAGGGTCGCCGCCAGACCCAGCAGCGGCAGCGCCAGGGCTGCGCCGCTGGCCTCACCCAGCCGCAGGCGCAGGTCGAGCAGCGGCTCCAGCCCAAGCTCGTCCAGCACGACCCCGTGGGCCGGCTCGGCCGACCGGTGGCCGGCCACCAGGTAGTCGCGCACGGCCGGCTCCATTCGGGCCGCCACCAACCCCGCCACCCCCACCGCGAACCCGTCCAGCAGGACCAGCCGGCCCGCCTTGGCCACGGCCAGGACAGCGCCGACCAGGCCCGCCAGCTCCAGCCCGCCGACCAGTCGCAGGCAGTCCAGCGGGCGCGACCGGTCGGGTTGGTTCCAGTCAAGCGCCTCGCTCACGAGCTCCCGCTTGCGGGACACCCCCTGCGCATCCAGTCCTGTCCCGCGGCCGCACACGCGCTCGGCCGGCAGCCCCGTCAGCGCCGCCAGAAGGGCTGCAGCGGCGGTCGTGTTGCCGATCCCGATCTCGCCCAGGCAGACCACGTCGGCATCCTGGGCGAGTTCTGCGGCAAGCCGGTACCCGGCCGCCACCGCCGCCTCCAGCTCGGCCTGGGACATGGCCGGGCCGCGGCTGATGTCGGCCGTCCCGTCGGCCACCCTGACATCCACCAGGCCGGGCGGGCGAGCTCCTCGAAGGCCGATGTCCGCCACCGCAAGCGGCGCTCCCAGCGTCCGAGCCAGCACCCCGATGGCGGTCTCGCCGCGGGCCGCAGCCGCGGCCACCTGGGCCGACACCCGGGAGGGGAAGAGGCTGGCGCCGCGGGCCGCCACCCCGTGGTCTGCGGCCAGCACCAGCACGGCCGGCCGCGGCACGGGCGGCGGGGCTCCGCCAATGGCCTGCGCCCACCGCTCCACCAGCGTCTCCAGCGCGCCCAGGCTGCCCGCCGGTTTGACCAGCTCGTCGGAGACGTCGCGGGCGGCCACCGCAGCCTCGGCCTGCCCGGGGCGCAGCCCAGCAGCCAGCCCTGCCCACCAGGCAGGCGCCGGCGCATGGCCCGCAGCGACTGCCGGCGTCTCCGGTTGGAGGACGGCCGGGCCGGGCGCTCGCTCGCCCCAGCGCTCGTGGTGGATGAAGCCGGCCAGCGCCTGCCGGCGCTCCCAGCCGGCGGCCTCCAGGCCGGGCCGCGAGGGCCGCTCGTCGGGGTAGCCGATGCACAGCCAGGCGACGGGTACCACATGCTCGGGCAGCCCCAGCAGCTCGCGCACGTCCTGCGGCTGGTAGAACGACACCCAGCCCACCCCCACCCCCTCGGCGCGGGCGGCCAGCCACAGGTTCTGGATCGCGCAGGCGGTGCTGTACAGGTCTGTGTCGGGGATGCTGCCGCGGCCCAGCACCTCGCGCCCACCGGTGTCGCGGTCGCAGCACACGCACAGGTTGACCGGCGCCTCGCGGATGCCCTCGATCTTGAGCGCCAGGAACTCCAGCGCGCGCTGGTCGAAGCGGTCGGCCTGGGCCAGCCGCTCGCGGTGGGCCAGCGCCTGCATGGCCGCCTTGGTGTCGTCGGAGCGCACGACCACGAACCGCCATGGCTGCATCAATCCCACGGAGGGCGCGCTGTGGGCCGCCTCCAGCAGCCGCTCGAGCAGCCCGTCGGGCAGCGGATCGGGGCGGAAGCGGCGGATGTCGCGGCGCTCCTGGATGACCCGCCAGACCGCGTCCAGCTCAGCGCCGGCAAACCGCCAGCCGGCCGGATCGGCGCGCCGCTCGCGGGCTCGCGAGTCGTCGAAGCCGGGCGGAAGCGGCGGCCGCTCGAGGCTACTCACGGCCCGCCTCTGCGAGGACGGAGGAGGGCTCGAGCAACGGCAGCAGGCGCCCGGCGACCACCAGATAGGCGTCGTCTGCGGCCGCCGCCACAACCGAGTTGACCCGGCCCAGTTGGTCGCGGAAGGCGCGCCCCGCAGGGGTCTGCGGATGCACGCCCATGCCCACCTCGTTGGTCACCACGATGGCCGCCGGGCGGCCGGACAGCGCCTGGGCCAGCCGCCCCGCCTCGGCCACCACGTCCGCCTCCGACATCTCGGCCAGCATCAGGTTGGCCACCCACAGGCCGAGGCAGTCCACCACCAGGCAGCTCTCGACTGGAGCCGCCTGCACCTGGTCGGCCACGGCCACCTGCTCCTCGACCGTCCGCCAGCCCGGCGGGCGCCCGTCGCGATGGGCCTGGATGCGGGCGGCCATGTCGGGATCGGTCTCGCGGCCGGTGGCGATGAACACCACCTCGCGCCCGGAGTCGGCTGCGAGCTGCACGGCCAGCCGCGACTTGCCGCAGCGAACGCCCCCGGTCAGCAGCACCAGGGCCATCAGAAGTCGATCCCCCGGCGGGCGATCACGCCGGTGTCGTAGGCGTGCCGCAGCTTGACCATCTCGGTTGCCGTGTCGGAGGCCTCGAGCAGCGCCCGCGGCGCGTCGCGCCCGGTGATCACCACGTTCACCCGCGGCGGGCGCTCGCGCACCGTGCGCACCACCTCATCCACGTCCAGCCAGCCCCAGTTGATCGGGTAGGTGAGCTCATCCAGCATGACCAGGTCGTAGGCGCCCGAGGCGATCGCGGCCTGCGCGCTCTGCCAGGCCGCGCGGGCCACCATCTCGGTCTCGGACAGGTCGCTGGACTCCCAGGTGAAGCCGTCGCCGATCGACCACCACTCCACGCCCAGCTGCCGGCACACCTTCTCCTCGCCGGTCTTCCAGCGGCCGGACTTGATGAACTGGATCACGATCACACGCCAGTCGCGGGCCACCGAGCGCATGACGATGCCGAAGGCGGCCGTGGACTTGCCCTTGCCGTCGCCGGTGTTGACCAAAACCAGCGAGCTGGCCCGCCGCCGCGGGCGCTCGGCCGGCGCCTCCACAGGCACCGGCACGGGGCGTTCGGCGGCCGGCTCGGGCTCGCGCCGGGTGGGCACGACCACACTGCGGTCGCCGTCGGACAGCACCCGCACCGACGCCCGGTAGTGCAGGTTGATGGCATCGGCGGTCAGCACTTCGCGGGGCGGTCCCGCCACGATCGAGCGGCCGCCGGCCAGCAGCACCACCCGGTCTGCGAACTGGCCGGCCAGGGTCAGGTCGTGCATGGCCGAGATCACGGTCAGGCGCTCGTCGCGGCGAAGCGCCGACACCAGCTCCAGCACCTCCTGCTGGTGGCCGACGTCAAGCGCGCTGGTCGGCTCGTCCAGCAGCACGATGCGAGCCCGCTGCACCAGCGCCCGGGCGATCACCACCCGCTGCCGCTCACCGCCGCTCAGGTATCCCAGCTGTCTGCCGGCCAGGTCGTGGGCGTCCAGCCGCTCCAGCGTCTCGGCCACCAGGTCGCGGTCGCGGCGGCCCTCCCGGCCGGTGTAGCCCAGGTGCGGGGTGCGGCCCAAGAGCACGTATTGAGAGACAGTCATGGCCGGCGGCAGCACCGGAACCTGCGGCACCATCGCCACCGCCCGGGCCAGCGCCCTGCGGCCGAGCTGCTGCAGCGGCACGCCATCGATCACCACCCGGCCCTGGTGCCGGACAAGCCCCGCCACCGTGCGCAGGGCCGTCGTCTTGCCTGCGCCGTTGGGGCCGATCAGGGCCAGCCACTCGCCCTGGGCGACGTCCAGGTCGAGGTCGCGCAGAATCGTGACGGCGCCGGCGCTCACCGACACCTTCTCCAGGGCCACCGTGCTCACGCGATCACCGACCGGCTGCGGCGCAGGATGAACAGGAAGAAGGGCGCGCCCAGGAACGCTGTGATGACGCCGATCGGCAGTTCCGCAGGGGCGACCACGGTGCGCGCGATCAGGTCGGCCAGCACCAGCAGGGCACCGCCCAGAATCATCGACAGCGGGATGATCACGCGGTAGGAGCCGCCGCGCATCAGCCGCACGGTGTGGGGGACGATGATGCCGACGAAGCCGATGGTGCCGCTGACCGAGATCACCGCGGCGGTGCCGATGGTGGCGGCGGCTATCAGGATCAGCCGCGTGCGGCCGACCGCGACGCCCAGGCTGGCGGCCTCGTCGTCGCCCAGCACCATCACGTCCAGCACCCGGCGGTGGGCCAGGATCACCCCGGCGCACACCACCACGTAGGGCAGCGCGAGCTCGACCCCGCTCCACCCGGCCGTGCCCAGCCGGCCCAGGATCCACGAGAAAACCTGGCGCACGGTGGTCGGCTCGGTCTGCTCGACATAGGTCTCGATGGCGGTCACCAGCGAGGCGATCGCGACGCCCGCCAGGATCAGCGCCGCCGGGCTGCGGCCCATGCCCACCGAGCTGCCCAGGGCGTAGGTGGCCGCGACCGCCGCGATGGCGCCGATGAAGGCGGACAGCTGGATGACATTGGCGCCCAGGATGGTGTGGGCGGGCGCGTAGGCGATGGCGACGGTGGCCCCCAGTTCGGCTCCCGACGCCGTGCCCAGCAGATAGGGGTCGGCCAGCGGGTTTCGGAACACGGCCTGATAGGTGGCGCCGGCCAGCGCCAGCATGGCGCCGACGATCGCCCCCAGCACCACCCGAGGCACCCGGATCTGCCACACGATGGCCGAGTCGGTGGGCGAGAGCGGCGAGTGCACGTGCAGCAGCGGCAGGTGCGAGGCCAGATCCTCGAGCGTGCCATCCAGCGGCAGCGACACCGGCCCCAACGCCACACCCAGCAGCACCGCCACGGCCAGCACGGCCAGGCACCCGCTCATCCACCGCCAGCCGATGTCACCCGCATGCGGGCAGCGGGCCTGGGCCAGCTCGGCGTCGGGGGCGAGCGCCTGGCTTGCCATCTACCGCTTCACCCGGCTTTCTCGGCCTGCAGCACGTGCTTGGCGACGATCCGGTAGAGGGCCACGATGCGCGACCCCCAGCGCGAGGCGATGTCGTCGTTTACTCGCACCACCTGGTGGTGGGTGACGGCCGCGATGTGGCTCCAGCCGGGTCGGGCGGCGACCGTGGCGGCCGACTGGTGGCAGCAGATGGTGTCGGACAGGAAGATCAGGTCGGGATCGGCCGCCACGATGTACTCCGACGACAGCTGCGGGTACCCGCTGCCGGCGTCCTTGGCCTTGTCGGCGATGTTGCGCAGGCCGAAGGTCTTGAACACGCTGCCGACGAAGGTCGATGAGGTGACCGAGTAGTAGGTGTTGTCCAGCTCGTCGTAGACCGAGAGTCTTGACGTTGGCTTGGGCACCGAGGCGACGATGCTGGCGATCTGGGAGCGCATGCGGGACACCACCGTGGCCGCCTGCGCGGCATGCCCGGTGGCGGTGCCGAGTTGCTCGAGCTGGGCATAGGTGTCGGCCAGCTTGCCGGCCGCCGGCTCCAGCAGCACCGGGATCTTGAGCGCGTTCAGCGACTTGGCCAGCCCGCCCGGGTCATTCGACGCCACCACCAGGTCGGGGCTGTAGCCGGCGATCGCCTCGACGTTGGGCTGAAAGCCGCTGAGCGAGGTCTTGGGCGCGCTGGCCGGATAGTCGGAGTCGGAGTCCACCGCCACCACCTGCGGGCCGGCGCCGATCGCAAACAGCATCTCGGTCGCTGTGGGCGAGAGCGAGACGATATGGGCCGGCCGGCTGGCGATCCGCACGGCGCCGTTGGACGCCGTCAGCGTGACCGGAAAGGCCGGCTTGGCCGCCACGCTGGACGCCGGCGGCGGCGGCGCTGGCGGCGTGCTCGACGCCGATCCGCAGGCCGCACAGGCGGCGGCCAGGCCGACCACCGCGGCCAGGCTTCTGAGAGACCACATAACCATCCTCCTGTCACCTTCTCGGAGGATGAAGAGCGACGGCTTTGGCCGCACGTGAGGCTCTTCAACCGAGAACCGATCCGTCGGCACGACGTAGGCGACCTGGCTCGTCCCCGCGCACGGGGCGTCACAGTTGCGGGACAGCGCCGGGTTCAAACCGGCTTCGCTGACGTGCGTACCGCCCGGGCACATCCCGGGCAGGCCGACTATACCGCGCGCGCAAATCCGGCATGATCGGCGGCATGAGATTCGCCGTCGTCGGAGCCGGCGCGATCGGCGCCTACGTGGGCGCCTGCCTGTCCAGGGGCGGGGCCGACGTGACCCTGATCGCCCGCGGCCCCCACCTGCAGGCGATGGTCGAGCGGGGAGTGCGCGTGCACAGCCCGGCCGGAGACTTCGAGGCCCACCCGGCGGCCACCGAAGACATGGCGGCGGTGGCCGGCGCGGACGTCGTGCTGCTGGGCCTGAAGGCCTACAGCCTGCCCGAGCTGGCCCCGGTGCTCGGCCCGCTGCTGGGGCCGGACGCCGTCGTCACGGCGGCCCAGAACGGCATCCCCTGGTGGTACTTCCAGGGCCACGGCGGCGGCCTGGACGGCCGCACGCTGGAGAGCGTCGACCCCGGCGGCGGCATCGCCGCCGCCTTCCCGGCAGCGCGCGTGGTGGGCTCGGTCGTCTACTGCGCGACCGAGCTGGAGGCCCCCGGAGTGGTGCGGCACCTGGAGGGCACCCGGTTCTCGCTCGGCACGCCGGACGGCGCGCAGACCGAGCGCTGCGACCAGATCGCGCAGGCCTTCAAGGCCGGTGGCCTGCGCGCCCCCTTCGATCCCAACCTGCGCCAGCAGATCTGGCTGAAGCTGGTCGGAAACGCCGCCCTCAACCCGCTCACCGCCGTCACCGGCTGCACGCTGGGCGCGCTGGCGGGCTCGCCGCATGCGACGGCGCTGGCCACGCGGGTGATGGAGGAGTGCGCCGCCGTCGCGGGGGCGCTGGGCTTCGAGCTGCCACTTTCCATCGAGCGCCGGCTGGCAGCCGCCCTCAACGTGGGCGAGCACAAGACCTCGATGCTGCAGGACCTGGAGGCCGGAAAACGGCTGGAACTGGACTGCATGACCGGCGCCGTGATCGAGATCGCCGGCCTGGTCGGTGTGCCGGTACCGGAGACGCGGGTGCTCGACTCTCTCACGCGGGCGGTGGCGGAACTGCAAGCCGCCGCCGCTCAGCGGCCGTAGACCGACACGTGGCGGTCGCTCGAGCCGGTGAACGGCTCGCGCTCCCACCAGGCCCACCGCTCGCGCAGCCGCAGCCCGGCGATGCGGGCCATCAGGTCGAGTTCGCTGGGCCAGATGTAGCGGGTGACGATCGGGTACAGACGGGTGCCCTCCGCCGACAGCCGCACATGCGTCTCATGCAGCAGTTGGCCGACCGGATCGTGGCGGGCGACGTCCAGCCACACGTGGTCGACCTCGACCGCCTCCGCGTCCACGTACTGGTTGTCTCGCAGGCGGACGAGCGAGGCCGGCACCAGCGCCTCCACCACGAACACGCCGTCGTCGGTCAGGTGGGAGGCCACGTTCTGGAAGCAGGCAACCTGCTGATCCTGCGAGAGCAGGTTGAAGATCGTGTTGTAGACGATGTAGATCAGCCGGTAGCTGCCCTCAACAGGCACCTCGGAGAAGTCGCCCATGGTGACGGAGATGGCGTCTCCGCCAGGCTTGGCCCGCAGCCTTGCGACCATCGCCGGGGCGATGTCGATGCCGTCCACGCGGATCCCTCGGGCAGCCAGTGGAAGCGCGATCCGGCCGGTGCCGATGGCCAGCTCGAGCGCCGGCCCATCCCCGGCCAGTTCGGCCAGGAAGTCGACCGCAATTCGCTCGTCGCCCCGCGGCTCGTCGTCGTAGATGGCGGCCGCATCCTCGTCGAAGCTCATCCCCGGCTGGTAGTCGCGCATCAGCCGATCCTATGACTCACAGCCCGGCCGCGTAGCCGTCCTTGCGGGCGTCCGAGCCGCCCACCAGCCCGTCGCCGCGGCAGAAGATGGCCTGGCCGCCGCCGAACTCCGTGACGTCAGGGCTGGCCACCGGCTCGAGCCCCGTGGCGGCGCGAAGGGCGTCGGCCTCGTCCCACAGCCCGGGCTCCAGGTGCAGCGAGCGGCCCTCCACTCTGAACCGGGGATGGTCGAGGCCGGCCTGCGGATCCATGTCGTTGTCCAGCGCCGCGGTCACGAACTGGAGGTGCGCCTGGGCCTGGATGAAGCCGCCCATCACTCCGAAGGGACCGACCAGCGAGCGGTCCTCGCCCAGCAGCATGCCGGGGATGATCGTGTGATACGGCCGCCGGCCGGGCTCGACCGCGCCGTTCA
The DNA here is from genome assembly GCA_963744065.1 of uncultured Actinomycetes bacterium. Classification (GTDB taxonomy): domain Bacteria; phylum Actinomycetota; class Thermoleophilia; order Gaiellales; family JAICJC01; genus DASUHT01. The sequence continues at coordinate 353,910 of CAVUSN010000007.1, read as the reverse complement.
CCGCAAAGCAGGAGGCGCGGTTGTTGAGGACGATGCCCGTACCCGGCACCAGCACGCCCGACCCAAAGCCGTAGTAGAGGCTCTGGATCAGCGACACGGCCATCCGGTCGGCGTCCACCGCGCACAGGTACACGGTGCCGCCCGCCGGCTCGGAGGCCGCGCCGGCCGCGTCCAGAGCACGGGCGCGAAGCCGCTCCGGCTCCAGCAGGAAACTCACATCGGCGCCATCGCGCACGTACTGGGAGGCGTCCTCGAGCGCCAGCCGGACAGCCTGCACGCGCCCGGCCAGTCCGTCCTCGAGGTGCTCCATCAACCCCAGCGCCTCGAGCGCCGCCACCCCCTGGGTGGGCGGCGGCAGCTCCAGCACGCGCAAGCCGCGGTGGGCGATCTCCAGCGGCTCCACCCAGCGCGACGCGTGCCCGGCCAGGTCGGCCTCCGTCAGCCACGATGCTGCGGCGATGGCCTGCGCGACCGGCCCGCGGTAGATCGCGTCGGGGCCGCGCTCGGCGATCGCGCGCAACGTCCGGGCCATGTCCGGAAAGCACACGCGGTCAGCCGGTGCGGGGGCCGGCAGCCACTCCGCGGGCGTCCGATCCGACCCGGCCCAGTAGCCGGCCGCGTGCACTCCCAGCGCGAACCCACCCTCGGCCGCGTCGATGGCGTCGGCCAGGCAGGCGTCCAGTCCCAGCCGGCCGAACCGCTCGGCCAGCGCGCCCCAGCCGTGCGCCGCCCCGGGCACGTCCACCGACCGCGGCCCGGCCTCGGCCACCTGCTGCGGATCGTCCACCCAGGCCGGTGCCGGCCCGGCGCCGTCCAGCCCCGCCACCTGCCTGTCCCGCCACACGATCGCAAAGACGTCGCCCCCGATGCCGGTGGACATGGGCTCGGTCACGGTCAGCATGGCGGCCGCCGCCAGGGCCGCGTCCATGGCGTTGCCGCCACGCTCCAGCATGCGCAGGCCGGCCCGGGTGGCCAGGCCCTGGCTGGCCGCGACCATGCCGTTCAGAGCCACGGCCGGTGGACGCGCCGGAGCGAACCGAAAGCCTTTGGTCGAGCCATCCACGAGCCGCGACACCATATCCCCGCCGGCATGCCGGCCGCGCACCGTATCATCGGCCTCCGCATGCCCGACAACCCGCACCGGCTGACCCCCAACCGACCCGACGAGACCGGCTACGCCGGCGTCGGGCTGGGTTTTGCCCGCGTCCCGCTGGCGCTGTCGGCGGAGGGCCTGGCCGGGGCCGACGTGGCCATCGTGGGGGCGCCGTTCGACGAGGGCGTCTCCTACCGGCCGGGCACGCGCTTCGGCCCGCGCGCCATCCGCGCCGCCGAGGATGTCGGCTCGCCGATCAACCGACCCAACATGGAACTTGGGATCGACCCCATGGCCGAACTGGACATCGTCGACTACGGCGACGTGGACGTGCGCTCGGCCGACCTGGCCCACTCGCATCGGGCGCTGCGACAGGCGGTCGGGGAGGTGCTGGCGGCGGGCGCCGTGCCGATTGTGCTGGGCGGCGATCACTCCCTCTCCACCCCGGTGCTGGCTGCGCTGGCCGACCACCATGGGCCGGACGGCTTCTCGGTTGTGCACTTCGACACCCACGCCGACACCGGCAGCTACGAGGGCGAGGCGCCGCACGGCGTGCCCTTCCACAAGGCGGTCGTGGACGGGCATCTGCTGGGCGCCAACATCGTCCAGATCGGGCTGCGGGGAGCGTGGCCGTTTCCCGAGGACTTCCAGTGGATGCGCGAGCAGGGCTTCCGCTGGCACACGATGGGTGAGGTGGTCGAGCGCGGCATCGCCGCGGTCGTCGGGGACGCCATCGGGCACGCCCGCAGCCGCGCGCCCCGCACCTACCTGACGGTCGACGTGGACGTGCTCGACCCCGGTCAGGCGCCGGGAACCGGCACGGCCGAGCCCGGCGGCCTGCTCACCCGCGAACTGTTGTGGGCGGTGCGCACGGTGGCCTGCCAACTCGACCTGTGCTGCATGGACGTGGTCGAGGTGTCACCGCCCTACGACCACGCCGCGGTCACGGCAATGGCTGCGCAGCGTGTCGTGCTGGAGACGCTGGGCGGGATCGCTCTGCGCCGCAGCGGCCGCGACCCCCGGCCCGAACGGCCGTAGCCCGCTGTCAGGCGCGCGGCCCGGCGTGCACGGCCCGGCGCGCCGCGTCCGGGTCGTCCGGCTGCGCGGTGGACGACGCCGACTCGGGGTCGACCACAGCGTGGCCCTGCTCATCCACCCGCACCGGCGTGTCGGCGTCGTCGGCGTAGCGGGCGATCGAGCTGAAGGCGCCGAACACAGCGCCGGGCACGCTGAGCAGGCCGGGCAGGCCGAAGATGTAGGTCAGGAGCTCGTCGCGACTGCCGGTCAGGCTGCGATCGTTCACCACCAGCACCAGCACGGCGCCGATCGTGAACCCAACCACGGCGCCAACGATCAGGCCGAGCACGAGGTGTGGTGGCCGCCGAGGCGGCCGGCTGGCCGAGGCCAACTCGTGAGTCTGTGCGGGGACGCTCATCGGGAACCCCCTTTCCGCGCTGTCGCTTCGGGGGTGCCCGGCCAGGCCCGATCCCAAACCCGGTCCGGGTCAGGCGGGTGGCGACTCGACCGAGCGGATGGATGCGACCAATCCGTCGCGGAAGGTGATCACCCAGCTGCCCTCGCGGTCCGAACCGCCGCCCGGCCCGAACCAGCTCAGCCGGCCGCGCATCAGGAAGGAGCCGTCATCCTGCAACTGGCCGGCGGCATCGGCCTCGAACCGCAGCCGGTTGGTGAACGCGTCCTGGTACCACTGGCGGGCCGCCTCGCGGCCGACGATCGGCTGCGGCGAGCTGACCAGATGCAGCTCCACCTCGGGGTGCATGAGCGACGCCAGCAGATCGGCATCGCGAGCGACGAACGCCCGCCGCACCTGCTCCATCAGCTCCGAGCTGTCCATCGGCTGCGATGATCGCAGAACCGCAGTGCTCATGTCGGTCGTCACAGCGACCGGGCGAACGTGATCAGCGTGCCGCCCGACTCCCCGGCCTCGATCGTGTACCGCGACGTCAGCGAGGCCAGCGCCGTCCAGCCTGTGCCGCGGCTGGCGCCGTCCGCCACCCCCCGGCCATGGTCACGGACAGCCGTCACGAACTCTTCGGGCGATATGCGAAACTCGATATCGATGACACCCTCGGCCCCGGCGTATGCGTGCTCGATCGAGTTCTTGCACAGCTCCGACAGCACCAGCTTCAGGTCCTCGACGGCGTCCTCGTCGACGGCCACCTCGGTCAGCGCGCCGGCCAGCGCGTGCCGGCACAGCGACAGCGCGTCGGGTTGGGCGCGAACCGTCAGCCGGGCGACCGGCTCGGCGAGCGGGTAGGGGCGGGTCACCGGTGCAGCCTACTGCCCGGCTGGAGATCCTCGATCCCGACCGCGGCGCCGCAGTGGCCCGCGGACTTGCCGCCTGGGCGGCGCTGGCCGGCGGCCTGGGGCCGCTGGCCGCCGACCGGGCGGGGCGCGCGGTGCAGGCGGCCGTGGCGGCCGCCGGAAGCCCGGTCACGGTCACGGCGACGGTCGAGCAGGACGGCGCCACGGTGGAGTTGCTGCGACCGGGCGGGTGGCCGCCAGCGGCCGCGAAAATGATGGACGACCTGGGCGCGAGCGCGGTCTCGGACGACGCCCTGCGCCTGCGGCTGGCACCGCCGACGCTGCGCACGGTGTAGCACCCGGGATGTTTCACGGGCGCTGGTTGTGCGCACATACAGGCTGCAACCAACCTCCGGGGGGATCCACGAATGCAGCGAGCCGTGACACCGTCGACCGATGAGTCAGCCACCGGCCGTGAGCGGTCCGAGCGCGAGCGGGAGGCGCTGATCCTGCGCCACACGTCGCTGGTGCGCTCGATCGCGCGCCGCTACGCCGGGCGAGGGATGGCGCATGACGACCTCCTGCAGACCGGGTATCTGGGTCTGATTCAGGCCGTCGACCGGTACGACGCCAGCCGCGGTGTGCCGCTGCGAGCCTACGCGGCACGCACGATCGAGGGCGAGATCATGCACCTCTTCCGCGACCGCGGCTGGGCTGTGCACGTGCCCCGCCCGCTGCAGGAGTTGGGCCGGCGGGTGAAGGCGGCCCGCGAGGACATGGCGCACCGGCTTGGGCGCAATCCGACAGTCCCCGAGTTGGCCGCAGAGTTGGGCGAGAGCGTCGAGGACATCGAGGCGGCCATCGACGCCCGCCGTGCCTACTCCGCCGAACCGCTCCTGGACGGCTCAGCCGACGAGAACGAGTCGGGCGCCGGGGAACGCGCACTCGAGGTGATCGATGAGGGCTTCGACCGCGCGCTCGACCGCGAGGCGCTGCGGAAGGCGATCGACGTGCTCGACCCGCGGTCGCGCCAGATCGTGGCCCTGCGCTTCCTGCACGACCAAACCCAGTCGGAGATCGCGTATCAGCTGGGCATCAGCCAGATGCACGTGTCGCGGCTGCTGCGCCGCGCGCTGGCCGAGATGCAGGCTGTGCTGCAACCCGACGCCGCCTGAACCCCTGGCGGCTCAGGGCGCGGGTGGGCGCGGCAGCGCAGCTTCGACCGCAGCCTGGCGGCTGTCCGCCAGCGGCAGCCGCCGATCCAGGCCGGTCAGTTCGAGCAGCCGCTTGACGGCATGCCCGGTGCCCTCGCCGAGCGCGATCACGTACCCGATGCCGGCCTCGTCCGCCCGATCGCGCCCGGACAGCAGCACCTGCAGCACGGCCGAATCGATGAACGTCGCCTGGGTCAGATCGACCACCACGCCGGTCGCACGGCCGGTTGCCGCCTCGATCGAACTGCGCAACTCGCCAGCCGTCGCCAGGTCGTGCTCGCCCCGCACCACCACGATCTCGACGCCGGCCTGAGCCTGCTCGGAATCCAGCATCTCCGCCATCTGGTGAAGCGTACCGGAGATACGCGATCCCAGAGCAGACCAAGCCTGCAGCCGGGGCGCGACGAACGGGTGGGTTACGGATTCACGGTCGGATCGCGACGGTCAACCACGGTCGTGGTGCTTCGCCGCGAGGCTGACGCCATCAACGCCAGCCCGCCCAGAAACCCGAGCACCCCGACCACCATCAGGATGTCGCCGACCGTATACCAGTCCACCGCGGTGCCGGAGATCCTGGTGTGCAGGGAAACCGCGAACCGCAGGATCGCTCCGGCGGCGATGAGAACGATTGAAACTCCCAAACCCATGATCTGCTCCTTCGCTGAATGACAGGCTTGGGCTACCCCAAGTACGTCGCGCGCAAACATCGCCGAGATGACGTTTCGAGCCGGCTTGGGCAGGGAAGCGAGCACCCATGACAAGCAGCCTGACACATCACACGATGCGCACTCAGGTCGCATGGGGTGCGCTGGTGGGCGCGATCGTCCTCAATCTGCCGACGCTCGTTTGGGGCTGGTATGCCTCCGCGACGACCGTCGTCACCGGGCTCATCGCGCTGGCGGTGCTTGGGGCGGTGCTGGGCGGGCTGATCGGATGGATGATCGCGCCCAACCGGTGGGATCGATGGTGGAAGGATCACCGCCGGCGTCCTCGCCCGGGGCAGACCCTGCCTCCCCCCGACGACCTGACCCCCTAACCGTGGGTCACCGCGACCGGCCCGGCACGGACCCGCTGGGCCGGTCGTTAGGGGTCGACCCCGGTGGGGTACACATCCGATGGCTATGAGCCATCGAAGCTTTGAGCTTCGCCTCCCTGCAGTACCCGCGAGCGTGCCCACCACGCGGCAGGCGCTGCGCGAGTTTCTCGAGGAGTTGGAGATGGCCAGAGATCGCCGCGAGGAGGTCGTGCTGGCTGTCAACGAGGCCTGCGCGAATGCCGTCACCCACGCCTACCCGGATGGTCCGGGTGAGTTCGAGGTGCGGGCCGAGCAGGTGGAGGGGCAGGTCGTGGTCGAGGTCCGCGACGAGGGCGTGGGGATGAGTCCGCGGCTGGACAGCCCCGGCTTGGGCGTGGGCCTGCCGATGATGGCCATGCTGGCCGACTCCGTGCAGATCGACCGGCCGCCCGGCGGCGGAACTCACGTGCGCATGCGCTTCAGCGATCGCCTGGCCGCTCCGGGGCGGGATCAGGCCGCGTCCGACTCGCGATCCGCGTCCGGCGACTCGCGATCGCTGAGCAGGATCGACGAGCGTCCGTAGCGGGCCGAGGCCTGCGAGTCGAACTCGGTCACCACCGGACCGTGCAGCAGTTCGCCGTTCGAGCGCTCTCGCATCAGGCTGGCCACCAGGTCGTCGGCCAGCCACTCGCGTCCGGGTGGCACGAACGCGCCGGCAGTCAGCCGCACAACGTCCTCGCCCAGCGTGTCGATGCGCTTCAGCCAGGGCGCGCGGACGAAGTTGGTCGGACCCACCGGGACGATCCGGACGATGTCGGCGAACACCCGCCGAGCCGCTCCCTCATCGGTGAAGAAGGCCTCGATCTGAACCTCCCGGGCGGCCCGCGGCAGCAGCCGCAACCCGAGCACCTGGGAGTTGTTGACGCGGAGCACATCGCCGCCCAACGAGCGCAGCTTGGTGGCCCGCAGCGACATCTCCTCCACCACCCCGGTCAGGCCCCAGGGTTCGATCACGATGGTGTCGCCGACGTTGAACCAGCCCTCGAAGAACATGAACAGCCCGGCCAGCAGGTCGGTCAGGAAACGCTGGCCGGCGAAGCCGACCAGCACCACGATCACCGAGGCGCCGGCGATGGTGGTGACGGTGCCGCTGGCCAACCGGGTGAGGGCGACGGCCAGGGCTGTGCCGAAGGCGACGTAGCGGACGGTCGTCTGCACCAGCGACACCGCCGTCTCGCGCCGGCGCAGGCCGCGGATGACGCCGGTCGAGGCGCCCTCGGCGTCCGGCGTGCGCCGCTCCGACCAACCCACCAGGCGGCGGGCCAGGCGATCGGAGAAGCGCGAGAGCAGGGCAGCGCCAACGAAGGCCGCGGCGATCACCGCGACCGACGTACCGTCGCTGGATACGTGAACGCCCGGCAAGTCCAAGATCGACTGGGGTATCTACCCGCGTCCGCCGGGTTTCAAACCCGAGCCGCTCATCTCGTGTGGGTGTGGTGCCCGGCCCCATGTGCCGGGCACCACACTCCTGCCGCGTCCGCCAAGAGCCGTCCACCTCGAGTCTGCATAACCGGTGTCGGCGGGGCGGCCTCGGCCAGCGCGCTGGCTGGCACCGCGGCATTCCCGTCGTGCATCATCATTCCCTCGCCGAAGCGCGTTCAAACGCGGCTGGGTCGGGGTATCCACTGCGGATGACCGTGCGCACACATCGGCAGCCCGCGGCCGGCGGCGTGGTGGTCGTCACCGGCGCCTCCGCGGGCGTAGGCCGGGCCGTCGCCGAGGCGTTCGCGGCTCACGGCTGCAAGGTGGCGCTGATCGCCCGCGGCCAGGCCGGGCTGGAAGGCGCCGCCGAGGACGTGCGCGCGGCCGGCGGGGAGCCGCTGGCGCTGCCGGTCGATGTCGGCGATCCGGAGGCGGTGGAACGCGCCGCCGACCAGGTTGAGCGTGAGCTGGGCCCAATCGACGTGTGGGTGAACAACGCCACCGCGACGGTCTTCTCCCCTCTCAAGGACATCGCCGCCTCGGAGTACCGGCGCTCCACCGAGGTCACCTACCTGGGCACCGTGTACGGCACGCTGGCCGCCCTCCGCCACATGCTGCCGCGCGACCGGGGCGCCATCGTCCAGGTCGGCTCGGCGCTGGCCTACCGGGCGATCCCGCTGCAGGCCCCCTACTGCGGTGCGAAGCACGCAATCCAGGGGTTCACCGAGTCGCTTCGCTGCGAGCTGCTGCACGATCGCAGCAACGTCCACGTGACCATGGTCCAGCTGCCGGCCATCAACTCACCGCAGTTCGACTGGAGCCGCAACCGCATGCCCAACCGGCCGCAGCCGGTGCCGCCGATCTTCCAGCCCGAGGTGGCCGCCCGGGCGATCGTGTGGGCATCCCAGCACCGGCGCAAGGAGCTGTGGGTGGGCGGCCCGGCGGTGAAGGCGATCGTGGCCAACCGGTTGGCCTCGTCGCTCGCCGACCGCTACCTGGCGCGCACCGGCTACGCAGCCCAACTGACGCCCGAGCTCGAGCAGCCGGACCGTCCCGACAACCTGTACGAGCCGCTGGACGACGAGGTCGACCACGGCGCCCACGGCCGCTTCCACAACACCAGGCCGCGGTCGCGCAACTACTGGGCGAACATCCACCGCCGGGGCCTTGCGGCCGCCGCCGCTGCCGTTGCCGGCGGCCTCGTCGCGGGCGGCCTGCGGGCTCGTCGCTAGCTGCGTTTCGCCCCTCCGGCTGGGGGGTAGACCCCAACCCGTGGCGCAGCGCTTGCAGACGCTGGAGGCGGAGTACCAGGGGCACGACGCCCCCCTGGCCGGCTACGCCGGCCTGATCGCCGCCTTCACCGCAGCCGGCGGAAGCGCCCTGGCCGGGGCGGCCCGCAGCGGCAGGCTGCCCGACCGCCTGCGCACCTCCGATCTGGTGCTGGCGAGTGTGGCCACCCAGCATCTGGCCCGGCTGATCGCCAAGGACCGGGTGACGTCGGTGCTGCGGGCGCCGCTCACCCGCTATCAGCGGCGGGGAAGGCCGGGCGAGGTCGAGGAGGAGCCGCGCGGAACCGGGCCGGCGCGGGCCGTGGGGCAGCTGATCGTGTGCCCGTTCTGCCTCGGCCAGTGGATCGCCCTGGGGTTTGTGTCGGGGCTGGTGTTCGCGCCCAGGGCGACCCGGGCGGCCGCCTCGGTGCTGACCGTGAGCGCCACCGCCGACGTGTTGCAGGAGGCCTACGTCAGGTTCGTCCCGGAGCGCAGCTGACGTCCGGACGTGCCGAACCGGGGTCTGGCCCCGGTCGTGGTTTGTCGCCGCCGACCACCGGGTAGAGGCAGTGTGGACCGGAGGCTGAACCGATGCTCGCGATCGCCACGCACGACACGGCACGGCAGTTCGCCTCGCTGTGGCATGTCTATCTGGCCGTCACGCTGACGGTCGGGCTGCTGGTGACCGCGGCCATCCTGGTGGCGGCGGCCCGCTTTCGCCGCCGCTCCGACGTGTGGCCGCAGCAGCGGCGGTCGGCGCCCCGGCTGGAGGCCGCCTGGTTGGTGCTGATCGCCGTCGTTGTGGCCGGCCTGCTGGTCGAGACCTTCCGCACCGAGAACCGCGACGACGCGCTGGCCGCGTCTCCGGCGCTGCGCGTCCAGGTGACGGCCTTCCAGTGGGAGTGGCGGTTCGCCTATCCGGGCACGGGCGTTGCGCAGACCGGCGCCAGCGTCGGCTCCTCCCATCCCCGCTTCGCCACGCTGGTGGTGCCGGCCGGTGAGCCGGTGGAGTTCGACCTGCGCTCGGCGGATGTCCTGCACAGCTTCTTCATCCCATCCATGCGCTTCAAGCGGTACGCCTTCCCGGGCTCGACCAACCGGTTCGTGCTGACCTTTCCCTCGCCAGGCCGGATGCTCGGCGAGTGCGCCCAGTTCTGCGGCTGGGATCACTCCGAGATGCGGTTCGACGTGCGGGTGCTGGCACCGGCCGCGTTCGGCCGCTGGCTGGCCTCCCGGGAGACGGAGCGCGCCGGATGAGCGTGACCGGTGCAGCCCCCGCCGCGGCGCCGCCCGAGCCCCGGGTCAGGGGGTGGCTGGAACTGGTGGCCGGAACCGACCACAAGTCGGTCGGCCTGCGGTTGATCGGGATGTGCGGGGCGTTCTTCTTGATCGGCGGCCTGCTGGCGCTGGTGGTGCGGGCCGAGCTCGCACAACCGGGAATGCAGATCGTCTCCCACCAGGAGTACTCGGAGCTGTTCACGATGCACGGCTCGACCATGGTGTACCTGGTCATGCAGCCGCTGGCGCTGGCCCTGGGCGTGTATCTGGTGCCCCTGCAGATCGGCGCCGCCGACCTGATCGCCCCCCGGCTCACCCTGTGGTGTGTGTGGATGGTGGCGGCCGGCGGGCTGGTCATGTACCTGGGCTTCCTGACCACCGGTGGCGCGGGTCCGGACGGCTGGACCGCTCTGCTGCCCCTGTCCGGGCCGTCCTACACGCCGGGCACCGGGATGGACATGTGGATCCTGGGCGTGGCCGTGGCCAACCTCGGCCAGTTGGTGCTGGCGGGGGTCGTCCTGGCCACCATCCTGCTGCGGCGGGCGCCCGGTATGAGCATGCTGCGGCTGCCGGTGTTCTGCTGGACGCAGCTGGTCACCTGCCTGCTGGCGGTGGTCTCGTTCCCGGCCCTGATCGCGGCCATGGGGCTGCTCTACGCCGAGCGGCACTTCGGCGTGAACGTCGACCCCAGCGTCTACCTGAACCTGTTCTGGTTCTACGGCCACCCCAACGTGTACGTCATGTTCTTCCCCTTCCTGGGCTGCGTGGCCGAGGTGGTGGCCGTGTTCAGCCGCAAGCGGTTCTTCGGCTACCCGGCCATGGTGCTGTCGCTGCTGGCCTTCGCGACGCTGTCGATGAGCGTCTGGGGCCACCACCTGTACACCACGGGCCGTTCCGCCAACGAGTACTTCGCGGTCATGTCCACCAGCCTGGCGATCGCGGCGGGGGTGGAGTACTTCGACCTGGTGGGCACGATGTGGGGCGGGTCGCTGCGCCTGGCCACGCCCATGCTGTTCGCGCTGGCCTTCCTGATCCAGTTCGTGGTCGGCGGCCTGACCGGCGTGCTGCTGGCCTCTCCGCCCATCGACTACAGCCTGAACGACACCTTCTTTGTCGTCGCCCACTTCCATTACACGCTGTTCGCCGGCAGCCTGTTCGGGCTGTTCGCGGGCATCTACTACTGGTTCCCCAAGGTCACCGGGCGGATGCTGCGCGAGCGGCTGGGGGTGGCCCACTTCGTGCTGCTCACGATCGGCACGAACCTGACCTTCTTCCCCATGTTCATCCTGGGCTACGACGGGATGGTGCGGCGGGTCGCCGACTATCCCAGCTCGGCCGGCTGGGAGGGCCTGAACATGCTGTCCACCGCCGGGTCGGGGGTGATCGCGCTGGCCATGCTGGTGTTCCTGGCCAACCTGTGGGTATCGCTGCGGGATCCGGTCGAGGCCGGCAACGATCCCTGGCAGGCGCACACGCTGGAGTGGTGGACGAGCTCGCCGCCGCCCCGGCACAACTTCACCGATCTGCCGCAGATCGGCTCCTTCGCCCCCCTGCTCGACCTGCGGCTGGAGGCTGAGGGATGAGGCGGCCGGGGTTCTATCCGCTGGTCTGGGGCTGCATGCTGGCGGCATCGGCGGCCCTCCTGTGGGCGTGGTCATACGGCCTGCCGGCGTCCGGCGCGGCCTGCCCCAGCGCAACCTGCGTGCAGGTGCCCGCCCTCGCCCCCGCCCTGCTCACCGCAGCCGCAGCGGCGTCGCTGGCGCTTGGGCTGGGCCTGGCCGTCCGGCGGGCGGAGGGTGTCGACCGGGCCCGCCGGCCGGTGGCCGACCAGAGCATGGCCAGCGCGCTGCTTGCGATCGCCCTGGGCCTGACCGCGCTGGGAGGCGCGGTGGGGGTGTGGCTGGTGTGGGTCGGACTGGGCCTGACCGCGGCGGCGCTGGGCGGAGTCGTCCGCGAGGGGCTGGCCATGCGCGAGCTGCGGCGGAGGGATCCCGGACCGTGACCAGACGTGCGAGAACGCTGTCCCTGGCCGGCGGGCTGGTGCTGGCGGCAGCGGCCGTCTGCCCGCCGGCCGACGCGCTGGCCGACCGTTCGCAGGCAGCGCATATGGCGCAGCACATGACGCTGACCATGCTGGCCGCGCCGCTGGTCGTGATCGGCTCGCCGCTGGCGCTGGCGCTGCGGCTGCTGCCGGCCTCGGCGGCCAGACGGATGACCCGCCTGCGCAGTTCGCGCACGATCGCCCGGGCGGCCAGCCCGGTTGCCGCCTGGGCTCTGCTGCCGGCCGTCCAGGCGATCGTCTACCTGACCCCCGTGTACGACCTGGCGGAGCGCGACGACGCCGTGCACGCCGCCGTGCACCTGGCCCTGTTCGGAGCGGCACTGCTGTTCTGGCGGCCGCTGGTGGGGGTCGACCCGCTGCACCGCCTGCATCCCCTGGCCCAGGTCGGCTACCTGCTGGCCGCCATGCCGGCGTCGGACGCGGTGGGGATCTGGCTCATGTTCTCGACCCACGTCCAGTACACCGGTCCATCCGCGCAGGGCGTGGACGACCAGCGGCGGGCGGGAGCGATCATGCTGGCCGGATCGCTGCCGCTGGGCCTGGCGGCCTTCAGCACCGCTTGGCGTTGGGTCGAGCGCGACCACCGGCGGACGCTGCTCACGGAGCGGGCCGGATGATCCGGCGGCTGGCGGTCACGGCGGCGGGCATGGGCGGCCTGCTGGCGGCGGTACTGCTGCTGATGGGGTCCGGACTGGGCACCGGCTGGGCCTCGGGTGGGTCAGCCGACCCGGCCCACCAGGCCACGCTGGTGGCGAAGGGCCGGTCACTGTTCGTCGCGGGGTGCAGCTCCTGCCATGGATTCCAGGCCCGCGGAGTGCGCGGGGTGGCGCCCTCGCTGCGCGGGGTGGGCGCACAGGCGGCTGACTTCTACCTGAGCACCGGCCGCATGCCGCTCAGCTCGCCGGCCCAGCAGCCGCAGCGCAGCACGCCCGCCTACTCGGCCGGTCAGATCGCCGCCCTGGACGCCTACGTCGGGTCGTTCGGCGGGCCGCCGGTGCCGCACGTGTCCACCGCCGGCGCGTCGCTCTCGGCCGGCCAGGCGCTGTTCGCCGCCAACTGTGCGGGCTGCCACTCGTCCGCTGCCCGCGGCGGCATCGTCACCGGAGCCTTCGTGCCGTCGCTGCTCCAGACCACGCCCCGGCAGGTGATCGAGGCCGCACGGACCGGGCCCTATCTGATGCCGCGGTTCAGCCCTGGCGAGCTGTCGAACTCCGACCTGGCCGCGATCGCCCGCTACGTGGAGTACGTCAAGGCCCCGCCCGACCGCGGCGGGTGGGCGATCGGGCACATCGGGCCGGTGCCGGAGGGCATGGTGGTGTGGCTGCTGGCGCTGCCGGCGCTGCTCGTCGTCACCCGGCTGATCGGCCAGCGGAGCGAGCGGTGAGGGAGCCGCCGTTCCCTCGCCGGCCGTTCCTGGACGGCGAGCCGATTCCGCCCGAGGCCCGCCCGCGCTCGGAGCAGGACGACCCCACCTTCCTGCGGGTGCCCGACAGCCGGCGGGCCGAGGCCGTGACGGCCGGCCTGCTGGTGCTTGCGGGCGTGGCCGGGATCGGGTTTGTGGTGGCCTATCTGGGCACCGACTCGACGCCCTGGCTGGGCGGGACGCTGGGGGCGGCGTTCGGCCTGGTGGGCGCGGCGCTGATCGTGGCCGGCCGGGGCGTCGTCCCCCAGGAGATCGTGATCGAGCCGCGGCGGCCGGTCGAGCACCCGCAGGAGGAACGGTCGACCGTCGAGCTGCTCACTTTTGCCGGCCGCGGGGTCAGCCGGCGGCGCTTGCTGTGGGCATCCGCCGGCTTTGCGGTCGCCGGCATCGGGGCCAGTGCGATCGCCGCCGCCAGCTCGTTGGGGCCATGGATCGGGCGCCGATCGATCCCCTCGCCATGGCGCCGCGGGCTGGCCCTGGTGGACGAACGCGGCCGTCCGATCCGCGCCGACCAGCTCGAGCTGGGGTCGTTCATGACGGCGTTCCCGGCCGGAGCCGACATCGACCAGATGGGCGCGCCGGTGATGGTCGTGCGCATCGATCCGGCGCGGGTCGAACTGCCCGCCGCCCGCCGCGGCTGGGCGCCGCACGGCATCCTGGCCTACTCCAAGATCTGCACCCATGCCGGCTGCGCGGTGGCCATGCTGCGCTACCCGCTGTTCACGGCCCACAGCGCGACGCCGGCGCTGGTCTGCCCCTGCCACTACTCCACGTTCGACGTGGCAGACCGGCGGCACCGTGCTGTTCGGGCCGGCCGGACGGCCGCTGCCGCAGCTTCCGATCGCCGTCGCCGCGGACGGCACGCTGCACGCGGCGGGGCCGCTGTCGGGGGACGTCGGCCCGGCCTGGTTCGGGGTGGACCGGGGATGAGCGCCGGCGGGGGGCGGGCCGCCGCCGCGGTGCGCGCGGCCGACCAGCGAACAGGGCAGGTGCCGCTGGCCCGCCGCCTGCTGCGCTACGTGTTCCCCGAGCACTGGTCGTTCATGTGGGGCGAGATCGCGCTCTACTGCTTCGTGGTGCTGGTGGTGACGGGCGTCTACCTGGCCTTCTTCTTCGACCCGTCCTACCGGCAGGTGGTCTACCACGGGCCGTACGCGCCGCTGGAGGGCCAGCGCATGAGCGCCGCCTACGCCTCAACCCTGCAGCTGTCCTGGCAGGTGCGGGCGGGCCTTCTGATGCGCCAGACCCACCACTGGGCGGCCGACCTGTTCATCGCCTCGATCACCGTGCACATGCTGCGGGTGTTCTTCACCGGCGCGTTCCGCAAGCCCCGCGAGCTGACCTTCTGGATCGGCCTGACGCTGCTGCTGCTGGGCGTCCTCGAGGGATACATGGGCTACTCGCTGGTGGACGACCTGCTGTCGGGCATGGGGCTGGCCATCGGCTGGTCGGTCGCCATGTCCATCCCGATCGTCGGCGGGCCCCTGGCCACCTGGCTGTGGGACGGGCCGTTTCCGGGCACCGAGCGCCTTCGAGTCGCGGCTTTTCATCGCCCACGTGTTCATCGTGCCGGTCGTGCTTGCGGCGCTGATCGGATTGCATCTGGCATTCGTGGCGATGCTTCACCACACCCAGTTCGAGGGCCGGGGAACGCGCGAGGCGAACGTGGTCGGCGCCCCCATGTGGCCGTCCTACGCGCTGCGCTCGGTGGACTCCTGTGCGTCGTCTGCGGGGGGCTGTTCGCGCTCGGCGGGCTGGTGCAGATCAACCCGGTCTGGCTGTGGGGCCCATACCACCCCTACCTGGGCGCGAACGGCGCGCAGCCCGACTGGTACCTGGGCTGGCTGATCGGCGCCCTGCGGCTGATGCCCAACTGGGAGCCCACAGTCGGCGGCCACACCATCGTGCCCAACCCGTTCTGGGGCGGGGCGCTGTTCCCGCTGGTGGTGTTCGGCCTGCTGTACGCATGGCCGCTGATCGAACGCCGCCTGACCGGCGACCGGGACGCCCACAATCTGCTGCAGCGCCCGCGCGACGCCCGCGGCCGCACGGCCTTCGGGGTGGGGCTGTTCACGTTTGCCGCCGTCCCCTTCTTCGCCGGCTCCATGGACCGCATCTACCTGCAGTTCGGCGTCCCCTACCAGGGCGCGGTGCGGGTCACCCAGATCCTGTGGATCGTGCTGCCGGTGGTGGCGGCGGCGGCGACCTGGCGGGTATGCCGGAACCTCGGCCAGTCCGAGTCCCACCCGCTGCGAGGGGCGTCGGCGCGGATGGTGGAACGGCTGCCCGACGGCGGGCTGGCAGCGGGTCGGTCGCTGCTCGCCAACCCGTCCTGGACACCGCCCGCCGAGCCGCCCGCGTCCCCGCCCGGGGGCATCCTGCACGGACTGCGCGAACGCGTGGGGCTGTCGGCCCTGGGCGGCGGGGCGATCGGGGCCGGCGGAGCGCTGGCGCTTGCAGCCGGGGCGGCGGGCGCGGTGGCGGTCGGGGCGGCCCTGGCGCTGGCCGTGCCCGGCTGGCTGGCCGCGCTGACCACCGCGTTGCTGCTGGCCGTGATCGCGGGCGCCCTGGTGCTGACGTTCAGCCGTCGCCGGTAGGGCCGAACATGTGCCGCGCGTGGTGGGATTCGAGCAGATGCGGTGCGATCGCACCCCAGCCGGCCGTGACCGCCGGCACCGCCAGCGCCGCCGCCAGCCACAAGGGGTGGTGCGCGGCCATCGCGGACACCCCGCTTGTAATCACCGGCGGGCCATCCGCAGGGCCACGACCCCGACCACCACGGCCAGCACCGCCAGGCCGAGCACAGGCGGTCCGAACCTGCGCGCGGCCCGCCGCGGCGCGGCCGCCTTGTGCGCCAGCGCGTCGACCGTGTCGCCCAGCCGGCTGCGGGCCTGTTCTACCTCGCGCCGGAGCGCGTCCGTGTCCTCAGCCATTCAACGTCCTCGCGGATCGACTCCGTGCTCACCACAGGCGCGCGCAGGGCGCGGCGGATGGAGAACGCGCCGGCCGCCAGCAGCGCCCCGGCGAGGACGGCCAGCACCGCACCCACGACCAGCGCCGCCAGCCAGGATGGCCACACGACGGCCAGCCCCAGGATGGCGGCGGCCACCAGCGCTCCGAGGGCGAACAACCCCAGCCCTGCGGCCACGACCAGCAGGGAGGCGCCGAAAGCCATCCGCCCAACGGCGGCGGTCAGTTCCCCACGCATGAAAGCGATCTCGGCCCTGACCAGGTCCGCGACGTCGTGCGGAAGCTGCGCCGCCAGTTCGCGCAGGGAGCGGTCCTGAGTCCCGTTCTCCATGGCCGGTGGGTGCCCCGGCAGCAGGGCGTTCAAACCTGCGCCGGGCGCCTGCACGGGTTTGCGCGGGCGCCGGAGGGGGAATCCGATTGCGCGTAGACGCCGAGCCTCCGCCCATCTCCGACTACGCGTTTCTGAGCGACCGCCGTTCGGCTTGCCTGGTGTCACGGGCGGGTTCGGTTGATTGGTGGTGCGTTCCGCGGCTGGACTCGGGCAGCTGCTTCGGGCGGCTGCTGGATCCGGCCGGCGGCGGCCACATGTCGATCCGCCCCACGGCGCGGTACGAGACGCAGCGGTCGTATGTGGACGGCTCGCTGGTGCTGGCGACCGTGATGCGCACGCGCGGCGGTCAGGTGACGGTGACCGATCTGCTGGCGCTGGACGCGGACGGGTTGGCCCACGGCGACGGTCATCTGATCCGCCTGGTGGAGGGCCAGCGGGGCACGGTCAGGCTCGAGGCCGAGGTCGTACCGCGCTTCGACTACGCCGAGGTGCGACCGTGGATCCGCCGCTCCGCGGTCGACCGCCACGATGCCGTCGGAGGCAACGACGCGCTGGCGATATGGTCGAACGCCGGCCTCGAACCGGCGGGCGATCACGCACTGCGGGCGCAGTTCGAACTGCGCTCGGGCGAGGTGGCGGCCTTCTCGGTGCGCTACCTGCCGCCCCACCGACTGGACGACGACGGCTCGCAGATGGACATCGAGCGCCTGCACAGGCAGCTCAAGCGCACCCTCGCCTGGTGGCGCCGCTGGTCGGGTCGCTGCCAGGTGCCCGATCCGGGCGGCGAGCCGGCGATGCGCTCGGCGCTCGTCCTGTGCGGGCTCGCCAACGCCGCCACCGGGGCGCTGGCGGCGGCCGCCAGCACCTCGCTGCCCGCGGTGCCCGGCGGGGTGCGCAACTGGGACTACCGCTACTCCTGGATCCGGGACTCCACGCTGGCCGTGCGGGCGCTGGCCGAACTGGGGTACGAGGCGGAGGCGGACGAGTTCCGGCGCTTCATCCAGCGCAGTTCCGCAGGACATGTTGACGACCTGCAGATCGCCTACGGGATGGGCGGCGAGCGGCGTCTGACCGAGTTCGAGCTCGACCTGCCCGGCTACCGTGACTCGCGCCCGGTGCGGGCCGGGAACGGCGCCGCACTCCAGCAGCAGAACGACGTACTGGGCGAACTGGTGCTGCTGGCCTGGCGCTGGCACGAGCGCGGGAACTCGCCGGACGATGACATGTGGCGGTTCATCACCGACCTGGCGGAGGCGGCCGCCGCGCGCTGGGATCAGCCGGACGCCGGCATCTGGGAGGAGCGGGGGCGGCCCAAGCACCTGGTGCACTCCAAGCTGATGTGCTGGGCGGCGCTCGACCGGGCCGCAGCGCTGGCCGACGAGTGCATGCGGCGGGCGCCGGTGCGGCGCTGGCGGCAGGCACGAGACAAGATCGGCCGGGCGGTCGAGCGGGAGGGATACGACCGCCGCCGCAACACCTTCCGCCGCTCGTTCCGGTCGCGCCACGTGGATGCGGCGCTCCTGCTGATCCCCCACACCGGATTCGCCGACGTCGCCGACGAGCGCATGTGCGGCACCGTGGACGCCGTCATGCACGACCTGATGGACGAGGGACTCGTGCGCCGGTACGCGGTGGCCGACGGACTGCCCGGCCGCGACCATCCGTTCGTCGCCTGCTCCTTCTGGCTGGCGGAGTGCCTGGCCGGTCAGGGCCGGCTGGCAGACGCCCGCGAGGTATTCGAGCGGGCGGCCTCCACCTGCAACGACCTGGGCCTGTACAGCGAGCAATTCGACCCCCGCACGAGGTGCATGCTGGGCAACTTCCCGCAGGCCCTGACCCACCTTGCGCACATCGCGGCGGCTGTCGCGCTGGACCGCGCGTCGACCGGCGGGCTGGCCGGCCCGCCCGTCGACAGCCCGCGCTAGAGCTCAGCGGTTACGACCGGGACCCCGCGCCATCATCTCCACCGTCTGGTTGCAGAAGGCGGGCAGAACGCGACCGCGTCCTGGTCAGCACGGCGCCCTGAACCTCGAAGGCGTCGGCCGGATCCAGGTGGTTGAGCGTCTGGATCTTGTCCGCGCCGAGATTCGGCACCGTTTCCGCGCCCTCGTTGCGGGCGACCTCGAGTGGCTCGGTCAACTCCACCTGCTCCACTCCATCGGTGGCGAGCAACGCAATCCGTGTGCCCGAAAGGCGGTTACTCATCGGGTCATCCTCCTGTTCGACTACCTGGTCCAGTACCTCGCCGGAGCTCGGAAAACGTGGCATTGCGTTTCCCGCTGACCTCTGCCGGGAACGCATCAGATATGCAGTTCGTCCTGGGCATCGGCGGGTTGGTCATCCTGTGCGTGGCGCTGTCCATGGCCCGCCAGGTGCGGCGCGGGCGCCGGCTGCGCCGCCAGTTCGGGCCGGAGTACACCCGCCTGCTGGCCGAGCAGGGCGACCGGGAGGTCATTGAACTGGAACTGGATCTGCGCATGCGACGGCATCGAGAGCTTCCGCTGAGGCCGTTATCAGAGGACGCGCGGCGCCGGTATGCGGCATGGCTGGAGGAGATCCAGGCCAGCTTCGAGGAGGATCAGCTGCGGGCGCTGGCGGAGGCGGAGACCCTGGTCACGGAGATCCTGCGCTCGCGCGGGTACCCGGCTGAGAGCTATCAGCAGGCGGTCGCAGACATCTCCGTCGACGACCCCGACGCGGCCTTTGAGTATCGCGCGGCGTTCTCGCTGGTGACCCGCGAATCTCATCCAGGTGGCCCCTCCGAGCAGCAGCTGCGAACGGCGCTGATGCACTACCGGGAACTCGTGGAGCGGCTGCTGGCGGCCGACGCTGCGCCGCCGGAGGAGGGTGAGCAGGAGCCCTCGGGCTCGGCCGCCGACGGGGCCTGGGCCGCGCAGCCACCCCCCGCGTCGCCGTGACCGACTCAGACCAGTCACACCCCCAGGTTGCCGGCGGCCGCCTGGCCCGCGGCCAGGCCTGGCTGGTGGTGTCGCTGCGCTGGCTGATCGTGCCCGGGTGGGCCGCGCTGGCCGCATGGATCGCATGGGCCGGCCCCGACCCCAGCCGGAACGCCGCGAACCTGATCAGACTGGTCCCGCGTAACGCCCCGGCGCTCCAGGTGGCGCAGCGCGAGGCGCACCTGTTCAAGGTGCCGCTGTCCACCGACACAGCCGTCGTGCAACGTGACCCGGCCGGCCTGTCCGCCCGCAGTCAGGCCCGCTCGATCGCCCTGGCGGCATCGACCGATCGCCGCCGCGGCTCCTCACCCAATGGGCTGCTGGCGGTGCCGGTCCCCAACACTTTCGGCCTGGCGCCCGGGTCGCGCTCGTCCGGATCGGCCATCGTCACCTATCTCGAGCACCCGCCGGCCATGAGCCCGACCGAGGTCGTGCGTGAGGCCGACGGCTACGCGGGGATGCTGCAACGCCGGTCGGGCCACGTCCAGGGCGTCACCGGGATCCTGCCGGCGGAGTTGCGCGAGGGCACCCTGATCGAACACCGGCTGGGGCTGGTCGAGCTGGCGACGGTGTTGGTGATCGCGCTGATGGTGGCCCTGGTGTTCCGCTCGCTGGCCGCCGCCCTGCTGACGCTGGCCTGCGTCGGCATCGCCAACCTGTTCGCTGAGCAGGTGCTGGTGTGGGCCCAGTCGCACGCCGGCATCTCCGTTCCGCAGGTGCTGCGGCCGATCCAAGTGGCGCTGGCGCTCGGGGTGGGAACGGACTACTGCGTCTTCTACCTGTCCAGTTTCCGGCAGCGCAGCCGGGGCGGCCAGCCGCGCGTGCCGGCCGCCCGCGCGACGTGCGCCGAGACCACCCCGATCGTGCTGGTCGGCGGCGTCATCCTGGCGGCTGGGCTGGCAGCTCTGGAGGTTGCCCGGATGTCCTTCTTCCGCGGTCTCGGGCCGGGTCTGGCCCTCACCGTGCTGGCGACCCTGGCGGTGTGCTTGACCTTCGTCCCGGCGGCCATCGGGATCCTGGGCGGCTTTCTCGTCCGCCCGTGGTGGAGTCGCGGTCGGAGCCAGTCGGCGAAGTCCGCCGAGGCCGGACCGGGCAGGCTGGCGCTGCTGCGCACGGGCCGGCCGGGCGCCGCCCTCACCGCCCTGCTGGCGGTCGCCGCGCTGGCGGTCGGTGCGATGCAGCTCAATCGGCTCGGTCTGGGCTTCACCGAGGTCACCGGGCTGCCGGCGGACACGCCGCCGCGGGCCGCCTACGACGCACTGGTGCAGGGCTTCGCCCCGGGCATGTTGTCGCCGGCGCGGGTCGTCGTGTGGGGCCCGGGCGTCGGGCTGCAGCGGCCCGCGCTGGCTCGTCTGCAGGCCGAACTGAGCCGCCAGCCCGGGGTGGTGTCGGTGATCGGGCCTGCCGATCAGCCGACGTCGGGTCCGGCCGGGCTGGTGGTCAGCCGAAACGGCGCCCGGTTCATCGTCGTGCTGGCGCGGGACCCGTTCGGATCGGCCGGCCTGAGTGATGTCGGCCGCCTGAACGGGCGGCTTCCATCGCTGACCGCGCGAGCCGGTCTACGCGCCGCCGGAAGCGGCCTGTCGGGCGAGTCGGCGCTGGCCCAGGAGACCGCATCCGCGATGCGGTCCGACGTGCTGCGGGTCTCGGTCGCGGTGCTCGTCGTGACCTTCGCGCTGCTTGCGCTGTACCTGCGATCGCTGATCGCACCGCTGCTTCTGATCTGCGCCAGCGTGCTGTCGGTGACGGCAACGCTGGGCCTGACGGCATGGGTGTTCGAAGACCTGCTCGGCTACGGGGAGGTCACCTACTGGGTGCCGTACGCGGCCGCCGTGCTGCTGTTTTCGCTGGGATCGGACTACAACGTATTCGTGACCGGCCGCATGTGGCAGGCGGCCCGCCGCAGCCCGCTGCGGCTGGCGGTGGCCGAGGCCGGGCCGAGGGCCGCCGGGGCGGTGCGCACCGCCGGGCTGACGCTGGCCGCCAGCTTCGCCGCCATCGCCCTGATCCCGGTCCGCGGGTTCCGCGAGTTCGCGTTCGCGATGGCGGTCGGGGTGGTGTTGGAGACCTTCGTGGTGCGGCCGCTGCTGGTGCCGTCGATGATCTCCCTGGTCGGGTATCCCAGCGGCTGGCCGGGCCGCACACTGCGCCGGGGGGCAGCCGCCGGGCCCGTCACCGAGTCCGCGCCGACGGGTGAACGAGCGGCAGATCGGACTCCCAGCCGGCCCGCAGCACCTCCGCCAGCGAGGGCGGGGTGATCAGCGTCGTCCGGGCTCCGTGCGGCCGGCTGCCCGGATCACGGTAGCCCGCGGCCATGTCCACAGTAGATCGCCGAGCTACGAGCACGGGCGATCGCTCCCACAGCACGTAGGCGCCGTCCGCCAGGCCGTCCAGCGCAGCCTGCCGCAGCCGCCGCCCGCCGCCCGCGTCCAGCCGGCTCGGCATACAGCTGCCGGTCGATCGCGTCCGCGCCCCGCTGGCCAGGGTGCAGCCCCTCCCACAGCCGGGTGACCCCGGTAGTCCTCGCGCCGGCAGAGCGCGCAGGGCCGGTGCCCGGCGGCGACCGGAACTCGAGCCGGCAGGCGATCCAGCGGCGCACTGCATGCCGGGGCCGGATGCGGCCGCGGGCATCGTGCCGTAGACCAAGCCCCGACCCGCGCTCCGCGGCCAACTCGCCCAGCGGCGTAACCCGGTTTTGCAGCGGCATCGTGGGCGGCAGGCTAGCCCGCCGCCCACGCTGGGGGCCTAGGCGACATGCCGGTGCTCAACCCGCGCGGCCCCGGCGGCCGGCTCGGCTTCCGCCGAGGGCTGCGGCTCGGTCGCGGACTGTTCCGCGCGGCGCTGCTCGGCTCGGCTGGCCGCCAGCGCAAGCTCCGACCCGGCGGCGCCCGCCACCAGCTGGGCCGCCGCCCAGCCGGCGCCTCGCACCTCCACGCCGAGAGCCGCGTCGGCGGAGATCCGGCCCGGACCCTCGTCCACCAGCGCCAGCAGGGCGGCCAGCAGCACGAGGTTGTACTCGTATCCACCCTTCGTGACCCACGGGCCCTTGGGCAGGTGGACCGTGCGGATGGCGGTGATCATGGTGCCCGAGAGCATGGCCGCGGCCAGCGGCGTGGCCAGCCCGGCGGCCAGCATGGCTCCCCCCGCCGCCTCGGCGGCACCGGCCGCAACGGCGTTACGACGTCCCGGCTGGAGCCCGATCTTCTCGAACATCTCCCCGGTTGCCTGCGGGCCCTCGCCGTCGAACCACCCGAACAGCTTCTGGGTGCCGTGACCGACGAACAGGCCCCCGATGACGACACGCGCGATCAGCTTTCCGATCCTCATGTTGGTCCCCTTTCGCCTCTCCCAACGGGTACCCGCATCGCCCGGAGTCAAACGCGTGTGGGATGTGGCGCCGGCGGGAACACTGGTGGCGTGGAGAACGATCCCGATCAGGTCAAGCCGCCGCCGTCGCCGGAGTTCGAGGCCACCCGGGCCGAGCGGATCGTGCCCTCTCTGGACGTCGAGGTGCGGGTCGAGAAGGGCAGCGACCCGGATTCTCCGCTGGCCGGCCTGCTGGCCGCCGCGGCCGGACGCCAAGGGCCGCTGGACGAGGCCGCCTACAGGGATTTCGCGGCCCAGTCGGGCGGGCGGTGGGCGAGCCTGGAGCGGCTGATCGAGCGGTACGGGTCGTTCGAGGCAGCGCTCGCGGCGGCCGGCATCAGCGGCCGGTAGGCGGCCCGACAATGGTCCGCGAGATGCGCTGTACCCGACCCTCAAGCATGGCCTCGGCCAGGGCCTGGCGGAACCGGCCGGGCCCCCAGTAGCGGGCACCGACCAGCCGCGCGAGTTCGCGGCGTGTGAGCGGGCCCTGGCTGTCCACCGCCTGGCCGATCAAATCGATCTCGCGATCGAGCACCTGACCGGCGTCGAACTGGCGGCCGGTGCCCGCCATCCGCGGCGCGTACATGCTGCTGCCCGGCCCCAGCCGGAACCTGCGCGCGCCCTGCCGCTCGAACCGCGCCCGCTGCTGCGACCGCTCGCCCGCCCGCCGGTTGTGGTCGTCCACCGGCGGGCGCTGCCTGCGCCGGCGGGCGGCCAGCTCGTCAGCCGCCGGTCCCGCGTGGTCGTCCTGCGATTCGCCGCCCGTCTCGGCGCTGAGCGGCGTGGCCACGTCCTCCAGCGCCTGCTGCTCGGCCCGCACGCCCAGGAAGATCTCGGCGATGCCGCCCACGGCCATCACCGCCGAGCCGATGTAGAAGGCCAGCGCCACCTGGCTGCGGCTGCCGCTCTCGATCCAGTTGGCGAAGAGCAGCGGCCCGACGATGCCGCCCGCACCGGTGCCGATGGCATAGAAGAACGCGATCGCAAGCGCCCGCGTCTCCATCGGGAAGATCTCGCTGACGGTCAGATAGGCGGCGCTGGCGCCGGCCGAGGCCAGGAAGAACGTGAGCACGATCAGCGCCTCGAACCCCCACTCCGAGTTCAGCGAACCGGACGCGAAGAGCGCCGCCAGCACCGCCCCCGCGACCGCCGAGCCCAGATAGGTGATGGTGATCATGGGCTTGCGGCCGACGGTGTCGAACAGCCTGCCCAGGAGCAGCGGGCCGAGGAAGTTGCCAGCCGCCCAGATCACGATGAACACGGGTACGAAGCCCGACGAGACGCCGAAGAAGGTCGAGAACAGGGTGCCCAGGTTGAAGGTGATGCCGTTGTACAGGAAGGCCTGGCCGACGAACAGCGCGATCCCCAGCACGGCCCGGCCCGGATAGCTCTTGAACGCCGTGCCGGCGATCTCGCGGAACGGGATCGACTCCCGTTGGTGCACCTCGATCGAGTCCTCGGGCTCCTCCAGCTGCTGCCCGGTCTGCTCGGCGATGTCCCGTTCGATGCGGTCGACGATCGCCTCCGCCTCGTCCTCCCGGCCGTGGATGAACAGCCAGCGCGGGCTCTCCGGGACGCTGCGGCGCACCAGCAGCACCGCCAGGCCGAGCACCGCGCCGAGCCCGAACGACAGTCGCCAACCGAAGTCGGTGGCGAATGTAGAGGACAGGAACAGCAGGGCTGCCACCGAGCCCGCCATCGCCCCCACCCAGTAGGAGCCGTTGATGATCAGGTCAACCCGGCCGCGCACGCGGGCCGGGATCAACTCGTCGATCGCCGAGTTGATGGCCGCGTACTCGCCGCCGATGCCGGCGCCGGTCAGCGCGCGGACGGCGTAGAAGTACCAGGAGTCAAAGGCAAACGCGGTGGCCACCGTGGCGGCGATGTACAGGCCCAGCGTGATCATGAACAGCCGCTTGCGGCCGAACCGGTCGGTCAACTGGCCGAACACCAGGGCGCCCAGGCAGGCGCCCGCCACGTAGGCGCCTCCGGCCACGCCGACCTGGGCCGTGGTCAGCGCGATCCCGCTGCCCTTCTCGGTCAGCCGCGAGGCGACCGAGGCGACCATCGTCACCTCCAGGCCGTCGAGAATCCATGCGGTACCCAGGCCGATAACGATCAGCCAGTGAAATCGCGCCCACGGCAGCCGGTCGAGCCGAGCGGGGATCTGCGTCTCGACGGTGCTCGAAATTCGCGGCCATCGTCCGCTGCATACCCGCGAACCGGCGCGCGTAACATCGGTTTGCGCTGCACTACGCTGAGCCCATGCTGCGCTGCCGCCTGCTCAGCCACCGCTACCGGTTCACCGCGGAGGGAGCGGTCATGCGCTGGGACTGCGTGCGGTGCGGCTCGCGGGGCGGCGCCAAGGCCTACGACACGCCCGAACAGGCGGCCCGCTACGCGCAGGCGTTCGACGCCGAGGACCGGCATGACCTGGGCCGGCGGGCGCCGCTGATCGGGATGCTGCCGCTGCGCCTGTGGCGGGCGCTGCGGCGGGACGGAAGCTAGCTCTCGCCGGTGCCGGCGTTGATCTCGAGGTGGCGCTGCCACGCCGCTAGCGCCGCCTTCTCCGGCTCGGCGCCGCGCCCCATCACCCACTCCCGGCCGTGCATGTGCCCGACCGCCAGCCAGCCATCGCCATGCTCCACCAGCTCCAACTCGAGGCCCTCGCGGCGAAAGGAATCCCTGATCTCGTCCGGGCCACTGCCGGTGTCGATGCCGCGTGATCGTTCCATACCGACCCGATACCCCCTGCCGGCCACCGGCAACCCACGTTTGCGCGCCGCCCGCGCGGGGCAAAGGACGGATGTGGATGCGTTGCTGACAACCACCGCCCTGCTGGACGCGATGAACCGGCCGCCCGACGACGAGTACCCGCAGCCGCCGGGGCCCGCGCCGGATCCGTCCGACCCGGCTCCCGATCCGCCGGGGCCGGACGCACCCCCGCCCTCCGGACCGCCGCCGCACCCCAGTCCTCCGCAGCCTGACGCCGATGCACCGCATCGGCAGACGGACGTGCACGGCGACCCCGAGACCCTGATCTAGAACCCGCGCAGTCCGGCGGCTGCCTTCGAGAGCGATCCGGGGCTGCCCACACATGCCGGCCGCAGGGGTCGCCCCGGCGGCCCAGTCCGGCGGCACAGGTTGCGCGCCGTGAAGCGGTCAGGCGCGGTCCGCCCCAGTTCGTCCCACTCCAGCGGGCAGGCCACCGGCGCGCCCTTCAACGCTGGGGGCTCTGCTAGCGCACCCGCCGCGCAGCTTGCGGACCTCCAGCCACACCTTGACGTGGCCGGCGTCCTTCCGTGCGCATGGCCAGCCGCCTCTCCTTGGGGTCGGTGGACGGCCCGCGCGGCACCGCCACGATTTCAGCACCCCACCTGCCTCCAGCCGCAGGTCGTAGTGGCATGAAAACAGCACCTCCACAGAGGTCGTTCCCCGGGTTTGGCCACGCCCAACCTGGGAATTGATCCGACCAAAGCCGACAGGGAGGTACCGGTGCCACGGGAATGGACAGCCAAGCAGGAACGCGAATACGAGCACATCCGCGACTCCCAGAAGCAGCGTGGGAGCTCGACCAAGCGAGCGAAGGAGATCGCCGCGCGCACCGTCAACAAGGAGCGGGCGCAGAAGGGCCAGACCAAGACGGCATCGCGCAGTTCTACGCAGGACATGTCCTCGGCACGCCGCGGAGGGCTGCGGTCCGGGACCAACCGGCCCAAGGGCCGAACCCGCGATCAGCTCTACAACGAGGCCAAGAACATGGGCATCGACGGCCGGTCGAAGATGAACAAGTCGCAGCTGCAGCGGGCGGTGGACGCCAAGAAGCGGTAGGCCGGGAGGCTCACCGCCGCGCCGGAGATCACCCGGAGACGTCCGGCGAACGACGCGGGCGACGCGAGTGGTGTTCGCGGGCGTACTCGTCGTTTCCCACCCGCAGGTCGGTGGTGTCCAGCGGCCGCACCACCGTAACACCGACGAGGTGTTGCCGGCCGTGCAGTCGGTGATCGGCGGCCGCCGCTGGCGGCCGCCGATCACCCTGACCGCAGCGCGGCCGGCCGGGTCGCGGCGGCTCGCGCGTCCAGCCGGCGGCCCGCCAGACGCTCGGCCAGGCGAGCGGCCGTTGCCATCACCGTCAGCGCTGGGTTGGCTGACCCCTGCGTCGGCAGGGCGGAGCCGTCGGCGATGAACAGATTGGGCACGCCCCACACCCGGTGGTCTGAGTCGCACACGCTGTCCTCGGGCGAGAGGCCAATCCGGCAGCCACCGATCAGGTGCGCGTAGCGGTCGATGGTGAGGATGTCCTGGGCGCCGGCCGCGTTCAAAATATCGGTCAGCACCCGCTTGGCATAGGCGATGTTGGCCCGGTCGTTGTCGCACTGGCTGTAGTCCATACGAGCGACGGGAACGCCCAGCGCGTCCCGATCGTCGGCCAGCGTGACCCTGTTCTCGGCCAGCGGCAGCAGTTCGCACAGCGAGCCGATCACCGTCCAGTGGTTGTAGTCGCGCATGTACTCGCGCAGCGCGTCGCCCCAGTGCCCGTCGGCGATCACGTGCTCCGCCCAGCCGATGGGAAGCGGCCCGACAGTCTGGATGCTGAACCCCCGCGCGAACCCACGCTCGGGGTCGGTCTCGTAGAACCGCTCCGAGGAGATCTCCGGCGGGGGCGCCTTGTACATGCGCAGCAGCTCGGGGAAGCGGCCCGCCACCTGCGAGGCGCCCTGCACCATGACGAACCGGCCCACCAGGTCGTTGGCGTTGCCAAGGCCGGTCGGGTGGCGGGGGCTGGTGGAGTGCAGGAGCAGGCGGGGCGTCTCGATCGAGTAGCCGGCCACCGCCACCGCCGCCGCCCGCTGAAAGCGCATCCCGTCGCCGGTCGCATACGCCACACCGCGGCAGGCGCCGCCGCCGTCCAGCTCCACCTCGACAGCGGTGGCGCCGGCCCGGATCTCGGCGCCGTGCGCGATCGCATCGGGCACGTGGGTGATGAGCGGGCTGCCCTTGGCGTTCACCTTGCAGCCCTGCAGGCAGAACCCCCGGTAGATGCAGTGCGGCCGGTTTCCGAACTGGCCGTTGGCGATGGCCACCGGCCCAACCCGCATCTCGATGCCCAGCCGCTCGGCGCCCCTCCACGCCATCTCGGCCGCGCCGCCGATCGGGTGCGGCGCGTGCGGGTACCCATGCGGGTCGCCCCACGGCCAGGACTGCCCCGACACCGGCAGTTCCCGTTCCAGGCACTCGTAGTGCGGCCGCAGCTGCTCGTAGGCGTACGGCCAGTCCGCCCCCACCGTCGGCGGACAGGGTGGTGAAGTCGGACGGGTGGAAGCGCGGGGCGTAGCCTGCGAAATGGTTCATGGAGCCGCCGACGCCCTGGCCGCAGTTGTTCTTGCCCAGCTCGACCGGATCCGACCCTCCGATCACGCGCTCGTCTGTCCAGTACAGGCCATGGGCGCCGGCTTCGTCGGATACCCAGTCGCGGTCGGGGTCCCAGAACGGTCGCCCCGCACCACCACCACCGCGCCACCCCGGCCCGGGCCAGCCGCTGGGCCAGCACCGAGCCGCCGGCGCCGCAGCCGACGATGGCCAGGTCGACCTCCTCGGAGTCGGGGTAGCGGGCATCCGGTCCAGGTTCGGCACCGCCCGCCGGTGGGGATCGAGGAACGCCGAGTCGTTCCAGGACGGGGGCCGCTCACCCGGCGTCCTGCCCGGGATCGTGGGCCGTCGCCTCCTCGCCCTCCAGGCCTCGCTCATGCCCACGCCCAGCCGTGCGAATCCGCGCGGATAGGCTGGGCCGGCGTAGCCGATCTCCTGTCCATGCCCAGGGATGCGAGTAGAAGGCCGCCGCGATCCCGCGGGTGACGACCTTCCACGCGGTGCTGGGATCGATCGTCTCCCAGGCGCCGCCCGCCAGGTCCCCGTCCCCGTCCGCCAGCCGGCTGCACAGCTCCCGCTGGTCGTCCAGGGGCAGGCCGGCGAAGCCCTCGGCGTGCCGCTCGGCGGCGGCCTCGTCCAGGCCCTGGGCCACCAGCCGCCAGGTCTCGCCGTCGTCGGGCATCCATGCGTACCGGAAGCCGTCGAACTGGCGCCGCTGCAACTCGCCGTCCACCATCTCCAGCACGGGGACGCGAGGCTCCCCACGCTGAGCCGTGACCAGGTCGCACAATGCGCCCAGCGTGCGCGCCTGGGCGGGCGTGAAGAAGCGGATGGGGGGGGCCTGCAGCCGGTCGAGCACCACCCTCCTGGTGACGTCGTCCAGTGCTCCGCCTGTTCCAGGACGTCGTAATCCGGGTAGCGGCCGTGCATCTGGGGCGTCACCCCACGCCGCTGCCGGGGCAGCCGGTAGGGGTCAGCTGGCTGCCCGCCGCGCCGGTTGGGCAGATGGTCGGCTCGGTGAACCCGGCCTCCGGCATCACAGCTCCCGATCGGCCAGGGCAGCCGCGATGCCGATCGCGCCGACCAGCACCAGCGATCCGGGGCCAGCAGCGGCGGCCCCATCACCAGGTCGCAGCGGCCTGGTGCATCCCACCCGGCTTTCGCAGCACGCCCCGCACATGGGTGACGACGCCGGCCACGCCGTCCGCCGCATACACCGCCGAGGCCAGCGGCAGCAGCGTGCGCGCCGCCCGTTCGGAGAACACGCCGGCGACCCCCGCAGCCACCAGCGGCGGCGTGGCAACGATCGGCGTCCACATCCAGCGGTCGGCATACGACCCCGTAGTGCTCGAGGTAGATCTCGGCTCCCAGCGGCAGCGCGCTGCCCGCGGCCACCAGGCACAGCAGCCGCTGCACGCGCCCCCGCCGGGCGTCCGCCACGCGCCGGGCCAGCAGCCCCTTCACAGCGCCGCCGCCCGCAGCTCGAGCCCGTTCCCGGGCCGGGACAGATCCGGCGTCAGGCGGCCGTCGCGCAACTCCCGCAGCTCGTCGAACAGCTCCGACTCGATCCGCACGTGGTCGTGGAGTACTCGACCCGACGAACCGGCCCGGCTGCGCAGCAGGGATGCGCATGCTGCGCGGGAGCGGTATGGGCGGACATGGGCAGGCAGTGCGCCTCACACACGGCGGCCGCGGCCAGGAAGCCGGTGATGCCGCCGCAGCGGGTGGCATCGGCCTGCAGAACGTCCACCGCCCCGGCGTCCACCAGCCGCCGGAACCCTGGCCAGGTCGTAGCCGTACTCGCCGGCCGCGACGGCGATCCCGCGGCGCCCGGTCGCGACCAGCCCGCAGTCCCTGGCAGGTCGTCCGGACGACACCGTTCCTCGAACCAGGTGACGCACGCCCAGGTCGCGAATCGCTCGGCGATCTCCAGGGCCTGCTTGCGCGAGTAGGCGCCGTCGGCATCGACCATCAACCCGGACTGCGGGCCGACGGCCAGCCGACACCGCCGGCACGGCGGCGGCGTCCCGCTCGGCTCCGATCCGACCTGATCTTGACCGCGCCGATCCCGTGGTCATCACCGGACCGGTGGTCTCTGCTCGGGCCAGCTGCTCGTCGGTATAGGTGGTGAAGCTCGCTGCTCCCGTACACCGGGACGAATTCCGGGCTGCGCCGAGCAGGGACACCAGTGGGACGCCCAGCAGGTGCGCCTCCTGCACCCCACAGCGCACAGTCGACGGTGCTCACGGCCATCGCGCACATGAAGCCGACCCGGCCGAGGTTGCGGACGACCCGCAGCATGCCGTCCGAGGACGCCCGCACATTCATCGGATCGGCGCCCTCGACGACCGCCCCCAGCTTGTCCGCGACCAGGCCGCGCAGCAGGGCGGCGTAGAAGAAGCCGATACCGTGCGGCCGCCGGCGCGGCCGCACGACGACGATGGTGGTGGCGTCCCAGCTCAGGGTGCCGTCGGCCTCGGGGCCTGTCGCGGCCACGCGTGGCACCCAGGACTCGAGCTGGCCGACCCGCGTGCCCGGGGTGCCGGAACTGCTGATGACGCCGCTCACGACGAGCGCGACGGCACCAGGTCGGACAGGATCGCCTTGGCGGTGTCGCGGATGACGTCCTCGATGCGGGTCTGCGTCGCGCCATGGCCGATCATCTCCATCTCGCGCTCCAGCGCCGAGCACGCGGGCGGCGTGGGCGGGACGCGCCGGGATCCGTGACGGCCTCCAACACGCACGCCGGTCGCAGGACAGGCCCTGCTCCCAGGCAGTCGCCGACCTGCTCGGGATCGTCCACCCGCACCCCGCCAGACCATCAGCTCCGCGTAGCGGGGTACTGGAAGTTGGGCAGCTCGCCGCGCACGTCAGATACTTGGGATCGCCCTTCATGTCCTGGCCGCCTCCCAGGTGACCGGGTCAGGTCGGGTGGGCCGGTTCAGCACCATCACGATCAGCCGCACCGACCACCGCCTCCAGTACTTGGCGATGGTGATCATCTTGTTCATGCCGTCGACCGCCGCCGCTCCGACGAGCGCGATCTAATGGCTGGTCGGGCGGGCGAATTGGCGGCGACGGCAGGTGGCACATCTCGGCACCCATGGAGGCCAGGTCGCCGAGACAGGTGGCGATCATGCTCCTCCCGCAGGCGCAGATCGCGGGCATACGAGTTGGCGGCCGAACCGAATCGAACAGGATGCGCCGTGCGGCAGTCGCTGGGACAGCTCGGTGAACACGCGCTGGGGGTCGACGGGGTCGGCGTCCCGCATCGCCTGCTGCTCCATCAGCTGCCACCAGTCGGCCACGCTGCGCTCGACGATCCGCCAGGAGCGGTCCGTTTTCGCTTCCAGTCGCGGCAGCAGCGCCCCAGCGTGGCGCCGGCGTTGCCCACCAGGCCCACCTCCATCGGATAGCGGATGCTCAGCATGCGCCCCGTCGATGCCGACCTGCATGCTGGGCGACCCTCCTCGGGCAGGAACTCGGAAGTACGGCAAGCTGGAGCGACCATCAGCAGCGCGTCCGGAGCCGGTCATCATCCGCCAGCTGCTGGTGCCCAGCAGGCCAACGAGCCGGTCACGTACGGTAGGTCGTCGGCCAGGCACGGCTCCGCCGAGCAGCGCCTTGGCCATGCCGGCGCCCAGCCGCTCGGCCGGCTTGCATGACCTCGGGCGCGGCTTCGATCGCGCCCTGGCTCAACCAGATCGCGTACCGCTCACCCGCGTTCAGCACCGCCGCAGCGACCAGCTCCTCGTCGGAGGGGACGATGACTGGAGCGGCGTAGCGGCGGCCGAGCGCACCGTGCCGCGCCGGCGCGGCGGCTGCGGGACGGCCTCCTGGCGGGCCACGTCGTTGGGCAGCACGATGCAGGTGACGTCGTTGGCCGCCGATATCGGAAACGCGCGCATCGACGACATGCCGAAGCTGCGCGGGATCGGTCATCATCTGCACGTAATCGCGCGTGACGTCCTCGTACAGATCGGGCAGGTCGACCTCCTGCTGGTAGTCGCCGCCAAGAGCGCTCAGCGCCTGCTGGCCGACGATCGCCACCACCGGGCCGGCTGTTCATCCGGGCGTCGTACAGCCGAAGGTTCAAGGTGGGAATTGCGCCGGGCTGCAGGTCGCCATGCAGACGCTGGTCTGGCCGGTGAACTTGGCGCGCGCGAGGCTCATGAAGGCGTACGATTTCCTCGGTGGTTCTGCACCTGCACGAACTGGAACTGCTGCTGCTGTCGAGCGTGCTCATTAGTCCATCAACGCCATCTCCGGGATAGCCGTAGATGTGCTTGATGCCCGACTCGGTCAGGCGTTCCAGCAGATGGTCGGCGACGGTCTGGCTCATGTCGATCAGGCTCCTCAGTCGGCGTAGGCGATGGTGGAAGAGGTGTCTCCGGCTTGGCCTGGAGTCCAGCCGAGTGTGCTGGAACGGACGAATTGCACATGAGACTCGATCAGGCTGGCGTAGTCGGTGGCGAGCGGCACCGGCTCAGGTCACGCAGCTCGTTGAACGGCAGGTGCAGCGTGGCGCCTGGCGGACGGATACCGCGAGCCAGTGGTTCGCGGTCTGCTATGTAGATCGTGATCCGCATGTTGGCGTCCTTGTTGCCGGTGTTCAGCAGGCAGGCCGACCGTGGCTCTCGAACTCGGGAGCTGGTCCGGTGCGGCGGCTTTGTATGTAGCCCTCGGCGATTGCCCACCGATGCGTCCGATCGGCGCGAGGTCGATACCCCACCGGCTTCCGAGCCTGGCGCTGCGCCTGAACCCGCGCCGGCGAACGGTTTCGCGATCACCGCGCTCGGGCAACTGCTTATTTCACGAGTCCAAGAACAAGGAGGCACAGGGCGGCCTACAACCTCGAACGACGTGTTCGTCGACCAGCTGGCCGACCTGTACAGCGCCGAGACGCAGCTCGTGAAGGCGCCGCCCAGGTGGCCAACGCGGTCACCGACAGCGACCTCAGCCTGGCCGTGAGCCATCACCTGGACGAGACCCGGGGCATGTGCAGCGGCTCGAGCAGGTGTTCCAGGAGCTGGGGCGACGCTGCTGTCGAGACCTGCGAGGCCATGCAGGGTCTGATCGCCGAGACCGAGCAGATCATCGCCGCCAGCGGCGACCCGGTGGCCAAGGACGTGGCGCTGATCGCCGCCGCCCAGCGCGTCAAGCACTACGAGATCGCCGCCGACCGGCACCGCTCGCACGCTGGCCAAGCAGCTCGAGCACGGCAGCGTCGCCGACCTGCTGTCCGACACGCTGGACGAGGAGAGCGACGCGGACAAGAAGCGGACCAAGATCGCCACTGGCTGGCTCCGCCGTCAGCCGGCGTCAACGACCAGGCGATGTGGTAGCCCTCGCGGCCGGGCATGTCGTCCTGGCCCTGAACACGATCAGGAGAATCGCCATGCCGGAGGAAGCCGGTTGCACCACCCAGGGAATCATCCACCGGCTCCGGGGCCGACCATCGCCCCGTAGAGCGGCGACAGCGCGGAGTCGGCGGATGACCGCCACAACCGCCAGCTGGTGGAGTCGCGACGAGTTGCGGGTGGCGCTGCCCTTGGGGTGCAGATGCTCTTCGGATTCCTGCTGGCGGTGCCCTTCAGCCAGCGCTTCTCCACCGTCTCGGCCGGCCAGCGCGAGACCTACTACGTGACCTTCTGGGTGCGGCGGCCGCCTCCGCCGGCCTGATCGCCCCGGCCGGATTCCACCGCATCGTGTGGCGCCAGCACCGAAAGAAAGCAGCCGCGCATGTGTCTAGCGGCATGGCCATCGTGGGGCTGGGGTTCCTGGCGGTCGTGATTCCGGCTGGTCGGTGGGGTTGGTGACCAGCTCTTCCGTACAGCGCGCCGTCGTCGATGCCCTGCCTCGGCTGCACCGCCGGGATCCTGGCGGCGATCTGGTTCGTGGCGCCTCTGGCCTACCGGTTGGCCCGTGATCCGGCTGGGGTGAGCTTCTCGGTTTTCCCGGCCCGCCCGGCGGTAGTCATCAGACCATTGTCCGCAGACATCCTTCCGAACGAGAGCTGTGGGCCGAGCTGGAGCTCCGCCCGCACCGGGACCTGGTCGGCCGGCGGCGTGAACACTGGGGGCGGCGAGCGGTTACGGGCGTACTGGTGGTGTTCGTCGTGCCGGCGCTGGCCAACGAGTCGGCAGAAGCAGCCGTCGACGTCTGGCTCCGCCGGGCTCAGACGGACGACGGTCTTGATCTTGTCGCGGCTGCGGGCGGCCTCATCTTCCAGCAGCCGTATCGACGTCACTGCGTACCTGATCCATCACCGAACTCGTAGCCCGTGCCCAGCGGGCTGGTTCGACGGCATGACGCTCAACTCGGTGCAGCCTCCGCCAGCGTCGCAATCTCCTGGTTGGCTCGGGACTCTCCCGCACCACCCCGCTCGCCGCCGGAGGGATGATGACCGTGTGGCTTGAGCTGGTCGGTGACCGACCAGCCTGGCCTGGGACCGGGCCGAGCAGATCGAGCTGGCCGACCATGTGACGCCCCTGCTTTCGATCCAGCGGTCGGCGACCGTCTTCCCGAAGATCGGCGATCTTGATCCGCTGCCTGGCGCTGTTTCCCTGGTGATCGTGCTGGTGCGGGTCGTCGACGCCGCCAGTTGCACCTGCTGGAACCGTTCGACCTGGTGATGCTGGTCGTGCTCGGCGACCTCCAGCAGGGGATCATGCAGAACGACTTCTCGGTCACCTGGTCGGCCATCGTGATCGTCACCGTCACCCTGCTGTCGATGCTGACCGTGGCCTGGCTGGACCGGTCTCGCGCAGGTTCAGCGTGCTGACGGACGGTGAGCCGGTGATCCTGCTGGAACACGGTGATCGTCTACGACAACCTGCGACGCGAAGCTGCAGATCACCCTGCGCGAGCTGGCCGCCCAGGCCCTGGCAGCACAACATCGCCGACCTCGACCAGGTCGACTACGCGGTGCTCGAAACCAGCGGGGTGATCAGCTTCCTGACCGAGACCGGCAGCCGCCGAGGCGGCTGGTTCAGGCTGATCGTGAGCGCTGGCCGATGATCGTGTACCGGGTATCTGTGCCGACTGGAACCTTGGCCGGAAACACGGCGAAGCGCTCGGCCATCGCGCCGCCCAGCACCAGCGCGGCGCCGGCACGGCCGATCAGGGGGACGCCGGCGTCCCGCCAGCCCCAGCACCGCCCCGGCAACGGTGGCGGCTGCGCTGACCCGGGCGTAGGCGCCGGCGCGACCCGGCGACAGGGTCGGCGAGCTTGCCCAGCCGCTGTTCCATGACCTGCGCGTTGACCAGCTCGCCGGCCGCGCCCATCAGCATCATCCGGCCAAGCGGGCCGGCGCGCTCCAGCCGGGGTCACCAGCATGGCCGCCGCTCCCGCGCTGGCCGCCGCGCCGGAGGCGAACAGCAGCGGCAGCTCGCGCCGGGCCTCGTGCCACACCGGAACCGCGGCGTCCGCCACCAGCACCCCCGTGTAGGTCGCCACGGCGGGGCCCAGCAGCCCGGCCGTCAGCCGGCGGCTGCCGGCACACGGCAGCCGGCCGCTCACATCGCAGGCCGCAGCCGCTCCTGCAGCCGACCCGGCCGCCGCCAGCAGCCAGCTGCCCAGGTTCATGGGCGAGCTGGGCTCGAACACGTGGACATGTTGGTGAAACTGCTCGGTGGGCCCAGACCCCGACCAGCAGGGCCGGGCTGAACCGCCAGGCCGGCGACCGCCAGCAGGCCGGAGCGGCGGGCGAGGCACGCTGTTCGGCAGCCGAGGCGGTCAGGCACAGGGCCGACGAGCCGCGAGGTCTGCCGTGAACAGGAACCAGGTGGACTCCTCGGCTTTGGCGACACCGGGGGCTGATGTACTGGCCCGCCGGGCAGCCCTGCTCGCTGACCGGCGGTCCTCGATCAGGCCAGCAGGGCGCTGGCCGCGAGCACGCCGTGGCTATCTGGCCGCCCGCCACACTCCTGCGGCAGGTCGCGGGTGGTGTCGACAGGCCGCTGGTAGCCGTAGACCTCCGCCGTCCAGCAGCAGGAAGAAGCGCCAGTTGTCCACCCGATCGTCCGGGTCGTGCCCATACAGGCGGGCGCCCTCGAACCCGGCCTCCTCGATCACCTTGTCCAGCGGCTGGCCGCGCGCTCCCGCAGTCTGTCCAGCGGCCCGTACTGGATCGACTCGGTGGACAGGCCTGGGCGCATGCCGGTCAGCTCGCGGGTGCGGGCGGAAAGCACATAGTGTGGACTTCCACACCCGGCCGGTCGTCTGCGAGCACCCCCCGCCGGTCGAGCACCCCGAATGGACAGGCGGGCACGCAGTAGCCGCAGCCGTTGCACATGCCTCCTGCACCAGCACCGTGCCCATCTCCGTGCGCACTATGGCGCCGTGGGACACACGTCCAGACAGGCTGAGCGGCGGAGCGTTTGCACACGTCTGAGCTCATCAGCCAGCGCATGCCCTCGGCGTCGACGTCCCCGTCGGCGGGCACCTGGAGGTGGTGTTCCTGGCTCATGAAGGCGATGTGTCCGCCAGCCGTCGGCGCCCAGGCCGCCCGCGTCGTCGTAGTCGGCCGGGTGCAAGAACACCAGCCCGTCCTCCGGGTACCAGAGGGTCCACCTCGGAACTGCTACCTCACGCTTCTGAGCCTGATGCACACGCTGGTGTCGGTGAAGGACCCATGCGCGGCCTGGGCCTGGCTGTCGTAGGTCGTGGTGAGGCCTCCGTGCGCAGGTCGGACTTGCTGGCGCTCAGACCGGCCGCTCTTGAGCCGAGCGGCGGGCTGGATGTCGCAGTGGCGGCCTTGATGGTGGATGCGCACGTTGGGGTATCGAGCACTATCGGGTAGAGGGCCATCGGCTGAAAGCTCGACGGTCAGCTCCTGCTGGTCCCAGTGGTACGGCAGCCCGACCTGGTGCAGCACGCGCCCGGACGCGCAGCGGCGACGGCGGTCGGACGATCATCACCGGGCCTCGATGGTGGGCCCGCTCGGTCGAGATGGTGGCCGAGCCGCGCGTCGAGCCCGGCGCTCGGCGGCCAGCTCGGGGTCGACCTCGCAGAACATCTCCGGCCGCAGCTTGCACAGGTAGGACACGACCCGCTCCATGCCGCCGCCGCGCGCCTGGTCAGCGAGCGGTCATCACGAATGGGTACCGGCCTGCCCCGGCGTCGCCGTTCGAGGGGTTGGAGCGATGCCCGGCCGCTCAACACCTGGCGCGCCGGGTTCGACCGCTGGCCGTACAGCGGATCGGAGAACGGCGACTCGTGCGGCTCGTAGTGGGTGGTAATGGCCGATCGACCAGCCCGGCCGGCACGAACAGCGAGCCTCGGCCGTCGGCCTGCATGATGAACGGGTGGTTTCCGCGGATGGCCTGCGGCCTTGGTGTTGTCGCCGGGCACGTAGTCCGGCCGCTTGTCGGGCTGGAACCGCACGTCTTCGCCGTCGATCTGCCCTCGTCCCACGACACGACTCTGCGCTCGACGACGGTCTGCCGTCGGGGTCGGCGGACGCCCGGTTGTAGATGATGCGGCGGTTGGCCGGCCACGCCCAGCCCCACTCCGGGGCCACCGAGGTCCCTCGTAGCCGGGGCTTGCGACGGGCCGGCAGCGGTTCGTCTCGCCGGCGAAGCAGCCGCAGAAGATCCAGCACCCGCAGGCCGTCGAGCCGTCGGGCCTGGAGCTCGGTGAGGCCGAGAGCGCCGCGCCGTCCTCGCCCCATCCGTTGACTCCCGCAGCACCGCCTCGGCGCCGGCTCGGCGATCTCGCCCTCGGTCGGGTAGTGCCACTGCAGATCGAGCACGGGGCGGTCGCGCTGTTCCTCGGAGTCGGCCAGCTTCTCGCGGATGATCCGTCCGAGGTGGTAGTAGAACCACAGCTCCGAGCGGCAGTCGTCCAGCGGCTCGACCGCCTTGTGGTGCCACTGCAGCAGCCGCTGGGTGTTGGCGAGGAGCTGTCCTTCTCCACATGGGACGCCGCCGCATGAAGAGACCTCGGCGCCGATGTCCTCGGTGCGCAGCTCGCCGCGGTCGATGGCGAGACGAAGAACGCCGCCGACGATCTCGACCAGGTCGCGCACCACCAGCCACTCCAGCTCGGCCATCGCCTTGCGGTGCAGCCCCGAGTGGCGACCCCACGGCCGGGTCTCGCCCACCAGGATCATGCCCTTGACCGTGTGGTCGAGCATGCCGAGCACGGCCGGGTAGATCGAATGGTCGCCGGTGATGCGCGGCAGGTAGTCGAAGCAGAAGTCGTTCTGGGCCGTCGTGCGCCCCCACCAGGCCTTGTAGCAGGCTCGACGGTGTAGGTGTCGACGTGCCCCAAGAAGCCGCGGCCGCGCTGCCGCCGGCGGTCGGCCTCACGCTGCGATCTCCCGCCCACCAGCAGCGCCAGCGCGGACAGCCACAGCCAGATCAGCGTGATGATCACCGCGCTCAGGGTGCCCCACGTCTTGTTGTACGACGAGAACCGGCTGGCGTAGGCGGCGAAGGCGCCTGATCCGGCCAGCCACACGATCACCGCGAACACCGCGCCCGGAGTCACCACCCGGCGGTCATCGCTGGGACGGTTCGGCGCCAGCGCCATGGTGACCGCGAAGGCCGCCAGCAGCACGCCGGCCAGGATCGGCCACTCGGCCGTCCACCACACCCAGCTGACGACGGTCGTCGGTGCCCCACCCGGGAGGCCACCCACCCGCTCACATGCGGGCCCAGCACCAGCAGCACGATCAGCAGCGCAGCCGCCAGCGCCGAGCACAGTGTCAGCACCAGGCCGATCAGCCTGCGCTTGACGAAGCCGCGTGTCTCGGTACACGTCGTAGGCGTTGTTGAGCGGCCCACATCACCGTCTGCATGGCGCCGGTCAGCGACCACAGGGCCAACACCACGCCGACGCCGAGCAGCAGCTCACCGCTTCGGTGGGCCTGGGTGACGCGGGTCAGGCTGCCGTCGACCAGCGACACCGCGCTGCGCGGCATGACCGTGGACAGATGGCCGGTCAGGCTGTGCGCGTCGGCCGGCGTGGCTGTCAGGCTGAACGCGCCCA
Organism: uncultured Actinomycetes bacterium; assembly: GCA_963744065.1. Taxonomy (GTDB): domain Bacteria; phylum Actinomycetota; class Thermoleophilia; order Gaiellales; family JAICJC01; genus DASUHT01. Next base: position 314,820 of record CAVUSN010000007.1, on the reverse strand, counting down.
GTGCCACCAGCAGTGCCGACGGGATGGCCAGGAAGCCCTTGAAGGCGACGGCCGCGGCCATGTCACCGGCGTTGTCGTCCAGCGCCGCCCGCAAGCCGCGGTAGGCGATGCCCGGATACTCGCGCTTGCGCAGCCTGACCTGAGCGGGCGCCGGGGGCGCCGGCCCGGCGGCGGCCGGGCCGCCGGCCAGCGTGCCCTGTTCGCCTGCGTCGTGGACGCGCGCCATGTGCGTGTTCTACCCCGCATCGGCGACCGCTGAACCGACCTGCACCGCCGGGGCCGGCCGGGCCGCCGGCGAACCGGCCCGTTCGGTGCCGTACCCGCCGGGCACCGGGATGTACATCTCCGGGTAGCCCCACATGCCGTGCTCGTGCAGGTCGAGCCCCGTCCGCTCGGTCTGCTCGCTGACCCGGATCCCGCCCAGCGCGTGCTTCATCACCCACAGCGTGGCGAACGAGACGCTGAACGTGAAGGTGCCGACGACCGCCAGGCCGAGGGCCTGAATGCCCAGTTGGTGGAAGGAGCCCGAATAGAACAGCCCGGGCGAGCCGGTGGCGGTCAGCTTGACCAGCGCCGGGGCCGCAAACAGGCCGCACGCCAGGGTGCCCCAGATGCCGCTCATGCCGTGCACCGCGACGGCGCCGACGGGATCGTCGATGCCGATCCGCTCGACCGCCATCACACCGATCACGGCGATCACCCCGGACACCATGCCGACAATCACGGCCGCCCACGGGGCGACGAAGCCCGAGGCGGCGGTGATCGCGACCAGCGCGGCCAGCACGCCGTTCAGGATCATGCTGGCGTCGGCCTTGCGCAGCACCAGCAGGGCGGTGCCGGCGCCGGCCAGGCCGCCGGCCGCAGCGGCCAGGTTGGTGGTCAGCGCCACGTATCCGAAGAACCCGACCGAGCCGCCGGTGGACACCGCCAGCGTCGATCCCGGGTTGAAGCCGAACCAGCCGAACCACAGGATGATGGTGCCCACCACCGCGAACGGGATGTTGTGGCCGGGGATCGCGTTGGGCGTGCCGTCGCGCTCGAACTTGCCGATCCGCGGGCCCAGGAGGAGCGCGCCGGCCAGCCCGGCCAGCGCACCCTGGTAGTGCACCACAGTTGAGCCGGCGAAGTCCTGCATGCCCAGGTGGTAGAGCCAGCCGCCGCCCCAGATCCAGTGTGAGACCACCGAGTAGATGAGCGTGAAGACGGCCCCGAAGGCGAAGTACACCCACAGCTTGGCACGCTCGGCCATGGCGCCCCACACGATGGCCAGCGACACGCCCGCGAACACCACCTCGAACAGGTAGCCGGTGGCGCCGGGCACACTGGCGATGAAACTGAACGGCGCCTTGCCGACCGCCAGCATCGGGCCGATCGACGGGGCGAAGCCGGACGTGCCCACGAACCGGTTGCCGTCGCCGAAGGCGATCCCGAACCCGGCCGCCCAGTACACCAGCGAGCAGACGGCGAAGATGGCCACGTTCTTGACCGCGATGTGGCCGGCGTTCTTCATCCTCGTCAGCCCGGCCTCCAGCAGCGCGAAGCCGGCCTGCATGAACATCACAAGCACGGCGGCCACCACCACCCACACGGTGTTGGCCGCGATCGTGAGGTCTGCGTTGGTCATTCTCCAAACTCCTCCAGCGAGAGGCCAGTACGGATATGGCGGGTCGCCCCCAGCGAGATCGTGAACACGATCCCGGAGCCGATCTCGCCCGTCGTCGCCGCGTCGCACACCACCTCGACCACCCGCTCGGCCAGGTGATCTGCGACCACGAACTGCATCACCGCCTTGGGCAGGAAGCGCGATTCGAACACCCGCCCGCGGTACTCATGGGTGACTCCCCGCTGGCGGCCGTGGCCGACCGCCTCGATCACCGTCACCCCGACATGGCCGGCCTGCTCCTCCACCGCGTCGCGCACGATCTCGATGCGGTCGCGGAGCACCACCGCCTGCACCAGCACCATCCGCCCTCCTTCCCTCATGGCCGGTCTGGGACCAAAAAAAACGCCCCGAATCCCTGGGATTCGAGGCGTCAGCGCCTGCTCGCGCCGCCCTCTACGGCGGCTGCGAAGGTGGCACGGTAGCCGGCCCGGCGGACGGCGTCAAATAGACTGGGGTGGTGGCCGACGGTGTCGACCTGGATGCGCTCAGCGACCTGCGCACGCCGTGGTGCCTGCGCGCGGTGACGACGCTGCGGCTGGCGGAGCGGATGGCTGACGGCATGTCGGCGGTGTCCGAGCTGGCCGCTGCGTCGGGCTGTGACGCCGGCGCGCTGGACAGGGTGCTCAGCCATCTGGCCAGCCGTGGGGTCTTCCGGCACGACGGCCCCGGCCGCTTCGGGCTGAACGCGGCCGGGCGCGAGCTGCTCGACCCGGCCCGGCGGCTCGACCTCGACCTGGACGGGATCGGCAGTCGCATGTCCAGCGTCTGGAGCACCCTTCCGGAGTACCTACGGACCGGCCAGTCGGCATACCACCTGGCCTTCGGCACGTCGTTCTGGGACGACCTGTCCGCCCACCCCGAGGTGGCAGCCAGCTTCGACGCGTTGATGGGTGCGGCCGGGCACGGCCCGGTCGATCCCAACCTGCCGCTGACGGGCGGCTGGGAGTCCGTACGCAGCGTGGTGGACGTGGGCGGCGGCACCGGCGCCGTGCTGGCGGCGCTGCTCCAGGCGCACCCGGGCCTGCGGGGAACGCTGGTCGATCTGCCGGGGCCGGTCGAGCGCTCGCAGGCGACATTTGCCGACGCGGGTGTGAGCGATCGTGTGCAGACGATCGGAGGGAGTTTCTTCGACCCGCTGCCGGCCGGCTCCGATGTCTACCTGCTGCGCAAGGTGGTCTCGAACTGGGGCGACGACGAGGCGGCGATGATCCTGCGCCGGTGTGCCGAGGCAGCCCGGCCGGATGGCCGGGTGCTCGTGATCGGCGGCGTGTCGGCGGACGGAGAGCCGCACACCCTGGAGGTCGACATGTTGCTGGTGCCCGGCAAACGGCGCACACTGGCGGAGTTCCAAGACCTGGCCGCCACCGCCGGGCTCGAACTGGTGGCGGGCGGTCAGCCGCCGGCGGATGCGGGCGTCGTCGAGTGCCGCCCGCTCAGCCCGGGCTAGATGATTGATCGGCCGCCGCCCGGTCATCCTCCTTGGTCAGCTTGAAATAGCCGGAGGGCGCGAACCCGGACAGCCAGCGCGAGACCGGGTCGGGGCGGCGGCCGGCGTCGTCCGCCCGCTCCTTGCGGGCGACCGCGGCCCGGACGGCCAGGCTGCCGGCGAGGCGCACAGGCTCGACCGGGAAGCGATCGTGGCGGTCGGACACGAGGCCGCAGCCGGCCCACTGGTCGTCGGCGGCCACGGCCAGCGAGGCCAGGATGTGGCCGCCCAGGTGGCAGGGCCCGACGCCGTTTCCCGAAAAGCCGATCCCGTACACGACCCGGCCGTCGCCCGGCAGCCGCCCGAACACCGGCAGACCGGTCACGCTGCGATCCACCCAGCCGCTCCACTCGGCGTCGATGGCCACGTCGGCCAGCGCCGGATACAGCGTGCGCATGCGGCGGGCAGCCTCGACGGTGTGCCGGCGGTCGAGGTGCAGGGGCGGCACCCGCCCGGCCGCCGTCAGCCGGCCGCCGCCCTTGCCCCAGGCGATCCGCCCGTCCCGGGTGGTGCGGTAGTAGTTGACCATCAGGTGCGAGTCGGAGATGGCCTCGCCGCCGGTCCAGCCGATCTCGGCCAGCCGCTCGGGGATTGGGGTGGTGGCGGCGATGTCGCTGCCCAGCGGCACGATCAGCCGGCGCAGCTCGCGGATCCTGGCCGCCCACACATTGGTGGCGATGACGACCGCGTCGGCGGTGATCGAGCCGGCAGCCGTGCGCACCAGCGCCGGCGCGCTGCGACGCAGCCCGACCACCGGCGAGCGCTCGTGGATGCGCACCCCCAACCCGAGCACGACCCGGCGCAGGCCGCGGGCCAGCAGCGCCGGCTGCACCGTGGCCGCGTTCGGCTCGAAAACGCCGGCCAGATGCGTCGGCGATCCCGCCCGCTGTGCAACCTGGTCCGGCGGCAGCCGCTGGAAGGCATCGATCCCGCGCTCCTCGCAGGCCCGCACCGATCCCTCCCAGGCGCCCACCTGGGCCTGTGAGGTGGCGGCCCACAGCCAGCCGCCATGCACGTAGTGGGCATCCACGCCGTGCTCGTCGCAGAAAGAGCCCAGCGCGGCCACGGCATCATCTGACCACTGAGCCAGCTCCAGCCCGTGCACCTCGCCGTAGCGCTCGACCAGCGTCTCCAGCTTGGGCCACCAGGACAGCACGAAACCGCCGTTCCGGCCGCTGGCGCCGCCCCCGCAGATGTCCGCCTCCAGGATCACCACGTCCAGACCCGGTTCCCGGCGCTTCAGCTGGTAGGCCGTCCACAGCCCGGTGAAGCCGCCGCCGAGGATGGCCACATCGGCCCGTCCGGCGCCCGACAGCGGCTCACAGTCTGCCCCCGCCGGTTCGCCGGCCAGCGCCTCGCGCAGCCATAACGAGCGATGCGGCTGGGCGATCACGGCGGGCGATGACACCGTCTTAGCGTACGCGTTTCGCGCCGCCCGCCTGATCGGTGGGAGGGCGGCGCCACACCGGTGACGCCGCCCTCCGGTCAGCGGTTCAGCAGGTGTTCTGCATCAGTGGGCCGGCGAAGTTGTCGGTCTTGATGTCGCCGCCGCCGTAGTTGGTGAACTCCAGGTGCCCCCAGGCCTTCTTCTCACCACCGAAACCGGTGATCTGGCCGGGGATGTTGTTCCCCACGAACCAGTTGCAGCTGCCGGCCGCGCTGATCTGATGCGGCCACGGGTAGAACTTCGCCCCCTTGGGCAGCTGGGTGCAGCCCTGGCCGGTCAGCCGGTCGCAGGGGCCGCCCAGGTCGGTGGCCTCGATCCGCGGCAGATCGGTCTCGAATCTGACCAGCGGGTAGTCCGAGCCGCCCGATGTCGGGCTGCGCACGAGCCACGGCGTCGGGAAGTGCGAGCTTCCGTTCGGCCAGTCGGCGTGGTACGCGTAGCCGTCGAAGTCCAGGTCGGTGCCGATGCAGCCCGGGATGACCGGGCCGGTGAAGCACGGCTGGGCGTCGGCGTCGTTCGGGCCGCCCTTCTCGAAGTGCCCGATCTCGGACGTGTAGGAGACGTTGTAGGTGTGTGCCGACCACTCCACCCAGGCCCGCGGCTGGCCGGACTTGGTCGGCGGGGCAGCGGTCGAGAACATGGGATGGAAGGCGTAAGGAGCACCGTTGCAGGTCAGGTTGGTGGGATCCCACAGGATGTGCCGGAACCCGTTGGCCACGCTGGCGGTCATCGTCCCGGACTGTCCGGTGGTCAGATCCTTGATGGTCGTGACCAGACCCGCCGGCGAGTCCTGCATGTGCACGCGCAGCTTGTCGCCGCCGTTCATCATCAGCACGTCCGGCGTCACCGTGAAGGTGGCGGCCGTCTGCTGGTCGGGGCCGGGCGGCCCCACCGGCACCCCGTCGTGGGTCAGGAAGGCGAAGTTGACCGGCTCCTCGCAGTTGGGGTTGATGTTGCCCGCGAAGTCGCCCTGGAAGCTGTCGATGGTCAGGGCCGCGCACCACTGGGTGGTCGCATTTGCGCATGAGATGGACGTGTTCCAACCCGGCGGATACAGCTGCAGCTCCATGTACGCCCCACCCGCATGGGTGGCGGTGGGGACGTTCTGCAGGTTGCGGTTGCTGTCGCGCTTGCACACGTTGGTGCCCTCGGGATAGCTCTGGGTGTCACACATGGCCATCCCGAACCAGTCGGTGGGCCGCAGCTGGAAGTCCCACACCGGTCCGGAGAACTTGCCGCTGGGCGGCGAGGCCGGCTCCTTGGGCAGCCGGGTGATGTAGGTCACGTTGTTGCCCGACCCCGGCTTGTGCGAATAGAAGCCGATGGATGGCTCGTCATGCCCGATGTAGTGCCCGTTGTCCTCAAACGCCGAGTCGCCGCTCCCACGTGCCGCCAGCTCGGTGCACAGCATTGGCCGGAAGGTCTTCTGCAGCGGGCTGAAGCCGTTGCAGTCGAGCCCGCCCTTGGCCGGCGAGGAGGCGGCGCCGGCACTCACCGGCACCAGCCCGAGCAATAACGCACCCACCCCGAATGCCACGATCCGAGTCAGTGAGCGTCTCACTGTGAACCCCCTTCTCGATGCCCCCGATGGATTCGGCCCCCCACCCTGCCGGCGACTTTACAACCCGGCAGTCGGCACGACAAGGCACCCTATTCGCGCCTATTCGGGATGCCGAAACGTTCTCGAGGCGCTACCTTGCCAGTGCGGCAGCCCGCGCTCTCCAACCCCGGCAGGTTGCGGGCGTCCAATCTGATGATGGCCTTGCGTTCGAGGGAGGTTCCGATCACCCCGCTGGCGTGGCTGTGCGCCGTCGCCGCAGCGCTGTGCCTGTCGGCCTGCGGCTCGACCGTGACCCAGACGGAGAAGCCGTGGGGGCCGACCTACCACGCCACGCCGCAGAGGCTGGCCCCGGCGGCGCGGCGGGCGATCAACCACACCCTGGACGTGTTTGTGCGAAGCGGCGTGGAGCGCCAGTCGCCGGCGCTCGCGTTGACCGTGGCTTCTCCCGTGATGCGGTCCAGCGCCACCAGGGCGGAGTGGCTTGCCGGCAACCTGCCGGTGGCGCCGTTCCAGGTCGCCGGCAGCAATTTCCACGGCTATACCGTGGTCACCGCCAGCCCCAACCAGGCCAACCTGACGCTGATCCTGCAGGCCAAAGACCCGAAGACCGAGAGCGCGATCGCCTACAGCGTGCGGCTTTCGCGGATCCACGGCAAGTGGCTGCTGGACTGGTTCACCCCCACCGCCTTCTTCGCACCCGCTTCCAAGACGCCGAGCATCACCGCCGAGCCCGATCTGGCGCCCGGCGCCGCCAGCAGCCTGCAGCCCAAGAGCCACGGCGCGCTGATCTTCGAGGCCGTGTTCGCCCTGCTTCTGCTGCCGGCGTTCGTCGTCATCGGGATCATCGTCGTGCACATCATGCGGGAGCGCCGGCGGCCGGCTCTGAGCGCCGATGACGAGCGCTGGGCGACGGCGTTCCGGCCCTCGGCCGACAAGCAGACCGCCGCCCGCAGCTAGCGTCGGGGCGGCTCCCGTCGCTCGGCGCGGATGTCAGCCAGCGCCGAGAGGCCGGCGGCCAGCCCGGCCAGCTCAGCCGGCGTCAGCCGCCGCTCCAGCTCCTCGTCCACCGCCTCCACCGCCTCGCCGTCGGCTGCCCCCGCCGCCCGGTCAGCCTAGCGCGTGGCCCTCAAGCGATACAGCGAACGACCAGGAAGGCGATGTCGTCACGCGCCGTCGATGCGGGCATCGTCTCCAGGAACTCGTCGAAACGGGCCGTCAGCTGGCTGGCCGACGATCCGCGGTGCTCGACCATGAACCGGCCCAGCTGGTCGGGAGTCATGGCGGCGGGCGAGCCGGTGTCGTCGGCCAGCCCGTCGGTGTACAGCAGCAGCAGCTCGCCCGGCAGCATGCGCACGCGGTGCTCGTGCAGTGTGATGTCGCCGAACACCCCCAGCAGCGTGCCCGGCCGCCCCAGCTCGCGCACCTGGCCGTCGGTGCCCACCAAGAGCGCGGGCGGGTGGCCGGCCAGGCAGGCTGTCAGCTCGACTCCCGGCGCGTCGTCAATCCGCACCTGCACGTAGGCGACGGTCAGGAACTGGTCGGCCGCACCCTGCTGCAGCAGCTCCTCGTTCAGCGCCTCCAGCAGACGCACCGGCTTGCGGTAGGCGCGGGCCAGCGCGCGCAGGGCGGGGCGGGCAATGCCCATGCCGGCGGCGGCCTCCGGGCCCTTGCCGCACACGTCGCCGATCACCACCGCCCACCGCTTGGGCCCGGCGGCGAAGGCGTCGTAGAAGTCGCCGCCGGCCTCGATCCCGTCGCCCGCGGGCAGATAGCGGGCGGCCACCTCCAGCCGGGGCAGCGACGGCAGCCGCTGCGGCAGGAGGCCGCGCTGCAGCACGTGCGCCACCTTGTCGCGCTCCTGGTACAGGCGGGCATTGTCGATGCGCACGGCGGCCCGCCGGCTGATCTCCTCGGCCACGGCCACGTCCTGCTCGGTGAACCGCCGGCGCGGGTTGGTGGACACCAGCGTGAGCGCGCCCAGGATGCGCGAGCGGGCCACCAGCGGCACGCTGATGTAGGACTGGAAGCCGAGCGCCCGCACCAGTTCGTAGTGCTCTTCGTCGCGGCAGGTCGCGCGCAGAAACTCCTCGCTCATGTAGGGCGAGAACCTGGAGTGGGCGGTCGAGATCACGCCGGCCGCCGGGTGCGGCCCCTCGGCCATCGGCGGGTACTCGTTGCGCAGGCGGTCGGCCAGCGGCTGCTTGCGGCGGTCGCGGTGGCGGGCGATCTCGCGCCTGATCTGGCCGTGGCCGTCCACCGCATCGATCAGACACAGGTCGGCCACGTCGGCGACCACCCGCTCGGCCAGCTTGTCGAACGCCTCCGGATACGAGAATGTCGAGGCCAGCAGCTCGCTCACGTCCGACACCAGCCGCAGCCGCTGCCAGGCCGCCTCGGCCGATGCCCGAGCGGTCTGCTCGGCCTCCAGCAGCCGCTCGCGCTCGGCATCGACCCTGCGCCGCTCGCTCATGTCGCGCAGGAAGGCGGTGACCAGCGGCGCGCCCGGCGCGTCCACCCGGGTGACGGTCAGCTCGATCGGCACCCGGCTGCCGTCCCGGTGCAGCGCCTCCACCTCGATCCGGCGGCCGGAAATGTGCGCCGCGCCCGGCTCGGCGTACCGGCGCAGACCCGCCTCGTGCTGTTCGCGCAGCTCGGGAGGCACCAGCAGCTCGCCGATCCTGGCCCCGATCGCCTGCTCCACCGGCCAGCCCAGCAGTTCGGTCAGAGCGTGGTTTGCCTCCAGGATGCGACCGTCCATGTCGGCTGTGATGACGACGTCCAGCGCCGCCTCCAGGATGGCCGCCTTGCGGGCCTCGCTGAGCGCCGTCGCCTCGTCGGCCTGCACCCGTTGCAGCAGCTGACCGATCTGACCACCCAGCGCCTCCAGCACCGCGGCCAGCTGGGGATCCGGCTCCAGCACGTCGCCCGACAGCAGCTCGGCGACGCCGATCGTCTGGCCCTGAGCCACCAGCGGGATCCCGATCGACGTCCGCAGCCCATATGTGCGAGCCGCCTGCTGACGCCGGTAGCCATCGTCGCTCCACACGTCCGCGCGCCATGACACCCGGCCGGAGGCCAGCTGCGGCCCGGGCACATCGCCATCGATCGCGAACTCGAAGGCCGCGCTCTCCTCCAGGAACGCGGCCAACTCGGGACTCGCAGCCCACGAGGCCACCGACACCATCCTGCCGCGCGCCGGCTCCAGCCTCCACAGCAGGCCCGCGCGCAGGCCCAGCTTCTGGCCGATCGCCCCCAGCACGTGCTCTCCAGCGTCCGAGATCCCACGCGAACGGGCGATCGCGAATGCCACCGCCGACTCCAGGCTGCGGTTCGCGGTGGCCGTCAGATCAGTCGACCCGGACCCCTCAGCCATGCCCTCAATCGTACCGCCCGGGGCAGTACGCGTCCGCGGGCGGGTCAACCGCGGCGTCCGACCTGCGGCTGACCGGCCTGGTCGCGGGCCAGCGCCTCCCGTCGCTGGGCCAACTGCAGGTGCGATTCCTCCTCGGCGCCGATCAACTCGTTGCGCGCCTCCGACACCCGGATCAGCTCATCCAGCTTGAGGTTCAGCGCCCGCGCCTCGCGGCTCGACGTGTGCTGTACGGCGAACACCATGAGCAGCGTGCCCAGGCTGATGACGACCGTCACCGCATTCATGAGCCGGGTGCTTGATGCCCGGTCGATCGCCACCACGATCATCACCAACGCGCTGAGCGTGGCCGCGGCCAGGAAGGCGGCTTCGCGACCGAGGGCTTCGGTGATCAGATCGATCAGCCGGCTCAGGCGCGGGCGGGGTTCTCGCTGGATCTGTTCCATCGGCCCTGGCATGCCCATCCCAGGCCCGGCCCAAACGAGCGGATCACAGCTGGCGGTGCATGATGTGCAGCCCGACCAGTCCGGCGGTGGAGTGGCGCAAGGCCCGCGACACCGTGCCCACCACCTCGAGCCCCAGCGAGCGCCAGAGGCCGACCGCCCGGGTGTTGACCTCGATCACGGCGTTGAACTGCATGGCCAGGTAGCCGTCCGCCGCCTGGCCTGGGCCAGCACGTGCTCGCCCAGGCCAGGGCGAGACGGCGTAACCTACTCGGGCAACTGCCAGGCGCCGCCGCGCAGAATCGGCACGCTGCCCCCGTCCATGCGCAGGCCGTCGATCTCGAGCTGCGGCCCGCCGACCATGAAGTCGGTGTGCACGACCGACTGGTTGACGCCCTCCTGGGATGTGGAATCGGTCGAGTCGGTTGCGCCCCGGCCGTAGGCGATGTGGCAGGTCGCGTTCTCGTCGAACAGGGTGTCGAAGAAGGTGATCCCACGCTGGCCGACCCGGGAGCTGCTGTCGACCAGGGCCAGCTCGCCGAAGTAGGCGGCCCGCTCGTCGATCTCCAGCTGGGCGCGCACGACGTCGGCGCCGCGGTCGGCCTGCACCTCGACGATCCGGCCGTCGCGGACGGTCAGCCGCAGGCCCTGCACCAGGGTGCCGCCCAGTGCCAGCGGCATGGTGGCGGCGATCGTGCCCTCCGCTCGTCTGCAGTCCGGCGAGGTATACACCTCCTCGGTGGGCATGTTGGCCACGTACTCGCGGCCGTCCCGGGTGCTGTGCAACGCCGTCGTCCAGCGCACGCCGGGCAAGAGGCCGACGGTGAAGTCGGTGCCCGGCCCCGAATACCGCAGCCGGTCGAAGGCCAGCTCGTTCAGGGTGTCGGCGCGCCGGCGAAGCCTGGACAGATGCTGCTGCCAGGCGGCCACCGGGTCCGGCTCGTCCAGCCGCATGCACAGCTCCACCTCGCCCCACAGCCGCTCCACATCGGGCTCGCCGAATACCCGCGTCGCCCAGCCGGGGTTGGGCGCGGCCACGATCGCCCAGTTGAGCGTTCGGTCGGCCATCTGCTGCTGGGTGATCTCGTTGGCCCGCCGCATGCGCGCCCTCCCGACCAGCGCGCCGGGCAGGTCGGACAGCAGGTCGGGGTCGGGGTCGCCGGTGATCGACAGCAGCGCCTGGCCGGCCATCGACCCGAACCGCTCCTCGATCCAGCTGGGCGTGTACTCCAGCATGTCCTCGGGGCCGAGCTCGATCATCGCCCGGCGCACGTGCTGATCGGCGTACTGGACATCGACCCTGCGGGCGCCGGCCGCGTAGCCGGCTCGCGCCACCGCCCGCACCAGCGGCGCGTGCTCGACCTGGGCGAGCACGAACAGGATCTGGCCGGGGCCGACATTTGCGCCCACCCGAACAACGAGTTCGGCATACCGCTCGAGCCGGGCATCAGCGCTCGAGGATTGGATGGGCGACGCGTCCGGAGCCTGCACTGTCGCCTCGTTTCTTAGCATACGGCCCTCCTGCCTGACCGCCGGTGTTGCCCACAACTGCGGCTTTCCCACAGCCCGGATCGGGCGCCTCACCGATGCGGTGACGACACGTTCTTGGCAAGGCTGCCTGCGAGCGAATCTCTCGAAGCGGCCGTGCGATCGCGGTCAGGCCAATGCAGGAGGAGCGGTATGGCAACCGTCGAGAAATCACATGTGTACACCGCGCCGGGGATGCCCGGGAGTCCGGTTGAGGTGAAGCCGGTGTATGAGAACTTCATCGGAGGCCAGTGGGTGGCGCCGGTGCAGGGCGAGTACACCGACAACCGCAGCCCGGCCACCGGCCAGCCCTTTACTCAGGTGCCGCGCTCGAGCGAGGCCGACGTGGAGCTGGCGCTGGACGCAGCCCACAAGGCGAAGGACGCCTGGGGCACGACATCGACCACCGAGCGCTCGCGGGTGCTGAACCGGATCGCTGACGTGATCGAGCAGAACACCGAGATGCTCGCCGTCGCCGAGAGCTGGGAGAACGGCAAGCCGGTACGCGAGACACTGGCCGCGGACATCCCGCTGGCCGCCGACCACTTCCGCTACTTCGGCTCGGTCATCCGGGGCGAAGAGGGTGCGATCTCCGAGATCGACCACGGAACGGTGGCCTACCACTTCCGCGAGCCGCTGGGCGTTGTCGCCCAGATCATCCCGTTCAACTTCCCGCTGCTGATGGCGGCGTGGAAGATCGCCCCGGCCCTGGCCGCCGGCAACTGCACCGTCGTCAAGCCGGCCAGCCCGACTCCATGGTCGATCCTGAAGCTGTGCGAACTGCTCCAGGATGTCCTGCCCGACGGCGTGCTGAACGTCGTCAACGGACCGGGTGCCTCGGTCGGCAAGACGCTTGCCAGCAGCAAGCGGATCGCCAAGGTGGCCTTCACCGGCGAGACGGTGACCGGCCGCCTGATCATGCAGTACGCAGCCCAGAACATCATTCCGTCCACCACGGAGCTGGGGGGCAAGTCGCCCAACATCTTCTTCGCGGACGTGATGGATTCAGACGACGACTTCCTGGACAAGGCAGTCGAGGGCCTGGTGCTGTATGCGTTCAACAAGGGTGAGGTGTGCACCTGCCCATCGCGCGCACTGATCCACGAGTCGATCTACGACGAGTTCATGGGACGCTGCCTGGAGCGCATTTCGGCAATCCGGCAGGGGAACCCGCTCGACCTGGCGACACAGATCGGCGCACAGGTGTCGGCGGCGCAGCTGGAGAAGATCCAGAGCTACGTCGATATCGGTAACGACGAAGGCGCCGAGCTGCTGATCGGCGGTCACCGCAACGTTCTCGATGGCGAGCTGGCCGACGGCTACTACTTCGAGCCGACCGCCTTCAAGGGTGACAACAGCATGCGGATCTTCCAGGAGGAGATCTTCGGCCCCGTGCTGGCCGTGACCACATTCACGGACGAGGCCGACGCGCTGCGGATCGCAAACGACACGATGTACGGCCTGGGAGCAGGCGTGTGGACGCGCGACACTGGTACCGCCTACCGGATGGGACGCGGGATCCAGGCGGGGCGCGTGTGGACGAACTGCTACCACCTGTATCCGGCACACGCCGCCTTCGGCGGCTACAAGGTGTCGGGCGTCGGGCGCGAGAACCACAAGATGATGCTCGACCACTACAGCCAGACGAAGTGCCTGCTGGTCAGCTACGACCAGAAGCCGCTGGGTCTGTTCTGATCCCCATGACCGACCACGTCACCGCCACCGACGCCGCACTTGCCGCCATCGCGCAGCTGGAGCGAGCGCACGGGGCGGTGGCGTTCTTTCAGTCCGGGGGATGCTGCGACGGGAGCTCGCCGATCTGCCTGGCAGAGGGCGAGCTCCCGGCCGGCCCGCACGATCTGCTGCTGGGCCGGCCTGGGGGCGCCGGCTTCTTCATCGACGCCGACCAGTTCGAACGCTGGAACCGGCCCCGGTTCACGCTCGACCTGGCTCCCGGCGCACCCGAGGGGTTCTCGCTTCCCGGGCCCGGCGACACCCACTTCGTGACCCGATCGACGGTGCCGCTCGCCCGCACGTGAAACCCGGCGGCCTTGCGGATCGGCCGTAGCCGAACCAGAGACACCCCGGATGGCGGGCTCTGCGGGCGATCGGCATCTTCTCCAACCGGCTGCTGATCTGGGGCATCGGCTTCGAGCTGGTGTTCACGGGCGTGCTCGTGTACCTGCCACCCATTCGCGGCATCTTCGGGATGGCGTACCTGCCGCCGGCCGATCTGCTCGTCGTACTCCCCTTCCCGTTCGTTGTATGGGCGGTGGACGAGCTTCGCCGGTGGCATATCCGCCGCCTCGCGGGCGACTAGCCCCGACCCCCGGTTTGGGCCGGGAAACTACTGACGCTCGATCGGCACACTCACCGATGACTGCCCGGCGTGGATACGTAACGATATAGGTGCCCTCGGAGTCATGGACAGGACCCGTGGGGTTGCCCATCGGCGCCGAGGCGGCAAGCCTTCTGAGTCGAAGGGAGGAGTCCATGGCAACAGTTGTCCGTTGGGATCCGATAGCTCAGATCGAGCGACTGCACCGCGAGCTCGACCGCATGTTCGTGCGAATCGAGCCGGGCGCGGGAGCGCCGCGGAGGGTCGAGGGGTGGCTGCCGGAGGCTGACGTAGAGCAGACCGAAGACGCCACCGTGTATACGTTCGACCTGCCCGGAGTGCCCACCGAGCAGCTGCGCGTCAGCGCCGACGACGGTCGGCTGACGATCAGCGGCGAGCGACGTGAGCAGCATGAGGGGAAGCATGAGGGCTACCTCAGCCGGGAGCGGGCGTACGGGCGCTTCGAGCGGAGCATGCGGCTTCCCGAGAACATCAAGAACGAGGACATCAAGGCGTCCTTCAAGGACGGCGTGCTGGCCGTCAAGGTGCCGCGCGACGCAGAGTCGCAGCCGCACCAGGTCCCCATCACGACGCCCTAATGGACGGCAGCCCCCGAGGCGGCCGCTGATGCAGACCAGCGGCCGCCTCGCCGTGCGCAGTTCCCGATTCCGTGACCTCAGTTCCGCGGGCGCCCGGATGGCCGGTCGGTAGTTCCGCGGAAGCGGGAGGCACCAGCGCCATCGACAATTTGCTTTGAGTGTCAAAGGTCACGAAACCTGTTCTCACGATGCTGACGGTGTTCTTGTCAGTTGCGTCGGGTTGCGCCGGGCCGGCCCTTGCACGACTGCCCGTCGCGCACCCCAACCCCGTATTCAGCCTGGCGAGTGTCGATCGGTGCTTTCTCGCCCGGCGGATCCCCGGCCACACCGGATGGCCGTTGGCTCCCGTCGGCCGCCCGCATCCCATCCGCGGAAGCTTCAATGAGCCGCGTGGGGATGCGACGCACTTCGGGGTGGACGTCGAGGCCATACGCAACCGAGCGCCCGTCTACTCCATCGGCTCGGGACGGGTGCTGGGCCTTCGCCCCTCGGTCGACCGGATCGCGATCGGGGCCACCGGCGCATACTTCCTGGAGTACTGGCACGTGAAACCTCTGGTCAGCCTGTACGTCGGCGAACAGGTGGAACCAGGCCAACTGATCGGCGATGTGGTCACGGCCTTCTACCACCCGCATATCAGCGAATACGAGGCGACATGTGGGTGGATCAACCCCATGCGGCCGGACGGCCCCCTGCACGTCGCGGCAGACCGAGAGCGACCGGTGATCGGCCCCCTGTATGCGTATGTTGCGAACGGCAGGGCATTCGCGCCTTTCAACGCGGCGACCGACCCAGCACTGCAGACGGATCTGTCCACACCCGAGAGCCTGAAAGCCCTGCATGGCGTCGTCGACCTGAGGGCGGCGATCTCCGACGACCCGGATCTGAGGATGATCGGACGCCCCCAACTCGACCTGGAGGTGGCTGCAATCCGCGCCTTCCTCGCCCCGCTCGGCGACCGGGACGCCCACCTCGGGTCGGTGATCCGCGTGTATGACGGCGCGGTGCACCTGTTCCCCAGCGCCCTGAGCACCACCATCTGGCACATCTGGGCCTTCGGCACCTGGCGCCAGAACACCGGATACTTCCAGAGGGGCCCGCTGGCAAACCGCCACCTGGGGGCCGCGTATGTGTGGCACGTCGGCGGCAGGGCCGGAATCGACACCAGACGGTCTGCCAACGGCCGTTATCAGTACTGCGTGCAGGCACTCACCATCAACGGCCGCGCGGCCACCAGCTGCACCCCCGTTGTGATCGACAACTGACGTCGATCCACGCCGCACGACCCGGCGACTTCGGCATCCCCGCAGGTGGGATCAGTTGCGTCCCCGATGTGGCCAGGACGTCGAGCTCGTAGCCTGAACCCGTGACCGAGCATCAGCACAGCGGAGTGTCGACCACCAGCCAGGCGCGACCCGCCTTGGCGCGCGTGATCTGCGGCATCGACGGCTCACCGGAGGGTGACACGGCCGCCCGCGTGACGGGAGCACTGGCGCCCGACGGCGCCCATGTCTTCCTCATGCACGTGGTGGCGCCGGCGGTGATCGAGACGGTGGTGTCGGCAATTCCGGGCGCGCCGGTGTCGCGCGCCGACCGCCGCGACCCCGCCCAGGCCGATCTCGATCGCGTCCGGGCGTCCATGCCAGTCGAGCTGATGGTCAACGAGATCGTCAGCATCGGGCCCTCGGCGCCGATGCTGCTCGCCCAGTCCGAACGCCTCTTCGTCGACGCCATCGCCGTGGGCAGCCATGGCCGCGGCCGCGCCGCAGGCGTGTTGCTGGGGAGTGTCGCCACTCGGCTGATCCACGGTGCTCGCTGCTCGGTGCTGATCGCCCGGGCACCGGCCGACCAGCCGTTCCCGCGCTCGGTGGCCGTGGGGTTTGACGGTTCAGAACCGGCCGTGGCAGCGCTGGAGACCGCGCGCCAGCTGGCGGAGCGGACGGGAGTCCCGCTGCGCATCCTGCACGCCGCAGAGCGATCGCGGCGAACGTCACCGCACGAGATCGAGCTGGACGAGGAGATCGAGCACATCCACGGCTACCACTCGCCGGCTGACGCGTTGGCATCACGGATGGAGCCGTCGGATCTGTTGGTGGTGGGCAGCCGCGGGCTGCGTGGAGTGCGGGCGCTGGGCAGCGTCGGCGAATCCGTGGCCCACAGCTCGCCGTGCTCGGTCCTGATCGTGCGCTGACCGGACCTGGCCGGGTCAGATCAGATCGCCCGGCGCACCGCCAGCGCTCGCGCAACGTCGGTCAGCGACAGGATCCCGACCAGCCGGCCGGCGGCATCGACGACCAGCGCCCGGCCGATGGTTCTCGCCAGCAGATCCACCGCCTCCGAGGCCGGTGAGTCGGGCGCGAGTTGGGGCACCTGGTCGGCCGGGATCATGCACTCGGCCACGGTGCGGCTTGGCCACTGCGTGTGCGGTGTGGTGGCCAGCACGTGCAGAGGCAGCAGTCCGACCACGGCTTCGCCCTGAACGACCGGGTACGCGGTGTGCCGTGCGGTGCCGCGGATGTCCTGGGCGACCTGGGACAGCGTCTCCCACGGCTCGACGCACACCGGAGCAGCGGTCATCAGGGCCGACACGTCGACGTGCCCGAGCACATCGTGGGCCAGCACGTGCTGCTGTTCGGCCCGACCTGCCTCCAGCACGAACCACCCGATCAGCGCCAGCCACAGGCCGCCGAACGCTCCGGTCAAGGTCTCCAGGATGCCGAGCCCGATCAGACCGGCGGCGAGGATCGAGCCCAGGCGGGTGGCCCGGCGGGTGGCGACTCCCAGATCGCCGGCGCGCGCCCACAGGGCCGAGCGCAGCACGCGCCCGCCGTCCAGCGGCAGCGCCGGCACCATGTTGAAGACGAGCAGCGCGACGTTGATGTAGCCGAGCCACGCAATGACCGTCTGCACCGCGCCGGGCTGCGGGAACTCGGCGGCGGCCAGCAGCGCTGCTGAACCGATGCACAGAGTGACCAGCGGGCCTGCGATGGCAATCCGGAACTCCGCGCCGGCCGAGGGGAACTCGCCTGCGATCTTGGCCACGCCGCCGAACAGCCACAGCGTGATCCCCTCGGTGCGGACGCCTTCACGCCGGGCCTGAAGAGCATGGCCGAGCTCGTGCAGGATCAGCGAACAGAAGAACGCACTGGTTGCGACGACGCCCATGACCGCGTACACCGGCCATGAGCGGCCCGGCGCGTCGGCCGGGAACTCGACCCCGGCCAGCGACCACACCAGCAGCGCGAAGATGCCCAGCCACGTCCAGTTGATCCCGATCTCGATCCCGAAGACCCGCCCGAGCACGACGGTGGAGGCGAAGAACCCTCCCCGTCGTTCATGCGACCGCACATCCGCCATGTCAGCGCATCCTTGCTGAATGGTCGACCCGCCGCATCGGGGGCGGCCCGGAGCCGGCGTCCGTGGGGACACCGATGCGCCGAGCGCGAGCAAGGCCGAGGATGCAGGTAACGGCGGGCATTGCGCGCGCCGGTCGACGTTCACGAAAGGGGCGCCACAATGACCGATCAAGTCGCAATCCTGGCCGAGATCCTCCCCGGAAAGCGGCGCGAGCTGGAGCTGTTCCTGGAGGAGGGCCCGCCCTTCGACCCCGCGGCGGAGGGGTTCGAGCACCACGAGGTGTTCCTGGGCGACAGAGAAGTCGTGTTCGTCTTCACCGGCCCTGGTGCCGTGTCGCAGCTGGAGCGGATGTCATCTTCACACGCCGACCTGGTTGCGCACGTGCTCTCGCTCAGCCACCTGGTCGAAGCGCCTCGGGTGCTGAACATGACGTTCGAGTGGCGGCGCGCGGCCAGGCCGGCCGTGAGCTGACGCAGGGCCGCGGCCGGCTACCGCGGGTGCCCGATCTCGTGGCGGGTGAAGCGCCCGCGGCGGCGCCTGATGCGCCGGCTGAGGCGCTGCTCGTGGGTCGTCGGGCGACGAACCAGCCGCCCGCGTTCGCGGGCGAAGAACCGGCCCTTGGCGAACTCCACCAGCGCCAGGTAGACGACCACCATGCCCACCAGGATGAGGAAGAAGCTGGCCGGCAGTGTGCTGAAGCCGAGCACGTGGGCGAGCGGCGTGAAGGGCAGGATTGCGCCCACGGCCGCCATCGCGGTGGGCGTGATCAGCATCGGCCGGCTGGGCCGGCTGCGGAAGAACGGCACCCTGCGGGTGCGGATCAGAAACACGACCAGGGTCTGCGTGGCCAACGACTCCACGAACCAGCCGGTGCGGAACTCCGAGTGGCCGGCGTTCAGCACCTTGAGCATGACGAAGAAGGTGAGGAAGTCGAAGATCGAGCTGACCGGCCCGAACACGGTCATGAAGCGGCGGACGAAGGCGATGTCCCAGGCGGCCGGGCGGGCGACCGTCTCGGGGTCGACGCGGTCGGTCGGGATGGCCAACTGGCCGACGTCGTAGAGCAGGTTGTTGAGCAGGATCTGGGACGGCAGCATGGGCAGGAACGAGAGCACCACCGACGCCCCGGCCGCGCTGAACATGTTGCCGAAGTTCGAGGATGTCGCCATCAGCACGTACTTGAGCGTGTTGGCGAAGATCCGCCTGCCCTCCCTAACGCCGTCGGCCAGCACGCCCAGGTCCTTGTCCAGGAGCACGATGTCGGCCGCATCCTTGGCCACGTCGGTGGCCGACTCGACCGAGATGCCCACGTCGGCGGCGTGCAGGGCGACCGCGTCGTTGACTCCGTCGCCCAGGAACGCGACATCATCCCCCCGGCGGCGGGCAACCCGGATGATGCGTGACTTCTGTTCCGGGCTGACCCGGGCGAACACGGTGGTTGCCGGGATCGACGCCGACAGCGCATCGTCATCCAGCCGGTCGATGTCGGCGCCACTCAGCACTCCCGCCAGCTCGAGTCCGATGTCGCGGCAGATCCGCGCTGCCACGGTGCCGTTGTCACCGGTGATGACCTTGACCTCGATCCCCAGCTCGGCCAGCGTGGCGATCGACGCCCCGGCATCGGCCTTCGGCGGGTCGGCGAAGGTGAGGAACCCGACCAGCTCCAGGTCGCGCTCATCCTGCGGACGCGGATCCGCCGCGCCGTCTGCGGCGCGGGTGGCCACCGCGACCACCCGCGCGCCCTCCCCGAACAGCCGCTCGAGCACACCGGCGGCGCCCGCGGGAACGCTCGGGCAGCGGCTGAGCACCGCCTCGGGCGCACCCTTGGTGACCAGCAGGGTGCCGCCGCCGGGAGGCTCCACAACCACAGAAACCAGCTGCCGCTCGTGATCGAAGGGCAGGATCCCGAGCTGCCGGTGGCTCTTCGCGGCGGCCACCAGGCCCGCGTCTGCCGCCGCCCACAGCGCTCGATCCAGCGCGTTTCCACCCACCGGGCCCTGCTCGGTGAGGGCGGCCTGGTTGCACACCAAGCCCAGCCTGAACGGCTCGGCTGACGGCTCTCCTGCCGCATCCAGGGCCTGGTCGAAGCTGATCGTGCCCTCGGTCAGCGTGCCGGTCTTGTCGGTGAAGAGCAGCTGGATGTTGCCCAGGTCCTCGATCGTCACGAGCCGCTTGACCAGCACTTTTCGCCGCGCCAGCTCGCTGGATCCCGAGGCCAGGCTGACGCTGACAATGGCCGGCAGCAGCTGGGGCGTGATGCCGATCGCGATCGCCAGCGAGAACAGCAGCGCGTCGATGACCGGCCTGGCCAGCGCCACGTTGATCACGAAGATGGACGCGGTGAGCACCGCGGCCACGCGCACCAGCAGTTTGGAGAAATCCTTCAGCCCGACCTGGAAGGCGGTGTAGGCCGGCGGCGCTCCCAGCCCGACGGCGATCTTGCCGAAGGCGGTGGCCGACCCCGTCGAGACGACCACGGCGCGCGCCGAGCCCTGGTGGACAACGGTGCCCATGAAGGCACAGCAGGCCAGATCGACCTGCGAATCGCTGCCCGAGATCGGCTCGCTGGACTTCGCCGACGGCACCGACTCGCCGGTCAGCACCGCCTCGTCGCACTCCAGCTGCGCGGTCTCCAGCAGGCGCACATCGGCCGGGACGATGTCGCCGACGCCAAGCGAGATGACATCCCCGGGCACGAGGTCGAGAACGTCCACCGAGCGCACCTCGCCATCCCGCGAGACCACCGACTCGTGTCGGATCTTGCCGTGCAGCGCGGCCACGGCCCGCTCCGACCGGTACTCGTTGACGAATCCAAGACCGACGCTGAGCACGACGATGGCCGTGATGATGGCCGCATCGGTGGGGTCTCCTGTGATTCCGGAGCCAGCTGCCGCGGCGACCAGCAGGATCAGGAGCGGATTTCGCAGCTGACGGACGAGCACGCCGAGCGCCGTCACCCGATGGGTCAGCAGCACGTTGTGGCCGAAGCTACGAAGCCGCTCCGCGGCCTGCGCCCCGGTCAGCCCGCCGGCGGTCGAGCCGAGCAGCGCCAGTACCTCGTCAGCCGGGAGCCGGGCGGAGGCGGCCAGGTCGAGCGGGCCGGTCACCGGCGGTGGGGGCAGGGTGTGGTCGACGTCGGTCACGCCGGTCGCAGTCTTCAGGCACCACGGCCTGAATTGCAAACCGGCGGCGCGGGCGGGATCGCCACCGCCCGGATCACGGGCTCTCCGGACTCAGCGCAATGTGGTATCCGGGCTAGTCCAGATGGATACCTCCATCCAGCAAGATGTGCGCCTCACCATGGGTGTTACCCCCGATGCCTGCGCGGCTCAATCGGCCGACAATGCACGAGCACCGCCATGACTCGCCACCCCTTGACACCTGCTGTCGGCCCGCCTGTCGAACGGCCGTGTGACCTCGTGCCCCACGCGAAGCACAGGCTCGCGACGTTCGTCGGCACTGTTTGATGAACGGCGAGCCATGCAGCACCTGAATGTCCTGATAGTCGAGGACTCGGAGGACGACGCAATCCTGGCAGCGACAGCGCTGGAACAGGCCGATCACCACGTCACCTGGAAGCAGGTGCAGACACTTGAGGAACTTGACCGCACGCTCGAAGAGGGCAGGTGGGACGTCGTCGTGTCGGACTATTCGATGCCGCAGTTCAATGGGCTCGACGCGCTGCAGGTTGTGCGAGCATGCGACGCGGACATGCCTTTCGTCATCGTTTCCGGACGGATCGGTGAGGAGCAGGCCGCGGCGGTCATGCGTGCAGGAGCGAACGACTACATCAACAAGGGACGTCTTGCGCGCCTCGGGCCTGCGGTCGACCGCGAGGTGCGCGAGGCTGCGCTGCGGCGGTCCGCCCGGGAGGCGAGTCACGTTGCAGTGCTGCACGCAACAGCGCTCGCATCGGTCCCAAACGCGGTCTACATGGCCGGCGGTGACGGACGCATATTCTGG
This sequence comes from uncultured Actinomycetes bacterium, assembly GCA_963744065.1. GTDB lineage: Bacteria > Actinomycetota > Thermoleophilia > Gaiellales > JAICJC01 > DASUHT01. The sequence continues at coordinate 293,066 of CAVUSN010000007.1, read as the reverse complement.
GTCAACCACGCCTTTGTCGAGAACACCGGCTATGCCCCTGCAGAGGCCATCGGCCGCCGGCCCGAGGAACTGCTCGCGCCGCCAGACGCAGCGCTCCAACGCCGGTTCGTGGACTTCCTAGAAAGTGCGCGGAGCGGGCCCCCAGCGCGGGCGGAGCTGGTGGAGCAGGGGCGCGACGGAATGCTCCGAACAGTATCGGCGACCATCACACCGATCGCCGATCAGGACGGAACACAGGTCGTGGTCGAGGATGACATAACCGCACGCAAGAGCGCCGACGCGCAAATCGAGTTCCTGGCGCATCACGACCCATTGACGGGCCTGCCCAACCGTGTGCTCTTCCAAGACAGATTGGAACAGGCAATAACACACTCCCGGCGCAGTGGCCTTATGCTCGCCGTGGTGTTCGTGGATCTCGACCGGTTCAAAGGCGTCAACGACCTCCATGGACACATCGTTGGCGACGGCGTGCTGAAGGCGGTGGGACAGCGGATCGCCGATGCAGTGCGTCGTGAGGACACTGTGGCCCGCGTTGGCGGGGACGAGTTCGTGCTTCTGCTAAACGACCTGCGGAAGCCCCAGGACGCCGAACCTATCATCCGAAAGGTGATCGACGCGGTCTGCGAACCGCTCGCCGTAGAGTCCCAGCCGGTACGTATCGGCGCCTCTGCCGGGATCGCGCTGTATCCACTGGATGGCGCCGACCAAACGAGCCTCGTCCGTGCAGCGGACGAGGCCGTCTATCGGGCCAAGGGCTCTGGCCGAGAAGGTCTTCAGTTCTTCTCCGCGCCGATGAGCGAACAGGCCAGGGCACGGGTCGCTCTCGACCAGGCTCTACGCTGTGCCCTCGACCAGGGCAGCCTCAGGCTCGTCTACCAGCCGGTGGCAGACGCGCTGACCCGGCGGATCGTTGCAGTCGAGGCTCTGGTGCGGATGCGTGGCTCGTCACCCGCAGAGTTCGTCCCGCTGGCCGAGCAGATCGGCCTGATCCGGCGGCTCGACGAGTGGGTGCTGCGACGGGCCTGCGAGCAGGGGGTGGAGTGGCGGGCACGTGGCGTCCCCGTGCCCCGGGTGTCGGTCAACGTCTCCGGTCTCCAGCTCGGAGACGACACGTTCGTCGGGACGGTGGAATCGGCGCTCGCCGACTCGGGCGCCTCACCAGATTCCCTTGCCATCGAGTTCACGGAGCGCACGACCCCTGACGACCTCGGCGTTGCGTCGGGCGTCCTGCATCGGCTGCGGGATCTGGGGGTCGAACTGTGGCTGGATGACTTCGGGACCGGGTACTCATCCCTGTCCTATCTCAGCAGGCTGCCGGTCGATCGGCTCAAGATCGACCGGTCCTTCGTGACCGGCGTAACCGCCAACCGGCGCCAGAAGTCGATCGTCCTGGCGGTCATCGGCATGGCCCACAGCCTCGGCCTGCGAGTGACGGCGGAAGGCGTCGAGACCTGCGCACAGCGCGACTTCCTGGCCGCCTCCGGCTGCGACGAACTGCAGGGATACTTCATTGCCCGGCCACGAGCGGCCCGGGGCCTCGAAAAGCTCGCCCGTCTCGGCCTGCGCCCCGCCGCTCAACGGGCTGATGCCCAGCGGACGGACGAGCAGGGCGCCACCCTGACGGTGCACGCCCTGCACTCGTGACCGGGCGACCGCTCCGAAATGTATCAGCGGCGTCCGATATGTAACGAGTGAGGCACCAAGCTCGGCTGCAATAAGCCGATCTTGCGGGACGGTGGCGAGGTCTGATACTCTGGCCTCAGGGCCAACCATCGGGGGCACCGTTCGATGACGATTCGCACTGTGATCGCGGACAGGGACCCCCCTATTCGGGACGCTCTCCTGCGAACTCTTGTCGGGTCGGGGATCGATGTTGTGGGCAGCTCTGCCACCGGCGACGAAGCCTTCAGGGACATCTCATCCCTTCGACCGGATGTTGCGCTGATAGGGGATCAGTTGGCGGGGCAGGATCGCCTCGAGATCACGCGTCGCCTCCGCCGGGTCGCTCCTCAGACCGCCGTTGGTTTGTATAGCGAAAGGGCCGACCCGGTCATGCTGCTGGACGGATTCGACGCCGGGGCAATCGGGTTCGTGCTGAAGGACGAGCCGCTCCCGGATGTCGTGCGTGCGGTTCGTATGATGGCGGATGGGCGTACCTACATCGCTCCAACGCTGGCCGGCGGACTGCTGTCCGGCTCCGTGCTCGATCAACCCCGACTCAGCGGCCGCGAACGTCAGATCCTGCAACTGCTCGCCGACGGACACGCCACCGAAGAGGTGGGCGAGATCCTGTGTATCTCGATCCAGACAGTCCGCGCGCATCTCCGGAACGCCATGTCAAAACTTCAATCGCACTCGCGGACACACGCCATCGCCACCGCACTTCGCACTTCGGTCATCCGTTAGAACCCGTTTCAGCATCGAGTGCAGGGTAGGCCGGTCTACCCAACGTGGGTGAGGCGCTCTCAGCGGTTCCTCCGATGTTTCTCGCCGCGACTTTCGGGGACACTGCCTGCATGGGAACGCACCCGGACGTGAACCCCCTACAGATCCTCTGCATCGACGACTGCGACGACGACGCCGTGCTTGTTGGCCAGGCACTGCGCGACGCCGGCCTCAGCGCTGCGATCGACCGCGTCGATACCGAGGCCGCCTGCGGCCGCGCGCTCTCACACCTCGCATGGGACGTCATCCTTGTGGACGCCTCCCTGCCCGGCTGGAGTGCCGAGGGGGCGGTCGATCTGGCCCGGCGTACGGCGGCGGATACGCCGCTCATCGTCGTGTCGGGGACGATCGGCGAGGAAGCCGCTGTCCGGCTCATGCGCGCGGGCGCCGACGACGTCGTCATGAAATCCAACCTGCCACGCCTGGCTCCTGTCGTCGACCGGGAACTGCGTCAAGCGCAGGTGAGAAAGGAGCGGGCACGCTCGGAGCAACGACTGCGCGCGACTCAGGAGCAGGCTGACGAGGCGGCGTTGCGACTGTCCCTGCTTGTCGCGCAGCTCCCAATCGCCCTCATCGAGTTCGACCAGGGCATGAGCTCGACGTTCGCCACCGGAGCCGCGCTCGCCACGCTCGGCGTGTCGCCGGACCAGGCCCTCGGCCGCCAGCCGACGGAGCTTTTCGGACACACCGACGAGGGCGACGCCGCATGGGAGCGAGTGCTCGGCGGAGCGCCCGACATGTACGAGATGTCCACAGGCAGTTGCACGTTGCAGATCTGGCTTGTGCCGCTCATCGATCAGCAGCGCCTGACTTGCGGCGCCGCTGCCGTTGCCGTCGACGTCACAAGCCGAAAGGTTGCACAGAGATCACTCACGCGGAACCAGGAGCTGCTGCGAGATGTGGTCAGCGGTATGCCTGACCCGGTGGTGGTGAAGGACGTCGACGGCCGGTACCTCCTTGCCAACCAAGCCGCTGCTCAGATGATGGGTCACTCGGTGAAAGAGGTCATTGGCCGCAATGACGCGCTGCTGCTGCCGGCCGACGAGGCAGCCGAGACCATCCGGGGCGACACTGCGGTCATGGCCTCGGGTCAACCGAGGTCATTCGAGGACACCGCCGTGGACGCCGACGGCAGCCTGCGAACCTATCTGACCCTCAAGTTCCCGCGCCGAGCCGTCTCCGGCAAGGTGTCCGGAGTCGTCGGCGTCAGCCGTGACATCACGGCGAGAAAGCACGTGGAGGAGGAGTTGCAGCGGGGTCTCGAACTGCTCGAGGCCTCGAACGACCACAGGACTCGTCTGCTGCAGAAGGTCGTCACGGTGCAGGAAGAGGAGCGCCGGCGCATTGCGACCGACCTGCACGACGACACCGTCCAGTCTCTCGTCGCTCTCGGGATGCGTCTCGACCTCGCCGCCCGCAAGCTCAGTGATCCGTTGATCCGGCAGGAGGTCACCGACGCGGCGAGCACCTCGCGGCGGGTGGTTGCTCGACTGCGACACCTGATGTTCGAGCTTCGGCCGCCCGATTTCGGCACCAGGTCGCTGGCCGAGACGCTCCTCCCCCATCTGAAGGCGGTCGAGGCGGCCGACGGCATCGAGTTCCACGTCGAGGATCGGATGATCGACGAACCGCCGCTGGAAACCCGGCTGGTCATCTACCGCGCGGTTCAGGAGGCCATCGCGAATGTCCACAAGCACGCGCACGCCAAGCACGTCCGGGTGGCGCTCGAGACGCGCGGCGACGGCATCGAGGTGACCGTCACCGACGACGGGCGCGGATTCACGCCGGCCGACCCGTATGAGCCGGGCCATTTCGGCCTCATCTCGATGCGCGAGCGGATGGAGCTGGTCGGCGGCTGGTGTCGAATCGACTCCCATCCCGATCGCGGCACGACGGTGATGCTCCACGCACCGGTCGGTGCCGTCCGCGATCCCGCGGGAGTGGCCGCGTGATGGGCACGCGCGTCCTGATCGCGGATGACCATGCCGAGCTCAGAGGGGCGCTGGCGGCGATCATCGACTCCGACCCGGAGCTCGAGCTGGTCGCGGTCGCCGAGGACAGCGAGGAGGCCGTCGAACTCGCCCGCCGCCTTCATCCGGAGGTTGCGCTGGTGGATGTCCAGATGCCGGGCGGGGGCGGGCCTCGGGCGGCGCGCAGGATGCACCGTGACTCCCCTGAGACCCGCGTGGTGGCAATGTCGACGACCGATGATCGCGACAGCGTGTACACGATGCTGGCGGCTGGCGCCGTCGGCTACATCACGAAGGGCGCAAGCGGAGCGCAGGTCAACGGAGCGATCCATCGGGTGCTCCGCGGCGAAACGATCCTGCCGGACGGCATGTCGCCGCGCACAGAGGAGAGCCGGGAGGCGACGTCCGATCGCATCGCTCGCGCGCTCACGGCGGACGACCTGCCGATCGCAGTACAGCCGATCGTCGAGATCGAATCGGGACAGCCGGTCGGATTCGAGGCGCTGGCGCGATTCCAGATCACGCCCTGGCGGAGTACGGGCAGGTGGTTTGCCGACGCCGCGGAGATCGGGCTGCGCGCGGAGATCGAGCTGTATGCGATGCGGGCTGCCGTCTCGCTGCTCCCCCTGATCGCGACACAGGCGTTCCTGTCGATCAATATCTCCCCCGAGACCGCCGTCTCGTCGGCCGCCGCCGAGGAGTTGGCGGAGACGCCAGCGGCACGGCTCATGCTGGAGTTCTCGGAGCAACGACCGGTCGCCGACTACGACCACCTACGCCGAGCGATGGCACAGTTCCGGTACCTCGGGGGCCGGATCGCCGTGGACAATTTCGGCGCCGGGCCGGCGGGTCTCACGCACGTGCTGCGGATCGAACCCGACACCATCAAGGTGGATGGCGAGATCACGCACGCTCTCGCCAGCGATCGCGGCGCACGAGCGGTGGTCTCCGCGCTGGTCACCTTCGCCGCCTCGACCGGCGCGCTGCTCATCGCCCAGGCTGTGGAGACTGACGCAGCCGTGCACATGCTGGGTGACCTTGGGGTGCGTTACGCCCAGGGCTACCACTTCCAGCCGCCGGAGATCCTGCCACAGGGTGGCCGGATCGAATCCAATGCCAACAACCTTCCCGATGTTGGGGAAACGCAGGAGGTCTGACATGACCATCGACGAACTCGAACGACTCGCCGACAAGGATGGCAAGCTCAACCTCGAGGTGGGTGTTCTGGATGGCAATGCCTACGGGATCGTCGGCATGCTCGGAATTCAGGCTCGACGGCAGGGCTGGCCCGAGCAGGACATCCAGACTGTGCAGCAGCAGATCGTCGGGGGCATCGGACCGGGCCACTTTCTCGAGGGTGTGAGCGCGGTCTGCAATCTGCCCCGGCCACTGCATGCCCACTGGCCACCACCCTCGGATGAGGGCGACGAGCGCACGTCCAGCACGCGTCAGACCGACCGCGCGGGCTGACAGCGGGCGCGCTTCTCCGTCGGCTCATGAGCCGATTGGCGTGCGGTGAATGCCAATCGGCTGGGTCAGGTGGTCGCTGCATCCGGCTCGAGCGTGAAGACGAATGTGGCGCCCCTGTCGGGCTCAGCCTCGGCCCAGATGCGCCCGCCGTGCCGGCTGACGATCCGCTGAACGCTGACCAGCCCGATGCCGACGCCGGGAAACTCGTCGGCGCGGTGCAGTCGCTGGAACGGGGCGAAAAGCTGCCCGGCGTGGGCCATGTCGAAACCCACCCCGTTGTCGCGAACGAAGTAGGCAGCATGTCCCGCGTGCTCGGTCTGACCCACCTCGACCCGCGCCTCGGCCCGTGTCGAGGTGAACTTCCAGGCGTTCGAAAGCAGGTTCTCGAGCACGATCCGCAGCAGTTCGGGGTCGCCTTGCGCGGTGATCCCGTCGGTGACGACCAGCTCGACCCGGCGGCCGGGATCCGCCTCCACCATCTCTTCGGCGATCCGGCGGGCGAGCGTGCTCAGATCGACTGCCTGGTGGCGCAGCTGCGCTCGTGAGACGCGCGAGAGCTCCAACAGCTCGTCGATCATGGTGCCCATCCGCCTGGCACCCGCCCGCACACGCGAGAGGTAGTCACGTCCTTGCTCGTCCAACTGGTCGCGATACGTGTCCAGCAGCACCTGGCTGAAGCCATCCACCGCCCGCAGCGGCGCCCGTAGGTCGTGCGACACCGAGTAGGCGAACGCCTCCAACTCGTCGTTCGCAAACTTGAGGTCGGCGGTGCGCGCCGCAACCCGCTGCTCGAGCTCGGCGTTCAGCGCCCGCAGCTCGTCATTGGCCTCCCTGTACCGGCTCGAGGCCATCTCGAACGGCGCCAGGCATTGCAGCAGGAAGCTCATCGCAAGCCTGTGCTCGGCGGCGGTCAACCCGCGAGCCGAGAGCGCCTGCTCGTGCGTGGAGACCACGTCGATGATGCTGGTGCCGTCCTCGAGCGCCCGACGACCAAACTCGTACGCCTCCGTGAGCGACAACTCGCCTGGATCGCAGAGGTGCCGCCGCAGAGCAAGCGCGTACGCCTGCGAGCCCTGATAGCGCTCGGTTCGGGTCATCCGCGGTACCGGACAACCAGGGCGAGGGCGTCGTCGTCACCGCGCGCGTGCGTCGCAACCAGCCCGGCGGCGATGCTCTCCGCCGAGCCGGCGGGGTCCACAGACTCGGCGAACCCCTGCCGGATCCCGTCTGTGGCAAGCACGAGCAGGTCTCGCGGCTGGAGCGCCGCCGTGTAGACCCGCAGGGGGGGCAGCTTCCGCCCGACGATCCCGCCGCGCAGCGGAAGGGTCACGTGGGTCGGGGAGCACTCACCACGCACCAGCACCCCCTCCACGTTCCCGACCCCGAGCCAGGTCAGCTGCCCGGCGAGCCCGAGCGATGCCACCGTCATGACGACGCCGCGCGTGTGCCGCAATACCGCGTGGCAGTGCTCGAACACGGTCGCGAGCGGCTGCTCCGCGGCTGCGGCCAACTCTGCGGCGGCGGTCTCCGCCGCCGCACGAGCATCCGCACCATGGCCGAGGCCGTCGATCACCGCCAGCAGCACCGATGACGCAAGCGGCGCCACGAAATGGAGATCACCCGACGCCGCCTCGCCCGGGGCGGCTGCGGACTCGACCGCCCAGTCCACGAACTGCTGCCGCGCGCTCGACCTGCTCATGGTCAGCGCGTCCACTTGGTCACCGTCACGCAGGTTCCAGCGCCGCTGGAGGAGATGTGGAACTCGTCCATCAGGCGCCTGGTTCCGGGCAGGCCGATGCCGAGCCCGCCTCCGGTCGAGTATCCATCCTGCATCGCGAGGCCGACGTCGCCCACGCCGGGCCCGTCGTCGTCGGCGATAACCGTGATCCCGTGTCGCCCATCCATCCGGGGCTTGAACGTCATCCGCCCTGCGCCCGCATACTGGACGATGTTGCGGGCGAGCTCGGACACCGCAGTGGCGATCAGGGTCAGCTCGACCTCACAAAAGCCCTCCTCCTTCGCGAGCGCGCGAGCACATTGGCGAGCCTGAAGGATGTCGGGCTCCGAATGCAGGTCGACGCTGACCTCACCTGCCATCGTTCGTGTTCCTCGCCAGGTTCGCGGCGAGAGCCTCGACACCCTCCTCCAGATCGAGCGCAGTGCTCACGCCCTCCATCTCGAGGCCCAGCTGCACCATCGCGAACGCCACCTCCGGCTGAAGCCCAACCACGACCGTCTCGGCGCCGAGCAACCGCACCATCGCCGAGAGCTCGCGGAGCATCCGAGTCGCGAACGAGTCAAGCACATCGAGCGCTGTCACATCGACCACCACCCCAAGTGCGCGGACTCGCCGCACGCTGCGCATCAGCTCGTCGCGAAGCTCGAGCAAGTCTGCGTCCCCAACCGCCCATTGCACCGAGGCGATCAGGTATGGGCCCATCTTGAGGATCGGCACAGTCACGGCGGATCGCCCTGTCGCTCCGCCGGGCGGGCGTCGCTGGGTTGGCCGTTGCTGATCGGCCCGTAGCCAATCAGCTGCTCGCCGAGCTCGATCCCGCCCTGGAGGTCGATCACGGTCCGCACCATCGACAGATCAACCCCGATCGTGACCACCGTCTGGGCGATCTCGGGCGAGACTCCTGTCAGGATCACCGTCGTCCCCAGGAGACGGGATGCCTCGACGGTCTGGATCAGGTGATTGGCGACCGCCGAGTCGATGTTCGGCACCCCGGTGATGTCGAGCACCGCGACTTTCGAGCGGTACTGGCGGATCGAGGAGAGCAGCTGGCTGGTGAGTTGGCGAGCGCGCTGCGAGTCGATCAGTCCGACGATTGGAAGGATCAGCATGCCGTCGCGGACGCGCAGGACCGGCGTGGAAAGCTCGCGGATCGCCTCCTGCTGCTCGGAGACGGTCCGCTCGCGCTCCTTGATGAAGGCGAGCGCGACGATCGCGAGGATGCCGTTGGCCACCGGTTCGTACAGGTCAAGCGCGTCCTGCAGACGGTCGGGTTGGTCGACGTACCGGCCGAACAAGCTGCGCCCGTACACGTCACGGAGCGTCAGCATGCCGCCCAGGATCTGCTCGGGCGTCATCCCTTTGAGGACCCCTCGCTCAGCCATCCGCGCGGCATACGCCTGCGCCGCCGTGAACTCTGCGGTGTCGATGCAGTCCACGCACGTGTCGTAGATCGTCGCCGATTCCGATTCGACCTCCGAGGACGAGAGGCCTTGGAGCTGACCCTTGCGGGTCATCATCTGTACCCACTGGCCGCGGAGCAACTCGCGCTCCGCGCGCAGGTGGCTCACGAGCTCCGCTCGCAGCTTCTGCTCGGCCACCGCCGTGGCCGGCTCTTCGCCGGGCGGCCCGGGTTGCTTCGTGGTCGCCGTGTTCATCGGCTCACCTCTCGGGGTCGAGGGTTCATGACGCCCGTGCCGGGGCGCAGGCATCAGGAGCGGACTCCGCGGGGCTCGGGAACCTCGTTCAGCACGGCCCAGTACAGGCCGAGATGGGCGATGGCCTCCGCGAACTCGTTGAAGTTGACGGGCTTGCGGACGTAGCTGCTCGCGCCGTGCGCGTAGCTGTCGATGACGTCCTCCTGCTGGCTGGAGGAGGTGAGCACGATCACCGGCAGCGTCTGCGTGCTCGGGTCGGCGCGCAGACGGGCGAGCACGTCGCAGCCGCCGAGCTTCGGCAGCTTGAGGTCGAGCATGACGAACGCGAACTCCCGTCGGGGCTCGCCCAGCAGGATGTCGACGGCCTCTGCGCCGTCTCGGACAACCACCAGCCGGTTGACGAGGTTGTGCCGCTCCAGCCCGATCTTGATCAGCTCAACGTCGTCGGGGTTGTCCTCGACCAGCAGGATCTCATGTGGCTTGGGCAAGGTTCCGTGCAGCTCCTCTGTCCGGCTTGAGCGGCACACGACCGTCTGCGATCAACACGTCACTCCTTCCGTTCCCGCCCCAGCGTTGGATGACGGCCCGGGCACGGGCCCTTCTGCAGAACGAGTCACCTAGCCTCGCCGATCGAGCATCGATCCGCCTCCCCGTTTCGCCGTATCCAGCGTTACCCGAACTGCTCGACCCGGTCGCCTGCGCGGCGAGCGCATGGACATCTCGCCCATGCGGCGAGCGTCCAGCACGTCACCTAGTCGGTCGTGCGGCGGCGGTACAGATGCGACGCGAGGGACGCGAAGATCACCAGCAGGGCGACCGACCACAGGAGCGACGCGGCCAGCGGGTGCTGCATCGGCGAATCGTTGATGCCCGCCGAGGGGTTGGGGTTGTGGAAGAGCGGGCGAGCAGCGGCTGTGACGGCGCTGACGGGGTTCCAGTCGGCGATGAACCGCAGCAGCGCGGGCATGTGCTGGGTGGGGACGAGCGAGTTGGATACGAAGGCGAGCGGGAAGAGGATGACCAGGCCTGCCCTGCGCCGACTCCGGGCCCTTGCTGACGATGCCCAGGCAGGCGCAGACCCACGACATCGAGTAGCTGAAGAGCAGGAAGACCGCGAACCCGGCGACGGTCGCAGCCACGCTGCCCTCGGGGGCGCGAGCCTACGGCCAGGCCCGTCAGCGCCACGATCAGCGCGCACAGCGCGGCGGTCAGCAGGTCGGCCAGCGAGCGGCCGACGAGCACGGCGGCCCGCCACATGGGAAGCGTGCGGAAGCGGTCGATGACGCCGCCATTCAGATCGGTGCTGAGCCCGACCGCAGTCCCCATCGAGGAGGTGGTCAGGTTGAGCGCCAGCAGACCGGCGATGGCAAACGCCTTGTAGCTGCCTCCGTGGGGCAGGGCGACGCCGGCGCCGAAGACGTAGATGAAGAGCATCGTGAACAGCACCGGCTGGACGGTGACGTCGGACAGCTGCAGCGGCTCGCGGGCGATGTGTATGAGGTTGCGGCGGGTGAGGACTGCGACATCGCGCAGCCGCCGCGACCAGCCGGCGGCTCGGGAGCGCGCCTGCCTGGAGTCGGCGCCGACCACGTGCCCGCCTCGGACCCGAGCGCCGGCTGGTCCGCCCCAGCGCTCGCGTCGGCGGCGGTGCACGACCTCTTCCCCACAGCCGGCTAGCGGAATCGCCCCTGGCCGCTACCAGCCGACCGCGTAGATGACGTCGGCGGCGGGCCGGTTGCGGCTTTCTCCGGGCTCGATTCGGGGAGTTGCCCGATGTGGAGCCGCCGTGCAGGGCAGACGATGTGTCCAGAATGTTCGACGCCATCGTCCTCAATCGGGAAGCGCTGCTGGGAGCGAGCGGGTGCGCGGTCGCGCTGATGGGATGGCTGCTCTACCAGTTCAGTTCGCGTTGCCCCGTCTGTGGAGCCTGCCCCGTGTGGTGCCGCTGCGAGTCGCACGAGCGGCACCAGCCGCACTGACCCGACTCGGGATGATGCTAGCTTGCTAGCATATACGTGTGCAGCCCGAGCCGGGAGCGGACAAGCAGCAGTTCAACGTGTACCTTCCGCGCCCGCTGATCCGTCGCGCCAAGCACGCCGCGGTCGATCAGGCCACGTCGTTGTCCCGGCTGGTCGAGGCGGCACTAACCGAGTATCTCGATCGTCTGGCGAAGGAGCGCGGGCCATGAAGCTGAGGCTGATTCGCTCCGTTCGCGGACCGGGACATGGTCGAGTTGACGGCCGCCGGCGGTGAACTCGATCTGCACGACGCGGCCACAGCCGCCGATGGCGCCGGCCGCGAGGGGTTCGCGCTCAATCTCGTGTCCGGCGAGCCGCTCGAGGCGGTCGAGCGACGGCTGCTCGAGGCCGGGTTTCCGCCGGACGGGACGATCGTCGACCAGGAGTGGGGGCGCTCACTCTTCGTGCGGGCACTGGACGGGGCCGTCGTCCAGATAGACGAGCAGGACCGCGTAGCCTACACGTGATGTTAGCGGTCAGGCGAGATCCAGACAGAGGAGCACAAGCAATGGCCACAGTCAGCGTCCGCTACATCGTCGACGACGTCGACGCTGCGATCGCCTTCTACACGCGACACCTCGGCTTCAGCGAGGTGAGGCACCCGCCCCAACCTTCGCGATGCTCTCCCGCGAGACCTGAGGCTGGCGCTCGCACCCAGCGGCGCCGGCGGCGGGGGGCAGTCGATGCCGGACGGGACGAAGCCCGAGCCCGGCGGCTGGAACCGGTTCACCCTCGAGGTCAGCGACCTCGAGGCCACGGTCGAAGAGCTGCGCACGGCGGAGGTCCATTTCCGCAACGACATCGTGACCGGGATCGGCGGGAAGCAGATCCTGCTCGACGATCCGTCTGGCAACCCTGTCGAGCTGTTTCAACCCACGCTGCCGGAGGCCGCCCTGTGAGCACGGCCGGCCGAGGTCAGCGCGGCCGGCGGTGTTGATAGAGGTGGGTGGCCCACAGGCAGGAGACGAGCGCGATGCCGACGCTCCAGGCGATGGCCACGATCGCGTTGGTGCCGATGTGGGTGCCGGTGAGCAGTCCGCGCAGGGTCTCGGTGACCGGCGTGAAGGGCTGGTATTCGGCGACCTGGCGCAGGCCCTCCGGCATCGTGTCGGTGGGGACAAAGCCGCTGCCGATGAAGGGCAGCAGGGTCAGGAACATCGGGGTGTTGCTGGCGGTCTCGACGCTCTTGGCGGCCAGGCCGAGCGCGATGGCCAGCCAGATCAGAGCGAAGGCGAACAGCGTCAGCAGCCCGATGGCGGCCAGCCAGTCGAGCGCGCCGGCGGTTGGCCGGAAGCCGAGTGCCAGGGCGACACCGAGCACGAGAGCGATGCTGGCCAGGGTCTGGATGAGACTGGCCAGCACGTGGCCGGCGAGCACGGCGACCCGGGAGATGGCCATCGTGCGAAAGCGGTCGGTGATGCCCGCCGTCATGTCCATGGCGACAACGATGGCGGTGCCCTGCACGGCGGCGGCGACCGTCATCAGCAGGATGCCGGGTGTGACGTAGTTGAGGTAGCCGGCCCGGCCGGTGTGCCCGCCGGCCAGCCCGCCACCCAGGCCGTGGCTCAACTGTCCGCCGAAGACGTACACGAAGAGCAGCAGGAACACGATCGGCATGCCGACCAGGAGCAGGGTCATCGACGGGTACCGGCGGAGCCGGCGCAGGCTGCGCCGCAGCATGGTGGCCGAATCGGTGACGGTGTGGGCGGCGATCATGATGCACCGGCTTTGGACAGGGCGACCTCGGCTTCGGCGGGGTGGCCGGTGACGGCGAAGAACACGTCGTCCAGGTCAGGGGCTTGGATGGCCAGCGCCTCGACCTCGATGCACGCGTCGTCGAGTTGCTCGAGCAAGCGCCTCAGCGAACTGACGCTGCGGTCGCTGGGCACCTGGAGCACGAGCCTGTCCTCGTCGGGGGTGGCGGCCTCGAGCAGGCTGGCGGCTGCGCGCAGGATGTCGGGAGCGGCAAACTGCAGCCGCACGTGGCCGCCAGAGATGTGCCGTTTGAGCTCGTCCGCGGTGCCCTCGGCCACGATCCGGCCGTGGTCGAGGACGGCGATCTGGCCGGCCAGCTGGTCGGCCTCGTCCAGATACTGGGTCGTGAGGAAGATCGTGACCCCGTCCGCTGCGAGATCGCGGATGCTGTCCCACATGGTGCGCCGGCTGCGCGGGTCGAGCCCGGTGGTGGGCTCGTCCAGGAAGATGACCTGCGGGGATCCGACCAGCGTCATCGCCAGGTCGAGCCGCCTGCGCATGCCGCCGGAGTAGGTGGAGACCGGCCTGCGGGCCGCGTCGACGAGATCGAATCGGTCGAGCAGTTCGCCCACCCGGCGGCGTCCGGCCGTGCGGCCGAGGTGGTTCAGATCGGCCATCAAGCGCAGGTTCTCCTCCCCGGTCAGCAGTTCGTCAACCGCCGAGAACTGGCCTGTCACGCCGATCGCAGCGCGCACCCGGTTCGGTTCGCGGCGGGGGTCGTGGCCGGCCACCAGGATCTCGCCGGAGTCGGCGGGGATCAGGGTGGAGAGGATGCGAACGATTGTCGTCTTGCCGGCGCCGTTGGGGCCGAGCAGCGCGAAGATCGTCCCCTCGGCGACGCTGAACTCGACGCCGTCGAGCACGGCCGTCTGGCCGAACGACTTGCGCAGTCCGGAGGTCAGGATGGCTGGCTGGCGGGCGACGCCGCTCATGCCCGTCCTCCATACCCTGGCTGCCCGGGAAGCTCACCCGAGGCGACCAGCGCTGCGCGATGGGCCTCCCAGTCCCTCTGCATCCGTGGGATCTGCTCGAGCAGAAAGTCGGCGAAGGCGGACATCTCCAAGAGCGCCGCGCGCCGCTCCTTTGGAGCGTCGCCCAGCACCCGCAGCCCCTCCCGCGCAAGCTCGCTCAGCTCCTGATACTCGGAGATATCCATGCCCAGAGCCTGCGGCGAGCTGAGGTCGATGCGGACGCGGTCCATCCGCTCCCCGGCCGTCCGGCTGCGGCGGACGGTGTGGGTGGCGTTCTCCAGAACCTTGATGGCGTCGGCGATGGCGCTGCGACTTGCAAGCAGCGCCTCAGCCAGCTCGCCGATGGTCGGGTCCGGTGGGTCGCAGACGGACAGGTAGCCGATCAACCGGCCCGCCATCGGCGGGAAGGCGTAGCGGCGCGCATAGACGCGGGCCACATGGTCGGCGAAGGTGAGCTCTGCATCCGTCGGCATGGACACACCTTACTGGGATAACTGAGATAACGCAAATAAGTGTTATCTCAGGCCCGGACTACCGGTCGGCGGGGAGGGCGTTCTGGCGCCGGGGCGAGCTGGCCGAGCCGCGCCAGGATGCAGAAGCGCCCCCTTCGCCCTGCCCAGGCTCGCTCGCCCAGCCCTCAAGCCGCCGTGGAATCAACCATCTAGTGGCAGGCCGTGGAGCCGGAGTCGGTGAAGGTCGAGGGCTGGACGGGCACGTACGCCCAGCTGTAGCTGGTTGGATGGAGCGTGAGCTTGAGCACTCCGTAGACGCCGACGCCGCGCGTCTCGGAGTTCGGCTGGACGTGCGAAATCTGCCCGTGTGCCCAGCCGCCGGTTCCAACCACGAACTGCCGAACGCCGTGCGCCTGGTCGAGCGCTCCCGTTGCAGACTGAGGCGCGAACCTCTCATAGATGTGGTCATGCCCGCTGAGCACGAGATCGACCCCTCCGGCGTAGGCATCTCTCCACATCTGATCCATCTTCACGATCGGCCCGAAGTGACCCGACGACCACCGCGGCTTGTGCCAATAAGCCAGCGTGCAGAGGTTCGGGTGTGCGGCCAGGTCTGCCCGGAACCACTGCTCCTGCGGCGAGCCCGGCCCGACGGCGATTTCACTGTCGAGCGACACGATGTGCCAACTGCCCAGGTTGAACGAGTAGTACGGGCCCGGCGCGCGACTGCCGAAGTAGGCGAAGTAGCCGGAGGCGCCGGGCGTGAGGTACTCGTGGTTACCCGGCGCGGGGCTTGTCTTGGCGAGTAATCGCCCCCAGTTCGGCGCATAGTGAGACCGGTACTCCGCCAGCGTGCCCTCGGTCTGCTCGTTATCTCCCAGCGTCAACACGCGTGCGGGATCGATCACAGATACCAGGCGAGCGGTACCCACGCAATCCGTGGGTGTGCCGCAGATGTCACCCACCGCGGTGACCACAGGATCGCCTTCCGGCGTCCCCACATT
The DNA here is from genome assembly GCA_963744065.1 of uncultured Actinomycetes bacterium. Lineage (GTDB taxonomy): Bacteria > Actinomycetota > Thermoleophilia > Gaiellales > JAICJC01 > DASUHT01. Next base: position 277,588 of record CAVUSN010000007.1, on the reverse strand, counting down.
CCTCGCAGCCGACCCGGTTGCCACTGCAGGCAAGCACAGGCCGACCGCGGCGACGGCGCACGCGATTAGCCGACGACGCATCGCAGCCTCCTCCATAGCATGTTCTGGTACGGCTTGATCGCCGGTACCTGCTGACGCCGCCAGCCGACTACGTTAGGAATGACCCCCGAGCCGATGACGCTCGCCGGTTCCTAGATCGACCGATTTGGTCTTGACTCAAGGGGGAAGCCGCCTCCCCACCGCGGTGAGAGGTACCTACGCGGAAATGGGCCAAGCGGGTCGCGTTGCGGACCCTCGTCCGGGTGGCGGCGCCGGGTGCAGAGCTGCGACGCGCCATCTGCGAGCGTGTTCTTGCAGAGCCCCCTCACGGATTCGAACCGTTGAGGAGATGGCGAATGGAGTGCTGTTCGCAACCTCGCGGCCGATGATCTGCGGGGGTTCTGATGACGTGCGGATCACACAGCATCGAGGAGCTGTGGCTGGCCTCGATGCAGGCGCGGAGGCACGTGGGCTCCCTGGGTGCCAGAAGCCGACCTGGAGCAGGCGGCCGGTGATCCGGTCGACTTCAACGGCCGGGCGATGTCAAGCTCGTAGAACCCCGTGTCGGGCTACGATCGCCGACGTCCCATCTCTCAGGTGGTCCGGCGGTGCCCGTCAGCGGCTGCCGAGACGGTTGCGGGCGACACCGGGACCTCGAACGCGATCCGCGTGCCGTCCGTGCGGCATGAGTCGATGTGGATCGTGCCCCCGGCCATCCGCACCCGCTCGATCATGGAATGCATGCCCATGTGCAGATGCTGCGACGATGGGTCGGTGGCCGCGGCGACGTCGAATCCTCTTCCGTCGTCGGCCACGATGCCCGCCAGCCGGTCGCGCCGGCGTTCGACGATGACCGTGATGCGGTGGGCGTGCGAGTGCTTGCGGATGTTCGCCACCGCCTCCCGGACGGTGCGGTAGACGACCTCCTCGAGCGACCAGTCGAACCGCTCGTCGGGCGCGGTCACCGACACCTCAGCGCCAATCTCGCTGCCCGCCTGCTCCACAATCGCCGAGATCGCGCCGGCGATGCCGCGCTCGTGCAGCACGGCCGGCGAAAGCTCGAACGTCAGGCGGCGCGTGCGCTCATTCGCCTCGTTGACGACGCATCGCGCGTTTCGGATCAGCGCGTCCACGTCGGCGTCGCCGTAGCGCTCGACCATCTGGGCGACCCGGTCGAGCACGACAAGCGCCGCGGCCAACACCTGGACTGTGTCGTCGTGCAGCGCGGTCGCGATGCGCGACCGCTCGGCCTCCTCCGCCGCCAGCATGGCTCCGACGATCGCCCGTCGGTGGAGCTCGGCCTGGGCGCGGGCGCCCGGGAGCAGCCGGTCGGTGATGTCACGGATCGCGGTCATGGTCAGGACGCCAGCCCCGGTTCGGATGCTCGAGAGGCTGATCTCGGCGGGGAACTCCGTCCCGTCCTTCCGCAGGCCGAACAGCGGGGGGCCGGCGCCCATCGGTCGGGTCTGCGGGTCCTTCGAGTACCCGGAACGGTGGTTCCGGTGCGCACGGCGGAACCGTTCCGGCACCAGCCGCTCGACTGGGGAGCCGATCAGCTCGACCGGTTCGTAGCCGAACATGAGCGCCGCCTGGTGGTTCACGACGACGATGGCCCCTGACGCGTCGACGCCGACCATGCCATCCGGGGCGAACTCCAGCAGCCGCTCGAAGTCATGCTCGGTGGGGCTCGATCGGTCGCTGGTCACATGTTCCAACGTCGAGCGTGCTCCACGACCACGTGCGGTCTCGATGGTGTCAAGAACCCCCCGGATTGCCTGAACCGGGCATCGTCTGCACCAGCCGCGGCGACCGGAGCGTCCACGGCCAGGAAGCAGCGGAGCTGCCGCAGGTCGATGTGGATCTGGTCGCTACGCAATAATCACCCTGGACACGACCGGTGGGGAGTACTGACCGGTCGGTAACGTAGTTATGCTAGCAGTCCCCGCCGCGAACCGGCCAGTTGGCGACAATCGGACCGGTCGCGGGCACAGCCTCGTGACACCCGCACAGACACCCGCCCAGCCACGCCGCCCGGCCCCCGGGGCCGGGGCGCGCGACCGGATCCTGCACGCGGCGTACGACCTGTTCACCCATCAAGGCGTCCAGGCGGTCGGCATCGAGCGCGTCATCACCGAGGCGGGGATCTCGAAGACGACCCTGTACCGCCACTTCAAGTCGAAGGACGACCTGGTGCTCGCGGTGCTCGATCTCCGGCAGGAGCTGTGGACCGAGCGGTGGCTCATCTCCGAGACTCGCCGGCGTGGCGCCACCCCGACGGAGCAGCTGCTCGCGGTGTTCGACGCATTCGACGACTGGTTCCGGCGAGGCGATTACGAGGGCTGCTTCTTTGTGAACACTCTCCTCGAGTCGCACCGCGATCCGATGGCGGCCGCCAGCATCGCCAAGCTGCAGAACGTCCGAGCGTTTCTCGAGACGCTCGCCCAGGCCGCGGGCAGCTCCGATCCCGAGGTGCTCGCCAGCGACTGGCAGCTCCTCATGAATGGCGCGATCGTCGCCGCCTCGCTCGGCCAGCCCGATGCCGCAGCCCGGGCGCGGGTCCTCGGCCGTGCCCGCCTCGACCTCGAGGATCTAAGCGCGGTGGCGTCCGGGCCCTAGCGTTGGTGGGGCGATTGGAGACAACCCAAGCCGCCCACAGCCGATCGACATCTGTGGAGCCCGGGGGCGAGCCAAGAGGAGCGTGGCGTCGGCGATCATCCGCTCGAGTGTCAAGAACCAGGCGAGCTGCTCCTCGGCATCGTGGCGGCCTCTCTGCTGGAACACCTGGGAGCCGCCCTTCCTCCGGCGTCAGGCAAGCACCTCCTCCCGCTCGGGGGCGCGTTCGGCGGCCTCGCTCCAGCGGACGCGCAGCTCGTCCCCGTCCGCCTCCACGTCGATGACGGCGCCCTCGGGCACCCGCCCCGCGATCAGCGCCCGCGCGATCCGGGTCTCCACCTCGCGCTGGATGAAGCGGCGGAGCGGCCGGGCGCCGTACACCGGGTCGTACCCCGACCGGGCGATCAGCGCCCGGGCCGCCTCGTCGACGTCGAGGGTCAGCCGCCGGCCGGCCAGCCGGCGCTGAACGTCGGCGATCGCCAGATCCGCGACCCGCTCGATCTCCTCGAGCGTGAGCGGCTTGAACAGGACGATCTCGTCCACGCGGTTCAGGAATTCGGGACGGAACCGCTCGCGTAGCTCGGCCATCACGCGACCGCGCGCGTCCTCGGCGATCTCGCCGGTCTCGCTCACGCCCTCCAGCAGGTGCAGCGAGCCGATGTTGGAGGTCATGATGATCACGGTGTTGCGGAAGTCGACGGTGCGCCCCTGGGAGTCGGTCAGCCGGCCGTCGTCCAGCACCTGCAGCAGCGTGTTGAACACGTCGCCGTGGGCCTTCTCGATCTCGTCGAGCAGCACGACGGAGTACGGCTTGCGGCGCACCGCCTTGGTGAGCTGGCCGCCCTCTTCATAGCCGACGTAGCCGGGCGGCGCGCCCACCAGGCGGCTGACTGTGTGCCGCTCCTAGCGAGCCAGCTCGTCCGTGAGCCTGTCGAACCCCGATCCGTCGGAGCCTCGGACCATGAAATCTACCCGAAACAGGCGGGCGGGATCGGACTTTCCCGCAGGTTGCGGCCCGCAAATCGGGGAGGGTGGCAATCCAAGGTTTGGTCGATACTCGGCCAACTGTGCAGGCTCGCGCACCACAGACGACTGGTCGGCCAGCGAGACACGGGCCACGATCCAGTGGAGGCTCAATGCGAACCCCCCCGTCCTACGCATCCCGACTAGCGCACGCCGACGCCGAAAGGTTGGCTCGAGCCTGGCATGATCATCGCGACGTCGGTGCCAGAAACCGGTTGGTCTTGTCCTACGCGCCGATGGTCAAGTACCTCGCGACCCGGAAGATCCGTCAACTGCCATCTCACTGTGATCTGGACGATCTCGTGTCGTGTGGGCTGCTGGCGCTGATCGGCGCGATCGACCGCTTTGACCCGTCGAAGGGCGTGACGCTTGAAAACTACGCGTGGACTCGTGTAACTGGCGCGATCCTTGACGAGCTTCGACGCCAGGACTGGGCGCCACGTTCGCTTCGCCGCATGGGCAGGGCGATCGAGCTGGCAAGAACTCAGTGGTTCGAACGAACTGGATGCTGGCCGACGGACAACGAGCTCGCTACAACAGTTGAAATCTCGGTAGAAGACCTGCGAGGCTACCAGGACTCCTTGGCTCACGCGGATCTCACTTCATTGGACGCGCCAGCGACGGGCGTCGACGACGAGACGCCCGTTTGCTTAGCTGATACCGTCGAGGCACCAGCCGGCATGGACAACCCTGAAGCGGCCCTTCTCAGCGGCGACCGTGCTCAGATGCTCCGACAGGCCATCGCATCACTCCCCGAACGGGAGCAGCGTGTCCTCAAGATGACGTACATCGACCACATGTCGGGAGACATGATCGGGAAGGCGCTCGGGGTGAGCCCGTCGCGCGTATCCCAGTTGATCTCTCGGAGTCGCAGCGCTCTCCGCGTGCGCGTCGAGGCCTACGAGCACGAATCCCGCACGGGCCTAGCAACCGCCCGTGTGGACGCGCGCTTGCCGCAGGGTCTGGCTCGCTAGTCCGGGCGCGACGCGACCGTCATCGGCCGACGAGCGCGGGCCGCGACCGTCCTCGGCCGATGCCGGCGTCTCGCACGGCCGACGGCGCCGCTCAACAGCTTCGCGCGTCTCGGCGAGAAACCGACGACAATCCTCGGCAAACTCGCTTGAAACGAAAGTTCCCTGCGGCCCAGGCGTCACCGGAGTCTCGTGCCACCCAGGTCGATCTGGACCGTCCGGCCGCGCCACCGTTGGAGCGTGGCATGCGTACCCGCTGGGCCGCAATACCACGATCCGGTTGATTACCTACTCCATTGCGGGCAATCCGAACACGGAGGCCGCGGATTCAACCGTCGACCTCCCGGACCCCTCCCAATCTTGACTTCGAGCTCGGTCGGCCAGAGCCGCGCTAGAAGCGGCACCGCCTCTCAATCGGAGATACGACACGTGCGCTCCGGGCTGGAACCGATTCATGGACCCTTCAACGGCAAACAACGCGCGCGTCGTACTCGGCGTCATCGTGCCCGTGATTCAGCAAGATGGTCAGCACACCCGACCGCGTGGCCGTGAAGCCGATCGTGCGGCCCGGCGAGATCTTGATCGTCCGTCCGCCGAGCGACAGCTCGGCGTTCGAGGGCTCGAACCCCAGGTGGATGCGCCCGACACTTCCCCGCTTCACCGCAATGGTGGGAAGACCCGGCCGCTGGTCGGGCGAGACGGCGTCGGCGCAGGCCTCGGTGTTGCCTGTCCTCCAGCAGTAGCTTCCCTGGCTCATCCACCGGCCGGGCCGCCCGAACTCGATGTAGGCGTTGGGCGGGCCGGTCTTGGAGACGCGCGGCGCCGGCCCGGTCGGCGGGAACGGGCCTGACGGAGTCCCGACCTGATCCCCGCAGCCCGCGAGCATCAACCCGAGCGCAAACCCTGTCAGCCATCGCAGCTGCATATCCGTAAGACGGCTCCCGATCGCGGCTGGTTCGCAGCTGCCCGGAAGCCGTAAGCTGGAGCGGATGGGGTTCTTTCGGCGCACACCCGAACTGTTCGATCAGCAGCGCGACCGGCTGGGGACGCCTCGCTCGACCAGGCGCTGGGGAGTCATGTGGCGGACGACGTTCGGTGTGGACGCGTCCGCAGTTCCGTATCAGTTCCGGTCGGGAGGGACGTTTGTCGCGTGCGCAGTCGTCGAAGACCGAGCGTGGTTTGCGCACGTGACCGTGCTCGGTATTGACAGGAGCCAGTTGCCGGCGAGTGCGCCGTGGCAAGTCCAGCTGACGCGGGACGGCTTCGTATTCCAAGGCCGTTGGGCGCCGGTGCGGCGGTTTACGCTCGCCCCCCGCAGCAACCAGTTGCTGTTTGCGCTCATCCGTTTCACGTCGTGCGCCGGGCAGGGCGGTCGCACGTTCAGCCTGTCGGGGTCCCGCTGCGCGTCCGCGCGTACGGCCGCACCCAGACCGACCTGGTCAGGTTCTCGCAGCCGGTGCAGACAACCTGCCCCTACTGACTACACGGTCAGCCGCTTGAGCGCGCGCAGCTTGTTGGTCGCGTCAAGCGCCGCCACCTTGTACGACTCGGCCAGGGTCGGGTAGTTGAATACCTGGTCGACCAGGTAGTCAACGGTGCCGCCGAGGCCCATCACGGTCTGCCCGATGTGCACCACCTCGGTGGCCGAGGTGCCGAACGCGTGCACGCCCAGGACGGTGCGCGCCTCGGGTTCCACGATCAGCTTTAGCATGCCCGTGCTGTCGCCCAGGATCTGGCCGCGGGCGAGTTCCTTGTACCGACTGAGGCCGACCTCGTAGGGTATGCCGGCCTCGGTCAGGTCCTGCTCGGTGCGTCCCACGAAGCTGATCTCGGGGATCGTGAAGATGCCGATCGGCAGCAGATCGCGCATCGGCCTGGTGTCCAACCCGAAGGCGTGCGCCGCGGCCAGCCGGCCCTGCTCAAAGGACGACGAGGCCAGGCTGGGGAACCCGATCACATCGCCCACCGCATACACGTGCTCGACCGCCGTTCGGTAGTGCTCGTCGACCGCGATCCGACCCCGCCGGTCGGCCTCCAGCCCGGCCAGGTCGAGGGACAGCTCGGAGGTCGCGCCCTGCCGGCCGGCGGAGTACATGACCGCGTCGGCGGCGATTCGCTTGCCGCTGTGCAGCGTGGTCAGTGTGCCGCCATCGTGGCGTTCGACCGAGGTCACCGTCTCGCCTAGCCGGAACACCACGCCCAGGTCGCGCAGGTGGTACTGCAGCGACTCGACGATCTCCAGGTCGCAGAACTCGAGCAGCCGGTCGCGCTGCTCGACCACCGTCACCTTGGTACCCAGGGCGGCGAAGATGGAGGCGTACTCGATCCCGATCACTCCGGCCCCCACCACCACAAGCGTGGCCGGGATGCTGGCCAACTGAAGGATGCCGTCGGAATCGAGGATGGTCGCCTCGTCGAACTCCACGCCCGGCGGACGCGCCGGCACGGTGCCGGTGGCGATCACCACCCGGTCTGCCTCCACCGTCTGCTGGTTGCCGTTGGTCAGGGCCACCTGGATGGTGTTGGGATCGGCGAAGCGGCCGTGCCCCGACACTACGCGCACGTGGTTTCGCGTCAGCTGGTTTCGGATCACGTCAACCTCGCGCACCATCACCTGCTGCGTGCGCCAGGCCAGATCCTCGATGGTGATCTCCTCCTTGACCCGGTAGCTCTGCCCGTACAACCCGCGCTGCGACAGGCCGGTCAGATAGATCGCGGCCTCGCGCAGCGTCTTGGAGGGGATGGTGCCGGTGTTCGCGCACACACCGCCGACGGCCTCCCGACGCTCCACCACGGCCACCTTGGCGCCGACCTTGGCGGCCTGGATGGCGGCCTTCTGCCCAGCCGGCCCGGAACCCAGCACCACCATGTCGAACCGATCCTGGCTCATCGCCCCGCGATGCTAACGCGCCCGCCCCGGCGCATGCCAATCTTCACCACCTGGCGCCTGGATCAACCGACCGGCATGCGCGCCCGGGCGACCATCCGCCGGCTATCGAGCTCTAGCGGCTCCCCCGTCTCGTCCACGATGTCCACCCGGGCGAAGCCGGCGCCGCGAAGCCACTCGACCAACTCGGTCGGGGTGAACAACCGAATCGCGTACTCGGTGCGCCGGCGCTCACCGCCGACCACGAACGTACGGTCGGTGTGGATCCGGTTGGCGATCGGGTCGAAGCGGTGACGGTCGATCATGAAGTCGTCCCCAGCCTGCTGCACGGCCGAGGGCAGCAGATGCCGCAGCAGGCGGTCGCGGTTCTGCATCTCCAGCACCAGCAGACCACCCGGCACGAGCGCCCGCGCATAGCCTCCCAGCACCGCCCGGCAGCCGTCGTCATCCCAGTAGCCGAACGACGTGAACCAGCTGACAGCCACCTGAAACTGGCGCTCGAACGGCATCCGCCGCAGGTCGCCCTCGACATAACTCACGTCCAACCGGCGGGCGGCGGCATCCGCGCTGGCCCGCTCCAGGAACGCCGGCGTGATGTCCAGGCCGGTCACCGACGCGCCCAGCAAGGCCAGGCGGTTGGCGATCCTGCCATGCCCGCAGGGAGCGTCCAGCACCGTCATCCCGGCCGCCAGCCCCGCCAGCCTCCACACCGCCTGCGAGTCCTGATCGCTTCGCTCATCCGTCAACATCGGCCCGTAGAAGCGGAGATAGTCGCGCCCGAACACCGCCTCGACATCAACGAGGTCACCCATTTCGCCACATCGTAGGCGGTTCGTCAGTACTTGAGACCTGAGCACCGCCCGACCCGTTCCAGCTTGGTCGGATTGCAGATTGCTATTCGTACTCGTACAGTCGAGGAAGGAGCGGGCGGATCCTTTGTACCGCTCCCGCTTGTTCTTGACAGGAGGCGCGCCGTGGCCACGTTTCGCTCATCTCGATGTCCTCGCCTTGTGGCGACTAGCCTGATCGCCATCACCGCCGTGACCGCTGGTGTTTCAACCGCCGCGGCTGGTCCGCGGGCGATGCCCCGGGCCGTGCTGGCGCGGGCGGCGGCTGTCATCCCCCACTCCAATCTGCGGGCCATGCCCGGCCTCAGCCGACTGCTCGGCAATGAGTCGTCCAACCAGTCGTTCGTCTCGATGGTGGGGGCGCCGGTGCCGGTGACCGTAAACGGCGTTACCTACACCATGTACTTCGAGGCGGACGCCGCCGCCTTCGGCTTTCCGGCCGACGCCAGCACCGACCTCGAGCGCACCGTCCGAAGCGGCGGTCAGGTGACCGGCGTGCAGGACCATCTGTACCTGTTCGCGCCGCAGTCCGGGTTGACGTTCAACTACGACGCCGCGGCACTGTCAAGCGCCCACGTGAACTCCGGAGCGAGCCTCGATCCGACCAAGCTGGGGCTCACCTACACCGCCGACGCGCCGGTCATCAAGACCGGCTGTCAGATCTTCACCGGCGGCCGCGGCGTGCTGGAGACCAGCACCGGCAAGATCACGGCCAAACACTTCAAGCTGGCCACCGGCACCAGCCCGTTCTTCGGGAACCTGACCAGCGCCCCACAGACCGCCACCCTGATCTCCGATCCCGGCTGCGTCGATTCCTCCATCGGCGGGGCGTTCTCGCGCTATCAGCCGTGTGTCGGCAGCGAGTCGATCGACACCAACGGCACCGCCACCCAGCTGTGGGCTAGCGATCTCGGATACCGCGGCAAGCAGGCGGTGCAGGTCATGCTCGACACCCCGCCCGGCACCACCGCGGCATTCTCGGAGCACATCACCGCCGGGCAGGTCTCCGGCGCCGACATGCCGCCTGCGGTGCACGGCCCGCACGCCGCCTACGCGCGGCTGCTGACCGAGGGGAATCCGTTCTTCGGCGGCTCCGCGCTCTTCGTCTCGCACACCGGGCCCAAGGTGACCGGCGGCCACGTGTGCAGCTACGAGCGGGAGACACACCGGTTCGTGGTCACCCGCTACACGGGTGTGCTGCAGCCGACCGGCGCCTCGCCGCTGACGGCGCTGTTCGACACCGGGGCGGTGCCGCTGACGGCGCAGCCGGCGACGCTCTACGTGCGCCGATACGTCAGTTAGCACGCGCGAACTCCAAACGGCCTGAATCTCGACACCGTAGGCAGGTCTGCGAGCACGTACACTGCGTGGCGCTGGCCGGGGGTCGCTACCCACCTCAGGTGGGTCGATTGGCCGGCAGCAACCGGGCCGTGCAGCAACGGATCTGCCTATCCCGTCCCTCTGCGCGGGCCCGCTCATCCCGCACTGACGTCCAGGCCGTCGAAAGACGCAGACCAATGAGCAGGTTCGGATCCCGGTGTCGCACGAGGGCAGCGAGCGTTTTTCACGAAGCTACCTTCGTACTCAGTAGCCGTCTGTTTGGGCCGATCAGCGAAGGCTGAGCTGCCAAGGGTCGGTCGGGTTTGCCGAGCGCTTTTCCACAGCTTCCATTTCGGCCGTTCTCAGCCTAGCCTCTGTGATGCGAAGCCGAAGCGTCGCATCCCGGCGATCTACCTGCGGGGCTGGAGTGCTCACGCGACACTCGGCAAGGGCCGGGCTGTGCTCTCGCAATGGTCGCCGACGCGGCGTCCAACGCGTCGCGACTCCACGCTCAACAAGGTAAACGCGGGAGCGGGCTGGCCGCACCCTGGGCGGCGCCTGGCCCCGGAGGTACAGAGCGTCGGAGGTCTGGTGATATGGCCACCGGTTAGCTAGAGCGCCCTCTGCCGCTCCGGGGCAGTGCTGCTCGCCGCCAGCGACTCCTCGGCGCGGTGGCACGCGGCAAGCCGCCCGCCGACTTCACGCAGCTGGGGGCGTTCCTGCCGGCAGCGGTCGATCGCCAGCGGGCAGCGGGGATGGAAGCGGCAGCCGGGCGGTGGATCGGCCGGGTTCGGCGGGTCGGCTCGCCTTGTTGCCGGTCGCGGCAGCGTCTCAGAGAGCTCCGGCACTGCCGCGCGCAGTGCGCGGGTGTACGGGTGAACCGGGCGCGCCAGAACCTGGTTCGCCTGCCCGCTCTCTACGATCTGGCCGAGATACAGCACGGCGACCTGCTCGCAGAGTTGCTCGACCACGGCCAGGTTGTGTGAGATGAGGAGGTACGCCAGGGAGCGCTCCTCCCGTAGCTTCGAGATCAGCTCCAGTACCCGGGCCTGGACGGTGACGTCGAGCGCGCTGGTGGGCTCGTCGAGGACGAGCAGGCGCGGCTCCACCGCGAGCGCCCGGGCGATCGCCACCCGCTGGCGCTGGCCACCCGAGAGCTGGTGGGGCAGCCGCTCGGCGTGCTCGCCCTGCAGGCCGACGGCGGTCAGCAGCTCCTCGACGCGCGCAGGGAAGGCGCTGCGGTCGACGATGGCGTGGGCGCGCAGCGCCTCGGTGATCGCGGCGCCGACGCGCATCCGCGGGTCGAGTGTCGAGTCGGGATCCTGGAACACGATCTGGACGCTCTTGCGGTATGCCTTGAGCTCGCCGCGCCGCGCCGTGAACGCATTGACGCCGTCGACGGTCACCTCGCCCGCCACGGGTTCCGTGAGGCGCACGATGGCTCTCCCGATGGTCGTCTTGCCGGATCCGCTCTCGCCGACCAGGCCGAGGCCGGCGGGGCCCGCGGGGACGCTGAGTGAGACGCCGTCCACGGCGATCACGGGGCCGTAGCGGACGACCAGGTCGCGCACCTCAAGCATCGGCGCCACCCGGATCGCGCAGGCGCGGCACCGCTGCGAGCAGCTCTCGCGTATACGGGTGCAAGGGGTGGCGAAGCGTCTCGGAGACAGGCCCGCGTTCGACGACCTTGCCGTTGTTCATGATGGCAACGGTGTCGCAGATGCCCGACACCACTGCCAGGTCGTGGCTGATGAACAGCGTGGCCATGGACTCCTCGGTGCGCAGCGTCTGAAGCACCTCCAGGATCTCGGCTTGGACGGTGACGTCCAGCGCGCTGGTCGGCTCGTCGGCGATCAGCACCTCGGCGCGCAGCGCCACGGCCAGGGCGATCGCGACCCGCTGCGCCTGGCCGCCAGATAGCTGGTGGGGATAGCGGCGAAGGAGGTCGGGCGAGAGGGCCACCGACCGCATCGCCTCCGATGCCCGTTCGCGCGCCTCCGCCTTGGACGCGCCGTGCAGGCGGAGCGCGCGCAGGAATACGTCGCCCACCGGGAAGACCGGGTTCAGGGACGCGATCGGGGCCTGGAAGATCATCGCGATGCGCCGGCCTCGGATATCTCGCAGGGCGCCGTCCGACAGCCCGATCAGCTCGCGCCCGTCCAGCTTCACGGAGCCGTCCACGCGAGCCCCCATGCCCGGCGCGAGACCGGCGATCGCGTAGGCCGTCATCGATTTGCCCGAGCCCGTCTCGCCGACGATCCCCAGCGTCTGGCCGTGGTCGAGGTCGAGCGCGTCTACGGCCACCACCTGACGCTCGCCGAACCATACACGGAGATCTCGCACCTCGAGCTTCACCGGCTGATCACCCGCCTGGGGTCGAGCAGTTCACGGATGCCGTCGCCGATCAGGTTGAAGGCGATGGCGGTAAGCAGGATCGCCAGTCCGGCGAAGGTAACGAACCACCACTGGGTGGAGAAGTACTGGGCTCCCTGGCTAACGATCAATCCCCACTCGGGTGTGGGGTCCTGGGCGCCGAGTCCGAGGAAGGAGATAGAGGCGGCGGTGAGCAGGATGCCGCCGGCGTCCATCGACATCTGCACCAGCACCGGGGTGATCGAGTTCGGCAGGACATGGCGCAGCAGCATGCGGATGTGGGAGACGCCGAGCGCCCGGCAGCTCTCGATGTAGGGTCGGGTGGCGACGGACGCGGCCTCGCCGCGCACGAGGCGGGTATACCAGGGCCACCACGTGACGGCGATCGCGATCGTCATGTTCTGCACGCTGGGGGTGAGCACAAACGCGATCGCAAGCGAGAGCAGCAGCGCCGGGAAGGCCAGGAACACGTCGGTGATGCGCATGATCACCTGGTCGATGGGGCCGCGAAAGTAGCCGGCGAGGAGCCCCAGCGGGATCCCGATCAGACCGGCAGCTAGAAGCACCTCGACCACGATCCGAAGCGAGATCCGAGCGCCGTACATGACCCGCGTCAGCAGGTCGCGGCCGACGAGGTCGGTGCCGAACGGATGGGCCGATGAGGGCGGCTTGAGGACATTGAAGGGGTGCGTGGCGGTGCCCGCGTCCCCCGGGTTGGGCGCCAGCCAGGGGGCCAGGAGCGCCACCAGCACGATCAGGGCGAGCAGCACGATGCCCAGCACCAGAGTCGGGTTTCGGCGGGCGAACCCGCGCCTACGCACCCCGGGAACGGCGGCTGGGGCGGCGACAGTGGTCACCGCAGCCGGATCCTGGGATCGATTGCGGCCTGGGCGATGTCGACGATCAGGTTCAGCACCACGTACACGATCGCAACGATCAGGGTGACCCCGACGATGGCCGGGGTGTCCAGGGCCTGCAGCGAGTTGGCGGCGTAGCTGCCCAGGCCGGGCCAGTCGAACACGGCCTCGACCAGGAAGGTGTTGGCCAGTGAGTAGGCGAACACGAGCGCCGTGACCTGGACGACCGGGTTCATCGCCGGCCGAAGGGCCCACCGGCCGTAGATCGCGCGGTCGCCGAAGCCGAGCGAGCGGGCCATCCGGATGTGGCTCTCGCCGAGCGTGTCCAGCACGGATGCCCGCACCATTCGTGCCAGCAGGCCTGCCGGGTAGAGCGCGACCACCGCCGCGGGCAGGATGAGGTGTGAGATGGAGCTCTCGAGCACTGGCAGGTTGCCGGTGATCAGGGCGTCGATCACCGGCATCTGTGTGTAGCTGGTGAGCGGACTGGTGTAGTAGAGGTTGGGGTTGTATTCACCCGCCGCCGGAAGCCACCCCAGGTGCTGTGCGAAGACCAGCTGGAGGATCAGAGCGGCCCAGAACACCGGCATGGAGACGCCGATGACCGAGGCGATCCTGACCAGGACGTCGGGCAGCCGTCCGTGGAAGCGGGCCGACACAAGCCCCAGCGGCAGGCCGACGATCAATGCCAGGATGAGCCCGGCGGTGACCAGCTCGATGGATGCCGGCAGGGCGGTCTTGAGATCGTCCAGCACGGGCTGCTTGGTGCGGTAGGAGGTGCCCCAGTTTCCGGTCGCGATGCCCTTCAGGTAGTCGGCCAGCTGGACGGGGACCGGCTTCTCCAGTCCGAGCTGCTTGCGGGTCTGCTCGAGCTGGGTCTTGGAGGCCCGCGGCCCGGCGTAGGTCACGGCCGGATCGCCCGGGATGACCCGGGCGATCAGGAACGTGAGCACCACCACGCCGACGACCACGAGCACTCCAAGAGCGAGCCGTTCGGCGGTGTATCGGATCACTGACCAGGATGCAGGCTGTACACGAACACCACGCTCGGATAGGCCGGGTTATCGACGTAGCCGCCGACCGACTTCTGCATCGCCCGCTCGTATGTCTGCGTCCCCAAGAACAGCGCCGGCGAGTCCTTCAAGAGCGTTGTCTGGATCTGCGTGTAGAGCTGGATCGCCTTTTCCCGGTTGGTCGCCGACAGCGGCTCGACCTGGTCGATCTGCTTGTCCACCGCCGGTTTGTCGTAGTAGGCGAGGTTGAAGTACGGCGGGTTGGCCGAGTGGAACAGGTTGATGAACCAGGAGTAGGGGTCCGGGTAGTCCGGCCACCAGTAGAAGAGCAGGATGTCCTGGCGGCTCGACGGGGTCGTCGACTTCGCCTTCGACCACTGCGTCGGCCACGCCAGGGACTGCACGTTGAGTGTGATGTTCAGCCCGGCGTACTCCGACTTCAAGAGTGCCGCCGCCTCCTGCTCGTACTGGTCGCCCTGGGTGTAGGTGAGCGTCAGTGTGATGTGCTTGCCGCCCGGCCCGTACCCGGCCGACTGGAGCAGCTGCTTGGCCGTCGCCAGGTCCGTCTGGTAGGCCGGCAGGTGCGGGTTATAGCCCCACAGTCCCTGCGGGATGATCCCTATCGACGGGGTGAAGGCTCCCATCGCGGCGACCAGGCCCTTGTAGTCGGTGGCATACGCCAGCGCCTGGCGCACCTTGACGTTCTTCAGCGGCCCGTATGAGGTGTTGAGCATGCCGAACAGGTTCTGGTAGGAGCTGGCCGTCGTGGTGCGGATGTTGGGGTCGCTCTTCAGCGAGTCCCACAGCTGCGGTGTCATCTGCTCCGCCCAGGTGATCTGCCCGTCGCGCACAAGCTGCGCGGTAGTGCTGGCGGTGGACACGACCCGGAACACGACATTCTTGTAGTGCGCGCCCGACCAGCCGCCCCAGTATCCTGGGAAGCTCTTCAGGCGCAGCTCGATCTCCTGGCCCTTGTTGTACTGGGCGACCGTGTAGGGGCCGGTGCCGGCGTCATGCCCCTGGGCGAACCACTTGCCCAGCGGCGTCGAGCCGGAGGCCTTGGTGTCGTAGACGAACGCGGCGTATCCGGCGGACGAGATGAGGTCGATCGGCGCCGGGTACTTGAGGTGGAACACCACCGTGGTGGCGTTCGGCGCGTCGACCGACTTCACCGCGCCCCAGATGTAGGCGGCGCCCTGGTTCAGCTTGATGGTGCGGTCGATGGACGCCGTGACGTCGGCGGCCGTCATCGTCCGCCCGGTGTGGAACTTCACGCCCGTGCGGATCGTGAACGTCCATGTCTTGGCGTCGGCCGACTTCTTCCATGAAGTCGCGAGCAGCGGCTGCACCTGACCGGTCTGGCTGTTGTACCGGGTCAGCGTCTCGTACATGTTGTTCATAGCGATGATCTCATTCGAGTAGTCGGTGGAGGGATCCCAGCCGACCATCACCGGCGTGAACGCGCCGTAGGTGAATGTCGCGTTGACGGCGCTGGCACCGCCTGACGTGGCGCCGGCAGGCTTGGAGGTGGATCCGCAGGCGCTCCCGACGAGCGCGAGTGAAGCCACCAGGAGGGCAGCAGCCAGGCCCCGTCGCTGGAGATTCGTGTGATGTGCGGTGGGCACGGTGTTCTCCTCCTTAGTGAGCCTTGAGCGGGCCGGCCGCCTTGGCGCGGATCCGAACGGCTGGGGTAATCAGATAGGCGAGGGGTAGCTCTTCGAATGCGACGATCTCGACGCGGTCGGGGTCGGCGCCGGCTCGCACCGCCTCGTCGCGAGACACCTGGCGGGCCTCGTCGAGCATTGCCGAGCGGCCGCCCGGGCCGGGGTGGTAGATGCGGTCGACCTGGCCGGACACCGATGCGATGGCGGCGCCGATTGCGTTCGCGACGTCGTGGTCGCGGGGCCGCATGACCTCGCTGACCCCGGGCAGCTGGTCGGGCACCAGCGGGCTGCCGCCGCCGACCACGACCAGCGGCGCCTCGCCGCGTGTCGTCTTGATCCGGTCGATGGCGTCGGCGAGCATCTCGTCCGAGCGCTGCATCGCCCGTGCCAACTCGCCCCGGCGGGCAGCGGCCGGCCGGGGGTCGCCGAGCTCGAGCCGTCCGCAGGCGACGGCGGCGTCGGTCAGGGTGGGCGTGGCGCCGCCGAACACCAGGGCCTGCTCGGTCAGCCGGTACCCGACGCTGGCCGGGCCGACGCGGGGCGGCTCGGCATCCTGGACGATGCTCCCGCCTCCGAGCGCGATAGCGACCAGGTCGGGCATGCGGAAGTTGGTTCGCACTCCGCCCACGTCGACGGCCGCGCTTGACTCCCGCGGGAAGCCGTTGACGAGCACGCCGACGTCGGTCGACGTCCCGCCGACGTCCGCCACCAGGGTGTCCGATGCGCCGGTCAGGTAGGCGGCGCCGCGGATGCTGTTGGCCGGCCCGCTGCCGATCGTCAGCACCGGGTGGCGTACCGCGTAGTCAAGGGCCATCAGAGTGCCGTCGTTCTGGGCGAAGAAGATCACCGGCTCCAGGTCGTGTGCGGCGAGCGCCGATTCGAGCGCGACCGCCACCTGCGTCGCCACCGACCGCAGGGCGGCGTTCATGACGGCCGCGTTCTCGCGCTCGAGCAGGCCGATAGAGCCGATCTCGTGGCTCAGCGTCACCGGGAGGTCGCCGAGCTCCTGGCGGATGATCTCCGCCGCCGCAGCCTCGTGGACGTCGGAGACCGAGGCGAAGACGCTGGTGACGGCGATCGCCTGCGCCCTGCCGGCGACCGAGGCCAAGAACCGGCGCAGCTCATCGGCGCCCAGCGGCACGATCTCGCGGCCGTCGTACTCGATCCCTCCAGGGACGATCGCCTCTCCGGCGGAGATCGCCTCGCGGAGGTCGGCCGGCCAGTCGTAGAGCGGCGGAATCGAAGTCGTCGAGGGGGCCCCGATGCGGATCGCCGCCACCCGCTCCAACCGCGAGCGCTCGAGCACCGCGTTGGTGGCGTGGGTCGTGCCCAGCATGACGTGGCCGATCTTGCCCGGCTCGACGGCGGGCTCAGCGAGAACGGCCTCCAGCGCTGCGGTGATACCGCTTGTGACGTCGGCGGTGGTGGGACGTTTGGCCTTGGCGAGCAGAGCGCCCGCGCGGTCTAGAACCACGGCGTCGGTGTTGGTGCCGCCGACGTCGATCCCAAGCCGCAGGTCGAACCCGTCGCTCACGCGGCCAGCTCCTCGATCGGGACGTAGTCGAAGTCGTATCCGAACGAGCGCGGGCCGGCCAGCCGCAGCCCGCCAGGGCTGCGCCAGATCAGGTCGCACGGGAACGCGACCACCGACACGCGCTGGCCGTAGCGCAGGCGCTCGGTGTGGATCGCCTGCGCCGTCTCGGAGTCGAGCACGGTGATGATGTCGGGTACCGAGGCCAGCACCTGGTCGCCCTCCAGTGCGACCAGGTTCTCGTTCTGGATCTCCAGCACGGCCGTGCGCCCTCGGTGCCGGTCCAGGCCCTCGACCTCGACCCGGCCGCGCACGAATCCGCCGGTCACGCGGCGCTCGACATCGGTCAGCTTCCCGGTGATCAGTATGCGGGCGCCGACCGTCTCGCGAAGGGCGTCGATCGGCTGGTCGGCGGCGGCCATCGCGTTTCCGATCTCGATCGCCAGGCTCACCGAGCGGCGCACGGTCGCGGTGCGGGCCTGGGCGGCGGTCAGCGAGTACTCGGTGGACGAGGCGCGGCCGCCGAACTCGACCGACAGGGCTCGCTCGATCCGCTCCATCCATTTCCCGTCCACGGCGTTGATGGTGAGCTGGTTCCCGCGCTCGTCGGTCAGCACCGACGGCGACGCGCTGATCCCGGCGATCTCCATCGTAACCTGGGGGATCTCCGGGAAGGCCCGGCCCATGCCGTCGGCGTCGACCACCGGCAGCCCGATGTGCGCCGCCCAGTTGATTGGCTGCATCCCGTTCGCGCCGCCGATCTCGCCGGCCATCAGCGCCGCCACGCGTTCTCCGCGGACGCGTTCGAGGCCGTCGCGAAGCCACCGCCCTTCCTCACCGGTGCCGACCTTCTCGATTCCGACCACCGGCGCGCCGACTCCGCCGCAGGGCATGATCAGCGCGTCGTCCGGGAGGTCGTCGAGGTCGACCAGCCGGACCGGCCCGAACCGCTCGATCGCGTGGCGGGCCGCCAGGAGAGTGGTGTAAGTATCGCCACCGCCGCCCGCCCCCAGCACCGAGCAGCCCCGCGCCAGCGGGGCCAGATGTTCGATCTCGACGCGGGTGATCGGCTCGCTCACGGGTCGCCCTCGATCGCGTGCGGGTAGTGGCGCCGTGCGTGCTCTCGTGAGATGTAGCCGTCTTGCAGGTCGCGGCGGACGGCCTCGGTGTCGCGCTCGCCGGGGTCGCCGTACCCGCCGCCGCCGCCAGTGTAGAGGTGGACGAGCGCGCCTTTGGGCACCTTCAGGCGGGTGATCTTCGAGTAGCGGGTGCGCGTCCCGTCGGGCAGTACGACCTCTACCGAGTTGGCCCTGGCCTCGCCGCCGCCCTCGAGTCCCCAGGGCGCGTTCTTGGTACGTTCTACGGCGGACGTCAGCCATGCATCCTCCAGCATGCGGAAGGTGATGTCGAGGCCCAGGCCGCCCCGCTGGCGGCCCGGGCCGCAGGAGTCCTGTGCGAGTTCGAAGCGCTCCAGGAGCCACGGGTTCTTCGCCTCCCACACCTCGATCGGGGTGCAGCGGGTCGAGGCCTCCGAGACGTGCATTAAGCTGCTCGCGCCGTCGCCGCGAGCGGATGCGCCCTGGCCGATCGGGTGCGGCGCCCCGTCCGTCCACGGCTCCCCGGTGTCCTCCCGGGTGCCCCACCAGACGAGCGCGCAGATGTCGCCGCCGCTGCACGCCGGGACCGCCGTCGGCAGCGCCTGGCCTACGGCCTGGTAGATGGCCTCGATCGACTGGTCGCCGATCCACCCGTAGAGGAAGCACGGGGCGGGGTGCAGGGGGTGGAAGACGGTGCCGGGGCGGGTGACGATCTCGATCGGCCGGAAGTGGCCCTCGTTGGGGGCCGTGCCGCCGCCGGCCAGCATCGAGATGGCGATCCGGCTGGCGGAGACGGTCGAGGGCAGCGGGCAGTTGATCGGCCCCTCCTGCTGCGGCGGGCCGTCGGAGAAGTCGAGGCGCACCCCCTCGGGGGAGATGTCGACCGTGACCTCGAACGGGACTGGGTCCTCGGTGACGCCGTTGGAGTCCATCTCGCCCCGGCCGACATAGCGGCCCCGCGGCAACCGGGCGAACCACTGCTTGACCAGCGCCTCGCCGTGGTCGTACATGGCCGCGACGGCGTGGTCGAAGCGGTCGAGCCCGTAGCGCTCGATCACCCGCACCAGGCCGGCGGCGCCGGTGCGCACGCCAACCACCGTCGCGTTGATGTCGCCGGCAACCATCTTCGGAACCCGCGAGTTGGCGGTAGCGAAGCGGAAGATGTCCGACACCAGGCGGCCCCGCGAGAACAGCTTGACTCCCGGGAAGATCGTGCCTTCCTGGAACACGTCGACGGTGTCAGTGGAGTATGGCTCCTTGCCGCCGATGTCGAGCCAGTGCGCTTTGATCGCCGCGTAGCCGACCAGCTCGCCCTCCGGCAGGAAGACGGGCATCACCATCGCCGCGTCCTGGGGATGTGACCCGGTGCCGAACGGGTCGTTGTAGAGGATGATGTCGCCCGGCTCGAGCGCCCCCTCGCCGCCCACCGCGTCGATCGCGCCACGCACGCAGAAGCTCATCGTGCCCATGAACACGGGCAGCGTCGGCGCCTGGGCGAGCAGGCAGATGTCGCGGTCATACAGGGCGGCGGCGAAGTCGAGCACCTCGTAGATGACCGGCGAGAACGACGTCCGAACGAGCGCCCGCTTCATCTGGTCGGCGGCAGCGTTCAGTCCCTGGCGGACGATCTCGGTGGTGATCGGGTCGGCGTCGGCGACGCCACTGAAACGGCCGGAGCCTGCGCGCGAGATCACCGTCTGCCCGGTCACACCTCACCTCCGCGGCCGATCATCAGCGCGCCGGAGTCGCCGACTGTCGCCCGGTACCCGCGGTCGATGTAGGTGGTCGCGGTCTGCTCGCGGACGATGGCGGGGCCGTCGACCTCCGCGCCGGGCCGAAGCGTAGAACGGTCGACGACGGCGAAGTCCGTCATCCGGCCGGTGGTGAACGACCACGCCCGGGTCGTCTCGGGTGTGCTCCCGGGCTTCCCGTGGCTGCCGTTTCTGGCCACTGGTGCATAGTTGCGCTCGAGCGGGGTGGTGGCGATCGCTCGCACGCACACGATCTCCAGCTGCTCGTCCAGGATCGAGCCGAAGGTGCGCTCGTAGTCGTCCAGGAACCGCTCGGCGACCGGCTCGGGGTCGTCCGCCACGGAACCCCCGGGGGCCGGGACGGGGACGGTCAGCGTGTGCTCCTGGCCGACGAAGCGGATGTCCATGTGCACCTCGCGGACGCTCCGCCGCGCGTCGCCGGAGCCGCGGGCGTCGAGCTCGGCGAACAGCCGCTTCGCGATCGCGGCCGTCTCCACCAGACCCTCGGCCGACAGCCGCAGCACGCGCGTGCGCGACGCGCTGCGGGCGAGGTCGGCGCCTAGCAGCCCGACGGCCGAGAAGTTGCCGGCGTAAGGCGGGACGACCACGGTGCGCACGCCGAGCTCGTCGGCCAGCACCGTGCCGAACAGCGGCCCGGCGCCCCCGAAGGCCACCAGAGCCGCCTCGCGAGGGTCGCGGCCACGCTCGATGGTGACGCTGCGGATGGCGTCGGCCATCTGCGCGGCGACGATGCGGATCACGCCGCACGCGACCTCGGTCACCGAGTCGAAACCCAGCGGATCTGCGAGCTGCCCTAGCGCCCGCTCGGCCAGCTCATGCACGAGCGGCACGTCGCCCGCGATCTCGGAGGCCGGGATCATGCCCAGCACGAGCGCGGCGTCGGTCACCGTCGGCTGCTCGCCGCCGCGGTCGTAGCACGCGGGTCCCGGGTCGGCCCCCGCGCTCTGGGGGCCGACGCGCAGCAATCCACCGGAGTCGACGTAGGCGATCGAGCCGCCGCCGGCCCCGATCGAGCGGACGTCGATCCACGGCGTCTGGATCGGCAGGCCGACGACCTCGCCCTGGTAGAGCACCGGCGGCAGGCCGTCGTCGATCAGGCATGTGTCGAAGCTAGTGCCGCCGACGTCGGCGGCGATCGCGTGTCGCAGCCCCAGTTCACGCGCAAGCTCGGCGACGGCGCGGGCGCCGGCCACAGGGCCCGACAGGATCGTCTCGAACGGGCGGTCCGCCGCCTCCGCGAACGTCATCGCGCCGCCCCCGGATCGCATGATCATGCAGGCGCCGCCGAATCCCTCGCCGCGCAGCCCCTGCTCGACCCGGCCTAGATATCGAGCCCAACCGGCGGCGCACGAAGGCGTCGATCACGGTGGTGGACGTGCGCTCGTACTCGCGGTACTCGCCGGACACCTGGTGGGAAAGTGAGACGTCACCGCCAAAGCCCGCCTCGCGCAGGAGCCGCCCGGCCTCCAGCTCGTGGGCGGGGTTGGCGTAAGCGTTCATGAACGCGATGGCCACTGCACCCACGCCGTGCTGGGCGAAGCACGCGGCAGCAGCCGCCACGTCCGCCGGCTCGAGTGGCGCGTGCTCGCGGCCGTCGGCCCGTATCCGCCCGCCGACCGGCATTCGCAGGTGGCGGGGCACCATGGGCGGCGGTGCGTGCCAGAACAGGTCGTAGGGATCGCCGCGGTCGCCCCGGCGCACCTCGAGCACGTCGCGGAAGCCGCGCGTGCAGAGCAGGCCGACGACCGCCCCCCGGTTCTCGAGCAGGGCGTTCAGGCCCACCGTCGTGCCGTGCAGGAAGTACTCCGACGATTCGACGTCGCCCGCGTCGAGCACCGCGCCGAGCACCCCGAGCACGCCCTCGTCGGGCGCGGCCGGGACAGTCGGCATCTTGCCGATCACGATCCTGCCGGTGGCCTCGTCGCTGAGCACGAGATCGGTGAAGGTGCCGCCGACGTCGACCGCAATTCGATTGGCCATGGCGAGACACTGTGACCGGTACGAATGTCCCGGTCAATGTGCTCAGAGAACAGAGTTCGCGCCACGATTGTGGTGGTGACATAATCGCCGACATGCGGCTGGACGATGTGCTACGCGAGGATCCCGCGCTTGACCTGACCCTGGTGGCAGGGCCGTGGGACGCCCGGACCCTCGAGCGGGTCAGCATCGTACGCGACTCAGCGGAGGTCGCAACCGCCCGCCGCGGAGACCTGGTGGTGCTCACCCGGCGCGCCTCGCGAAACGCGTCCGGCCGCAGACTGATCCAGCTGCTCGAGGTCGCCGGCAAGCGCGAGGTGGCGGCGCTCGCCCTGTACGGCCGGGCAACCACATCAGAGGACGTGATCGGCGCCGCTAGCGGCGCCCGGGTCGCCCTACTCGCGATCGGGATCGGCGAGGACGCCGCCGAGCTGACATTCGCACTCGAGTCGGTGCTGCGCGCGGATGCCGACGCCGTGCTCCGCCGGCTGACCGCAGCGGTCGCCGCGATCGACCACGCCGAGCCCGCCGGGTCGGAGGCGATCCTGGTCGCCGCGTCGGCCGCGCTGGACGCCGACCTTCAAGTTCGCGACGGCGCGGTGTCAGCCGACCGCGACGACACCGCGATCCGGATCGGATGCCGCCTGGTCGCGGACGCAATCGCCCGCAGCGGTGCCCATGCGGAGCCGCCGGCCGCCGGTGGCGCGGTGGTTCTCGTCGAGCCGGTCGATCGCAGCGGCGGCGAGCTCGTGATGCTGGAGGCGCTGCGCGCTGCGCGTGACGCCGGTTGGCACGCCGCGCGCGAGGCGGAGGCAGTGCGGCTCGCGGGTGAGGGCGATCCGGTGTCGGTCGCGGCCCGGGTGATCGAGCGAGTGCCCGTCAGCGTCGTGTGCGGTGTCGGCGCGAACGGCGACGAGGCGCGGGCGGCACTGGCGCGCGCCCGTGCGGCCCGAGCGCTGGACGTGCCGTTCCTACTCGACGCCGACGATCCGGATGCGCTGGTGCAGGAACTGGCCGGGTCACCCGCGGCGCAAGTGTCTGCGGCCGGCCTGCTGGCGCCTCTCGAGCAGCTTGGCGAGCGCCGGGCGGCGACGGCGGTGGAGACGCTCCGCGTCTACCTAGACTGTTGGGGGTCGCCGTCACGGAGCGGCGCGATCCTGCATCTGCACCCCAACGCGGTGGTGCACCGGATGAAGCGAATCCGGAAGTTGCTGCCCGCCGATCTGGACGATCCCAGCCAGCGGCTTGCGTTGCAAGTCGCCTGCCGCGTATGGGCCGCGCGACGGCCAGGCGCAGCCCGATCCGAACGCATATGCTCGAACGTGACCGTCCGGACCACCTAGCGGGCGCGCCGGCGTCGTGATTCGAGCCCGGGCGTAGCCGGATAACCGCTGTTATGTCAGGGCACGTGGACGGCTGGCGCCACGCGTCAGCTTCGGGCGGCGTGGCAGCCGTGTCACCCGGGCACGCGTGGTGTCTTGGGTGTCGCTGGTTGGTGGTTTCTTACCATGGGCGTCCAGGGGGGCGACAGGGGCGTCGCAGGTCGACAAATCCGCCATTTCAAGCCAATCTTGAGAGTCTCTTGAAGTGGACAACGATTTCGTGAGCTGGTGCCCCCAATGTGCCCCACGGGCGGCGCCGACGCGCGGCGGCCGGTGCCGATGCGGGGCGGTGTGGAGCCCGATGCGTGTGCTTCGGCATCTCGCTGCCCACGCTCTGGAGGCAGGGGTCGCCTGACGTCGAACATACGTTCGCCGTTAGTGTGGCACGTCGGTCGGAGGCGGTCAGATGACGGACGGGAGAGTAGATAGAGGGGGCGAAACGCCGCAGAAACGGTCGAGCCGGGTCACCCCCGCCGCGGAGCAGGTGCCGCCTGAGGCACCTGTGAACGATGTTGGGTGCTCCTCAGTAGCTGAACACCGTGGTGTCGGTGCCCGCCCATTCCCACATCGGGGTGGCGCCGACCACCTTGGTGTTGGCGATCTTCTCCGCGTCATCGAGGTCTCTCGCGCTGATGCAGATTGGGCACACCCACAGCTCGCCTCCGCCGTCGGTGAACTGTTCGAGCAGACGCTCCAGCGGAGGACAGCCCTTACAGGCCACGCCGGTCATCTCACCGGGCAGTGCGAGCCGCACCGCGTCCTTGGTTGTCCACACGACGACCTGCTTGTCTTGGGCGAGCGCTGCCGTGGCGACGAGGAATGCGACGAGCACGCGTTCGGCGTCTTCCATGCCGGTCGCGAGGTTGATGAGAACCTTTCCGTTCATCGTGTTTCTCTCCTGGTTGTTTCTTGGCCCGACGAGCGTGACGTTCTGCCCGGGGGGCGCAGTGTGTCAGCTGGCTGTGTATTCGGGGCGGAAGCCGCTGCAGATCAGGTCGAGCGCCGTGATTCGACCCTCGTTGTGGGTACACAGTAGGTGCTGCTCGACCACGTTCCACAGTTCACCCGCGCGTATAACCCGCAGTCGGTAGCTCACGTGCAGTCGGTCGGCGACCGGCTCGCTAACCGACCGGATCAGCTCCAGCCGCTCCGCGCTGCCGAACCAGGCCGCGAACTTCCCCGCCACCGCCTCGGCCCCCAGCACCTCGATCGGACCGGGTGGAATCAGGGCTCGCATCTGTACGTCGGAGGCGAGCGGCTGGGCCGGATGAATGAGCGAACCCCGCTGAACTCGTAGATGACGCAGGCCTCGTCGCCGATCGTGTAGCCGTCGTGGCCCGGCGGAACGTCAAAGACGTCGTCAGGTCCGAACTCCATCGTGGTGCCGTCACGCATGGTGGCGCCCCATCGACCGGATACCACCAGCCCCACATGGCGGGCCTCGCAGTACTCGCCGCCACCGATCAGTGGTCGCATATCCCGCGACCACACCCAGCCCGGATCCTGCACGACCTTAGCGACCGTGAACCCACCCACCTCTACGACGGCCTCGTCGATGCCCGGCAGTCGAAGCGTTTCCTCAGGATGCTCGAAGCTCTTCCGGCGAAGATCGGCCACTCATCCTCCTGGATCGAGCGCCAACCATACCGCCGGACGCGTGCAGGCGACCCTCGCCGGTGCTAGAAGGTCCTGTTAGCCCGCCATAGCCCCTGTTGTACGCAGGGCCTCCCGATTGCCCGCCCCGTCCCGGGCGACGAGTCTCTTAGCAGCGCCGAGAGGATGGAGGCGGATTAGAAGCGGGGATCGAAGGAGGGTTCCCCGCGCCACCGGCGGAAACGGCGTCGACTCAACTGATGGCGACCGAGACGCCGACGTCTGCCTGAGGTCGGTGTCCGACTTCCTGCAATCCCTATGACCCGGGTCTCATCTGACGCGTTGGGTGGGTGGCCGCGTGCTCGCGCTGCAAACGTGTCCGCTCCTCGCGTGATCGGGAGCGCGGGCAGTTTTCACGTTGGTGTGCTTGTCCATGGCATGCCGGCGCGGGTGCCGGCTGCGCTTGGCGCCCATTCGCGGAATGGTGCCTGTGCCTCCTGGGGAGATCTGGTCTCGACGCGGGCCGCGACACCATGCCTGATCGCGATCGGCGTGCGGGGGTAGGAGTACGTGTGCGGGGTCGGGCGTGCGCCCACCATGAGGATCACGCAGGGCTGGGTGCCCGTGGCAAGGAAGGCGTGCCGCGTGCCCGGGGGACAATGCACGAAGTCCCACGCGGCGAGAGATCGCTCTTGGTCTTCCACCAGCAGCAGTGCCTCGCCGGCGAGCACGATGAACGCCTCCTGTGCCGATTCGGCGTGGTAGAGCCACGTCGAGCGACCGGGCCAAAGCACTCGAAGGGAGACGCCGAGTTCGTCGAACGGCGCCTCCGGATTCTCGAAGAAGCAAGCGTCCCCGAACGCGTTCTGCTCCCACGCCGCGTCCCTCACGTTCACGACGAACCAGCCGTCCGAAACGGGCGCGAGACCTGACCCCACCGGCTCGAGGATCGCCTCTCGTACCATAGTCCCCAAAGATACCCGGCCGTCCGCTTGCCGCCGGCACAGCGCGGGCATGGATACGGTCGTAGAATCCGCGGATCGTGACCGAGGGCACGAGATCAGGCGCGACGCCGCCCCTGGTCTCAGGGGCGGATATCCGCACGTTCCTGTTCGCGGACATGCGCGGCTACACGCGCTATACGCAGGAGCACGGCGACGATACCGCCTCCGCGCTCGCCGGCCGGTTCGCCGATCTGGTGAAGGAGACGGTGCCGGAGTTTGAGGGTGAGCTCTTGGAGTTGCGGGGGGATGAGGCGTTGTGCGTGTTCCGCTCCGCGCGCCAGGCGTTACGGGCGGCGGTGGAGCTTCAGCGGCGCTTACGGACGGCGACGGATGTGGATGCGGCGTTTCCGATTGGCGTGGGCATGGGCTTGGATGCCGGCGAGGCGGTACCGACCCAGGGCGGGTATCGCGGCGCGTCGTTGAACCTCGCGGCGCGGTTGTGCGCGTTGGCGAAGCCGGGCGAGATCCTTGCCAGCGAGACGGTGACCGGGCTCACGAGTCGGGTCGAAGGCATGCGGTTCCTCGAGGGTCGATCCGCCACGTTGAAGGGGATGTCGCGGCCGGTGCGGTACGTGGTGGTCGAGCCGGAGCAAACCCTGCCGGCCGTGCCATCACTGGCGCGGGCGCCGCGGCGCTCCTGGCGGCGGATGGCCGCGCTTAGCGGGGTGCTTGCCGTGGCGGCGATCTTCGCCGGAGTGTGGTTTGCGGGGCGGGGCGGGTCGTCCCGCGTCGGCCTGTCGGAGGATTCCTTCGCGCTGGTGTCGGCGGGCGGCGGGGCATCCGACGCCGTGACATTGGGCGATCCGGCAGCGGCGGTTGCGACAGGCGAGGGCGCGGCGTGGCTTGCCGATTACGAACACGGCGCGGTGGTGGCAGTCAACCCGACGAGTGGGCAGCGCCAGTCGATCCCGGTGGGCGCGGGGCCGGATGCGGTCGCCGTCGGCGGGGGTTCGGTGTGGGTGGCGACCGCTGGCGATGGCACTGTGAGTGAGATCAACGCCGCCGCCGGACGAGTTGTCGGCAATCCGATTTACGTCGGCAATGGCCCATCGGGGATTGTCGCGACGAACACAGCGGTGTGGGTCGCGCTCAGCGTGGATGGCGCGGTGGCGAAGATCGACCCGACGCGGGGGCGGGTGATGGGCACCTATCCGGCGGGAGCCGATCCGACCAGGATCACGTCCGGATTCGGGAAGCTGTGGGTGACGAACGAATCGGTTGGCACTGTGACGCCCATCGATCCCGCCAAAGGCACGGCCGAGTCGCCGATTCCGGTTGGTCGTGGGCCAAATGGCATTACCACGGGCGCCGGCGCGGTGTGGGTGACCAACAGCCTGGACGGGACGGTGTCGCGAATCAACCCGGGCAGCCTGACAGTCACCACCTATCCCGTTGGCAGTGATCCGCAGGGCGTCGTGGTGATCGGTAAGGAGGTGTGGGTGGCAGCCAGCGGCTCGGCGCAGATCGTCCGTGTTGATGCCTCGACCGGCCAGCCCATCTCCCGGCTCGCCACCGGCGCCCAGGCGTCCGCTACTCGAACGGCGCACCGGTCAAGGCGAGCGACATCCGTAACGGGATCGAACGCTCCTTCACGGTCAACGCCGCGCCCAATGACTTCGTGCTTGGCACCTACTTCTATTCGGACATCGTTGGGGCCAACCGATGTGATCACCGCGCCCGCTGCAACCTCTCCAACGGCATCGTCACCGACGACCAGACCGGCACGATCACCTTCCACCTGACCCATCCCGACCCAAACTTCCTGGCCAAGCTTGCGATGCCGATAGCCGCAGCCGTACCAGCGAGCGTCACCCCGCACGACTCAGGGCCGCACCCGCTACCTGCCACAGGTGCATACGAGATTAGGCGGTACAACCCGAGTAGGGGTGCCATCCTCATTCGAAACCCGCACTTCCAAGAGTGGTCGCGCGACGCGCAGCCTGCGGGGTATCCCAACCAGATCGTGTTCCGCGTCTACCCCACGGTCGATCAAGCGATCGCAGCCGTCGAACATGGCTCAGCCGATCTGCTGTTCGGCATCCAGTCCAGCAGCATGGGAGGTTGGTCGCCAAGCTTGAGCGCCATGCGCCAGCTCGCCACGCAGTATGCGACGCAGATCCATCCCGCGATCGTCTCGGGCACTGAGGTGCTGGGCATACCCCAGTGGCTGGCGAACGACCGCCGGGGCCGGCTCGCGATCTCCTACGCGCTAGACCGGCGGGAGATCAGCACGCTTCTCGGCGGCCCCTTGCTCGCCCAGCCAACCTGTCAGCTGCTGCCGCCGAACTTCCCGGGCTACCGCCCGTACTGCCCGTACACCATCAATGCCGGCGAGCACGCGTGGTCGGCACCCGATCTCACCCGGGCTGAACAGCTCGCCAAACACTCCCGTAACTACGGGCGAACCATCATCGTCCAGTCCCGGTCACCGCTGAGCGCGTACCTTGTCCAACTGCTCGACAAGCTCGGCTACAAAGCGCGCCTTCAGACCAAGAAAGACCATCAGCCGGACATCGGGTTCGGCGACTTCCTGGAGGACTATCCAGGCGCAGCCGACTTCATCCAGCTCTACGCACCGCCGTTCCTACAACATCGGGTAGACCTCCTCTTGGCCAGCAGCTGCAAAGCCCCTACGCCGGCACGCTCGCCTGGGCAGCACTCGACCGGCAACTCACCAACTACGCCGCACCGCTCTTCATCGCCACCGACCGCACTCCAGGTCTCGTCTCCAAACGCGTCGGCAACTTCATTACCTCCCCCGGGCCTGGAAACGGGCCGGCCATCGACCAACTCTGGGTCAAGTAGTCGATCCCGCGAGTTGGAATGCCGCCCAGTGTCGAACGTGGGGAATCCGCTTGCCGTCGCGCACCTGGGCGCAGTAGCCGGGGGATAGTCCGGTTGCGCGCGCGAGGTCGCCGGCTGAGCATCCGGCGAGTCGGGGGACGATGAGCCGTCGGAACTCTGTCGGCGGGCCGGTGAACCCTCCCGGTTCTGATTCGCGGCGGGCAGCCCATTGGGCATGCTGTTCCAGCGACCTGGGCACGGACTTCGGGTCGGCGCGAGGGGTGGTCGCCAGTCGCACGACGGTACGAGTCCTCAGCAGCCTTCTGCGTCGAAGCCGTTTCGTGTTGGCGGCCTGGGGGCATGCCCGGCAGCGCTTGCCCGCGGGGATGATCTCGCCGCAGTCCTCGCATGTCCGCGAACCGGAACGTGCGGACATCCGCCCCGGAGACCAGGGGCGGCGGTGCGCCTGATCTCGTGTCTTCGGCCACATCCCGAGAGTCGACCACGCCCGCGGGAATGCCCGATCACGGGTCGGCGCCGAAGCGCACGCGAGCACGGACACCTTTGCAGCGTCCGGGAGGGTCCACCCACCCAACGCGTCAGATGACGGACGGGAAGGCTGTTGGGGAGTCCCCGCGAGGTTCAAAGCGTAACGCTCGGCTACGTCGTCGAACGTCTCACGAGCCGGCGGCTTGCTCGCGCGCCATCTGCTCGTACTCCTCCGCAGCGGCCTTGGCCGTCTCGACCTCGAACCACTCCGGGTGGGGATAGCCGGTCGAGCGCAGGATCGACGTGAAGGCGTCGGCGTCGAAGGCGCTGGTGCGCGGCTCGACGCCCGGCCCGAGGAGTGTCCAGAACGCGCGGCCGGCGACGCCCTGATAGGGCATCCCGATGCTGCCGGCGTTGATCAGCCGGTGGCCGGCGACCGACCGGTCGAACTGGACATGGGTGTGGCCAGACACGACCATCGCCTCCTCGACACCGGCCAGCATCGGAGCCACCCGGTCGGGGTCCGAGACGGCCGTGACGATGTCCTCGTCGCTGCGCGGCGAGCCGTGGCAGAAGAGGACCGGCCCCAGGCCGCGGACGTCGACCCGGTCTGTCGGCGGCAGCGCGGCCAGCCATGCCACACGCCGCTCGCCCAGGCGCTCGGCCACCCACTCGCTCGGTTCTCGGTCACAGTTGCCTCTGATCCAGCGAAGCGGGATGTCAACCGACTCCAGCAGGTCGAGCGTCTCCACCGGCTGGGGGCCTTCGGCGACATCGCCACCGATCAGGATCGCATCAACGCCCGCGGAGGCAACATCGGCCAGCGCTGACTGGAGGGCCGGCACATTGCCGTGGATGTCATAGAGCGCAGCGACCCGCATGGGGCGACCATAGCGCTGACCGCGGAAGGCGAGGATCGGCGGCCGTTCACGGTTATAGCGCCTGGGCCATCTATCCCGCCGAGCAGCCCGGGCGACCGCGGAAGAACGCGACGACCCGGGGTTATAGGGATCGCAGGAACCGGACACAGCCTGTTGCTCGGGGTGGTTGGAAACTCGCGGCCACCTTCTATCGTTGCGACGAGATCGACGAGCTCTCCCGGGATCAGCTCGGATTTCGAAGCTACTAGGCTTGCGGCATGAAGATCTTCAATCTCAACGCCGACGAGTGGGATCGCACGGAAGAGCGCGAGGGCTGGCGCTTCAAGGACGCCTGGGTCGGCACGCACACCGACGCCGAGCTGATCGGCGCGAGCATGTACGAGGTCGAGCCGGGTAACAAGCAGGGGCCATTTCACGCCCACCACGCGAACGAGGAATGGGCGATCGTCCTCCGCGGCGAGCCGACGCTGCGCACGCACGAGGGCGAGCAGCAGCTGCGCCAGGGCGACGTCGTCGCGTTCCCGCGCGGCAAGGAGGGCGCGCACCAGATCCGCAACGACACGGACGCGCCCGTCCGCGTCCTCATGCTCTCCACACTGATCGCGCCGGACATCGTTGAGTACCTCGACACCGGCAAGATCGGCGCGCGGAGCGTCGCCGGTGAGCGGATCATCTTCGCTCGCCCGGGGCCCGAGCTCGAATATTGGGAGGACGAGGACTAGTAGCGGCGTACTCCCTCAGGGGAGGCCGAAGCGGGCGACAGGTGCCGCAACGCTTCTCGGCCGTTCGACGGTGCACGATTGGATCGAGGCGCTGAGTCGTTCGTCCAGCCCGACCTGGCGTCGACATGATCAAACACCACCCGGTCGCGACACATCCGTGAAATGCCGCGACGCCTGCTCCGCAGAAAGCGCGGCAAAGACCTCTCTCCGACCACCGCGTGTGCCGGCGCACCCGGGGGACTTGCGGGCGGCTGTACTCGGTAGATACCCGTAGCCGGCTCAGGGATGCCGCTGATGTACGGCCGTGCGAGATCGTCCATCCTGACACCGTTATGACAGACGATGGCGTGCGCTCGGCGCCTTTCCCGCACCTGTTCTCTCCGCTCGTGATCGGCGGCGTGCGGCTGCGAAACCGGATCTTCTCGGCCGGTCATGACACCACCCTACCCACCGACGGCACCGTCAACGACGCCCTGATCGCCTATCACCGCAGCCGAGCGGCGGGTGGCGTGGGGCTGATCGTCGTCCAGGTGGCCGGCGTGCACGAGACGGCTCGCTACACGTCCCACCTGTTGATGGCGACCGACGACGCCTGCATCGAGGGGTACGCCCGTCTGGCGGATGGGTGCCATGCTGAGGGCGCGGTCGTGTTTGGTCAGTTGTTCCACCCCGGCCGTGAGATCATGGAGTCCGCCGACGGCTCGGCGCCCGTCGCCTACTCGGCCTCCGCGGTGCCGACGGAGCGCTTCCACGTGACGCCTCGCGCGCTTCCGGTTGACATGATCGAGGACATCATCGCGGGGTACGGTGCTGCCGCCGGCCGTCTGCTGGCCTCCGGGCTGGATGGGGTCGAGATCGTCGCCAGTCATGGGTACCTGCCGGCACAGTTCCTCAGTCCCCGCACAAATCTGCGGGAGGACGAGTACGGCGGCGACCCGATCAGGCGTCTGCGGTTCCTGCGCGAGGTGATCGACGCCGTGCGCTCGACGGTCGGCACGGCCGGCGTGGTCGGCATCCGCATCTCCGGCAGTGAGATGAGCTCGGAAGGGCTGCAGGAGGACGAGGTGCTGGCGGCCTGCGCCGCGCTGGACGCGGGTGGTGGACTCGACTACGTGAACGTCACCGCGGGTACCTCGGCCACTCACGCGGGGTCGGTGCATATCGTACCGCCGATGGCGATCGCGGCCGCCTATACGGCGCCGCTGTCGCATGCGATCCGTCAGGCCGTGTCGGTTCCGGTACTGGTGGGTGGCCGCATCAACCAGCCGCAGGAGGCAGAGCGGGTGCTCGCCTCCGGGTTCGCCGACGCCTGCGGGATGACTCGTGCGCTGATCTGTGACCCGGACCTGCCGAATAGAGCGGCGGCCGGGCGGCTGGACGAGATCCGCGCCTGCGTGGCGTGTAATCAGGCGTGCATCGGCCACTTCCACCAGGGCTATCCGATCTCATGCGTCCAGCGTCCGGAGACCGGTCGTGAGCTGCTCTATGCCGAGCGCCGGCCTGTGTCCCGGGTGCTGCGCGTGCTGGTGGCTGGGGCGGGACCAGCGGGCCTCAAGGCCGCCGCCGTGGCCGCCGAGCGCGGCCACCGCGTCACGATCTGTGATTCCGCACCACGGCCGGGCGGTCAGGTGTTGATGGCCGAGCGGCTGCCGGGACGCGCCGAGTTCGGCGGCATCGCGGACAATCTGCTGCGCGAGGTGCGGGCCGCCGGCGTCGACGTCCGCATGGACACCCGGGTCGACCGCGAGCTGGTGCGACGTGAGCTGCCGGACGTGGTGGTGATCGCGACCGGGGCCCGCCCTCGCCGGCCGCCTCTCGAGTTGAGCGGGACGATGCCAGTGCTGGATGCCTGGCAGGTGCTGGACGGCGATCCGCTGCCCGAGGGTCGGATCGTTGTGGCCGATTGGCGCTGCGACTGGGTCGGCCTTGGCATCGCCGAGCTGGTGGCGCGCGCCGGACACGCCACCATCCTGTGCGTCGACGGCTACATGCCGGGACAACGGATCCAGCAGTACGTGCGCGATATGTGGCTGGCATCGCTTGCGCGACTGCGTGTCGAGGTCGTCGCTTCGGTGCGGATCTTCGGCGCCGATGACGACTCCGTCTACTTCGAGAGCGCGATTGGTGCCGATCCGATCGTGATCGAGGATGTCGCTGCGCTCGTGCTCGCACAGGGCAGCGTCAGCGTCGACGGCTTGAGTGAAGAGCTGCGCGACGAAGACGTCGAGCTGCACCTGATCGGTGACTGTCTCGCGCCGCGCACCGTCGAGGAGGCGGTGCTGGAGGGGCTCGAGCTGGCGACCCGACTGTGACGCCCGCGCTGCCCTTCGCGGTCGCCGAGATGCTGGACGCGGCCGACCGTCCGGGGTCGGTGCTGGACGTGGGATGCGGCAGCGGGCGGCTGACGGTCGAGCTGGCACGCAGATTATGATGTGGGTGTTCGCGCTCGGCTGGCTGGTTTTCGACGACTTTCAGGGGGTTGGTGGTGCCGACCATCGACGACTTCTCGCTGCCGCGGGAGTGGGTGTCGGATGAGGCGTGGAGCCTGGTGGAGCGTGTGCGTGCGTGGGCGGAGGGCGAGGTGTTTCCGGTGCGCCGCCAGATCGACGAGGATTGGGGTGAGCATCGGATCGTGAGGCCGCTGTTGGAGCGGCTTGCGCTGGAGGTCGGCTACCAGCAGGCGTGCTGGCCAGCCGAGTACGGTGGCTTGGGCCTGGACGCGATCACGTCGTGCCTGTTGTTGGAGGAGATAGGGCGGGCTGATTCGGGGCTGGCGACGGCGGCCAGTTGCTCGATCTGGGCGATGTCGGCGATCTTCCCGCCGGAGGAAAACCGGCACTTGATGGAGGTGTTCACGCCGCTTTTCTTGGACACCTCGCGGTGGTATGTGGGGTGCCTTGCGTTGACGGACGGGCGCAGCGGATCGGATGTTGAGAACATCGATGGGACGCACGGTCGCTACATCCAGACACGCGCGCGTCGCGATGGCGACCAGTGGGTGGTGACTGGCCACAAGCTTTGGGCGACCAACTCGGGGGGCCTGGCGGACGTGTTCGCCGTGTTGTGCACGACCAGTCCCGACGCTGGCGATGACGGCGTGGCGATCATCTACGTGCCCGCGGACACGCCCGGGGTGACGCAGGGCAGTCCCTACCGCAAGGCGGGGATGTCCGGCGACGCCAACGGCGACGTGTGGTTCCAGGACGCTCGCGTCCCGCATGAGTATCGCGCGCACGGCCCTGGTGCTGACGCTAGTCGGGCACGAGCGATGGTCTCATCCGGAAACGTCGGCACTGCGGCGACCGCGATCGGCGTGATGAAGAACGTGTACGAGCTCGTGCAAGCGTGGTGCGACACGAGGATCATCGCCGGCAAGCCACTCAAGGAGCACTCGATCACCGCCGGTGTGCTGGCCGACATCGTCACCGCGATCGAGACCAGCCGCGCCGAGACCTACCTCAAGGCACGGATGCTCGACCAACCCGACACCTACGGCCGCCGCGACACCCAAACCATGCTGGCCCGAACGCGCGTCACCAAGCTCTACGTCACCGACCAACTAACGAAAGTGACCAACCTCGCCATGGATCTGATGGGCGCCCACGGCTACGCGCGGGAGGGAGATGTCGAAAAGCACTGGCGCGACTCCAAGATCATGAGCCTGTGGATGGGCGGCCGAGCCCTCGCCCAACTCGACATCGCCCGCTGGTTCTTCGACGCACACACCTACTGAGAACACACGCCCTCCGCGATCCGGACGATTCAGTCAGTTCCGGCCCAGCCAGGACTTCGGGATCGGCATCATACGTCCTCTCCGCCAAGACAACCTCCGACGGCGTTCATTACCCGATCCCGCGCCGATGGTCGACCTGCTCCGCCGCCACGGCCTCACGCGTGCAGCCGAACGACTGTCAGCGCTGCCGAGAGGCTGACGCTGTCAACCCGCAGCTACGCCCGGGCCAGACCATTCTCATCAGTTCTAGCTCGCTCGGCTAGCTCACGGTCAGCCGGCTCGCGAGCCTCAAGGATCCGGCCAAGCCTTGGTACCTGCGTCCACGGAAGCCACAGCGCGAGAGTACTTCCTACCCCGAACGCCTGGAACCACAGACCATCCGCCGGCGACTCCGCAAAGCTGACCTCTAGATGAGTTTCTCGAGCGGTGTCCGCGGCCCTGACGGGCTTGGGGGGAACCTCGCGTGGCCGCCTCGGGAATCACCAGTCAACCGAAAGCCGTCACCACGCAGATCCAGCCGCCCGACCCGGGACGGTTGATCACCCTCCGCCCACACCACCGCATACGTCTCAGACACGCTAACCAGCCTACGCAGCGAGAGCCCCGGAGGCATCCGGCCGCGCCCCGATCAGCGTCCGTAGCAACTACGGTGAGAACACGCACCTGTTCAGCCGGCGTGATCGGCGGGCGCGCGCTATCGCCACAGAAACCGCCTTTCGGCGTGGCCAGGCAGCGAGGGGTTATAAGCCCCGATGTGGGGCGTCTCGCATACCGGTAGGGTGGGAGGATGGCCAGGGTGCTGCAAGCGGGTGGGAGTACTCGATCGCTGGCTGACCGTGCGGGTTGCACGGCGGGTGCGACTGGCGGCGGTGGGACTCAGGTGGCTGATGGTCCTGCGCTGCGTAGCGGTTTGGGTCACGGCGGTGTGAGGGTGGTGGTGGTGGGTGGCGGCGTGGGTGGCTTGGAGGCGATGCTTGCGCTGCGTGATGTGGCTGGGGAGCGCGTTGAGGTGACGCTTGTGTGCCCGGAGTCGGAGTTTCGCTATCGGCCGTTGTCGGTGGCGGTGCCGTTCGGTCGCGGCCAGGTGCACCGTTTCGCCCTTTCGGACATGGCTGCCGCGGCCGGCGCGCGCCTCGTCGAAGGGTGGCTGGAGCGCGTCGACGCGACCAACCATCGTGCCATCACCGACGCTGCTGGGCCACTCACTTACGATGTGCTGGTCGTCGCTTGCGGCGCGCGTCGCATGTCTGGGCTTGACGGGGCGCTGACGTTCCGCGGGGAGCAGGACGCAGACGCCATGCGCGACCTCCTGCGGCAGCTGGATCGCCGAGCCATCACGCGAGTCGCCTTCGCCCTGCCGCGCGGCGCCTCGTGGGCGCTGCCGTTATATGAGCTGGCGTTGTTGACCGCAACCCACGTCGCTGAGAAACGGCTCGAGGCTGTCTCGCTTGAACTTGTGACACCCGAGGCCCAACCGCTGGCCCAGTTCGGCGGGAAGGTCAGCGCCGCCGTCTCCCAGCTCCTCCTCGACCATCACATCCGCGCCCACCTAGCCACCTACCCCGTGCGTCTGTACCCAGGCGGGCTGATCGTGGCGCCGGCGCGCACGCTCCCAGTCGACCGAGTGGTCTGCGTCCCCGAGGCGCGCGGCATCGCGATCCCCGGGCTCCCGCACGACCAGAACGGGTTTCTGCCCACGAACCAACTCGGACAAGTCGTCGGCGTCCCAGACGTGTACGCCGTCGGCGACATCACCACATTCCCAATCAAACAGGGAGGCATCGCCGCCCAGCAGGCCGACCACATCGCCCAGATCATCGCCAAGCATGCCGGCGCTCCGATCGACGATCCACCGCCGCTTCGCCCCGAACTCCACGGGCAGTTGCTTACAGGTAGCACGCCGCTCTACCTCCACGCCGACATGACCGGGGGCCGCGGGGACACCACCACCACAAGCACCACGCCGCTGTGGTCGCCCGGCGGAAAGATCGCCGCCCGCTACCTCGGCGACTACCTCGCCCACGCACCCACCATCGACCCCACCCCAGACCCCTAAACTGGACAGTCTCCGAGATGTACCGACGGGTGGTCATGGTGTCCGTCTCATCTTTCGGGCTGGGTCGATGATGTCGGCGGGGATTCTGCCTTGGGTGAGGCGGCCGGTGTGGGCGCGGTCGTGGTTGTAGTTGGTGAGGTAGTCGTTGAGGTCTGCGCGGAGCGCGGTGTAGCTGGGGTAGAGGCTGCGGGCGAAGCTGGGGCGCCAGCATTCGTCGAGGATTGTCTTGTGCAGGTTTTCGACCTGGCCGTTAGTTTGGGGCGGCCGGCGCGGATGCGGGTGTGGGGGGCATCGAGCTGGGTGAGGGTGGTAGTGAAGCGGAGGCTGCGGTACTCGTTGCCGTTGTCGATGAGCACGCGTTGGAGCTTCCAGCCTGCGCGTTTGAGGTCGGTTGCGACGCGGTGGGCGAGGCGGCTGGCCGTGGCGGCGCAGCGCCTCGCCACACGCCGTTTGGGCTGACCATGACGCCGCCCCACTTCGGCCGAGCCAACTCGGCCGCGACCCGGCGAGGGCCATGGGACTTCTGATCGCCTACTACGGCCAACCGGCCCTAGCGGACTTGCCCAGCAACACGATGAGACCCACGCCGCCGTCCCATCCGACTACGACTCTCTGCCACCCGTACGTGCTCCTGCTATCGACTGCTCGCCAAAGTCCCTTGAATCCGATAGAAAGCCGCGTGATGTCGTAGTGCGCCGCCAGTTGCGAGGCTTGTGGCCCGCGAGGTTTCGGCGGCGGCCGCAGGGACCCGGCTACCTGTCAGGGCAGCGAGCCCTCGGCGTCCTTCCCCGCTTGGGTGAGCTGGGCGGTGCGCGGCGTGTCACCCGTGTACTCCGCAAGCCCGAGGTGAGCTAGGTGGTCGATGTTCTCGGCCACCGCTCGATGAAGCTCGGGCGAGTTCTTCTCATGCCCCGACGCGGAACCCTCGCTCGCGATCGCGTTCGAGACCGTCGCAGCTGTGGCTGGGCCTTTCGCCAATTCGCGGAGGATATCGTCCTGGAATGGGAAGCGGTTGATGCTCATCAGTCCTCCCTTGCGTCCGTGTTCGGGTGATCCTACTCGCTGGTCTCTGGCGCACCCAAACTCTCCGCCAGGAACATCCCACGTCCCACGCGGACGGCGTGAACTCCTCCGGCGCCACACTGGAGGAATGACCGCCGAAAGGGCGACCACCGGGCCAAACGCCAATGCCCCGAACAGGGAAACCACACCCTCAAAGTCGGCTTGGGGGCGAATGAGGAGGTTTGCGGTATGCGGCTTCGGTCAAGTCCCGTAGGCCAGGTAGCTGCGTTGGGTTGCGATGTGGTCGGCAACGAACTTGGCGTCGTGCCAGACGCCCCATATGAAGCTCGATCCTCGCCGGGACAACCATGGCAGCCCCAGGAAGTAGACGCCGGGCTCAGACGACACGCCGCGCTGGTGCTTCGGTAGGCCCTGCTCGTCGAAGGCGTCCACCTGGAGCCAGCCGTAGTCGACGGCGAAGCCGGTCGCCCAGATGATCGACGTCACTCCGGTGCTTGCCAAGTCCAACTCGAGGATGGGGTCGGTCACGCTGTCGGGGAGTGGCCCCAGCGTGCGCGCATCCGGCTCGTTCGGGAGGTCGAGGCCGTTCCGCGTGATGTAGGCGTCGGCCTCGTCCAACAATCCGAGGTAGTTCGCGTCGCCGTTTGCGATGTTGTCGGCAAGGTCTGGCGCGAATCGGATCGCGCCGCCGCCAAACGAGATCGCCCGACCGACGAGCACCATGCCGCGAGCGGCGAGGGCGCGGAAGTCGACGGTGCGGCCGCCGTATGCTCCGCTGACCGCGATCGTGACGTGGTCGCTGCCATCACCAGGGGCTTGGGCATCCCATTTGCCGAGCACCCCCAGCCACCAGACGAAGTCGCGCCCGCGATACCTGCGCGGGGGCCGGTCGTGGGGGCCGATCGACAGGACGACGCGTCGGCCGGCGCGCCCGAGCTCGTCCGCGATCTGCGTGCCTGACGATCCTGCCCCGACCACGAGCACCGTGCCCGCGGGCAGCTGACTCGGGTTGCGGTAGGCACTCGAATGAATCTGCACCAGCCCGACGTCGGGGGGGACGATGGGCGGGATGACTGGTCGCTGGAACGGGCCGGTCGCGGCGACCACATAGCTGGCAACGATCGGCCCGTCCGACGTCTCGGCGTGGAACCCGGGCCGGCCGACGTTCCTCCGCACAGACGTCACCTCCACCCCGCAGCGGATCGGAGCTGCGATCTTCTCCGCATACGCGGAGAAATACTCCGCGACCTGATCCTTCGTCGCGAAGGCATCCGGGTCGAGACCGGCGAACAAGTAGCCCGGGAATCGGTCATGCCAGGCGGGGCCGTTCGCGACCAAAGAGTCCCACCGCTGCGAGCGCCAGCGCTCGGCGATCCGATGTCGCTCCAGCACAACGTGCGTCAGGCCCGCACTGCGCAGATGCTCGCTCATAGCCAGACCCGCCTGCCCACCGCCCACGACAAGCACCTCCACAACCTCGGCCAAAGACGCTCCTGCCCCGGACGAGCGAAAGCTGCTTGTACCAGCCACCATCTCGACTGAGTTTCCACCGCCCACCCCGCAAGCGTCAAATAGCAACGCCCCCGACCGGCGGGCATCGCGGAGACGGCCGGGGTTCCACCCACGGTTCCATCCCCCGTGGCTCACCCGGCCCCTCGGCGTCGGAGGCGGGCTTGGACGTCTGAGCGCCCGTGCTCCGCAGGCAGGGGGTCGCCATAGATCGAACGCAGGTTCGGCGGCACGCCGCACCGAGGCGGTCGGTTGAGAGCCGGTGTCAAGCAGGCGGCGGGTTAGAGGGGGCGCCCTAGTCTTTGACTCGTCGTCGTTCCGGGTCGTAGGCTGGATGCCGGACGATTTGTCCGGGCATGGGTTTGCCGGCGATCCGGGCTTCGATCGCGGTGCCGGGCGCGGCCCGACTCTTTTCGACCTTGGCCAAGCCGAGCGTCTTGCCGTTGAGAAACGGGGAGACGACGGCCTGGGTGATGAATCCAACCACCGATCCGTCAACGGTGAGCTCGGCTCCGGTCGCCTCGGCTCCGCCGGCTTCAAGAACCACCGACGTAAGTCGCAGAGCACTCGCCTGCTCGGCGGCCTGGAGGGCCTGACGCCCCTGGAACGCGTGCTTTTCCAGGTCGACGGCCCAGCCCAGACCGCACTCGTAGGGCGAAACGGTCTGGTCGTACTCGACACCCCCGATGATGAATCCACCTTCGATTCGGAACAGATCCAGCGCGTCCATGCCGATCAGCTCCATGCCGTGGCGCGCTCCCTCGCGAAACAGCGCGTCCCAGAGGTCGAGCGCCCGGTCGCGATCGACCCAAAGCTCGTAACCGAGTTCGGCGGTGTAGCCGAGCCGGGTCATGAACACGGGGATCCCCGCAATCTCAACGCCCTCTTGGAAGGTGTAGTACGGGAACGCCTGTGACGAGAGGTCCGTAGTGGTCATGTTCTGGAGGATGGCTCTGCTCCTCGGTCCTTGCAGGCACAGGTGGGGTAGCTCGTCGGTGCGGTCCCGAACCTCGATGCCCAGACCGTTCGCAGCGGCCGAGAAGATCTCGTAGTCGCGGTCGTTGGCGCCACAGAAGCGAACCCGATCGCCGCCCGGCGATCGCGGCATCACGGTGCAATCGTCGACCATCTTCCCGTCGACATCGCACAGCGGACCGTAGGCGATCCGCCCGGGGCTAAGTGTGGAAACGTCGCGGCAGACAATCGAGTCGACCAATCTGAGCGCTCCCGGCCCGACAAGATCGACCTTCCGCAGCATCGAGAAATCCATCAAGCCCGCCGCCTCGCGCACCGCGCGGTACTCGCGCTGAGTGTCAGTCACAACGGCCGGAGCGAAATAGCCGAACAGATCCATCCACTGGTCGGTCATCGCCCCAATCGAGGCATAGAACGCGGTCTCCTTGCTCACCTCTCCTCCTCGGCTCGCTGGGCCTCGAGTCGGCGGCCGCGGCCATGGCTTCGGCCTAGGCTCGAACCGACGATCTTCCTTCCCGCGCGGAGTCTCTCACGCGGTCGGGGGCCAGTCGGTGGCTGCGATCAAGGCAAACTTCCCGCGAGCCGTCCCCACTAAGGCAGCGGCCTCGTCTTGAGCGACATCGATCGCCTTTCACTCGTTCGCCACGGGAGGAGCAGCGGGTTCGGCGTGGCACCCGGCGAGCCCGCGCCGGTCCCGACCCCCGTTCCAAAGCCAGCCAGCCGACCTGCGTCCTCGGCCTCCGACGGGAGCTCCGCGATCTCGACGCCCGCGCTCTGGAGGCAGGGGTCGCGCACGTATCGAACACATGTGCGACCTTAAGTGGTATGCCGAGCCTAAGCCAGTCAGATGAATAGCTGAATATGACCACGTCACTCGTTCTCGAACGGGTCGGCGACCACGCCCACCGATCGCCGCTAGGCGGGTCGCCGAGGCGGGAGCGACCCTCGTCCGCCGCGCACTCGAAAACAGCGCGGAACGTGGACGGACCTGCAGCACCCCGTCCGGAAACTCGCCCCGCATCTCACGCTCCGCGTTCGCAAGCCCAGCGGCGTAGACTCGGCCGCGGACGCGGCACCCGGTGCTCGATCGGCATGCGTGCGGGGCCGGCCAGTCGGACAGGCGGTGGGTTCGTGGACGACGACGGGCGGATCGAAGATCTCAGGCAACGACTCGGCCAAGCCGGCTGGGCACTCGGCGAACCCGATCCGGACCCGGCGACGCCGTTCTGGCGAGCGGGCGCTCATCGCATCAACTCAGACGCCATAGGCTCGGGATACCGGGGTGGTGGCCGGTCCCGGCGGGCAGCGGTCGAAGACGTGTACACCCAGATCCTTGGTCAGCTCCCCATGGTTCGTAGTGAGCGACGAGCCGGAGCTCGTCACAGACCCAGACCGCGACGGAGACAGCTGGCCGTGGACCCTGGAACGCCGGGTCGGCGAGCCCACGGTCCGGGTGACGGTCGACATCGCCGCTGGCCTCAGCGCAGACTGCCCCAATCCACGGATCGCCGAGGCAGTGCAATCCTTCGGGCGCAGCGAGATCGATCGCCTTCTAGACGCCGACGCTCCGCCCCGCAAGCTGATCGTGACCAGTGAGGGAGTCGGCACCCTCTTGAGCTAGGAGCCTGCCCGCAGGGTTGCGGCAGCAGCTCGTACTCTCCGTAGTCTGGTCGGTCGCCGCGCTTCCCGGTGATTGGCGGCCGCGCTCGGCCTCCGCGGCGCCACTCGCACTGAAGTTGGCGATGCCAGGGGATCGATGATATGCGCGGGGCGGCGAGGCCGGTGATATCGATCCGTATCCGGACAGGACTCTCGGCCCACCAGGGCAGGCTCCTGCCCACCGCGGTCGGTGGGCTGTATTTCCGGAGCCTGGCGAGCCGCACCGAAACGCGGGCGCCCATGGAGCGCCGCGGTGAGCTCCCGAGACTCGCGTGCATCATCGCGCCTCGGGCGAGGTTAGGCGACGAGTCGGCGGGGTTGTTCGAGCTCGGGCTCGTCGTCGGCGTGGTCAGAGTGCAGCAGCTCGTGGTGGTTGAGGGAGAGGAATGCTCGCTCGATGTCTGGGTCGAAGGCGCGGCTGCGTTGGCAAGTGATCTCGGCGACGGCCTCGGGGACGGTCCAGGCGGGCTTGTAGGGTCGCTTGTGGGTGAGCGCGTCGAACACGTCTGCGACCGCCACGATGCGCCCCTCGCGCATGTCCAAGCGCTCCTAGCGATTGAGGGCTCAGCCGGACGGGATACGTGTCAACGCACCGTCGATAGTGATGCAGGCACCGTTGATATACGAGCACTCGTCCGACGATAAGAAGGCGCACAGGCGGCCGATCTCGCTGGGCTCGGCCAGCCGCCTGGAGGGGATCGTATCGATGTAGTCCTGCTCGCGGTAGAGCCCACGCGCGACCTCCTCCTTCCACATGCCGGTGGCCACCACGCCCGGTGCGATCGCGTTGACGCGAAGCCCGAGGGGTCCCCATTCGCCCGCCATCACCTCGGTCATGATGATGACCGCCGCCTTCGCGGCGCAGTAGGCAAGGCGGCCGGGATTCGCGGAGTAGCCGCGAATCGATGAGATGTTCACCACCGTGCCCTTTCCCTGCTCGATCATCGCCCGGCCAGCGGCCCGCGAGCAGTAGAACACACCCGTCTGCATGACCCCGATCGATTCCTCCCAGATCTCGTCGGACAACTGGTGGGTGTGATCGCCAACCCGGCTCACTCCCGCGTTGTTGATCAGGGTGTCGATGCTGCCGTGGTCGCTGCGCACCTGCTTGACCGCGCGGTCGACCTCACTGCTGTCGGTGATGTCGACCTCGTAGGCCTGCGCCCTCGGGATCTTCGCGGCCAACTCTGCCGCGCTGGCGCCGTCCAGGTCCCAGACGGCAACGGTCGCGCCCTCACGTGCCAGCTCCTCGCAGATCGCGGAGCCGATGCCACCGGCACCCCCGGTCACCACCGCAGTGCGACCCTCTAACCATGCCATACTCGCTCCTTCCGCGCGAAGTGTAGACTTGATCATCGATCAAATCTCGGGTGCAGTCAAGGAGCGTGAATGACGGGGCCGGAGACAGTCGCCTCCTACCGCCGGATGGTGACGATCAGGGCGTTCGAGAACCACGCGGCGCAGCTTCGGAGCAGAGGCACTATCGTCTGCTCGCTGCATCTCAGTACCGGCCAAGAAGCCATCGCGGTCGGCGCCGTGGCGGCGCTGGGACCGGCCGACACCGTGAACGCAACCTACCGGGGGCATCACTGGGCGATCGCGTGCGGGACGCCCCTTGAGGCACTCTCTCGGCGAGTTCATGGGCGCGAGACCGGTGTTAACGGTGGCCGCGGGGGCGCCGGGTTCTTCGCCGACCCCGACCATGGCTTTCTGGGCGAGAGCGGCATCGTCGGTGCCGGGGTGCCGATCGCCGTGGGAGCGGCGCTGGCCTCTCGCTACGACGGATCCGGGCGCGTCGCCCTGGCGGCGTTCGGCGACGGCGCGCTCAACCAGGGCGCGGTGCATGAGGCGATGGGCTTCGCGGCGATCTACCGGCTGCCTGTGGTGTTCGTCTGCGAGAACAACGGCTACGCCGAGTACACGCCGACCGAGTCGATGTTCCCGGGCGGTGCGCTCGAGCTTCGGGCGGGGATCTACGGGTTCCCCGGTACCGCGGTCGACGGCACTGACCCGCGAGCGATGTGCGCCGCGGTGGCCGAAGCCGTGTTCCGCGCGCGCGGCGGCGACGGGCCCACGCTCGTCGTCGCCACGGCCCGCCGGCTGGGCGGGCACCACCACCACGACCCTGAGCACTACCGGCCCGAGGGCGAGAAGGCCGCCTGGGCCGCGGAATCCGACCCGATCCCCCAGCTCCGAAGCGTGATCCTGGGCGAGAGTCTCGCCGACGAAGCCGCGCTGAAGGAGGCCGAGGCCGCTGCGCGCGCCGGATGTGCGCGAGGCCGCCGAGGCCGCCGCTCGGCAACCGGTGGCGGACCCGTCGACGCTGGAGCAGCATGTCTACGCGTGAGCGGGAGCTGCTCACCTACCGGGCGGCGCTCGGCGCAGCTCTGCATCGTGCGATGCGGACATATCCCGAGACGTTGGTCTTCGGAGAGGACGTCGCCGGCCCGGGCGGCGTCTTCGGGGTCACCCGCGGCCTCGCCGACGAGTTCGGCGACCGGGTCTTCGACACCCCGATCTCGGAGAACGCAATGCTCGGCGCCGCACTCGGGGCCGCGCTGGTGGGCCGCCGGCCGGTTGTCGAGATCATGTGGGCCGACTTCCTGTTCGTCGGCATCGACCAGCTGGTGAACCAGGCTGCCAACGTGCGCTGGCTGACCCGTGGCCGGATGACGGCGCCGCTGACGGTGAGGACGCAACAGGGCTCGCTGACCTCGTCGTCCGCCCAGCACTCGCGCTGCGTGGAGGCCTTGCTCTGCCACATCC
The DNA here is from genome assembly GCA_963744065.1 of uncultured Actinomycetes bacterium. Lineage (GTDB taxonomy): Bacteria > Actinomycetota > Thermoleophilia > Gaiellales > JAICJC01 > DASUHT01. The sequence continues at coordinate 233,027 of CAVUSN010000007.1, read as the reverse complement.
CCGGCCTCCGGGTCGGCCTCCCTTCGAACGCGGCGGACGCCTACACGATGCTTCTCGCCGCAATCGCCGACGACGACCCCACGATCGTCATCGAGCACCGCGCCATCTACGACCAGCGGGGCGAGGTCGACCAGGAGGCCGAGATCCCCGCCATCGGGGGCGCCGCGATCGTCCGGCCCGGCCGCGACGTCACGATCGTCGCCCTGTCGCGCATGGTCGGGGTCGCACTCGCCGCGGCGGAGCTGCTCGCTGCCGACGGCATCGATGCAGAGGTCGTCGACCCGCGCTGGCTCTCGCCCTTCGACTGGGACACGGTGGAGGCGTCGCTCGCCAGAACGAACCGGCTGGTGATCGTGCACGAGGCCGTTCGCACGTGCGGGTTCGGCGCCGAGGTCGCGGCGCTGGCCGCCGAGCGCGGATTCTGGCGCGCTGGACGGGCCGGTCGCGCGGGTCACGGCTCCCGACTGCCCGAAGCCCTCGGCACCGACCCTCGAGGCGGTGGCGATACCCGACGCCGAGAGGGTCGCCCGCGGCGTGCGCCAGGCGCTCGGCGGCACCCCTGCCCACGAGAAGGAGCCCGAATGAAGATCACCGACATCGAGGCGATGGTCGTGCCAGAAGCCGTCCATCGACACCACCGCCGCGGATGCGATGCAGGACGCGTTCATCGTGCGGGTGAAGACCGACGAAGGGATCACCGGCATCGGAGAGGGGAACCACACCCCTCAGGCGATGAAAGCCGTCGTCGACTCCCCCGGCTCGCACACGCTGGAGCCAGGGAATCAAGCAGCTCCTGGTCGGCCGCGACCCGCTCAACCCGCAGCGGCTGTGGGACACGATGTACCGCTCGACCGTGATGTCGGGGCGGCGCGGTCTTGGTGTGGCCGTGCTCGCAGCCATCGACGTCGCTCTCTGGGATCTCAAGGGCAAGGCCGAGGGCAAGCCGATCTACGAGCTGCTGGGCGGCGCGACGGGCAACCCGATCCCGGCCGTACAGCAGCCTGCTACTTCGGGCCGGGATCCTACGGGACAACCCTGGAGATGAACCTCGGGAAGATCGCCCGGTCTCAGGAGCTCAGCTTCCCGGCCTACAAGATCGAGCCGCTGTCGGACTGCGTGCAGACGAACGATCAGATCGTCGACATGGCGCACCGCTCGAGAGATCTCGTCAATGGGGCCATGACGATGCTGATCGACGTCGGGCATCGCTGGGAGACGCCCAAGGAGGCGCTGCACACGCTGCGCCGGGTCGAGGACTGCGATCCCGGCTTCATCGAAACACCGATGTGGCTCGACGACGTGGAGGGGTACCGGCGCGTCGCCACCGGATCGTCGATCCCGGTCGCGATCGGCGAGCTGTTCGTCACGCGCAACGAGTTCGTCGAGATGATGGACGGCGGCCAGGTCGACATCGTCCAGCCGAGCGTGATCAGGGTCGGCTTCACCGAGTCGATGCGGGTCGCCGAGGCGGCCGTGGCCCGTGGGCGCCAGGTGGTGCCCTACGGATGGGTGGCCACGACCGTCGGCGTGGTCGCCAACAACCACTTCGCGGCCGCGCTCGGCAACTGCCCATGGACGAGTACTGCCACCCCGAGCTCTACCCTCAGGCGGAGCTGCGCCACAACCTGGCCGGTCCGGAGCCGGTCATCGTCGGAGGCGAGTTCGCGCTGCCGCCCGGCCCCGGGCTGGGTGTGGAGATCGACGAGGAGGCGCTGAATCACTACCGTGTCGCCTGACCACCCGGTGCCGAGCTCTGGTCTACACGGAGGCGCGGACGCTGGAGGTGCTGGACGTGCCGGCGCAGCCGGTCGCGCTGGGCGAGGTGTCACTGCACGTCACGGCGGCCGGATCTGCGGGCTCCGGAAGTACCTGGGTGTCGCCACCCACAGCCCGCGCCGGTCGCCGCCTCTGATCATGGGGCACGAGCTGACCGGCGAGGTCGTCGCGGTCGGCAGCGGCGTCCCGACTCCCTGCTCGGGAACCACGTAGCCGTCAACCCGCAGGTCCCCGTGCGGCATCTGCTCAGCCTGCCGGTCGGGCCACGAGAACGTCTGCCAGAGCCGCGAGTTGGTCGGAGGCACGCGGCCGGGCGGGTTCGGGCAACTCGTGTCGGTACCGGCCAGGTGCCTCCATGTTCTCCCCAACGGTGTCGATCCGAACGTCGCGGTACTGGCCGAGCCGCTGGCCACGTGCGTGCACGGCGTCGAGTTGCTCGGGGCGAGTAGCCCGCGATCCGCGGTCGTGTTCGGCGGCACCATCGGCGTGCTGGCCGCGCAGATGCTCGGCTGATCGGCACCCAGTGGATCGCCGTCAGCGATGTCGATTCCGGGCGCGCAGGGGGTGTCGGCCTTCGCCGATGTCGCCGTGGCGCCCGACCAGCTCGATGTTGTCACCCAGGAATGGCCGGGTGGCGCCGAGATCACGGTCGACGCCGCGGGCACATCCTCGACGAGGCGCGACTCGCTGCGGCTGCTGCATCCGCTCGGCGCCGCGCTATGGCTCGGCATGCACGACCAAGACTCGTCGATCCCGGCGTTCGATGTCGTCGTGCGCGAGCAGCGGATCCTCGGCTCGTTCGCCTACACGAACCCCGAGTTCGCGCGGGCGGTCGAGCTGCTGACCTCGGGCCAGCTCCGCCCGGCGATCCCGAGCAGGATCTTCCCGCTCGACCACAGCGTGACGGCGTTCGAGTCCCTGCTCGCCTGGCAACCCAACCGGGTTCCTGAAGTCGATCGTCGCACCGGGAACGAGGCCGGGGGGATGTGGCGCTGACCCACCTGACCATCCAGCAGGCTGTCGCCGACGCCGTGCGAACGCGCATCATCGCCGGCGAACTGTCGGCCGCCACCCGGATCAACCAGGACGCCCTCGCCGCCGAGTTCTCCGTCAGCCGCATGCCGGTGCGCGAGGCCCTGCGGCAGCTAGGCGCCGAGGGGTTCGTGACGATCGTCCCGCACCGCGGCGCGATCGTGACAGCCCTCAGCCCAGCCGAGGTCGAGGAGATCTACGAGATCCGCGCCGCACTGGAGGGCGTGGCAGCGCGGCACGCGACCGAGGCGCTGACTGCCGGCGACCTGGACGCGCTGCGCAAGACCCTGGCCGCCATGCGAAACGAGGATCAGGTCGACCGCTGGGTGGCGCTGAACGCCGAGTTCCACAACACGATCAACCAGGCGTCGGCACGGCCTCGCCTGCTCGAGCTGATCCAGCGCTTGCGCGAGCAGTCCCAGCCCTATATCCGGCTGTACGTGGAGCGTCTCCACAAGAGCGCCCAGGCCCGCAAGGAGCACCGCGCGATCCTCGACGCCCTTGCCCACCGCGACCCAGAGCGGGCCGAGGCTGCCGCCCGCGAGCACCTCATGAGCACCGCCCGTGCGGTGCGACCTACGCGCGCGCGGCCGAGCAGAGCTAAGAACCTGCGATTGCCGCTCGCGCAGCGTCGTGCGCCTCGATCAGGCCGGCAGCCTCGTCATCGCTGATGCGCACGAGCGGTGGAGCGCACCGCCGCAGTCGCGATCGCCCCGTCGTGCTCCAGGACGGCCTTGATGCGCGCGCGGAAGTCACGCAGCGGCGGGGCGAACAGCCGCTCGATATAGGGGTCGAGCGCGGCCTGGATTGCGGCTGCCGCGGGCTCTCCCCGGCGCGCCCACATCGTCGCGTAGGCGGCGGGGTCGGATGCGGCCGCCGCCAACATCGCTCCATCTGCACCTCCCAGCAGCGAGTCGAGGATGAATGAGTCCTGGCCCGAGAGCAGCGCCACCTCGTGGCGCTCCCCTGCGAATACCGCCGCCGCGTCGGCGAAGTCGCCGCCTGCTCCACCACGACTCCTTGATCGCCTGGACGCCGGGCACCTCCGCCATCCGCCGAAGCACCTCGAGCTCGAACGTCACACCGAATCCCGCGGGAGCCTGGTAGACGATCAGCGGGACGTCGGTGGCGGCGGCGAGCGCCTCGTAGTAGGCCGCAACCGGCTGCCAGTCCAGGGGCGCTCCCATAAAGACCGGCGGCGCGAACACCTGCAGAGCCGCCGCGCCGAGGTCGCCGCGACCCGCGCGGCGGCCGAGGCGGCGGCGGTGTGGGCGGGCAGAAGCCCGGCGGCGACGGGCAACCGGTCGCCGATCTGCCGCACGGCGAACCGCAGGACGGCATTTCGCTCGTCCGGCGAGAGCAACGCGCCCTCGCCGGTGTCGGCGTTGACGACAACACCCGGTCAGGCCGCACCCGACGAACGACTCCAGATGCGCCTCGAGCGACGTCCAGTCGATCGACTCGTCCTCGTCCAGCGGGATCGCCACCCCCGCGATCGTCCCGCCCCAGTCCACCTAGACGGTGAACGACGCGAGCGTGGCGGCGTCCATCCGCTCCCAGTCGACGACGATCCCCAGGCCGGCGGCCGTCGGCGCCTCGACGTGGCCGTCGGCGGAGATCCGGTACGGGTTCTCGACGCCATACTCGTGCGGCTCGGCCGGGACCGGCAGCTCGAACATGCCGGTGCAGCGCCATGCCCAGGCCGAGGTGCAGGTTGGCGGCCTGGATCAGCGTGTATCCCCAGCTCTGGAGCTCTGCCCACAGCCCGGCGCCCTCGGCCAGGGCGACCAGCTTGCGCGACGGCGTGAACCCCCCGGCGACGGTGACGTCGAAGCGCAGCGCATCCCAGGGGTGCCGCAGCAACGCGTCCCCGACCGACCGGATGTCGACGATGTCGTTGCCGCCGGCGATGATGGGCACGCCCGACGCGCCGGCGGAGGTCGGCGTAGCCCTCGAGATCGTGGTCGGGCAACGGCGCCTCGAGCCACCCGAACCCCATCGCGTCGAGCTCCCGGGCGACGCGCAGCGCCGAGTTGCGGTCGTACCGCTGCTCGGCGTCGTGCATCATCGCCATCCCCGATCCGCCGTGGGCGTCGTGCACCTTGCGCAGCATCTCGAGGTCGCGGTCGGCCTCGCACCAGGCGTGGAACTTGACCGCGCGGAAGCCGAGCTCGACGCAGTTCGCCGACGAACTCGACGTACGCGTCGGCGTCGGCCAGAAGCGGTGTCGACGCGTACGCGGGCAGCACGGTCCGCGGCGACCGCCGAGCAGCTGGTGGAGCGGCACGCCGGCACGCTGCGCGGCGATGTCCCAGAGCGCGATGTCGAGCGCCAGCTGGGCGCCGGGCAACAGCGGCAGCGCGAGGTCCTGCAGCCCGTACCAGACGGCCTCGCGCTGGCAGCGGGTCGGCGCCGAGGACGCGGGGCGCGAGGTGGCGTAGCGTCTCCAGGATCGAGAGATCGAAGCGGCCGGTCGAGTACGACGGTGTCGCGCCGACCCCCTCGAATCCGTGGTCGTCGAACACCCGGACGATCGTCAGCGTGCCGTACTGCTGGTCGAGGTCGGACGCCCAGCTGTAGCGGTCGACATCCGGCCCGACTGCGCGCGCTTCGATCCGCTCGATCACGATTTGATCATAGATCATCTCCGCACGAACGGCTCCCTTGACGTCCGCTCGCGGCGATCGCATAGACTCGCGCGGCCGTGCGACGCAAACGTTTGTCCAGTGGGTGACGTGGCCCTTCGCGCCCTGGGCTGGGATCACCCGCGCTGCATGTCGCCGATGCGGGCGTGCGCCGAGCGACTGGCGATCGCTGACCGGCACGGTCGATCCGTGGGAGGCGCGGTCGCTGGAGGCGTTCGGTGACCAGCCGCTGGAGGACGTCGCCGGCGACTACGACCTGATCGTGATCGACCACCCGTTCTGCGGGCGGGCCGAGCGCACCGGCTGCCTGACCCCGCTGGACGCGCTGCTCGACGGCGAGACGCTCGCCGCGCTGAGCGCGGGAGCGATCGGGCCGAGCCACGACTCGTACACCTCACGCCGGGCACCAGTGGGGCCTCGCGACCGACGCGGCCTGCCAGGTGGCGGCGGTGCGCGACGACCTGATGGCCGGCGAGGCGGCACCGCAGAGCTGGACGAGGCGCTCGACCTCGCTCGCCGCACGCCCCGGCTCCGTCGCGCTGCCGCTCTCCCCGCCCCACGCCATCTCGAGCTGGCTCAGCATCGTCGGCGCCTACGGCCGCGGAGCCGTTCGCCAGGAGGAGGCGGACCGCCGCGCCACCGCGCTGCTCGCCGAGCTCGCGGGGCTCGCGCCCGCACGCAGGCGCTGGGCTGGGAGCCGCCCGATGCGCTCGCCCGGATGACGACCACCGACGAGATCGCCTACATCCCGCTCACCTACGGCTACAGCACCTACGCCACCTCCGCCGAGCGGCCGTGCCGGTTCGCCGACGTGCCCGCCGCCGCCGGCGGGCCCCGCGGCGCCGTGCTCGGAGGCGCCGGGCCTGGCCGTCTCGGCCGCGTCGACCAGCGCGGCCGAGGCCGCGGCGTTCGCGGCCTGGGCAAGCGGCGCCGAGGCCCAGCGCGACATCGTCGCCCGCACAGGCGGTCAGCCCGGACACCGGTCGGCCTGGGACGATCCCGAGCTGGACGCGCTCGCCGGCGGCTTCTACTCGGGGACGCGGGCGCTCGATCGAACGGGCCTGGGTGCGCCCGCGAGACGATTGGTGGCCGCGTTTCAGCTCGAGGCGGGCCGCCTGCTGACCGACAACCTGCTCGACGGAGACCCGGATGACGCTGACCGCCCGGCTACGCGAGCTCCACCGGAGGCACAGCGCATGAGGATCACCGGAATCGACTGCCACATCCTGCTCGATCCCGGCTACGAGCGGGACGCCACCAGCTCGAACCAGGACGACATCGTGGTCGAGGTGCACACCGACGAGGGCATCACCGGCATCGGCGAGACCGACCTCAACGCCTGGGTCGCGCGCGAGTGCATCGAGGCCCCGGCGAACGCACACGATGGATCCTCCGGCCTGGGCCAGACGCTGATCGGGATGGATCCGCTCGACCCCGTCGCGGTGTGGGACACGCTGTACGTCGGCACCGCGATGACCGGCCGCCGCGGCGCGGTGGTGCATGCCCTCGGCGCAATCGACATGGCGCTGTGGGACATCTGCGGCAAGGCCGCCGACGGTGCCCACCTGGCAGCTTCTCGGCGACAGGGCCGGTGACTCGTTCCGGCCGTACGCCTCGCTGCTGCCCAAGGCGGACGGGGATTTCGACGAGTTCAGCCAGACTCTCGTCGACCAGGCCATCTGGGCGAGGGACCTGGGGTTTGCCGCTGCCAAGCTCGAGCTGCTGATCAACGGGCCGTACGCCCACTCCGGGCTGGACATTCCCGACGCCCGCATGATCGAGACGATCGCCGGCGTGCGGGATACGGTCGGCCCTGACTTCGCGATCATGGTCGACGTCGCCTACGCGTGGGACGACGTCGAGCACGCGCTCGAGGTGATCGAGAGCTGGGCCGACCTCGACGTGTTCTTCGTCGAGACGCCGCTCTGGCCGACGACCTCGAGGGCTACGCGGAGCTCTCGCGGCGGTCGCCGACGAGGATCGCGGCCGGGGAGTGGCTGGCCACGCGGTTCGAGTTCCTCGACCTGATGGACCGCGGCGGGGTGCACGTCGCCCAGCCGGACGTCGGCCGCGTCGGCGGGCTGACCGAGGCCCGCCGAGTCTGCGACCTGGCCGCCGAGCGCGACCGGCTGATCGTGCCCCACGGCTGGAAGACCGGGATCACGGTCGCGGCGACCGCCCATCTGGCGGCCGTGACGCCTCACATGCCCTTCTTCGAGTACGTCCCCCAGCAGGTCGCGGAGTCGCGGCTCCGGCGCGAGCTGGTGACCGACGAACTGACGCTCGTCGACGGCGAACTCGCCCTGCCCGCGCGTCCCGGACTGGGTGTCGATCTGAACCGCGACGTGCTCGAGGAGTTCGAACAGGCAGCGAAACGCCTGCGACCCTGACGCACGCTACGATCGAAAGGAACGCTCATGGCATCGCTCTCCGACCTCTACGTCATCGCCGCCCCGCTCGACCACCCCGAGGGCATCGCGACCGGGCCAGACGGCGAACTCTACGCCGGTGGCGAAGCCGGTCAGGTGTACCGCATCGACCTGGCGGCCGGCGCCCCCGTCGAGATCGCGAACACCGGCGGATTCGTGCTCGGGCTGTCCCACGACGCCGCTGGGATGATCTACCTCTGCAACCTCGACGCCACGCCGGCGATCCTGCGTGTCGACCCCGCGACCGGCGACATCGACACCTGGTGCGACTCGGCGAACGGCAAGCCGCTGGAGACGCCCAACTGGTGCGGCGTTCGCGCCCGACGGAACGCTGTACTTCACCGACTCGGGCACCGAGGACATGAACATCCAGAACGGGCGGCTGATCCGCGTGCCGCGCGGCGGCGGCGACGGAGAGGTGGTCGACCTCGGGCCGCTGCACTTCCCCAACGGCATGTGCGTCGACGCGGACGGCACTCCCTCGTTCCTGGAGACCCTGACCCCCCGGCTGTCGCGCGTCGTGGACGGCCGTGTCGAGCTGATCGCCGACCTCGCCGGCAACTCGCCGGACGGAGTCACCCTGTGCGCGGACGGCGGCTACATCGTCGCCGTCTACTACCCGTTCCGGCTGCTCTACGTCCCGCCGGAGGGCGGCCGCGTCGACATGCTGCTCGACGACCCGGCGGGTATCCACATCCCGATGCCGACCAACGTGACCTTCTACGGCGAGGGGCTGGCGAGGCTCGCCATCGGCTCGCTGGGCGGCATGGTCGTGAAGGGCATCGAGCTCGGCATCGCCGGCGCGCCGCTCAACTACCCAGTCCAGCCGTGAGGGAACAGGTCGACACCCGACTCTTGCTACAGCACGTCGAAGCGGCGAAACGCCTCGGTCGCGCTCGTGCCCGAGGCAACCGCGGCGCGGAAGTCGTCTTCGCCGCGGCCTTGGCGGCGGCCCGCTCGAGCGCCTCGGCGGCGTATGCCCTGGGGAGACGACCACCCCGTCGGGATCGGCGACGACGGTGTCGCCGGCCGACACCGCCACGCCGGCCACGGTCACCTCGAGGCCGTGCGCGACGACCTCGAGCCGGCCGTCGATGTCGAGCGGCGAGTTCCCGCCGGCGAACACGGGGTAGCCGAGCGCCGCGATCTGCGCGCTGTCTCGGATCAGCCCGTCGGTGACCGTCCCCACCGCGCCCGGGCCAGGCAGGCGCTGGAGAGCAGCTCGCCCCACACGGCCGCGGCGTCCGACGGCCCGCTCGCGACCACGACCACGTCGCCCGGCGGCACGGCATCGAGCGCCGCCAGCAGGCCGGCGTAGCGCTCCCGCGGGCCGGGGCGGGCGGCTCGCACTGCATCGTGAACGCCGTGCCGACGACCGTCCGGCGGCACCGAACGGCCCCAGCCGCGAGATGCTGTGGGCAGGCAGACCCATCGCGTCGAGCGCGTCGGAGACCTGCGCGGCGCGGGGATCAGGCGACACGGGCCGCGGCCTCCGCGAACTCGTCCAGCGCGTCGCGGTTGAGCTCGATGCCGAGCCCCGGCCGGGCCGGGATCTCCAGCCGGCCGCCGGCGAAGACCAGCTCGTCGACGGTCAGCTCCTTCCGCAGCCGGGACTCGCACAGCTCCGCCGGGAGAAACTCGAAGAACGGCATGTGCGGCGTGACGGTGGCCAGGTGCGCCGCGGCCGCCACCGAGATGCCGGTCTTCCAGGCATGCGGCACGACGATCAGGCCCGCCTCGGCCGCCATGTCGCACACCCGGCGCGCCTCCGTGAACCCGCCCACGCGGCCGATGTCGGGCTGGACGACGTGCACCGCCGAGCGCTTCGATCAGCTGACGGAACTCGTGCCGGGATGAGAGCCACTCGCCGGCCGCGATCGGCACGGGCGACGCCGCCGCCAGCCTCGCGTACCCCTCGATGTCGTCCGTCCAGAGCGGCGTCTCGAGGAAGAAGATGTCGTACTCCGCGATCTGCTCGGCGACGCGCAGGGCGCGCTCAACTGAGTCGAAGGCGTACTGCGCGTCGACCATCAGCGTCATGTCCGGCCCGGCCGCCGCCCGCACCTCGCGCGCCACTCGAACGACCCACTCGTCCGGTCCCGGACAGCCCCTTGTGCGCATACGGGCCGGAGAAGGTCGCCTCCAGCTTGGCCGCCGTGAACCCCAGGTCGCGCGCACGGGTCGCCCAGGCGACCATCGACTCCAGGTAGGCGTCGAACGACGAGACCTCCGGCTGGAGCGAGGCGTACGGCGTCAGCGTCGCTCCGCGCGCCTCGCCCCAGAGGCTCCAGCACGGCGCGCCGGCGACCTTGCCACGGAGATCCCAGAGGGCGATGTCGATGGCGCCGATGGCGTGCACAAGCGCGCCGCGCCGGCCGGTCATGCAAGTGCCGACGTAGAGCTCCTGCCAGATCTCCTCGACGTCCGTCGGATCGCGCCCGATCAGAAGCGGCCGCAGTCCGCGGTCCATCGTCTGGGTACCGGGAGCGTCGATGCAGGCGCGCGCGATCCAGGCGTTGAGGTCGGTCTCACCGACCCCGGTCACGCCCTCGTCCGTGTCGATCTCGACGACGATCGTGTCCTGTGCCGAGCTGGTGGCGCCGACGTCGTAGCCCGGATCGAGCAGGACGTGGGTGCGGATGTCGGTGATGACCACCGTCGTCAGACCCGGCTGTAGCCGCCGTCGATCGAGATGTTGGCGCCCGTCAGGAAGCCTGCCTCCTCGGCGCACAGGAAGACGCACGCGTCGGCGACCTCGGTGACGTCGCCGAACCGGCCGATCGGATGCCTGGAGAGCAGCTCGCGCTCGAACGCCCGCCCGTCGTTCATCGCAACCATCACCGACTCGTGCAGCTCGGTGGCGATCACTCCGGGCATCAGCGTGTTCGAGCGGATGCCCTGCGACCCGTACTCCACCGCGATGTGGTCGGAGAGCATGTTGAGCCCGGCCTTGGAGATGTCATAGCCGCAGTCGCCCGCCCACACGGTGATCGCGCAGACGGAGCTCATGTGGACGATCGCGCCGCCACCTGCCTCCAGCAGGTGCGGGATGGAGTACTTGGCGACCAGGAACGGCCCGCGCAGGTTCGTCCTGATCAGGAGATCGAACTCCTCGACCGGCCACTCGGCGACCGGCTTCCACTCGACTGCGTCGATGCCGGCGTTGTTGACGACGGCGTCGAGCCCGCCGAGCGCGGCCGCGGCCGCCTCGACGACCGCCCGCGCGCCGCTCGGCTCGGACACGTCGCCGACGACGGGCACGGCCGTTCCGCCCGCCTCGGTGATCCGGTCGACGGTGGCCTGGGTGCGACCCTCGTCGCGCCCGCCGCAGGCCACCGCCGCGCCCTCCGCCGCAAAGCGGACCGCGACCTCACGCCCGATGCCGCTCGAGGCGCCGGTGACGAGGGCGCGTCTTCCCTGTAGACGTGTGCTCACGATGCTCCTTCGCTGTCGAGAGGTGCGAACGCGTGTTTCGCCCCATGGCAACGGCGGGAGACCGGGTGGGCCCGGTCCCCCGCACGCGTGCCTCGGTCACTCGGGGGGATCTCCGCGAACGCGAGGTCGATGTCGACTCCCTGGCTCTTGCGGTACGCCTTGACGACGAAGTAGTAGATGATGGCCAGTCCAATGGTGACGCCGAAGATCGTGAACATCTTCTGCTTGTTGACCAGGAAGAACTGGTTCGGATAGTGGAAGTACAGCACCCACACGAACACGCAGGTCAGGACGGCCCCGGCGCCCGCGATCGCCACCACCGGAATGCCGGCCAGCGTCCTCTTCGTCGTCGACCCGCGATAGAGATCGGGCTTGATGTATGGAACAACCACAGCCGACAGCCCGACCAGCGCCATCGCGATCAGCTGAACCAACGTCGCATAGACCAGCACCTGGAAGAAGCTGGAACCGTTCACCGCCCAGATCAGCGTGATAAACGACGCCGCCAGCGACAGCAGCACCGCGATGTACGGTGAGCCGTTCTTCGAGAGCTTGGTGACCGACTTGGGTAGCAGCCCGTCGAATGCATAGGCGAACAGCATCCGGGTCGGCTGGATGAACGAGATGTAACAGATTAGCGGCCAGAACAGGATGTACCCGCCGAACAGCACGATCGCGATGATCGTGTTTCCGGTCGACGCCGCGATCAGCGAGTAGTACTGCGGGGCGACCGGAGTCGTGCCTCCGCCGTTGGCAGCGATCATGAACGCGGTGCCGAACGTGTGGAAGAAGATCGCCGCGCACACCGCGACGACGAGCGGCCCGGCGACTGCAGCGATCGCCATGTTGTTGGCGGTCTTCATCGTGCTTGCCTGACGCAGCTCACCGCCGATGAACGTCGACCAGTAGGCGAAGATCGAGAAGGTACAGAAGAACCCCATGACCGCAATGGTGTTTCCGAGACTGAACGCTGGGCTCGTGTTCGTCCCAGCCGCCTGTGCGGTGCTGATAGTGTGCTGGTAGGCGTTGTTTCCGCCACCGACCGACTTGGCAAAGCCGTCGAAGTTGGACACGAACGTGCTGTGGGTCGTGAACAACGCGATCAGCACGCTGATAGCCAGCGTCCCTGTGACCAGCCAGAACAGCGTGTTCTGAACCCGCAGCGTCCAGCCCCACCCGCCGGCCAGGATCAGCGCGGAAAGGCACATCATGAGCCCGCCCAGCGCGATCGTCCAGTGCTTGGACTGGATCTCGGCACTCCACCGCACGAGCGTCGGCCAGTGTCCAACCAGGCCGATCCCCGACAACCCCGGGGCGAGTCCGATGGTGACGAACGCGATCCCGAAGAAGGCGTTTGAGAGTAGGCCGGCAAGGGTCATACAGAACGAGGAAATCAACCCGACCATCGGGTGGATCACTCGGCTGACAAGCATGTAGTCCCCGCCCGATCTTGGAATCATCTGGGTCAGCAGGCCGAACGCGTAGGCCATCGACAGGCCCAGCGGGATCGCCAAGAGCAGCCCGACCAGATAGTTGCCGCCCGGGAAGAGGGCGAACACGAAGAAGAACCCAGCAGCGAGTGACTGGGCGGGATGGCCGGGGATGAAGTTGATGACAAGCGCCGATCGCGGCGAGACGCCGCGGACAAGGCCCGTGGCGTTGCGCGCGAACATGCCGTGGGCGGGTGCCGGTGCCGGCGCCTCACCAGCGGCTGACGTATCAGTCACGATATCCTCCTCTTTCGCCGATGTGTCCTCAACCGATCACGAACTGATGTGACACGACCTCCGTCGGCGCCAGCTTCACCGTGACGCCGTGGATACGGCCGCTGTTGTACTCCGATCCCGAGTTGATGCAGAGTGTTCGACCGATGCGCGCCTCCCCGCGCGACTCGTGGATGTGTCCGTGGAGCCCCAGCAGCGGCTGGTACTCCTCGATGATCTGACGAATCGCGGCGCTGCCAACCGGGATCGGGTTCGGCTGACCGCTCTTGTAGACAAGCGTGAGGTCAGGATTCATCTCGTTGGCAGTGTCCAGGCCGCTGCCGTACGGCGGCACGTGCAGGTTGAAGATCGCCGTCTCAGGCGACTCGACCTGGTCCGCCAGCGCCTTGACCTTCGCATACAGAGCGTCCTCGTCCAGCTCGCGCGGACTGTTCCACGGCGTCGGGTTCGCAAATGCGCAGGAGATCATCTCGTGGTCGCCAACCCGCACCAGCCGCTCGTCGCACGCCTGAACGTGCGACGCCGCCTCGAGGATCGGGTCGCAGCTCCAGGGATCGTCGTTACCCGGCATCACGAACACGTCGATCCCGTACTCCGACATCCGCTCGTCGGCCAGGTCTATCCAGCGTCGGAGCTCCTCCACCATCACGTGCTCGAACAGGCGGTGCCGGACGCCGGGGTCGCCTTCCGCCTCGCGCACCTCGTCCGCGCCGGCGAGCCACGGATACATGCCGTTGTAGCGGATCGCCTTCTCCAACTTCTCCAGCTCGTCCCGTCCCTTCCCCGACTGATCCTCACCGAGGAAGTGCACGGAGAACGAGTCGCCGTCGATCGTGATCGGCACGATCGCCTTCCCGGTCAGGTCGCCACCCATGATCAGGGCCTGAACGCCGTAGAAGCGACCGGCGCCCAGGAACTTGCGCCAGCACTGCTCCGATCCATGCACATCCGAGGCGTAGTACAGCTCGAGCGTGCCGACGGCCGTCCGGTTGCCGGACTGCTTGCGTCTCCTCAGCAGCACGTCGCGATCACTCCCCGGCCCTCTGAACAAACGATTGCACGCTGCGACTGTCTCACGCTGGCGATCCTCCGTCAAGCGGTCGCACGACGATCCGGCTGGTCAGATCCGCCCCCGGGCGGACGACGTGGGCCTGCTCCTCGGCCAGCGCCCGGGCAAGGCCGAGCGAGTGCGGAACCGAGACCGGCTCGAGGCCGAGCATCTCGGCAATACCCCGCCAGCGCCCACCGCTCGTCCGTGCCTCATGCCACATCCAGAGGTGCGGCAGGACGCTGACGTCCCACTCCGCCGCGATCCCATCACCGGTGGCCACGTTGCGCACCTCGAGGCGGCCCTCAGGGAGATCTGCGATGCAGCCGAACCAGGCTCTCGGGCGGTCGATGGGCAGGCGGTCGACTCGCTCGACCGAACCGTCAAGCTGCAGCACCTCGGGCCAGGCGGGCGCGGCGTCGGGGGGTCGCACGGGCCCGTCGACCTCGGACAGCTCGAATCCGCGGCCACCCGGCAGCAGGATCTCGACCTCCGGGCACAGCAACTGCACGCCAAACGTCATGTGCTCGACAAGGACCATCGGGGCCGGCCCGGCCGTCGCGCTCCAGGTCGTCTCGGCCGTGAGCGCGCCGTCGGCGATGACGAGCCGCCGCGACGCCGCGAGCCCGTGTCCCTCCCACTCGAGCGTGGCCGAATCGGTGCCTGCCGCGGCGACGCTCCAGACGCCGTTGGACGCCGCGCCGTGGAACCCGTGGCGGACGCCGTCCACTGTGCAGGCGTTGCCCGCGTTGGGCGCGACCGTCTGCCAGCCGCCGCGGTAGCTGTCGGTCCACGTCTCCTCGTCGAGCTCGCCGTCCCGCGGCGGGAGCGACGCGAACGGCGGCCTGCCGAGGTACTGCGCCCCGGTGCGGACGTTGATCAGATCCAGGATCTCCCCGCCGTGCGCGGGATCCGCCCGCAAGAGCAGGTCGTCGTCTTTGAGCACGATCACAGTTCCAGCACCACCCTTCCGCCTGCGCCCGACGCGGTGATCTCGACGGCCTGGTTGATCTCCTCGAGCGGCATCCGGTGCGTGACCAGCGGAGCCAGCCCCAGCCGGCCGGACGACGCCAGCCGCGCGAGCACGGGGACGTGCAGCGCGGGGTTCGCCCCACCTAGGTTCGAGCCCAAGATGGTGTGTTCGAACTGCGTGACGTCGTAGACGTCGAAGCCGGCTTTGACGCCGATCGCCGGCTGGCCGATCAGCACCGTGGTGCCCCCGTCCCGGACCGAGCGAAACGCCTGGTCGGCGACGGCGGGGATCCCGATCGCCTCGAATGCGTGGTCGACGCCGCCGGGCACGATCTCGCGTATCTGCGCGGCCGGGTCGCCTGCGCCCGGATCGACCGCATGGGTCGCTCCGAGGCGGATCGCCATGGCGCGCTTCTCCGGCAGCGGATCGACGGCGATCACCGGCTGCGCCGAGACGAGCCCGGCACCGAGAACGGCCGCCAGCCCGACTCCTCCGCAGCCAAACACTGCGACCGACTCGCCGGGGCGAACGTTTGCGCGACGCGTCACCGACATGACCCCCGTCGTCACGCCACACCCCAGCAGGCAGGCCAGGCCGGGCTCGAGCCGGTCGGTGACGGGGATGGCGGCGTTCGCCGGCACGACCGCATGATCAGCAAAGGACGACACCCGGGCGAGGTGGTGGATTCGCTCGCCATTGCGATGCAGCCGAGTCGTCCCGTCGCGCATCGTCCCCGCGTCCATGCAGGCCGCGGCCTCCAGGCAGAGGTTGGCGCGACCCTCGAGGCAGAACCGACAGCGGCCGCAGGGCGGGGCGAAGGTCAGCACCACACGCTCGCCGACACGCCGCTCGTCGACGCCCTCGCCAACGGCCTCGATCTCTCCAGCGCCCTCGTGGCCGAGCACCATCGGGAGCGGCGCCGGCCACTTACCGTCCAGGTATGACAGGTCGCTTCGGCAGATTCCGGAGGCGAGCATTCGCACCAGCACCTCGTCCCTGCCGGGCGAGTCGAGCTCGACCTCGGAGACGACCAGCGGGCTGGACGGCCGCTCCATCACCGCAGCGCGGATGATCATCCCGACCCCGGGGAAGCGGTGGATCCCCGCAAGACCAGCTCGGGTGGAGTCTGGACGGTGATGTCGCGCGGGGCGGCGCCCTCGACCTGGTCGATGAGCGCGTCGACCGCGACACGGCCGAGCTCGGACAGCGGCATCCGGATCGCCGTCAGCGGTACCTCGAGGCAGTCACACAGGGGGTCGTCGTCGTAACCGATGAGCGACAACTGACCGGGGATCGAGATTCCGGTCATCCGGGCACCCGCGATCGCGCCGACAGCCTGGTTGATGTTCGATGCGAACACCCCGGTGGGCGGAGTACGGCGATCGAGCAGCTCCTGCATTCCGACCATGCCGCCGCGTTCATCGAACGGTGCGGCGACGACCGAGCAGCGATGTCCGGCCGCGCGGACGGTGTGCACGAACCCCTCGGCACGCCGGCGTGCGGTGTCGAGCTCGGGCGGGCCGGAGATATGTGCGAGCCGCGTATGCCCGAGGCCGAGCAGGTGCTCGGCAGCGAGACGCCCGGCGTCCTCCTCGCGCATCGCGGCGTTGCGGCCGCTGCCCAGGTGGCGGCGATTGACGAACACGGACGGGATCGGGTCGTCGACGAGGTGGTCGAACAACGGGCTGCCGGGACGGCGCGCTCGCGATCAGCAGTCCGTCGATCCGACCCTCACGCACCAGCCGCTCGTATGCCTGCTGGGCGCTCGACGCACCCATGTCCTCGGCCAGCAGCACGACGAACTCGCGCTCCCAGGCGCGATCGAACGCCCCGCGGATGATCGCCGAGTACACCGGGTTTCGCAGCGACGGCACCAGCAGGCCCAACGCGCCGGCCGACGGCCAGCTTGAGCCCGCGCGCCATCGCGTTGGGCCGGTAGCGCAGCCGTGTCGCGGCCTCCTCGATACGCAGCCGGGTCTCGGGCCGGACGGCGGCGGCGCTGCGCCCGTTGAGCACGCGAGACACCGTCGAGACGTGCACTCCCAGCTGCCTCGGCGACGTCCTCGAGGCGGGTCGAGCGAGAGCTCTGTCGCCGGCGCCATCGACGCCATCCTAACGAAGTTGCGACGTTTGCGCTAACGTTTGCGCACATGGGTATTGACCCCGACGTCGTCGTCGAGGCAACGCGGTTGGTCGATGCCGCGAACGCGGCACGGCTGCACGGTGCGGGTGATGGGTGGCGTGGCGGTCAGCATGCATGCCACGAGTGACCTCCACCCCGCGCTTGCGGCACCTACAGCGACATCGACCTGGTCGCCGGCCAAGAAGGAGGCCGCACGACGCTGAAGATGCTGGAGGCCGCCGGCTACGAGCCGAACGAGCGCTTCAACGCCATGAACGGCGGCCGCCGGCTGGTGGTCTACGACATGCAGAACGGCCGGCAGCTGGACGTCTTCGTCGGCGACTTCGAGATGTGCCACAAGATCCCGATCGCCCAGCGGCTGCACGCCGACCCGCACACGCTCCCGCTGGCCGAGCTGCTCGCTGACCAAGCTCCAGGTCGTCCACACGAACCGCAAGGACGTGCTCGACATCTGCGCGCATCCTGCTCGACCACGACATCGGGGACGAAGACGACGACACGGTCAACGCGAAATACATCGCCTCGCTGCTGGCGGGCGACTGGGGCCTGTGGCGAACCAGCCGCGGCACCATCGAGACGACCCGCGCGCGCTGCCCGAGGCTCGAACTCGAGTCGGGCGAGCGCGACGTCATCGACCGCCGGCTGACCGCGCTGTGGGATCGCGTCGAGGAGACCCCGAAGTCGTTGCGATGGCGCAGCCGGGCCAAGATCGGCGATCGCACCCGGTGGTACGAGGAGCCCGAGGAGGTCGGCCACCGGACGCTGGACGCGGCGGACGAGTGACGCGCGTGCTCGTCACCGGGGCGTACGGGTGTATCGGCGCCTGGGTGGTGCGCGATCTAGTGCAGCGCGATGTCGACGTGGTGGCCCATGACATCGGCGAGGATCCGCGCCGGATGGCGCTCGTCATGGAAGCCGACGAGATCGAGCGCGTCGTGCAGGTGCGGGGCGACGTGACGGATCCTGGAGGCGCTCGAGGCCGTGATCGACCTGCATGGCATCACCAGCGTGATCCACCTGGCCGCGCTGCAGGTCCCGTTCTGCCGCGACGATCCGCCGCTGGGCGCACAGCGTCAACGTTGTCGGAACCGTGAATGTGTTCGAAGCGGTCGCCCGGCGGCGCGCCCGAATGGGACCGGTCGTCTACGCGTCCTCGATCGCCGCGTATGATGCGATCGATTCCAGCGACGGCCCCGCGATGTCACGGCCTCCCCGGCACCATCTACGGCGTCTACAAGCGAGCCAACGAGGGGAGCGCGTCCATCTACCACGCCGAGCGAGGAGTCGCCAGTATCGGTCTGCGCCCGCACACGGTCTACGGCGTCGGACGCGACCAGGGACTGACGTCCGCGCCGACCCGGGCGATGCTGGCCGCCGCCGCCGGCGTCCCCGTACCGGATCCCGTACGGCGGCGCAGCCAGTTCCAGTACGCACCCGACGTCGCCCGCGCGTTCGTCCAGGCCGCCTTGTCCGGCTACGACGGCGCGACCGTGCACAATCTCGCCGGGGCAGGCGGTTACGATGCAGCATGTGATCGCATCCGATCGAAGCCGCTGCGCCCGGGGCCGCAGGGTTGATTTCGTACGACGACGCCTCGCTGCCGTTCCCCGACCAGGTCGACGCGGCTACGCTGACGCGACGATCGGCCCGCTCGACGAGCTGGGGTTCGCCGAACGGCGTCGCCGACGCCGTCGAGCGTTTCCGCGCGGCTGCTCGCCGACGGCCGCTTACGCCGCGCGCCTGAGCTTTCAACTACAGTCCGCAACAAACGATTGTGGAGGCCGCATGGCAGGACAAAGCCATCACCGCCGTCGTCACCGGCGCGGCCATGGGAATGGGCAAGGCGATCTCGCGGAAGCTGATCGCAGACGGCGTGACCGTGGTCGGCCTCGACCTCAACGAGGCGTCGCTCGAAGAGACCCGGGCCGAGCTCGGCGACGGCGTTCGTGCCGGTCGTCGGCGACGTCGGTGACTGGTCTGCGCACGAGCGCGCCGCCGACGCCGCCGAGCGCCACGGTCCGCTGCGCCACTGGGTCAACAACGCCGGCATCGACATCGTCGGCGGCGCGCACGAGGTGACGCCCGAGCACATCGACGACGGACTGCGGGTGCTGCAGTACGGGCGTGATGTTCGGCTGCGCAATCGCTGTGCGCCGGATGCTGCCCGCACGGCGCGGGTCGATCGTCAACATCTCATCGATCCAGGGCGTGGCCGCGTGGCCGAGATACTTCGTCTACGACGCCGCCAAGGCGGCGATCCTGATGGCCACGCAGAACGTCGCGCTGGACTACGCGCCTACGGGCTGCGCTGCAACGTCGTCCTCCCGGGCAACATCGACACCCCGATGTTCCGGGCCGGTATCCCGCGCGATCCGGTCGAGGCCGAGGCATGGCTCGAGAACGAGGCCGCGCTCGCGCCGATGCACCGGATCGGTGACCCGTCGGAGATCTCCGAGGTGGTCGTCGTTCCTGCTCTCCGACCGCGCGTCGTACGTCAACGGCGCCGAGGTGATCGTGGACGGAGGCGCGATGGTGCGCTGCTTCCCGCATCCGGCGATCGAGGTGCCGGCGGCCAGGCAGTAGGGTCTCGCCGTGGGCAGGGTACGCCTGAAGGACGTTGCCGAGCGAGCCAAGGTCGATCCGTCGACGGCGTCGCGGGTGCTCTCGGGGCGACCGACCTGGTCAAGGACGAGACCGCCGCAGCGGGTGCTCGAGGCGAGCCGCGCGCTGGGCTACACGCCCAACGCGTTCGCCCGCGCGCCTGCGCACCCGGCGCACCGGCAGCATCGGGGTGGTGCTGCCGGAGTTCTCGAACCCTGTCTACGCGGCGGTGATCGACGGCATCGAGGAGCGCGCGGCTGAGCTCGGACTGAGCGTGGTGATCGACGCCCTGCGCCCCGCGAAGCCGGCTGACTTCGCCCGCCTGGTGTCGGAGAACCGCGTCGACGGCCTGCTCTTCTCGGCCGCGTCCGACCGGTCGGTGGCGCTCGACGTTCTCGAGGCGACCGCGGTGCCCTACGTGCTCGTCAACCGTGCCGTGGCCGAGGCGACCGCGTCGGTCGTGCTCGACGAGGAGTCCGGCGTCGAGGCGGCGGTGCGGCTGCCTGGCCGACGCCGGGCACCGCGCGGATCGCCTACATCTCCGGGCCGCCCGACATCGACACCGCACGGCGTCGCGGAGCGGATTCCGAAGGCGATGAAGCGGCTCAAGCTGCCGGTCGACCGGCGGCTGGTGGTGGAGGCGTTCGAGCCCGAGACGGCTCAGGCGGCGACGGCCGGCGCTGCTCGCCGTCGACCCGCCCCCGACGGCGATCTGCGCCTGGACGATCAAGTCGGCGCTGGGCGTGCTGCATGCCCTGCACGAGCGTCGCTGCCGATCCCCGGCGACGTGTCGGTGATCGCGATGCCCGACGTCTGGCTGGCGGCCTACTGCTGGCCGCCCGCTGACCACCGTCGAGATGCCGCTGGGCGTGATGGGCGGCCGGGCGGTCGACCTGCTGGCGGCGATGGTCGCCGGCGACGGCCCGGAGCGGGTGGTGGTCACGTCGCCCCGGCCGCGGGTCGTGATGCGCGCATCGGTCGGGCCGGTCAGTCCGGGCTGACGCCCAGGCGCCGTCGCGGGCGCCGGCGTCGACCTCGTGCGTCCGAGAAGCCCAGCTCGCGCAGCACGTCGGCGGTGTCGCTGCCCAGCGGCGGGCCCGCGTGGCGATCCGGCCCGGCGTCCGGCTCATCCGCGGCACCGGTGCCTGCATCGTGACGTACCCAAGCGCGTCGTCGGCGACCGCGGCCAGCGTTCCGCGGGCGGCGTAGTGCGGGTCGTCCAGCGTCTCGGCGACCGAGTACACCCGCGACAACGCGACGCCCGGCCTGCCCAGCTCCGCTCGACCTCCTCGACGCGTGCGCCTGCCGACCCAGTCGGCCGACCAGGGCATCCAGATCGTCGGCGTTGCCTGGCGGTCGGCGGTCGTCCGGAACCGCGGGTCGGCGGCCAGCTCGGCGCCGCCGAGCGCCTCGAGCAGCAGCACCGCCCGGGACGGCGCCGTGCCGGACAGCGGCGATCCAGCAGCCGTCGCTGGTGGCGTACACGTTGCGCGGTGACGAGAACGAGAGCCTCGAGCCCGACCGCACGCGGCTCGTGGCCGAGGTGCTCGGACCAGGGTCGGCAATGGGCCCAGCAGCGAGTACAGCGACTCGTACAGCGAAACGTCGATCACCTGACCGGTGCCGCCGCGCGCGTCGCGCCAGTACAGCGCCGCCAGCAGCGACCAGGTCGCGAACAGCCCGGCCGACTCGTCGCCCAGCGCCACGGGCGGCAGCATCGGCGGCCCGTCCGGCTCGCCGGTGATGCTGGCGAACCCCGAGTACGCCTCGGCCAGCGTGCCCAGCCCGGGCATCGTGCTGCGCGGGCCGGACTGCCCGAAGCCCGAGATACGGACGACCACCAGCCGGCCGTTGCGGGCGAGCAGCGTATCCGGGAGCCAGCCCCAGGTGCTCGAGGACGCCCGGCCGGTAGGCCTCGACCAGCGCGTCGGCGGTGTCGAGCAGCCGCAGCACCGCCTCGCGGCCCCGTCTCGGACTTGAGGTTCAGCGTCACGCTCCGCTTGTTCCGCCCGAGCATGCACCCACCACGCCGAGCGGTCGTCCAGCATGCCGCCCATGTGCCTGGCTGCGTCGCCCGCGTCGGGCCGCTCGATCTTGATCACCTCGGCCCCGAAATCACCGAGCTAGGCCCCCACGGATGGGCCGGCGACGATGTCGGCCAGCTCGACGATCCGCACGCCGTCGAGCGGCAGCGGGTCGCTCACGACGCGCCTGCCGGGCCTTGCCTTGACAGGCGCGGAGGCCCGGCCTACAATCGTTTGCATTGTCCGAGTATAGCGAGCCCGCAGCGAAGGCAAGATCGCGAGGCGCCCCCCGACACCGCCTTGGATCCGCGTTGTCTGACCAGAGATCGACCGTATTCCTGAGCCGGATGTGGGAGATCCGCGCCTTCGAGGACGCCGTCCAGCAGCTGTTCACCGCCGGCCTGGTCCGCGGCTCGACGCACCTCTGCCAGGGTCAGGAGGCCGTGGTCGTCGGCGCCTGCGGCGCGCTCCGCGAGGGCGACTCGATGATGTGCACCTACCGCGGCCACGGCGGCCGTCGCTCGCGATGGGCGCGCCAGCCGATCGAGCGTTCGCCGAGATCATCGGCAAGGCCGACGGCCTCTGCGGCGGCAAGGGCGGCTCGATGCACCTGACCGACGTGTCCGTCGGCGCCTACGGCTCGTTCGCGATCGTCGGCGCGCACCTGCCGATCGCGCTGGGGCTCGCGTTCGCTTCGCAGCTACCTCGGAGCCGCCAGGTGACGCCTGTGTCTTCTTCGGCGACGGCGCGGCCAACATCGGCGCGCTTCCACGAGGCGCTCAACCTCGCCGCGATCTGGAAGCTGCCGGTGATCTTCGTGTGCGAGAACAACCTCTACGGCGAGTACTCCGCCGATGCGCGTCGACCACCCCGATCGAGCGAATCGCCGACCGGGCCGACTGCCTACGCGATGGCCAAGGCGTGCGTCGACGGCAACGACGTCCTGGCCGTGTCCGCGACGCGGTCGCTGGTCGCCGCCGCAGCGCGGCCGCGCCGGCGGCGGCCCACGCTGATCGAGGCGCTGACCTACCGGCACGAGGGCCATTCGCGCACGCGATCCCGGCACGTACCGGCCCGAGGGAGAGCTCGGAGCTGTGGCTGACGCGCGACCCGATCCCGCTCGCTGGACCGTGCTGGCCGCCGCGCGGCATCGACGTGCGACGCGATCTCCGTCGGCGAGGCGCGCGCGGCACGATCGCCGAAGCCCTCGAACGCGCGCAGGAGCTGGCGCACGACCCGCCCCGGCCCGAGGCCCGGTTCGACCACGTGCTGGCATGAGCGACCGTCACGCTACCGCGAGGCCGTGCGCAAGGCTCTGGCCGACGCGCTGCGAGGCGACGACCGGCGTCGTCGTGCTCGGCGAGGACATCGGCGCCGCCGGCGGCGCGTTCAAGGTCACCGAGGGCCTGTTCGACCGGTTCGGCCCGCAGCGCGTGCTCGACACGCCGATCTCCGAGCAGGCGATCGTCGGCACCGCCATCGGCGCCGCCGTGCTGGGGCTGCGACCGGTGGCCGGAGTTCGATGTTCGCGGACTTCGCCGCCGTGTGCTTCGACCAGATCGCGAACGAGCTCGCCGAAGTACCGCGTACATGACCGGCGGACAGGTGCAGGCTGCCGGTCGACGATCCGGCTGGCCGACGGCGCTCGGCTGGGCTTCGGCGCCCAGCACTCGCAGACCGTCGAGATACTGGTTCCTGAACGTCACCGGGCCTGAAGATCGCTGGTTGCCCCCTCGACGCCGCAGCGACGCCTACAGCCTGCTCCGGTCAGCCATCCGGACGACCCGGACCCGGTGCTGTTCTTCGAGCACAAGGCGCTGTACAACGCCCGGGGCGAGGTCGACGACGGCGCCGACGAGCCGCTCGGCCGGGCGAAGACTCCTGCGCAAAGGCTCTGACGTCACGATCGTCGGCACCCACACTGATGGCCGCGCGCTCCGTCGCCGCCGCGGAGGTGCTGGGGGGCCGCGGCGTCGAGGCCGAGGTGATCGACCTGCGCACGCTCGTGCCCATGGACGTGGAAACCGTCCTGCAGAGCGTCGCCCGCACTGGTAACCTGATCGTCGTCCAGGAGGGGCCGATTTCGGGCGGCTGGGCGGCGACACTGCTGGCCTGTGTGATCGTCGCTGGCGCCGAGCTCTCGACCCGGCCGGTGGTGCTCTCCTCGGACGACACCCCGGTCCCCTACGCGGCCGGAATGGAGTCCGCCTGGCTGCCCAGCGTCGAGCGGATCGTCGACGCCGCGTCCCGACCCGCGGGGGTCGCCTGATGGGCGACGTGGTGATGCCGAAACTCTCCGACACGATGGAGGAGGGCACGATCGTCGAGTGGCTGGTGGCGGACGGCCAGACGGTCGCGGCCGGCGCTGAGCTCGTCGAGATCCAGACCGACAAGGCCATCGCCACCCACGAAGCCGAGATGTCGGGTGTGCTCCGGATCCACGAGCAGGCGGGACGGACGTGCCGAGCGGCGGCGGATCGCGGAGCTGCGGTGACCGCGACCGACCGCCGCGACATGTTCGGGCGCTACCTCGAGGACTTCGACGTCGGCGACGTCTACCGGCACTGGCCGGGCAAGACCGTCACCGAGGCGGACAACCACCTGTTCTGCTGCCTGACGATGGCAGTCAGCCCGATCCACACCGACGACCACTACGCCGAGCAGCACATGGACGGCGGCAGGAGCCTGGTGGTGGGCACCTACATCTACGCGCTGCTCCTCGGCATGAGCGTGCCCGACACCTCGGCAAGGGCGATCGCCGCGCTGGGCACCCGCGAGCTCAAGCACGTGCGCCCGGTGCACGCCGGCGACACGCTCTACGCCGACACGACGGTGGTCGCGGCGCGGCCGTCGGCGTCCCGCCCCGACGCCGGCGTGGTCACCGTGCGGACGGTCGGCCGGAACCAGGACGGCGTCACAGTGTGCGAGTTCGAGCGCACCTTCCTCACGCCGAGGCGGCCATGATCGAGCCGATCCTCGCCGACGACGAGTTCGCCGGTCGCGTGTGCATCGTCACCGGCGCGGCGCGCGGCATCGGCGCGGCGATCGCCGAGAACCTCGGCCGCCGCGGCGGCACCGTGGTCGTGGCGGACGTCCGCCTGGACGGCGCCGAGGAGCGGGCCGGGATCCTGACCGAGAAGGGGCTGCGGGCGGAGGCGATGCGGGTGGACGTCAGCGACGCCGACGATGTCGCGCGGCTGGTCGGCGAGGTCGGCGAGCGCTGCGGGACGCCGAGCGTGCTCGTCAACAACGCCGGCATCGTCACCGTTGCCCCGTCGGACGAACTGCCCGTGGAGGAGTGGCGCCGGCAGGTCGACGTGATGCTGTCCGGTACCTTCCTGATGACCCAGGCGGTGGCCCGGCCGATGCTCCGCGAGGGCGGCGGCGCCATCGTCAACCTGAGCTCGATCGGCGGCTTCGCCGGACACCCGGGCCGCTCGGCGTACAACGCCGCCAAGGCGGGCATCTCGTGCCTGACCCAGGTGCTGGGCGTCGAGTGGGCGGCGCGCGGGATCCGCGTGAACGCGGTCGCCCCGGCAGTCACGCGCACGGAGATGCTGGAGCACGTGTTGCGAACGCTCGAGGGCGCGACCAAGCGCGGCGAGTACGCGGCGCGCACGCCGATGAGCCGTGTCGCCGAGCCCGAGGAGATCGCCGAGTGCGTGGCGTTCCTGGCCTCCGACCGTGCCCGGTTCGTGACCGGCACCACGCTCCTCATCGACGGCGGCTGGATGCTCGGCGCCGGCCTCCGCGGAGCCGGGCCGGCATGAGCTCCTATGTTGTCACCGGCGGTACCGACGCCTTCGTCGACGAGCTCGCGGCCTTCCTCCGGCGACCGGTGCTGCGCGCGCCGTCGGGCGCCGTCGAGGCGTGGATCCACCTCGTCCCGGGAGGCGGCGACGAGCTGCAGAGCCTGTCCGCCGCCGTCGCCGCGGCGGACGACGCGCTGCCGGTCGGCGAGGGTGCCGCGTTCATCGCAGTGGTGCCCGCCTTCGGCGTGATCGACGCACCGCACGAAGAGCCCGCCGAGTTGGCTGCCGGCGCCGCCCGGTCGTTCGCCCGTGCCCGGATCGAGCGCTGGTCGGACGAGGGGCGGCGGTTCAACATCGTCGCCTACGGCGCGCTCGACACGAACGCGATCCCCGGCCTGCGATCGCGCGAGGTGCTCGCCGCGCGGACGCCGATGCACCGGCTGGCGAACGTGTCCGAACTGGCCGACGCGATCGACTTCCTGGCCTCGTCCTCCGCCTCGTACGTCACCGGCAGCGTGCTCGACCTGGACGGCGGATGGGCCGCCTACTCCTGGTTCTACCCCGCCCGCGATCTCTAGAAGGAGCAGCTTCATGACAGCCACGGCGAACCTTGGCATCTACCAGGACTGGCTGCGCCAGCAGCTGATCTTCACCGAGGCGCTGCGCGGCGGCCCGCTGGTCTGGCCCGCCGGATCGACGCACCTGGCCGGCGACCCGTTCGGGCCGGTGCGCCACGCGCACGACGACGCAGCGGAGTACTACTACGTGCTGAGCGGTGCCTGCCTGGTCGAGGTGGGCGGCGAGGAGCGCGTCGCCAACACTGACGACCTTGTCTACATCCCCGCCAACGCGCCCCACAACCTGCTCAACGAGGTGGGCGGCGAGGACGCATGGGTGTATGTGCTGGTCGCGCCGAACTTCGCGCACAACAAGTGGCGGACGTCCGACTACCTGCCCGGAACAGAGGACCTGCGGATGACGGTCACGCGCCCGCTTGACGGCGACGACTCGGCCTCGGGGAACCCGTTCCCCGCCTCGCTGGCCACGGTCGAGCGCGACGCGCCCGTACGGGAGGTGTCACACACAGCCGAGCTGGTCTACCTGGTGCTCGAGGGCGAGTGCCACGTGCGTGTCGGCCGCATGTCGGGCACGTTCGGGCCGGGCGGCCAGATCCATGTGCTGCGCGACCTCGACCACGAACTCGCGAGCCTCACCGAGCCGTCGAGCTGCTGCGCTTCGAATGTGCCTTCGTCCCGTTCGCCGGCGTCCCGCTGGGGCCTGCGGGCGCTCACGCGCAGTACTGACCGGACTTGTGTTTGATAGATTCGCGGCGATGTCGACGCCGGCTTCGCATCCACGCGACATCACCGGCCGGTTCGCCGGCCGTCGAGCTCCTCCTCTCCGGCGGCGGACGAGGGATCGGCGAGGCGACCGCGCGACGCGCCGCGCGAGAGGGGGCGGACGTTCTAGTCGTCGGGCGCACCACCGCAGAGATCGACGCCGTGGCCGCCTCCATCGTTGCCGAAGGTGGCAGCGCCTGGGCGCATTCCGCGGACGTGGCCGTACCGGAACAGGTCGACGCCGTGGTTGCCGACGCCGCCCGGCGATGGGGCGGAATCGACGTGCTGGTGAACTGTGCAGGGTTCGGCCACACCTCCCCGTTCCTCGACTTCCCGGACGAGGAGTGGCGCCGGGTCATGAACGTGAACCTGAACGGCGCATTCATGATGGCCCAGCGCGTGGCGCGAGTGATGGCCTACGACACGGGCGGTTCGGTCGTGCACGTTTCGTCGATCGCCGCCTACGCGGCCGACGGCAACGAGGGGGCGTACAACGCATCGAAGGCGGGCTTGCGCGGCCTCAACACGACGATGGCACGAGAGCTCGCAAGATACGGGATCCGCTCGAACCTCATCGCCCCGGGGTACACAGCGACGCCGCTGACCCGTGATTTTCTCGGGGCCAAGATGTTCGAATACGTGATGGACGACTCCGACCGCATCCCGCAGCGCCGGATGGCAACGCCCGAGGAGATCGCTGCGGCGATTCTGTTCTTGGCCTCGGATGACGCCTCCGCGATCAACGGCAGCGAACTGATAGTCGACGGCGGCACGCTGGCAAACCTGTATGTCGTGGAGACGCTCCCGTCCGATTGACATCGCGTCGGCCCGCCTCAACTCCAAAGGAGCGATGTAATTGGACAGTAGGCCCAACACGTGGCGACTCAGCCTCGTCAGGGGACGTCCCGGCCTCTCGCGACAGGAGTTCCTCACACACTGGCTCGGTACCCACCGAGACCACATCGCCGCCCTCGAGGACGTCCAGGAGACGCGCTTCTTCGTCGTCGACTCGTGGACACCGGCCGGTACCACGTGGGACGGACTCGGGCTGATCGGATTCTCGACACCAGCAATGGCGCAAACGACGTTCGACGACCCAGCACTCAGAAGCTGGATTGACACCGAACGGAGTCGGTTCTTTGGCGCGGTCGAGAACGCCTGGCTAACAATGGCACCGCGCCCAGGTAACCCGCAGACGTAACCCGCCACCCTTGGCGCTCTTCGGCGTCGAGCGCCGCGGCCCCTACGCACTGCGCCACACCTTCGCCTACTTCTCGCTACTGGCCGGCGTCGCCCTCGCCGACCTCTCAATCGAAATGGGCCACGAATCCGTCCGGCTCACGCTCAACACCTACAGGCCACTGGGCAGACCAACTCGGCCGTCGCGCAGCCGACCTACGCGCCGCGTGGGCAGCCGCCTAGCCCCGCATGAGTCGACCTCCTGGGTGGCATCCAGGCGGTCGCGCGCCAACTTGGACGGTGACGGCTGAACAATGTGAGCGCGTGCCCCAAGGTGCCCCCAAGCTTCAGAGACCACCAGAGCCCGTCGCGAGTGAGTGGCCCAACCATGCACTCCAGAAGGCAAGGCCGGCCCATCCGAGGCGAAGGGAGCTGGACAAAGAACGGCCCACCAGAGACGGTGGCACGCAAAATCAGGTGGCGCCTTAGCGGCGTGCCTCCTGCGGTGCCCCCGGTGGCGAGCCGTGCGACGAGCTCGCCCGCCAGATTCCGCTCAACCAGGCCGCAAACCGCAAGCCCTCTAACGGACTCGAACCGTTGACCCCCTCCTTACCATGGAGGTGCTCTACCAACTGAGCTAAGAGGGCGGGCGCTCGGGGATTCTAGGCGAGATCCGGGGAGCCGATCAGCAACTCGCGCGCGGCCTCCCTCAGGGTCGCGGTCGCCTGACGGTCGGACTGACCGGCGGCCCGCAGCTCGCGCAGGCTCTCGTAGCTCGTGAGCAGCATCAGCACCGGCAGGGCTCGGGCCGGGTTCAGTCCCTGGCGCAGACGGCCTGCCCGGCCGAGATTCCGGGCCAGCCGCTCCATTTCTCCACGACGGTCTGCCCGCTGGCGATCGACCAGCGCCTGGGCGGCCGGATCCACGGCCGCCACGCCGTACAGCTCGCGCAGCACGCCGTCCTCCGAGCCCCAGAAACGCACCACCAGGGCGATCGTCTGGGCCAGCGCCGCGTCGGCGTCCTCGCCCTCCACCACCCCGCGCAGTTCGAGCAGCGCGGGGTTGACCGCGAACGTCTCGCAGATCGCATCGACCAGATCAAGCCGCGAGCGAAAGTGCTGGTAGAGGGTGGCCCGCGAGACGCCCGCCCGGTCGGCCACCTGCTCCATGGTCGCGGCGTGAAACTCGCCCTCGGTGAGCAGCTCGCGCACAGCGGCCATGATGCGAGAGCGGGTGGCCTGGGAACGACCAGGCCTGCGAGCGGGGTACGGACGACTCGACATGGACAGACAGTCTAGACAGGGCGTCCGACATGCGCTACCATCGCCGACGAACTAGACACTATGTCTAGACACTTCGTCGGAAAGGAAGGCCGTGATGGGCGGAGTCTCACTCGACGCATCCATGTCCACCGCTGCGGTGGACGCCGCCACGACCGCGGGATTCGAGGCTGCAGAGGCGCGGGCCTGGGAGGATCTGTACGCCGCCGCACCTGCGGACTGGGCGGCCGCCGCCGGCCACTCCACCTGCCGGGTGGATGGCACGCTGGTGCTGAGCTGGGCGGCCACCGGCCGCCGCTACTTCAGCCGCGCGATCGGTCTGGGCGTGCTGCGCCCGGCCTCGGAGCGGGAGATCGACGACATCATCGCCGGCTACGAGCAGGCCGGCATCGACATGTTCCTGGTGCAGTCGATGCCCCACTGCCGGCCGGCCGAGTACGGACGCTGGCTGGCCGACCGCGGTCTGGAAGCATTCGACCGGCAGGACCGGATCGTGCGCGGCGACCGCCCGGCCGTAACGCTCGAACCCGCGCCGGATCGCAAGATCGCGGTCGAGCGCGTGACCCGCGAGACCGCCCGCGAGTGGGCCGACTTCATTGACACGACCTACCGGCTGGACACCGGCCCGTGGCTGCCGCGGCTGATCGGGCGCCCCGGCTGGCACCAGTACGTGGCCCGCGAGGACGGCGTCATCGTCGCCTGCCGGGGCATGTACATCGGGCCCGACGGCGCGGCCTGGCTGGGCATGGACGGGCCTGTGCCCGGCCTGATGACCCAGGACTTCGCGCCCGACGCAGCGCTGTGCGAGACGATCGTGCGCGACGGACTGGCCCACGGCGCCCGGCTCTTCGTGTCCGACATCGAGGCGCCGTCTCGCGACCTCGACACGCCGGCCTACGACTACTTCGGCCGGCTCGGCTTCACCCGCCCGTACACCCGAATCCATCACGCGAAGGCCTGATGCACGCATCCATCTGGACATTCACCGGCGATCCCGACCGGCTGCTCGCATGCTACGACGAGATGGTGGCCGAGATCCCGGCCGCCAACATGCAGCTGCACCTGTGCCTGCGCTCTCCGGACGGGATCGTGCTCGTCGACACCTGCCCCAACCGCGAGGTGTTCGAGGGGTTCTTCCTGGGCGAGGGGTTCCGGGCGCTGCGCGAGCGGCACGGCCTGCCCGAACCCGACCAGGTGCGCGACTTTCCGGTGCACCGTGCGTTCTCGAGGGGCGAAGCCGTGTAGCCTGGCCGGCCATGCGGGCGATGCTCTTAGAAGCGCCGGGTCGGCTGGTCGAGCGCGAACTGCCGGACCCCGTGCCGGGCCCGGACGAGGTGCTGATCGAGGTGGCCGCCTGCGGCGTCTGCCGCACCGACCTGCAGATCGTCTCGGGCGACATCCCCATGCGGCGCTCGCCGGTCGTCCCCGGCCACCAGATCGTTGGTCGCGATGTCGAGACCGGCGAGCGGGTGGGTGTGGCCTGGCTGCATCGCACCGACGGCACCTGTCGCTACTGCACCGCGGGCCTCGAGAATCTGTGCGAGCAGGCCGAGTTCACCGGCTGGACGGCAGACGGCGGCTATGCCGAACTGGTGGTCGCCCCCCGCTCGTTCACCTTCGCGCTGCCCGAGGGCGTGGCCGACCTGGATGCGGCGCCGCTCCTGTGCGCGGGCATCATCGGCTACCGCTCGCTGCGCCTATCGGGCATCCAGCCGGGCGGCCGGCTGGGCCTCTTCGGGTTCGGCTCCTCGGCCCATCTGGCCATCCAGGTGGCCATCCACCGGGGCTGCCAGGTGTACGCATACTCACGCAGCCAGGCGAGCGCGGCCGGGCGATCGAACTGGGCGCCGCGTGGGCCGGCGGCTACGACGAACCCGCCCCCGCGCCGCTGGACGCCGCCATCACCTTCGCGCCGGTCGGGTCGGTGGTGGTCGACGCCCTGCGCGCAGTTGCCCCGGGCGGCACGGTGGCCATCAACGCCATCCACCTCGACCAGCATGCCCGAGTTCGCCTACGACCTGCTGTGGCGGGAGCGGTCGATGCGCTCGGTGGCCAACTTCACCCGCGCCGACGCCCGCGAGTTCCTCGACCTGGCAGCCGAGATCCCTGTGCGAGCGCATACCGAGGTATTCGGCCTCGCCCAGGCCAACGAGGCGCTGGAGCGCTTGGCGGACGGCCGCATCGGCGGATCCGCGGTGCTCGCCGTCCGCCCGTAGGGGAATCCCCCGACACCGGATCGGCACTGGCACCGATGCCCCCTCACCGTTGCTCGACCAGACTGCGTGGGCAGATCGAATAGGAGGACTGCCATGGGAACGGGATTTGAACCACTGCCTGACAAGATCGCCGTCGGCGATCGGCTGGTGGTGCGTGCGCACCGGCTCGGGCAGTCGCCCCGAGACGCCGAGATCCTCGAGGTGCTGGGCACAGACGGGGGGCCGCCCTACCGCGTGCGCTGGCAGGACGACGGCTACGAGACGGTCGTCTACCCCGGTTCGGACGTGTTCATCGAGCACGTGGACGCCGCCCAGCACGCGGCCGTCCGCGAAGAGGCGACGCCCTAGACCACACCAGCGAAGTTTGCCGCCACAGATAGCGGCGGCTGGGGAAGCGGCACTCGTGCCCGGTCCTCGCTCACACCGTTCCGGTGCACAGAGAACGCTTCCCACGATCGAAGCGCCCGAATCCGCCTCGGGCGCTTCGGCGTTTTCGGGCCAGTGCGCCCCGGCATGAGCCGTGACACAACTGACACCAGGCGGCAATCGTACTGCGACCTCGCCTCCGTATGCTGGCCGTATGACACACCACCTGCTTTCGCTCACCGGGACGCTCGCAGCCACGGCACTCGTGGGGGCCGGCTGCGGCTCAGCGGCAACGACGTCGTCTTCGCAGACCACCGTCACGCAGATCGTGACCAGCACCGTCACCGCGTCGACGGGAACCACCACCGGCTCGGTGTCGGCGGGCACTCCGCGCTGCCGTAGCTCCCAGCTCGCGGTCGCCCAGGTGCGCCGAGACGGCGCAGCCGGCTCGGTGGGCCTCACCTACCGGTTCACAAACCGCGGCCCGGCCACCTGCTCCCTGTACGGATATCCCGGCCTTGGCCTGGTTGGCAGCACCGGGAGCGCGTTGCCGACCTCGGTGATCCGCTCCCCGTCGGTGGTCGTGCCGACGCTGCCCGAGCAGACCGTGACTCTCGCGCCCGGCGGTCACGCCTGGTTTGACGCCGGCTACTCCGACGTGTCGAGCAACTCCTGCCCGCAGGCCGCCAGCCTGGAGGTGACGCCGCCCAACGCCTACAGCCATCTGACGATCGCCACCACCATCTCGCCGTGCAGCGGCGTCATCCACGTCTCGCCGGTCGTCGGCACACGGCCAACATAGGGCTATGGGAGGGAGAGGAATCGAAGGACGCGGGGGAACCAGGGTTTCCCCCGCGAGCCCCCTCTTTCCAGGGCGGAAGCTCATGGGAGGGAGAGGATTCGAACCTCTGTAGGCAGAGCCAACGGGTTTACAGCCCGTCTCCTTTAACCACTCGGACACCCTCCCGGGCGAAGCGGGATTCTAGAT
The DNA here is from genome assembly GCA_963744065.1 of uncultured Actinomycetes bacterium. Classification (GTDB taxonomy): domain Bacteria; phylum Actinomycetota; class Thermoleophilia; order Gaiellales; family JAICJC01; genus DASUHT01. Next base: position 200,076 of record CAVUSN010000007.1, on the reverse strand, counting down.
CACGCGGAGAGCCGCCTCGGCGCGCTCAGTCGGCGTTTCGCAGGGCCTGCGCCTCTGGCAGGCCCTCCAGCTTCTTGAGCGTGTTGTTCTCGATCTGGCGGATCCGCTCGCGGGTGACGCCGAACGCCCGGCCGACCTCCTCCAGGGTGTACGGCTGCTCGCCCTTGAGCCCGAAGCGCAGCTCGATCACCTTGCGCTCACGCTCCGGCAGCGAGTCCAGCGCCCGCTCGATGTCCTCCCGGCGCAGGGTCATGGTGGCGGACTCGAACGGCGACACGGCCTGCTCGTCCTGGACGAAATCGCCCAGCTCGGACTCCTCCTCCTCGCCCACCGGCTTCTCCAGGCTGACCGGGAGTTGCGCCATGCGCAGGATCTCCCGCACCTCGTCGGCCGTCATCGACAGCTCGAACGCGATCTCATCGGGCCGCGGCTCGCGGCCCAGCCGCTGCACCAGCTGGCGCTCGATATGCACCACCCGGTTCAGCTTCTCGACCATGTGCACAGGGATGCGGATGGTGCGCGCCTTGTCGGCGATCGCCCGCGTCACGGCCTGGCGGATCCACCAGGTGGCATAGGTCGAGAACTTGTAGCCCTTGCGGTAGTCGAACTTCTCCACCGCCCGGATCAGGCCCAGACTGCCCTCCTGGATCAGGTCGAGGAAGGAAAGGCCGCGGCCAAGATAGCCCTTGGCGATCGACACCACCAGGCGCAGGTTGGCCTCGATCATCTGCTGCTTGGCCTGCATGTCTCCGCGCTCGATGCGCTTGGCCAGGCTGACCTCCTGGTCGGCGGTGAGCAGCGACACCTTGCCGATCTCGCGCAGGTACAGGCGCAGGGAGTCGAGGCTGGGCTCGACCGTCAGGTCGAGCTCGGGCGCTTTCTCGCCGTGCAGGACGGCGTCCTGCTGGGCGGTCTGGCGCGATTCCGCATCCAGAAGCTCGATGTTGTGCTCGAGCAGGTAGGTGTAGAAATCCTCGAGCTGCTCCTTGGTGAGCTCGATCTCCTCGAGGGCTGCTGCGACCTCGTCGTAGGTCACATATCCCTTCTCGTGCCCCTCTTGCACCAGGGCCTTGATCTCTTCGTTATCCGGAAGGGTGATCTCGACGGTGGTCAGCATGGGCCCCCTCGGCGAACGGTCGTGGGTTGACTGACCCAGAAGCTCTGGGCTCACCCTCGAAACGACGGAATGCGGCAGCGCCCGCCGGTGAGAGTGGGAGTACCTGGAACGCAGACGACGGCAGTATAGCCCCGGTTATCCACAGCCGAAAGGCGCGTGGGCAAACTTTCTCCCCGCAACCCACGCGGGCGCAGGCGAGACTATGCACCAGCTACAGCGAAGTTCCCGCGGAAGTGTGCAGCCGGACACTCGCTTCCACACGTCCGACCTGATCTCCAGGGCTGTTTCGCAGCTCGGGTGCAACAAACACCGCCAACCCTTGCGGGGGTTCCGCCCAGCCTAGCAGCGTCCCCAGCACCGCCACAAGCACGGGCGGGATCGCGCGCCCGTTGCCGTCTTCAGCCCTGGCCGCGATGCCCAGACCGAGATCCGCAAGGCCCACGCCCTGCAGACCCTCGGCGCCGGATTTGGCGACGCAGCCGGGCACGTGCCGCATCAACTCCGTGTCCGGGCCGCCCTCACCGCGCACCAGCTCCGGGTGGGCCCGCATGGCCGCCCACTGACGCGGCAGCTGAGCCGGCATGCGGGCATACATGGCGGCGATCGTGGCCAGCTCGAGCGCGAATGCGAGCACGCCGCAGCCATCGGTGCAGGTGGCAACACTCTTGGTCGGCAGTTCTGCCCCCTCCGCCACCTTGGCCAGCGCCGCCCGCTGGGACGGGTGGTCGGGCCGGCGGTAGTCGTCCATCGCCCAGCCGCTGTGCACGCTGGCCAGCAGAAACCCCATGTGGTTGCCCGAGCAGTTGTGACGCAGCCGCTGCTCGGCCGGCCCGGTCGTGTTGCGAAGCGCGGCGGCGTCCAACCCGGCAGCCGCCAGGCCGCGGGTCACCTCGCGCGCGTGTGCGGCGTGTCCCAGATGCGACGCGCAGGCGACCGCCAACACGCGGTCGTCCAGGCCGAAGCCGTCCAGCGCGCCCGAATCCACCAGCGGCCCCGCCTGCCACGGCTTGGCAGCAGAGCGCAGCACCGTCAGCCGGTGCGGGTCGCCGGCCCATGCCACCAACCTGCCCTCCCCGTCGGCCACCGCCACGTGCACCTGGTGGGTGGACTCGGCCAGCCCGCCGCGGCGCGCGGTGACGATGGCGGGCGGGCAGTCCACGCCCGGTAGCATCGCAGCATGCCCGAGTTGCCCGAGCTGGAGGCGTTCGTGATCGCCCAGCGCGAGCGGCTGACCGCCGAGCCGATCGAGGCGGTGCCGACCGCGCATTTCGCCACCGTGAAGACCATCGACCCGCCGGTCTCGGCGCTGATCGGCCAGCGCTTCACGGTGATCGGCCGGCGGGCCAAGCGGCTGCTGTTTCGGGCCGAGGACGGCAACACGCTGGTCATCCATCTGATGAGCGCCGGGAAGCTGGCGGTGACTCAGAAGCCCGCCCGGTCGGCGGTGCTCACGGTGCGCTTCGCCGGCGGCACCTGCCTGGTCATGAGCGAGGGCGGCTCCAAGCGGCGGGCGGGAGCCTGGCTGTGGACACCCGATCAGCTCGCGGCGGAGCTTGCCCACCTCGGCCCGGAGCCGCTCGACCCTGCGCTTCGACGTGCCCGCGCTGCGGGAGGCGATGACCGCCCATACCCACCAACTGCACGGCTTTCTGCGCGACCAGCGTGCGATCGCAGGCATCGGCCGCGCCTTCGCCAACGAGATCCTGCACGCCGCGATGCTCTCGCCGTACACCCGCACCGCCGCCCTGAGCGACGAGCAGGTGGCGGCCCTGCACGCCGCCATCACCGGCGTCCTGGGCGGCGCGGTCGAGCGCCTGGTGCCGCTCTCGAGCAATGGTCTTACCACCAAGGCCGACCGCGGGTATGCCGTCCACGACCGGGCCGGCGAGCCCTGCCCGCGCTGCGGCGATCGCATCCGCAGCGTGTCGTTTGACGACTACACGATCTTCTACTGCGCCACCTGCCAGACCGGGGGCAAGCCGCTGGCCGACCGCCGCCTGTCACGACTGCTACGGGAGTAAGAAGCTCTAACACGGGTAGGGGTCTAGCATTCCGGACATGACTGACATGACCACGTTTACACACGACCTGCAGGCGACCGCACCCGACGTCAGGCTGGCGCTGACGCGCGCCGGCGTGACCGGCGTGCAGAAGGTGATCCGGATCGCCCATGCCGGCACCGAACTCGTCTACTACGCCGATATCGACTGCTTCGTCGACCTCGACCCGGATCAGAAGGGCGTGCACATGTCGCGCTTCCCGGAGACGGTGGCGGAGGCCATCGACGGGGTGGTGATCGGCGAGGCGCTGCACGTCGAGGACCTGGCCGAGCACATCGCCGCCCGGGTGGTGGAGCGCCAGCAGGCGGTGCGCTCGGAGGTGACCATCAAGGCCAAGTTCCCGGTCACCCGCATCACACCGGTGTCAAACCTGCCAACCCAGGAGATCTACCACCTGATCGGCCACGCGCTGGCCAACGGCAACGGCGCCCGGCGCATGGTCGGCGTGCAGGTGCGCGGTCTGAACGCCTGCCCGTGCGCGCAGGGGCTGGTGCGCGAGCGGGCCCAGGGCAGGCTGGCCGAGGCCGGCTACGACGAGGCCCAGATCGACGAGATCTTCCAGCTGCTGCCGGCGGCGACGCACAACCAGCGGGCCGAGGCAACACTGATGATCGGCACCAAGCGCGAGGTGGACGCGCGCGACCTGATCGGGATCGCCGAGAACGCCATGAGCGCGCCCGTGTTCGAACTCCTGAAGCGGCCGGACGAGCTGCATGTGGTCGAGCAGGCGCACCTGCATCCGCGCTTCGTCGAGGACTCCGTGCGGCTGATGCTGGCTGGCATCCTCGAGCACTACTCCGACCTGTCGGATGGCTGCTTCCTACTCGGTCGCCAGATCAACCACGAGACCATCCACAACCACGACGTGCTGGCCGAACGGCACGGCACCGTGGGAGAGCTGCGGGCGGACATGGCCGGCACGGCCGTCGCCCCCGGGCACACGACGGCTCGGGCCTGGCTGGAGCAGACCGGCTGAACCCGAAAACCGGGGTCAGGCACTGTCACGCAAGGCGTGACAGATGCCAGACCCCTGCGCTCAGGTGGCGGCGACGGCACCGCCATGCGACAAAGCCCGGTGCCAGGAGGTGGTTCCTCAATGAACGTCTGCTGCGGCTGGTCTGCGGGCACGCTGGCTGCGTCCCACGCGGCGTGCGGTGCTCAACGTGGTGAAACCACGCCTGCGCTCCGCTCGCCGCTCGATCCTTGCCAGCGTGCCCGCATCCTGCGCCTCGTGACGACGTCATTAAGGAACGACCTCCAGGCACGTGCCTGGCACCGGGCTCTTCCTGACAGCTTTGAGCCGGGGCCTGGCCCCGTTTTAGTCGGCTCGGGTGGCGGCCCGGCGGGCCCACCAGCCGCGCACGTTGGTCTTGTTCTCGGTGCCGGCCCGCAGGCGCGCGATGTTGCCGCGGTGGCGGAGGATGACCAGCAGCCCGGCCGCGGTCAGGAAGCCGCGCACCACCCGCGGCTCGTCGAACACGAATGACAGGGTCGGGATGGCGATGGCCGTGAAGATCGAGCCCACCGACACGTAGCCGCTGGCAAACGAGGCCAGCAGCCAGATGGGCAGCGACAGCAGGCCCACGATCGGGGCCAGGGCGACGGTGGCGCCGTACCCGGTGGCCACGCCCTTGCCACCGCCGAAGCCGAGGAAGACCGGGAAGGTGTGGCCGAGGATGGCCGCGGCGGCAGCCGCCACGCCGATGTCGACCCCGCCCACCCAGCGGGCCAGCACCACCGCTGCCACGCCCTTCAGCACGTCCAGCACGATCACCGGCACGCCGAACTTCGGGCCGAGCACCCGCACCGCGTTGGTGCCGCCGGTGTTGCCGCGGCCCGCTGGCCCGCAGGTCGACACCGCGCACCCAGCCGGCCAGATATCCGAACGGGATCGACCCGAACACGTAGCCGGCGGCAATCGGCCAGAGCGTCGGCGATCATGCCGGCGCTGCGCAGCACGTCGCGCGCGTCGATGAAGTACTCGATCCCCGACCACACGGTGACCGCGACGGCCACCGCCACCAGCACCGTGGTCAGCGGTGTGCGGCGGGTTGTCCACGATCAGCGCGATCAGCGCCACCACCTGCACGGTGGTCTTGACCTTGCCCCACTGCGAAGCCGCGATCACCCGCTCCTGGCTGGCGGCCACCATGCGCAGGCCGCTGACCATGAACTCGCGGGCGATGATCACCATCGCCACCCAGGCCGCCACCCGGCCGAGCTCGACCAGCGAGATCAGCGCCGCCGACACCAGCAGCTTGTCGGCCAGCGGGTCGAGCAAGACTGCCGAACGTCGTGGTCGACTGCCGCGACTGCGGGCCAGGTACCCGTCCAGCGTGTCGGTCACGGCAGCCAGCGCGAACACGCCCACCGCCAGATAGTCGCCGCCCGGGACATGGCCGAGCAGGACGACCATGAAGACCGGGATCAGCAGGATGCGGCCGACCGAAATCCAGTTGGGCAGGGTCACGCGTGGTGCACGATACCGACCCGCCGCCCGGCGCTGGGGGCCGGTTACCAGCGGGTCGCAATCCGCATGGACGTCAGATCGGGTCGCGTCGCCACAGCTCGGCGGCCACCAACTCGGCCACCAGCACCTCGGTCAGCGCCCGCACCAGCGCATCGCCGCCGTCGTGCAGCGCGACGTCCACCGCCGCCTGGGGCAGCGCACCGCCTGCCGTCACCACCGGCACGCCGCGCTGCGTCGCCCACGCCATCACCTCGTCCTCCCATGCCGACCCGCGCAGCAGCAGGAGGCGCCAGGCCCGGACGCTTGGTCAGGTAGACGTCGACGTGCGACCAGTCGCCGGTCTCGCATGCGTCGGCGCGCACCCGCGGCACCTCACGCAGCACCAGGGCGGACTGCTCGGCGGAGCCGAACCGCTCCGCCGGCGCCAGCACGTGAAGCGCCCGCTCACCCAGCAGATCGGCGGCCTGCTCCAGCCAGCGGTCGTGCCCATCCAGCACCCGCTCGCAGGCATCGGCGCCCGCTCGCACCAGCATCCGGCCCAACGCCGGCTCGCCCATGAACCGCCCGGCGGCCAGCAGCAGCACCGCCAGCGTACAGGCGTAGGTCTTGGAGGCGACGCCGCTCACCTCCTCGCCGGCGGCCAGCGCCAGGGTCAGGTCGGCTTCGCGTGCGAACGGCCGCCGGGGACGGTTGGTGACCGCCACCACGTGGCTTCGGCCGCGGTGCCGGCGCAGCGCCGCCAGCGTCTCCTGCGATCCGCCGCCGGCCGAGATCGCGATCGCCAGCGTGTCCGGCGCGGGTGGCTGCGGCAGCCCGGTGGAGGCCATCTCGACGGCCGCGTCCACGCCCCGGCTGCGCAGCACAGCGGCAGCCACCAGGGCCGCGTACCGGGACGACCCCATGCCCAGGAAGATCACCCGCCGCGGCCGCGGCTCGAGCGCGCCCAGCCGGCCCAGCGGGCCACCGGCCGCGTGCAGGTCGGCGGTCGCACGCAGCGCCCGCGGCGTGTCCAGCACGTCGTCCATGAACCGCTCGGGGTGCAGATCGCTCATCTGACGTCCAGTAACCACTTCATGCCGGCCACCGCCACGTACTCCCACTCCGGCAGATAGCCGGCGGCGTAGGTGAACTCGTAGCACTCCTTCTCCACCTCGAGCGCCTCCAGCAGCAGGCCGTCCACCGGGCCGTAGGCGTCCAGGAACGCCTCCCGCGCGGCGCCGATCCAGGGCTGGACCGCCAGACCGGGCGCCCGGTCGTGCTGCACGTGGCGGGCCAGGTGGTCGAACGAGCGGAGCATGGCCGCCACGTCGCGCAGCACCAGCCCGGGGGCCGAGCGCTCGGCCAGCGGGCGGGCCGGCTCGCCCTCCAGATCGACCACCAGCAGCCGATCGCCGGCCCGCAGCACCTGGCCGATGTGCAGGTCGCCGTGCACCCGCTGCACGGTCGCGTCGGCGGCCATGGTCAGCCCATCCAGGGCGCGGCCAATGGCCGGGCGGGAGCGCTCGAGCAGCGCCCGGGCATCGCCGCTCGCCGTGCCGATCGCCCGCTCCAGCTGCACGGCCGCCTCACTCCGCCAGGCCGCCAGCTGGGCCGGCGTGGCCGGGCCGGAGCCCAGCGTGGCCAGGGCGGCGTGCATCCCAGCCACCAGGCTTCCGATCCGCGCCATCTCCCCCACCTGCCCGTCCAGCACCAGCTCTGCGGCCCACTCCCAGCCGTCGCGGGCGCCGGGGACGAAGGCCTGGATCATCGCCACCGGGTGGCCGTTCCACTCCACCCAGCCGGCGAAGGCCGGCACACCCGCGAAGCCCGCCGCGGTCAGATGGGCGCCCAACTCGATCTCCGGATGGGCTCCCCGCTCCAACCGCCGGTAGAGCTTCACCACCGCCCGCCCGCCGACCACGATCGAGGTGTTGGACTGGTCGAGCCCGATCGGCCGCTCACCGGCCGCCGGCAGCAGGCCGCCCAGCGCCGGGCTGGGGTGAAACCCAAACTCGCCTCGGCGGCCGCCCGACTCGAGCAGCCGCAGCAGCGACTCCCCCACCAGCCCGTCCACCCACAGGTAGCGCTCCAAGCCGCCGCCCTCGATTGCCACCTCCAGCACGCGCAGCCCGCCGGCATCCAGCGCCAGCCGGTCGAGCTCGACCACCGCGGCCACCGCCCGCGGCTTGCCGCCGTACCAGCGAGCCGCGGCCACCGCCTCGGGCGTCGGCTCAAGATGGTTGATCGACAACCCCCGCGGCGCTGGTCGCCTCATATGCTGATGGTTCTGTGCTGCGTGGCTGGGGCTGCGGCTGTGAACCTGCGCGCTGGTGCGTCCTCGGTCGCGCCGATACGTCCGGTATCGGCGCTCCCTGCGTCCTTCCATCGCTTGGTTCTCGCCGCCCAGCCCTCACGGCGGTTATCGATCAACCATCGGCAGCCCCACCGTCCCGGGCCACCTGCTCGATCGCGTCGGCCGCGGCCACTGTCCCCGGGGAGGCCTGCAGTCGTGCCGCGATGCCGGCCAGGCGGGTCGCCAGGTCGGCGTCGGCCAGCAGCCGGTCGATGGCGCCGGTCAGCTCCCCGGCGGTGAAGGCGTAGGTGGCCAGGCGCTGGCCGAAGCCGGTCTCGTGCACGCGCTGGGCGTTGTCGTACTGGTCCCAGAACAGCGGCAGGGCCACCATCGGCTTGCCGAAGTGGAAGCACTCGGTGGTCGTGTTGTTGCCGCCGTGGGTGATGACCAGGTCGACTTGCGGCAGCACCGACGGCTGGGGCAGGAACTCCTCGCCCCACATGTTGGCGCGCCAACTCGTACTCGTCGTGGCACGGCCCCTTGGAGACGATGAAGCGGTGCCGGGTCGTGCCCAGCACATCGACCAGCCGCTTCATCAGACCCACGTCGGCCGATCCCAGCGAGCCCAGCGACAGGTAGACCAGCGCGCCGTCGCCGCCGCGCAACGATTCGGGGAGGCGGAATTCGGCATCGGAGGCGCGCACGCACGAGTCCACCCGCTGCCAGCGCTCGCCCAACGGGCGGGCCCGCGGGTAGTCGGCCTCGCCCGGGTAGACGTACAGGTTCAGCCACGGCGATTCGTGGATGAACTCCAGATCGGGCAGTCCGGGCGCGCCGCATTCGCGCACGAAGGCGTCGAACTCCCCCCACATGGGCCTGTGCGTGCGCTCGTACTCGGCCCGGAACTCACCCCAGCCGGCCCGGTCGGCGGCGGCGTAGCCGGAGAACACCGGCGGCACGTCGGCGTCCTTCATCTCGACCGGGTTGCAGGACACGATCCGCACCCACGGCGCGGCCGCTGGCCGGCAGCGCCGGGAAGCCGGCACGTTGTCCTCGCAGATCACGTCGGGAGCCAGCTCGTCGATGATCTCCGCAGCCGTGGATCGACGTAGCGGGCGCCGTCCAGCAGCGCCTGCCAGGTGGGCTGGATGAAGCTCTCCAGCTGCTCGATCGTGGGCGTGCGGAAGACCGGCGCGGTGTCGCGGATGAAGTCCTTCCAGAACTGCCCTGGCGCCTCCTCCACCTCCGGCGGCGGGCCCAGCCGCATCAGCCGCTCCTCGAACCCGCGCGCCTCCAGCGTGCCGGCGAACGACTCCTCGCAGATGAACACCACCCGGTGGCCGCGGGCCTGCAGCACGCTCGCCGATGCCGACGCAGTTGTTGGTCGGGCCGAAGGCGCCCTCCGGGAAGAAGACGATGGTCTTGGCGCTCACATCGCTCCCTGGCGAAACCTGGCGGGGGCGGGCGCGGGGCCGCCCGCCCCCGAATTCGCGCCAGTGTACCGGTCGCCGGAGTGCTCAGACCGCTGCGGTGGCCGAGCGGGCGGCGGCGTAGCGCTCGCCGACCGCGTTCCAGTCGATCGACGTTCAAGATCGCCGCCAGGTAGTCAGGCCGCGGTTCTGGTACTTCAGGTAGTAGGCGTGCTCCCACACGTCGATGCCCAGGATCGGCGTCTGGCCGTCCGAGATCGGCGAGTCCTGATTGGCGGTGCGGGTCACCTTCAGCGTGCCGCCGTCCACCACCAGCCACGACCAGCCCGACCCGAAGCGGTTGACGCCGGCGTCGATCAGCTGCTTCTTGAGGGCGTCAAAGCCGCCGAAGGTGGACGTTGATGGCGTCGCCCAGGTCGCCCGACGGGGTGCCGCCGCCGTCGGGGCCGAGCACCGTCCAGAACAGCGAATGGTTGGCGTGGCCGCCGGCGTTGTTGCGCACCGGGCCCTGCTTGTCGGCGGGCAGTGAGGACAGGTTCGCGAAGCACCTCTTCGACCGGCTTGTCGGCCCACTCGGTGCCCTCCAGCGCGGCGTTGGCCTTGTCCACGTAGGCCTGGTGGTGCTTGTCGTGGTGGATGCGCATCGTCTGCTCGTCGATGTGCGGCTCCAGCGCGGTGTAGTCGTACGGCAGATCTGGCACGTCGTATGCCATTTGTGGGGCTCCTTCCAGCGGTGTCGTCTGGGCAGTTAGCATACCCCTCGATGGTTGATTCCACGCCCCCGTATGGGCAAGGTGTCCAGCGGAACGCTGGATACCGGTCTGAGCGATCTGCGATGACGCAGATCGCGAAGCGAGGACGCCGCGATGCGACGGTTCACAGCCGCAGCGCCGCCAGCCGTCCGACCGACCCCGAAGCCTCTCGCGCGGCCAGGCGTGCGGGGGGCGTGGAGTCAATCATCTAGTGCCAAAGATCGAAGCTAGCCGCGTGCTGGTCGCAGGGGGCGCCCATCGCGTCGGCCGGGCGATCGCCCTCGACCTGGCGGAGGCCGGCGCCGACGTGGCCATCAGCTACCACGCGTCGGAGTCGGCGGCCATGGACACCCGCCACCAGATCGCTGCCCTGGGCCGCGAAACGGCGGTCGTACAGGCCGATGTGACTGACCCCACCCGGGCCGCTCACATGGTCGAGCGGGCGGCCGCGGCGCTGGGCGGGCTGGACGTGTACGTGCACTGCCCGTCCGGCGGCTTCGTACCGCGCCCGCCGGCCGCCATCGACGAGCAGCTGTGGGACGAGGCCCTGGACACCACCGCCAAGGGGTTCTTCTTCGCGGCCCAGACCGCGCACCGGCTGATGGCCGAGCAGGGCGGCGGCGTGGTGGTTGCCATCACCGACGTGGCCGGGCTGCAGCCGTGGCCGGCCTTCGCCGCCCACGGCGCGGCCAAGGCGGCACTGATCCACCTGGTCAAGACGCTGGCCCTGGCCTGGGGCCGAGACGGGGTGCGGGTGTGCGGGGTGGCGCCCGGGCCGGTGCTGATGCCGGACGGCGTCGCCGGTGACTCCGAGGAGACCGCGCTGGGCCGCTTAGGCAGCCCGGCGGACGTGTGCCAGGCGGTGCGTTTCGCCATCGAGGCGGACTTCGTGACCGGCCAGAACATCATCATCGACGGGGGCCGCCTGCTCCGTCCATAACGGCTGGTACGGTGGCATGATGGCCGTCATGGAGGCAGCCACCGACCAGATCGACGTGCTCGACCACGGGTTCGTGCGACTGGACGGGTGCATGGCTTCCGACCTGTCGGTGGTGAACGCAGCCCGTGTGTCGTTCGCCCAGCACTCCGACCGAGCTGGACGAGCGCGACCAGGGCCTGATCCGGTTTCTGATGCGCGAGAAGCACTCCTCGCCGTTCGAGCACTCGGTGTTCCGGTTCCACGTCAAGTGCCCGATCTTCGTAGCCCGCGAGTGGATGCGGCACCGCAACTCCTACAACGAGTGGAGCGCCCGCTACTCGCAGCTGGAGCCGGAGTTCTACGTGCCCGAGGCCGAGGACGTGCGCACGCAGGTCGGCAAGCCGGGCGCATACAGCTTCGAGCCGGTGGACGCTGAGCTGGCCGAGCACACCCGCGAGGCCCAGCGCGAGGCCTACCGGCAGGCCTACCGCACCTACGCGGAGCTGCTGGAGCGGGGCGTGGCCAAGGAACTGGCCCGCAACGTGCTGCCGGTCGGCATCTACACGAGTTCTACTGGACAGTCAACGCCCGCAGCCTGATGAACTTCCTGTCGCTGCGAAACGCCGAGAACGCCCAGCGCGAGATCCGCCGCTACGCCGAGGCCGTGGAGACGCTGTTCGCCGAGCGGATGCCGCACACCCATGCCGCCTTCGTAGCCGCCGACCGGCGCGCTCCCTAACAACTGCCACCGAAACCCCCTGCGGGGGGATGTATCACGGGCTGCAGGCGTGTTGACTTGGTAAATGCAGTCGCCTCCCCCTGCGCATGCATCCCCCCGGCTTGGCATGCGCGCAAACCAACGGATCTCAGATCAGATCCGGCGGTTCGCGCTGGCCTGGGTGGTGGCGGCGGCGGCCATCATGGCCGCCATCGCGGTCACCCGGATCGTCACCAACGACTACCGCGCCCAGGCCCAGGCCCGCCAGCAGGCAGCCGTCCGCGCGCAGCAGGCCGAGCTGTCGCTGGAGGTGTCGGTGCAACGCCAGGTGAACGACCGCCTGGCCTGGGAGATCACCCGCTCGCCGGGCTATCTGCGAGTCGTTCAGGAGGAGTCGGGGATCACCCGCCAGGCCGCCAACCGGCTGGCAGCCGCGGCAACCGCGGGAGGCAGCACAGGGATCTGGAAGCGCGCCCGCCGGCTGGCGGACGGGGTGCAGCGCTGGAACGCCGACCAGCGCGCGGCGAACAGCCCGGCGCTGGGCCGGGGCCGCACCACGGCGCCGCCGCCCGCGCAGGTGGATGTGCGCGCGGCGACTCTCGAGCGCGGCCTGTTGGGGCTCTCGACGCAGCTTGGAACGCAGACCGCAAACGCCGCCGGCCAGGCCGCACGGCGGGCCTGGGAGGCCGACGCGATGCGGTTGACCGCCAGCCTGTTCGGCCTGCTGGTCCTGCTCCTGGGCGGCGCCATACTGCTGCAGAAGGCATGGCGGCTGGCGGTCGACTCGGACACCCGGCGGGAGCGCGAGCACCGCTTCGGAAAGCAGATCGAGGCCGTGCTGACGTGGAGCATCGAGGCCAAGGCGGCCACCACCCGCAGCCAGCTGATCGGGCTTGCGCACATGGCGCCGCGGGATGCGGTCGGGGCCAGCTGCCTGGCCGTGGCCGAGGGCGATCCGCCGCGTCATGCGTCGCACGGCCTGGGCCGGCTGACGGTGCCGGTGGACGACTCCGGCGACGGGCTGTACGCGACCGTGTGCTTCGCCGAAGGCCGTGGCGACGTCCTCGACCATCACACGCTCGACCTGATGCTGGGCCACCTGGCCGCGCTGTGGCGGGCGGTGCTGCGGCAGGAGGGCCTGGAGCGGGCCGCCGGCCACGACGTGCTGACCGGGCTGCCCAACCGGCGGGCCTTCGAACTGGAGCTGCGGCGGCGGGTGGGCCTGTCCAGCCGGCGCGGACTGGGCTTCACGCTGGCCATCGTCGACCTCGACGACTTCAAGCTGGTGAACGACCACCTGGGCCACCCCGAGGGCGACACGGTGCTGCGCCAGGCGGGCGACGCCATGCGCACGGTGCTGCGTGGATCCGACCGCATCTTCCGGCTGGGCGGCGAGGAGTTCGCGATGCTCCTGGAGACGGTCGACCCGGCCGGCGTGGAAGAGGTGCTGGAGCGCGCCCGGGAGGCCGTCAAGGCGCTGGGCGTGGAGCCGCTGCCCGGCCGCGTCACCTCCGCCTCGATCGGCTGGGCGCTCTTCCCGCTCGACGCCGACGAGCGCGGCGAACTGGTCGCGCAGGCCGATGCCGCTCTCTACCAGGCCAAGAACAACGGCCGCGACCGCGTGGTTCGAGCCGGCACCCCGCCGGTCATCGTGGACGCCTCCGGCCTGCACCAGGCAGCCAGCGCGTAGAGCGTCGGCGAAGCCGGCCGGTTAGGGTGGCCAGATGGCCGATCGGGAGCCGCTGGATCTCGTTCACGAGCACTACGAGTTGGGCCAGGAGCGCGACCGGCTGGCCACGCCGTTCGGTCAAGTGGAGTTCGCCCGCACGACCGAGGTCGTGCTGCGCCACGTGCCCAGCCCACCGGCAGCGGTTGCCGACATCGGCGGCGGCCCGGGTCGCTACTCGCTGTGGCTGGCCGAGCGCGGGTACACCGTCGTCCACCGCGACCCGGTGGCGCTGCATGTCGAGCAGCTGACGGCTGCCGCCGGCGCGCTCGGCGGCGGGATCCGGGCGGCGGTCGGCGACGCCCGCGCGCTCGACCTCGACGACGCGTGCATGGACGCGGTGGTCGACCTGGTCAGCCTTGAGGGGATCGCCTTCGCGCTGCCCGATCTGGAGCGGCGGCTGGCCGACCCGGCGGCGCGGCGCGTGGTGCTCGACACGGCCCGCGCGCTGGAGCGGGTGCCGGAGCTGCTCGGCATCGGCCCGCACCTGCTGGCCACCGCCAGGCGCTGCCAGGACAGACCAGGGCTCCATGACTGACCGCGACACCCGCATCATCGCCCGCATAGAGCGCGAGGCTGAAGTGCCCGGGCTGGCGGATGCGCTGTCCGAGCGGATCGCGCCCACCGACCTGCAGTCGCTGCTGCTGCACGTGAGCGCCCGCCGTGCCGCCGCGCGCACCCCCGCCCAGCTGCTGGCCGACCGGGAGCGCGAGGACTTGCTGACGCCCTCTGAGGTGGACGCCCGCGACCTGCACGAGGTGGCCGGCATCGCCTTCGCCGCGGCTGCCGCATTCGACGCCGTGCAACTGGCGCCGGTCTGTCCACTGGGCACCAACAGCGTGCTGGGCACGGTCGACCCGCGCAGCGTGCTGATGACCGTGCGCACGGCCGAGGTGCTGGCTGACCCGACCACCGCCCACGCCATCGAGTGCGCGCTGCGCAGGCGGGCCGGCGCCGGCACGGTGCGCCTGTGCTCGTCTGAGCGGGTGCTGCGGCTGCAGCCGTTCGAGGCCGGGTTCCACCAGCACTTCCACCTGTTCGCGCTGACCACCGGCGGCCGCGCACTGCCTGGATACGGCTTCGAAATGGAGGCCCTGGACCAACACCTGCAGGCCCTCCTCGACCTGGTGGCCGGGTTGGCTGCCAGCGGCCGGACGATCCGCGACGTGCGGGTCGAGGTGGCCGACGCGACGTCCAACCAGGGCCGGCTGCAACGCGTGCAGGAGGCGGTCTTCCCCGCTCTTCGCGCGCGCCATCCTGACGTCGGACTGGCGATCGACCACGAGCGCTCACGCGGCCGCGGCTACTACGACGGGCTGATGCTGGAGGTCACCCTGGACGCCGGCCGGGGCCGGATCTCCGTGGCCGACGGCGGCACCACCGACTGGCTGGCCAGACTACGTTCCGACCGCCGCGAGCGGCTGTTCACAAGCGGCATCGGGCTCGACCGGCTGGCACCGCGAACGTTGAACTGAGGCTCGCGCTCAAGCTGGGGGCGGGTGACTGCCGATGACCACCCAGACGTGACCGACTCTGCCATCCAGCGCGCGGGCGGCGGTCTGCGAGAGCGCACCGCCGGCGGCTGGCCGGGGGCGGGCGCCCGCCTGCACCGGCTGGCCTGGCCGCTGGTCGTGGCCGCCATCGTCTTCGACTTCGTGGCCGTGGCCTGGGGCCGGGCCTTCAGCTCCGATACCTGGATCACGCTGACCGCGGGCCGCTACATCGCCCAGCACGGCCTGCCGCACACCGACCCGCTATCGGTGGCCGCCCACGGCCGCACGTGGGTCGACCAGCAGTGGCTGGCGCAGGTGCTCTACTACCACGCCTGGCTGATCGGCGGAAACGCCGCCGTCAGCGCGCTCTCGGCGCTTGCCATCGGCACCGCGGCGGGCCTGATAGCCGGGCTGCTCATGCGCCGCGGCACGCCGCCCATGCTGATGCTGGCGCTGGTGCTGGGCGGCCCCCTGATCGAGCTGCTGTTCTTTGCCGAGACGCGCGCCCAGAGCTTCGCCTATCCGCTCTTCGCCGGCCTGCTGTGGGTGATGCTGGCGGACCTCGACCGCGCCCGCTGGAGCGCGCGCAATCTGCTGGCCCTGCCGATCCTGATCGTGTGGGCAAACCTGCACGGCTCGGTGCTGATGGGCGCCGCGCTGTTTGCCGCCCTGTGCTGCTGGCGGGGGCTGGCCAGCCTGCGCGCGTCCCGCCCCGGCGAGCTTGGGCGCTACCTGGCCCTGGCCGGCGCGGCGGGCGCCTGCCCGCTGGCCACGCCCTACGGCCAGCAGATCGTCGGCTACTACCTGCGCCTGCTGTCCGACCCCGCGCTGCAGGTGATCGCCGAGTGGCAGCCGGGCTCCTTCGCGCTCTCCGACCTGCCCTTCCTGCTGGTCGGCACCGGCGGGCTGATTGCGCTTGCCTATGCCGCCGGGCGCGGCATCGCGACGCCCCGCGTGCAAGTCGCAGGCCTCGTTCTGCTGGGCGCCGCCGGGGCCTACACGCTGCGCTACCAGGTGTGGTTCACGCTGGCCGCAACCCCGGTCCTGGCCCAGACGATGTCCGCGCTTCGGGCCGCCCGCCCGGCCGGCCAGCCGTTCGGCAGGCTGGCCCGGCCGTGCGCGGCCGGGCTGGCGCTGGCCACCGTGGGCGCTCTGGCCTTCGTCATCTCGTCCAGCCCCAGGCAGTACACCGCCGCGGTCTCGTCCACCGCAGTGAACGACGCCGCGGGCTACGCGCTGGCGCACCCGGGGACGCGCATCCTGGCCGACGACGTCACCGGGTCGGCCATCCTGTGGCGGTACCCGGCGCTGGCCGGCCGGGTCGGCTACGACTCGCGCACCGAGGTCTACCCGCCCAAGGCGTTCCTGGCCTTTGCCCACTATCTCTCGGTGGCCGGCACGAACTGGATGGGTCCGACCCGTGGCTACCAGGTGCTGTCGGTCAGCTGCACCTACCACCCCACGCTGTGCCCGGCGCTGGCCCTGCAGCCGGCCTGGCGGGTGGTCGATCGCTCGAGCGACGGCATCGTCCTCGTGCGCGCCGACTGACGCTCACACCGGCTCATCCTTTCGATGATTGATGCCGCGCCGCCGCGTGGCTGGTCGCTCGCCCAGCCCTCACGCCGGCGTGGAATCAATCATCCAGGCGGCTGGCCGCGATCGAGTCGTGCGGCGTGATCACCCGCACCAGCACGGCCGGATCGGCTCCCCCGGCGGCCGGCGGATAGATCAGCTGATCGTCCTGCTGATCGCGCATGCCGGGGAGGAAGAGCGCGCCCAGCGTGATCGCGCCGCCGACCACGGCCGCGCCCAGCAGGGTGGCCCGCACACCGATCGCCGCCGCCACCGGCGCCGTCAGCGCGAACGACAGCGGCAAGAGGCCGATCGATATCAGCCAGTCCAGGCTGGACACGCGGCCCAGCATGTCGGCCGGCACCCGCCGCTGCTTGACCGTGGCCCACACGATGGTGCCGGCGGTCTCCAGCGCGTTGAAGGCCAGACAGGCCAGCATCAGCTGCCAGCCCGCGGTGGCCAGCCCGTAGCCGGCGACGGCCAGCGTGGCCAGTGTCCAGGTCACGTACATGAAGGTGATGTCGCGCTCGGGATGGCCGCGCTGGCCCATGATCACGGCGCAGCCGATGGAGCCGATGCCTCCGGCGGCGAACACCAGGCCGAGTTGGCTGGCGGACCCGTGCAGGCCGTTCTTGACCAGATAGGGCAGCAGCACCTCGGTCGGGCCCAGGAACACCAGGTAGGCGAAGGCGGCCGAGATCAGCGTCCCCCACAGCCACACCCGCTGGCGCACGAAGTGGAGCCCCGAGACCAGCGCCCGCAGCGGCGGCTCGCCCTCGGCTCGAGTGTGCGAGTGGGCGGTGCGGATGGCGATAAGGGCGACCGCGGAGGCGGCGAAGGAGGCGGCGTCGACCACGAACGCCGAGCCGACGCCGATGGCCGTGATCAGCCAGCCGCCCAGCGCCGGGCCGGCCAGCCGCAGCGCCACCGGGCGCACGAACTGGTCGAGCGAGTTGGCCGCCGCCAGGTCGCCCGCCGGCAGCATCTCGGGCACGATGGCATCGAACGCCGGGGTGAAGAAGGCGGTGCCCACGCCATACACAGCCACGATCGCCGCCAGCTCCCACAGCCGCAGATGGCCGCTCAGGGAGAGCGCGGCCAGGGCCAGGATGGCCGTGCCGCGGATGCCGTCGGCGGCCAGCATGATCGTCCGCCGGTCGAGCCGGTCGGACAGCACGCCGCCTGGCAGCAGGAAGGCGAGGGTGGGGATGGTCATGGCGATACCGACGATGCTGAGCGCCGCCGGCGCGTTCCACAGCGCGTAGGTCTGCCAGGCCATGGCCACCAGGAAGATGCCGTCGCCCACCAGCGACACCGTCATGCCCGACCACAGCAGCCGGAAGTCGCGGTGGCGAAGCGGCGCCAGCAGGTTTACGCGGGCGAAGCCGCCGGGGCGGTCGAGCCCCTCGTAACTATGCTGCACGGGATTCCGGCTCGCCGTCCGCGGGGCCGGCTGCCTCGTCGCGCAGATACTGGCTGAGCGCGGAGCGGTCCATCGCTTTGGCAAACAGGAAGCCCTGGCCGAGATCGCAGCCCAGCTCGCGCAGAGAGGTGATCTGCTCGGGCAGCTCGATGCCCTCGGCGACCACATCGAGGCCCATGCTCGCGCCCAGCCCGACGATGGCCGCGGCCAGGCCGGTGACCGTGTGCCTGGAGGCCAGGAACGAGCGGTCCATCTTCAGGATGTCGACCGGGAACCGGCTCAGGTAACTGAGCGACGAGTAGCCGGTGCCGAAGTCGTCCATGGCCAGCCGCACGCCCAGCGCCTTCAGACCCTCAAGCCGGCTGACGGCCAGGTCGACGTCGGCCATCATCACCGACTCGGTGATCTCGAGCACCAGGTTCTTGGGATCCAGCCCGCTGGCCCGCAGCGCATCGGACACGTCGGTGATGATCGAGTCCGACTGCAACTGCTTGACCGACAGGTTGACGCTCATCACCAGCGGTGTGTCGGTCAGCCGACGGTTCAGGTCGGCGGCCTCGGCGCAGGCCTCGCGCAGCACCCAGCGGCCGATCGGGATGATCAGGCCGGTCTCCTCGGCGATGGGGATGAACTGCACCGGCGAGATCGAGCCGCGGGTGGGATGCGTCCACCGCAGCAGGGCCTCCACGCCGTACACGGTGTCGCCCTCCAGGCGCACGACCGGCTGGTAGTGCACCGCCAGCTGGCCCAGCTCGATGGCCCGCTCCAGGTCGCTGCGCAGCTCCAGCCGCTCGACCACCTTGGCGTGCATGGCCTGCTCGAACAGCCGGTAGCCGCCCTTGCGGTCGCGCTTCGCCATGTACATGGCCAGGTCGGCGTTTCGCAGCAGTTCCTCCGCATCGACCATGTCGGCGTCGCTCATGCAGATGCCGATGCTGGCCTTGGGGTAGATCTGCTGGCCGTCGATGTGCACCTCGCGGTCGAGTGCGACCAGGATCCGCTCGGCCACGTCGGCCGCCTCCGATGAGTCGCCGGCGGTCTCCAGCAGCACCGCGAACTCGTCGCCGCCGAAGCGGGCCACGGTGTCGGTCGGGCGTACCGCCTCCTCCAGCCGCTTGGCCACCTCCTGCAGCACCGAGTCGCCGGCCGCGTGGCCCAGGCTGTCGTTGACCGTCTTGAAGTCGTCCAGATCGATGAACATCACCCCCACCGAGGAGTCGTCGCGGCCGGAGCGGGCCAGCGCGTGCTTGACGCGGTCGGCGAACAGGGCCCGGTTGGCCAGCTTGGTGACGGGGTCGTGGAAGGCCTGGTGGGACAGCTGCTCCTCGAACGCCCGCCGCTCGCTGACGTCGCGGCTGTTGAGGACGATGCCGCCCACGTCCGGGTCGTCCAGCAGGTTGGTGTGCTGCACCTCGAACTGCAGCCAGGTGCCGTCCCGGTGCTGGAGCACGCAGTCCAGCACGTGGCCGTCCGGCAGCACGCCGTCGGCATCCAGCACCTGCGCCAGCCGCGGTCGGTCGGATTCGCGCAGCAGGGCGCTGAAGTCGGTGCGCTCGATGTCGTCCACGCCGTAGCCCAGGAGCTTCTCCACCGACGGGCTCTGGTAGAGCACGATGCCCGACCGGTTGACGACGGTGATCAGGTCGCTGGAGTGGGCGACCAGCGAGCGGAAGCGGGCCTCGCTGCGACGGCGGTGCAGGTCCTGGGCCAGATGCGCTCCCTGCAGGGCCAGCGACAGCTGCATGGCCAGCGAGCTGAGCGCCACCTCAGTGGACGGCGGCATGACCTCGCCGGTCGCCACCACCAGCACCCCGCGGGCGCCGTCGCGCACGCCCAGCGGCAGCGCGATGGCGCACTCGGCCTGGCCCACGGCAAGCGCTGAGCGCACGTAGGCGGGCAGCTTGGCAGGCCCGTCACCGGCCAGCGGCGCAGAGGCCAGCCATGAGCCGGCGTCGCCGGGCACCAGCCCCAGGCGGGCGTCCTCGTCCGAGGTGGCGACAACCTCCACACCGGCGTCCGACAGCGCCACCAGGCGCACCGCGGAGGCGCCAACCAGCCCGCCGACCGCGGACACGGCCGCCTCGTGCACCTGGGTGGGGTCGGCGGCGCCGACCAGCGTGGCGCTGGCATTGCGAAGCGCCAGCTCGCGGGCTGCCGTGCGGGCCTCCTCGCGCACCAGCAGCGCCATCCGGGCCACCACCAGCAGGAACAGCACGGCCGAACCTGCGATCACCATCACCGCGTCGGGGTTTCCCCACTCCTGCCAGAAGCGGATGCCGGGCGCAATCAGACACACCACCGACAGGATGCCCAGGCGAAGCGGGGTCAGCCGGGTGCGATGGTCGACCGCCGGCTCCTCCAGCGTGCGCATGGAGGGGTGCAGGGCGGCTGCGCCCCACAGCAGGTAGTAGAAGATCCACCCCACGTCCAGCCACAGCTGGTGGTTGTACGTGCCCTTGAGCAGCATGTAGTTGTAGATCGAGTCCGTGGTCAGCAGGCAGACGATGCTGGCGGCCAGCAGGTAGAACGCCGGGGCGCGCTTGCCGCGGTCGACGGCCAGACGGACGGCGCCGGCCAGCAGCAGCACGTCGCCCAGCGGGTAGGCGACCGACACGAAGATCTGCAGGTGGGTGAGGCCGGCCGCATGGATGTTGGGCGCGATCAGGAACACCCACGAGAGCAGCGCGATGCCGATCGTGAGGATGGCCGACTCGATCAGCCCGGAGCGGTCGGGCTCGGGGTTGCGGCGCCGCACCAGGATGTACATGCCCATCAGAAGCGCCGGGTACACCGCCAGGTACATCGCGTCGCCGATCGACGGGAAGCCCACATCAGCGCCCGTCAGCCTCGGGTAGCTGTAGGTGTACAGGTCGCCGCTGAAGAACAGGAACTGGCCGACCGCGAAGAACATCCAGGCCGCCTGCGCGCGCGGCTGGTGGCGGCGCACGCCGATCACGATGGCCACCGTGGAGGACAGGCCAAGCAGGTTGATGAGAGGACCGCTGCCCTGGAAGGGGGGCACGAACACGTACAGCGCCGTCAGCACCGTGGCGACCGCCAGATAGGCGGCCCACAGCCCGAAGCGACGCGGCGCGGAGGTGGCGAGAGCGGTCATGCTGCCTTCCTGTGGGGGGCCGCGGACTGGAGCACGTGGCGCTTGGCCAACTCGCGCAGGGTGTCATTCAGGCGGTCGATCTCGGCGTCCGTGTTGGCCGCCGTCACCTGCACGCGGAAGCCCACCTCTGACCTGGGCACCAGCGGGTAGGCCGCCAGCGTCACGTAGATCCCGCGGTCGAACAGGAACCTGCCGACATCTGCGATCGCCTCGTGCTGGGCGAGCGGCACCTCGATGATCGGCAGCCCCGAGTGGTTGGGCGTGTACACGCCCAGCTCGCGCAGGCAGTCCAGCACGCGCGCGGTCTTCCGCCACAGGTCGGCGCGGATGGCGTCGCCGCGCTGCTGGTTGACCTCAAGGCCTGCGATCACGGTGGCCAGCGACGCAACCGGAGAGGGGCCCGAGTACAGGTAGGGCGGTGCGGCGGTCTTCAGCAGCCGCTTGAGCTCGGTCGGGCAGGCGATGAAGGCGGCCAGCGACGAGTAGGCCTTGGATAGACCGGCCACCAGCACCAGGTGGTCGTAGGACTCGCCCAGGTGGCGGACGATGCCGTTGCCGCGCATGCCCACGGGCGAGGTCTCGGCTGCCGATCGCTCACCGACGACGCCGAAGCCGTGCGCGTCGTCCACATACAGGATGGCTTCGTAGCGGCGCGCCACCTCCAGGAAGGCTTGCAGATCGGGCATGTTGCCGGTCATGCTGTTGACGCCGTCCATGCAGATCAACCGGGTGGGCGCGGTGTCGGCCCGCAGCAGCACCTCCAGCTCGTCCACGTCCTCGAAGGCGAACCGCTTGACGGTGGCGCCGCGGGCGGTGGCGAACTGGCAGCCGTCGTAGATCGTCTTGTGGGCCCGCCGGTCGAGGAAGATGGTGCCGCCGGCCGCCAGCACCGGGATCACCGACATGTGGATGTGGGTGATGGTGGGGAGCACCAGCGTGTCCTGGCAGCCCAGGAGCTGAGTCAGCGTGTCCTCGATCTCGGTGTACAGCACGGGGCTGCCCAGCAGCCGCGACCAGCTGGGGTGCGTGCCCCACCGCTGCAGGTACTCGGGCACCGCATCGATGATCTGCTGGTCGAGGTCGAAACCGAGGTAGTTGCAGGACGCGAAATCGGCCAGCCAGTGATCGCCGACACGGATCATCCGGCCGTCGATCTCATCGATCACAGCATCCGTCATCGGGTGCGACCGTTCCAGCTCAGCCAGATCGGAGCATGCGGCAAGCCAGCGGTCGATCCAATGATCGTGTCCCGGACCGCGCGACGGGACAGGCAGCGAGGTCATGCGGTCATCATCGACTTTCTGCAAGCCGAGCTTTAGCCCCGCGCATAACCGCTGGCCATGCGGGGTGGCGGCGACTGTCGGCGGCCCCGCCCTGGGCCGCCGGCAGCACCCCGGAATCACACCTCGATGGCGGCTGGCTGGGCGCCTGCGCGAGACGCCGCCGGCACCCGGCGCATGCCCACGAACGCCACCACAGCCGCCATGAAGAGCAGCCCGCAGGCGGCGATGAACGCGCCCCGCACGCCGTGCTGGAAGGCCAGCAGGGCCTGGTGGCCGATTGCCGGGTTGTGGGTGAGCTGCGTGATCTTGGCGCCCTGCCCGCCCTGCACCAACGGGGTCAGGGCCAGCGCCCTGGCGTGCAGCGCGGGCGGCAGGTTGGCAACCTGGGAGTGCCAGTTGGAGGCAGCCAGGGTGGTGCCGATGCCGCCCAGCACGGCGATCCCGAGCGCGCCGCCCACCTGTCGCGAGGCATTGATCACGCCCGAGGCGATGCCGGCCTTCGTGGGGTCGACGGCGGACATGCCGGTGGAGGAGGCCGAGGGCATGGTCATGGCCATCCCTGCGCCCATCATGATCTGGAACGGCCAGATCATGTTGTAAGAGGAGTCGACCCGCAGGAAGGTGAGCCCGAACAGGCCGCCGGCCGCCAGCAGCATGCCGAAGGTCATCAGGGGACGCGGCCCGATCTTTACCACCAGGCGGCCGCCGATGGGGGCCACGAACAGGATCATCATGGTCATCGGCAGCGACCGGATGCCGGCGCTCTGGGGCGAGTAGCCCTGCACGTTCTGGAAGTACAGGGTGAGGTAGAAGATGATGCCGAAGAGGCCAACACCGATCAGCGTGATGATCAGGCTGGACACTGTGAAGGCGCGGTAGCGGAAGAAGCTGAGCGGGATCATAGGATCCGCGGTGCGGCTCTCCCACAGGATGAACAGCGCGATCAGCACCGCCGAGGCGATCAGGAAGCTGAGCGTGTAGGTCGAAAGCCACGGGTTGTCGGTGGTCTTGATCAGCCCCCAGGTGAGCAGGAAGAGCGCGCTTGTGATCAGCACCGTGCCGACGATGTCCAGCGTGCGGGCGTTGGGGTCGCGCGACTCGACCACCGCCCACAGGGTGACGCCGGTTGCG
Source organism: uncultured Actinomycetes bacterium (assembly GCA_963744065.1). Taxonomy (GTDB): domain Bacteria; phylum Actinomycetota; class Thermoleophilia; order Gaiellales; family JAICJC01; genus DASUHT01. Next base: position 176,595 of record CAVUSN010000007.1, on the reverse strand, counting down.
ATCACGCCGACCGGGACGTTGACCCAGAACACCGCAGACCACGAGTAGTGCTGGACCAGGAAGCCGCCCAGCAGCGGCCCGATGGCGAGGCCCAGGCCGGAGATGCCGGCCCAGGCGCCGATCGCCGTGGACAGCTGCTGGCGCGGAAAGGCGGCCACCAGGATGGACAGCGACAGCGGGTTGAGCAGCGCGCCGCCCATGCCCTGCACCGTGCGGGCGACGATCAGCTGGGTGTCGGTGGTGGCCAGTGCGCAGCCCGCCGAGGACAGCGTGAACACCGCCAGCCCGACCAGGAAGATGCGTTTGCGCCCGAACCTATCGCCCAGTTTCCCGCCCAGCAGGATCAGTGCGGCGAACGTCAGCACGTACGAGTTGATCGTCCACTCCAGATTCTCGGGCGAGGTGTGCAGCGAGCGCTGGATGGAGGGCAGCGCCACGTTCACAATCGTGTTGTCGAGCATGATCATGAAGAGGGCGAAGCACATCGCAAACAGCGTCCACCACTTGTGGTTCGAGTGCTCGGCGGTCATGCGGACTCCCTAGGGGTCGGAAGCGATCGAAGCAAGCTGACAAAGGTGCGGGCCATGCGCGGGCACATGCCCAGCGCCAGCTCCGTGTCGAGCGCATGGGCGAAGCCTCCGGCCAGGGTGAACCCGAGCCACAGCCAGGCGACTGCCTCCAGGTCGACGTCCGCTCGCAGATGCCCGCGCTCGCGCGCGGTGACAAGGATGCTGGTGGTGCGATCGCGCATGGCGGCGGCGCTGCGGGTGACCGCGTCGCGCACCAGCGGGTCGTCCACCAGCGAGATGGCGAGCATGCGCAGGCGCGCGTGCTCGACGATGTCCGGATCGGTGGCCGCCTGCTCGGCGACATTCTCAAACCACGCGGCCACCGGGTCATCGGCCCCCGCCACCTGCGCCGCCACCCGCTCACCCATGCGCCGCGCGGAGTCGTCAAGCACCGCGGCGAAGAGCGCGTGTTTGGACGCGAAGTGCTTGTACAGCATGGGCTCCGAACAGTTCGCGCGAGCCGCGATCTCGGCCATGCCGACCCCCTTGAAGCCTCTGCGCGCAAACTCGTGGCGGGCGGCGTCGAGGATCGCGGCGCGCCGGTCAGGTGCACGCAGACGCGTTCTGTCGGAGAGCATCGTGGTAGGTTAGTGAGTGTTCACTTCACAATCAAGGCAAACTCACAGGAACCCCCAAGCCGGATCCAATTCCGAGTCGGTAAAACGCACATGATGCCGCCTGATACGACCTCACGGATCGCCGCAGCGCGCCGCCGCGCCCGCCGGGCGAAGCTGCTGGTGGCCGCCTCCGGGGCGCTGGTGTTCGCCGCCTCGATGGCGCTCGCGCGGGCAAACCAGGTCGGCCACGTGCGGCACTCGGTGCAGCAGTTGACCGCGCCCCGCTCGTTCCAGGCGGCGGTCCGGCAGGGCCAGCTGCAGGGCGGCGTGGTGGGTGCGCCGCAGGCTCCTCCCAGCGCGGCGACGGCGTCCTCGTGAGCAGCGTCGAGAGCTTCCGGGCGATGGGCTGCGACGTGCTCGTGGCCGGCGCCAGCGGGCCGGAACTGGAAACCATCCGCGAGCTGTTCGATGAGCGTGAGCGGCGCTTCAGCCGCTTCCTGCCGTCCAGCGAGCTGTCGCTCGTAAATCGGGCGGCAGGCCGGCCGGTGATCGTGTCGGCGGGCTTCGCCGATGCGCTGGAGCGGGCCCGGTGGGCAGCCCGGGAGACCGACGGCCTGGTCGACCCAACGCTGGGCGCGGCCCTGGAGGCGGCCGGATACGACCGCGACTTCCCGCTCATGCGCGACCGCGACCAGCCCGCGGCGGCCGGGCCGACGGGCGCCTGGCAGGCGGTGCAGACCGCCGGCATGCTGCTCCGCATCCCCGCCGGCGTGCGGCTCGACCTGAACGGTGTGGTCAAGTCGATGGCGGTGGACGCGGCGCTGGAGCTGATGGCCGGCGACGGCTGGGTGTCGGCCGGCGGCGATCTGGCCGCGCGCGGCGGACTGGAGGTGGCCCTGCCCGGCGGCGGCGCGGTGCGGGTGATCTCCGGCGGGATCGCCACCAGCGGGCCGTCCCGGCGCACGTGGATGCGCGGCGGGCGCCGCATGCACCATCTGATCGACCCCCGAAACGGCCTGCCGTCGTTCTCGGAATGGACGCAGGTGACGGCCTCCGGCGCCAGCTGCCTGGATGCTGACGTGGCAGCCAAGGCCGGGTTCCTGCTCGGCAGCGCCGGCCCCGAGTGGCTGGATGAACGGGGGATCGCCGCACGGTTCCTGCATGCGGATGGGAGTGTGGTCGCCAACCAAACCTGGATCCAGGCGACCGCCGCCCACCCAGCGTGCATCTGACCTCGAGCCCGGTCGACTGGTACGCCGCCCGGGCCGCCGGGATCGCGGCCTACCTGCTGCTGTCAGGGGTGGTGTCGGTGGGCATCCTGATGGGCGGCAAGGCCCGCACCGGCGGCTGGCCGCGATTCGCGGTCGAGGACGTGCACCGGTTCGGCGGCCTGCTGGTGGGCAGCTTCATCACCGTGCACGTGGCGGCCATCGCCATCGACTCCTTCATGCCCTTCTCGCTCAGCGAGCTGGCGGTGCCGTTCACGTCGCACTACCGGCCGCTGCCGATGGGGCTGGGCATCGCGGCGGCCGAACTGCTGGCGGCGCTCGCCATCACCAACCACTACCGGACGCGGCTGCCGTACAGCTTCTGGCGGCGCGCCCACTACCTGAACTTCGCGGTGTGGACAGGCGCCACCGTGCATGCCCTGCTCATGGGCACCGATCGCAGCGCGGCCTGGATGATCGCCATCAACGCCGCCTGCGTGGCGACCGTCGGCGCAGCTCTGGCCTGGCGTATCGGGCGCGCCAGCTGGCTGGCCTGGCGCCCGGCGACCAGCTCCCTGGCCGCGGTGGTCGGCGCGGCCGCCGTGGCCGCACTGGCGCTGGGGCCGACGGCGGCCCACCCCAAGCCCTGGAACGCCTCCCGCTTCTCCGACCAGCTGACCGGCCGGATCCTGTCCGAGCGGGGCGATTCGACCAGCATCGTGTCCATGGCAGGCAACGGATCGGGCGGCCAGCCGATCCTCGTGCGGGCCGACCTGCTGCTGAGCACCCAGGCCCCCGAGCGGACGTCGCTGGAGATCGAGTACCTGCCCAGCGGGGATACCTGCCGCGGCACCGTCGACGCCGTCCGCACTCAGGGCTTCGACGGCCACTGCCTCACCGCCAGCGGTTCGCGACTGGACATCCACGCCCAGTGGCGGCTGGCGGCAGGCAGTGGCCTCACCGGTGTGGTCAGCGCGCGGCCGGCCTAGGCTCTCCGGCAGCTAGAGGCCGCAGGCCTGGCTGGAGGCCGGCCACGGTGAGTAGCCAAGCGCCAGCACGGCGCGATAGGCAGCCGCCACCTGCAGGCCGTGCGCCCAGTGCCGGGCGTCGCCGAACAGGGCCAGGTACTTCGGGCCCCAGTGCGCCATGAACGACTCGTCCATCTGCAGGCCGCCGTAGTAGGGACCCGCGGGCGAGTATGCCGTCCACGACCCCTCGTGGCGGTGGATGCACAGGAGCGCCTGGTAGACCGGCGCCCGTCGCATCAGCACGTTTCCGTACATGCGCGAGCGGTGCCGCCAGGTGTCGCGTATCCAGGTCAGGTAGCGGACGCTGGTGGTGTGCTGCTCGGCGTTGCCGACGTGCAGCAGGATGCCCAGCCAGCGGGCCCGGATGACCGCGCTGGTGCGGGAGTTTCGAATCTGCGCCCGCAGATGGGAGACAGCCGAGCCGGTGGTTGGGCTGGCGGTCGCGGCGGGTGCAGCGACAAGCATCGATGCTGTCAGAGTGATGGCCGCCAGCATCGCAACGGCCGTGGTCCGGCGGAACAGGATCCCCCTCCTTTTTCGCCTACAGGTCCACTGCCGGGCCGTCCACACGGGTCGACCGGCAGTTCAGCCGGCTGCGGCAAACCTGCCGGCCGCGTGCGGCGGCGGGCACTGTACCCCACGCCCCCTCACAGGCGTGACGCCTACCACGCCGGACGAGTCCTCAAACCTGGGAACCGTCGGCGGGGGGAGCGGATGACGCGGGGTCGCGGGCGGCCCATCCAGCTCTCATGTCGAAGCTGCCTGCGGCCGATGTGGAGGGTGATGTCCCGCCTCTCCCCCAGCAGTGCCGTGTCAGCGCTCTTCGCCTCGCCTGCTCAGGAGCTCGAGGTGGAGGGCGGCGGCAAGATCGATGTGACCGTGCAGTCGATCGCCGGCACGCGCGTGCACGCGACCGCTCCCAGGCTCAAGGTGGCACGCGGGATGACCCTGATCGGCCGCCTGGTGGCCGAGGACGGACGGCCGTGGGCTCTCTCGCTGACCATCGAGTCGGCCGAGTTCCACTCCGAGCATCTGGCCGCGGTCGAGCTGCATGCGGTCAGGGTCGGGCTCGATTCGACCCGCCGGGAGACGGTTCGCCTGCCCACCGGCGGCGTCGCCTGGCTGACCGCCGTCAACTGCCAGCACGTGGTCGATCGCGATCGCGTCGACGGCACAATGACCGACCTGTCCAAGACCGGCGTCGGCTTTGCCACCAGCCGCACGCTGCGGGTCGGCGACCGGTTGATGTTTCATGGCCGCTTCTTCAAGGACGAGGTGGATGCCGAGGTGCGAGTGGCGTCGGTGCGGGACGGCCGCGCGCCCGGCCGGCTGATCGTGGGCGCCCGCTTCATCCACATCGACCCCGAGAACCTGGCTCGGGTAGAGCGCATCCTGGATGCCAGCGAGGTGCGAACGACGGAGCCGGCCAATCTCGACCTCAGCAACCTGCGCAGCCTGGCCAGCGCGGCCGACCAGCGCGATGCGTCCGGCGGCTGGCGCAAGATCTTCCGCCGCTAGCCGAACGCGATCACGCTGCGGATGCCGTCCTGGGCCTCCATCAGCTCGAAGCCGCGGTTGACCTCATCCAGCGTGATCCGGTGTGAGACGAACGGGTCGACGTCGATCTCGCCCGCCAGCCAGCGGTCGACCAGCGCCGGCACACCATCCCGGCCCTTGACGCCGCCGAACGACGAGCCGGCCACACGCCGGCCGGTGATCAGGAAGCGCGGCACGATGTCCAGCGTCTCGCCGCGGCCGGCCACGCCGGCAACCGTGCACAGACCCCAGCCCATGCGCGCCGCCTCCACCGCCTGGCGCATCACCTTGACATTGCCGGTGGCCTCGAAGGTGTAGTCGGCGCCGAAGCCGCCGGTCATGTCCAGGATCGCCTGCACCGCACCGTCGCCGCCGTGCAGGACATCGGTTGCGCCCTGTCCGCGGGCCAGCTCCAGCCGGTCGTCCGACAGGTCAACGCACACGATCCGCTCGGCGCCCTGCAGCCGGCAGCCGGCGACGGCGCCCAGCCCGACCATCCCGGCCCCGAACACCACGCAGGTCGAGCCCGGCTCCACCTTGGCGGTGTTGATGGCCGCGCCCAGCCCGGTCGAGAGCCCGCAGGCAAAGAGGCAGGCGCGGTCGAACGGGGCCTCCGGAGAGACCTTCGCCAGCGCGATCTCCGGCATCACGGTGTACTCCGCGAAGGTGGAGGTGCCCATGAAGTGGCGGATCGGCTCGCCGTCGCGGGACAGCCGGGCGGTGCCGTCGGGCAGATAGCCGAGGTTCTGCTGCTCGCGGATGGCCAGGCACAGGTTGGTCTTGGGGCTGCGGCAGTGCACGCACTCGCGGCACTGGGGCGAGAACAGGGTGACCACATGGTCGCCCGGCCGCAGCGCGCTGACGCCGTCGCCGACGCTCTCCACCACGCCGGCGCCCTCGTGGCCGAGCACCGTTGGCGAGTAGCCGGACGGGTCGGCCCCGGAGGCGGTGTACAGGTCGGTATGGCAGACGCCGCAGGCCTCCAGCCGCACCAGCACCTCGCCGGCCCGCGGCTCCGCCAGGTCGATCTCCTGCACCACCAGGGGCTGGCCGAACTGCTCGAGCACCGCCGCTCGCATCTTCATGGGCGGCGAGTGTAGCGAAGAACCGGGGTCAGGCACTGTCACGGAAAACGCGACAGTGCCTGACCCCGGGCTGAACTCCTTAAAAGGATTCGCCGCCCCGGCTGGCCTTTCGTCCGCCGGATGAAGAAACTTTCGGGTCGCCCCTACTGCCTCTCCACCCGGGTTCGTCCTACTTGGCTGCCCTGGGCGGCGCAGAGGAGAAGCTACGGCAGTGTGGGACGGTGTGCAAGCGGGAATTTGGCGCACTTTGCGATCTTCCGGCGAGCAAGTTCGCGTGCTGCTACCCTCGAACGTGAATGAGCGCGGTGACGCCAGACGCCGACATCATGACCGAGGCCAGCAGGTTGCTCGAGGCCGCCAACGACGCGGACGTCCCCGTACGCCTGATCGGCGGCCTGGCGGTGCGGCTGCACGTGCCCAGCGGCACCGACCCGATCTTCGAGCGCGAGTACAAGGACATCGACCTGGTCACGCTCAAGGGCAAGAGCAAGTTGGTGACCAACTTCATGATCACCATGGGGTACGAGCCCGACCGCGTGTTCAACGCCACCAACGGCCACCGTCGGCTGCTCTTCTACGACGTCGCCAACAGCCGCCAGGTGGACGTGTTCGTGGGCTCCTTCGAGATGTGCCACGACATCCCCATCACCGAGCGGATCGTGCTGGCCGACCACAGCATCCCGCTGGCCGAGCTGCTGCTGACCAAGATGCAGATCGTCGAGCTGAACGCCAAGGATCAGACCGACATCCTGACCATGCTCTACCACCACGATGTCGCCAGCGACGACGTCGAGCAGATCAACGCCAACCGGGTGGCGGAGCTGTGCGCTGCCGACTGGGGGCTGTGGCGGACGACGAAGATGAACGTCGAGCGGGTGCGCGCGGCGCTGCCCACGTCGGGCCTCATGACCGCCGGCGCAGGAGCTGGTCATCGAAGCGCCTGGACGACTCTGGGAGCGGATCGAGGACAAGCCCAAGTCGACCAAGTGGAAGCTGCGAAACCGGGTCGGCGACAAGAAGCGCTGGTACGAGGAGCCCGAAGAGGTCGCCTGACCCGGCGGGCCGAGATCGCGTCCTAGAACTCGCCCTTCTGCTGCAGCCAGTAGGCGAACAGGGGGTCCGCGATCAGCGGCGTGCCCCGCACCCGGATCAGCTCCGCACGGCCCTCCAGCGACTCCAGCGACGAGCGCACGCTGCCCTTCTTGAGCCCGACCGAGGTCAGCACGCGCGAGTCATAGATGGTGCCGCGCTCCAGGGCGATGGCCAGCGCGACCCGCTTCTCATTGGTGGGGAGCGCTTCGTAGCGGGCCGCAGAATCGGCCTTGGCGCCGTCGTAGGCCAGCTGCAGCGCCTCCAGCCAGGCGCTCTCGTCGGAGATCGATCCCCGCGGTGTGACCGCCCACAGGTGATGGGCGAGCAGCATCGTGCGCTGCGGATGGCCGCGGCTGAACGCGACCAGGGCGTCCAGCGCGTCCCCCGCATCCCGGCCGGTGTCGCGAAACCGGCGCTCGATGTAGCGCGCGCACTCGTCCTCGGGCAACGGCCCCAACTGCTTGGGGATGGCGTGCTCCAGAAACGGCCGCGAGGGATCCGAGAACAGCCGGTCCATGAGGGTGGGCGATGAGCCCGCGAACAGGTACGAGGCGTCCTGAGACTGGTACTGGATGACGCTGCGGATGGTGCCGTCCGCGCCCGCCACGTTGAGCACGTCCTGGATCTCGTCCAGCACGATGACGCTGCGCACGCCGTGCTTCTCGGCCAGCCGCGCCGGCAACTCGAGCAGCTTCAGCAGCACGGGCTCGGCGTCCAGCGTCGGGTTGGACATCATCTGCACGGCGAACCCGCCGCCGCCGAACGAGACGCCGATCTTCCAGGTCTTGAGGATGTCGCTGGCAGCCCGCCGGATGGGCCCGGTCAGTGACCTGGCGTAGGCTCGCTCGAAGCGGGTGACGATGGCGCCCATGGTCAGCACGTCCATCAGGTCGACGTGCGCCGTCGGCATGCCCTGGTTGCCGGCTCGCCGCAGCACGCGGCCCAGCAGGCTGCTCTTGCCATACCGGCGCGGTGCGACCAGGCGGGACGAGTGACCGCCGTCGGCCAGGTCGAACAGTTGGTCGGTCTCGGCGTCGCGGTCGATCATGTCCTCGGGCTCCAGCGGCCCCGAGGTCTGAAAAGGGTTCAGGTCGCGCGCCACTGAGACAGTATAGAAAATCCCTACCAGTCAGTATGGGTATTCCACACTCCACGAGGCCCTGTGGTGTGGAAGAACCCTACCGTATGGTATGGGATGCCCACACCGCGCGACTCGCGGTCTCCGCGGGGTTCAGCGTGCTCGCTGCAACTCGAGCTCGATCGGCCCCAGCCCGGCGGCGTTGATGCCGACGATGTCCTGCGGACAGGCGGAGACGGCCATGATGCAGTCCAGCTCCGCCCGCACGGTGACCGAATCGCCGGCCGCGGTGGGCGCCGGTTGGAAGCTGATCGTGTGGTCGTCGGCGACCGGGATGTTCATGAACAGGTTGATCGGCTGCGGGATCTCGATCCGGGGGAAGCCCAGGCCGGCCATGGCCTGCTCCAGGTTCTGCCGGCAGGAGGCGTGATCGGGCGCGCCCAGCAGCCGGTAGCGATCGGGATCGCAGGCAGCGCACAGCATGTCGTGGACGCCGGGCGAGTCGTCGGCCTCGAGGGTCAGGATGGGCCGCCGGCGCTGGGTCACGAATGCCTGGCCGGGCAACGGGAAGAGCCTGCCGCAGGCAACCCGGGTGTGCTCAGCCGAGTGGTACTCCGTCACGTCGGCAGCGGTGAAGGCGAACACGTCGGCCACCTGACCGCCCTGCACGTCGACCACCCGCACCCGGTCGCCGGTCGCCAGCCGCACCGCCCGGCCTTCGCGCGCCGGGATGTGAACGAGCTCCGCCATGGCGGCCATGCTACTCGGACATGCCGGTGCCAGGCACGTGCCTGGCACCGGCCTCTTCGGTGCCTGGCACGTGCCTGGCACCGGCCTTTGGGGCCCAAGGTCGCAAAGTGCGCGAAATTCCCGCTTGCACACCGGCGCAGGCTGCCGTAGCTTCTCCTCTGCGCCGCCCAGGGCAGCCAAGTAGGACGAACCCGGGTGGAGAGGCAGTAGGGGCGACCCGAAAGTTTCTTCATCCGGCGGACGAAAGGCCAGCCGGGGCGGCGAACCCCTTTAACGAACCGATGCGCGTCTTCATCATCAGCGACATGGAGGGTGTTGCCGGGATCACCAACTGGCAACAGACCGAGGGTGGACACTCGCTGTACGAAGAGGGCCGCGAGCTGTACACCGAGGAGATCAACGCGGCCGTGCGCGGCGCCTTCGGGCCGGCGGCGCCAGCGAGATCGTGGTCGATGGACTGCCACGGCGCCGGTGGCGCGTGGACCGTTCAACTCGCTGATCCCCGACCAGCTCGACCCCGACTGCGAGTTCGTCGTCCAGCACGAGTGGACCGAGTACACCGGGTTCCTGGAGGAGGGCTGCGACGCCGCCCTGTTCGTGGGCATGCACGCCATGGCCGGCACCGCCGACGGCGTGCATGAACCACACCGTCTCGGGCACCGGCTGGCGCAACCTGCGCTTCAACGGAACGCTGGTCGGCGAGACCGGCATCAACGCCGCCCTGTGCGGCACACTGGGGCTGCCCGGTGCTCCTGGTGACGGGCGACGAGCGCGGCCTGCAGGCGAGGGCCGCGCGCTGCTCGGCGACGGCCTCACCACGGTCGCCGTCAAGCAGGGCCTGGGCCGCTTCAGCGCCCGCCACAAGACGCCCGCCGCCGCCCGCCGCATGATCGAGGAGGCGGGCGCGCAAGGCGCTGGCCGACCTGAAGGCCGTGCACGCCCTACGACCCCGGCCAGCCGTGCGAGATCGAGGTCGAGCTGGCCACCTCCGACCACAGCGTGCAGTACCGCCACCGGCCCGACGTCGAGATCCGCGACCCGCGCACCATCGTCGTCCGCGGGGACGACTGGTGGACGGCCTGGCGGCGCTTCTTCTTCGCCCACGTGTGGCCTGACGAGTAAGCGGACGGGGTCCGGCCCGGCGGTAGAGTGCCCCAAGTGCCCCGCGAGTATCCCACCGTTCTCGACCTGGTCGGCGACACCCCGCTGGTCCGCCTGCAGCGGATGACCCGCGGCCTGCCGGCCCGCGTCGTTGCCAAGCTCGAGTACCTGAACCCGGGCGGATCGGTCAAGGACCGGATCGGCCTGCCCATGATCGAGGCGGCCGAGCGGGACGGCCAGCTGCGGCCGGGCGGCACCATCGTCGAGCCCACCTCCGGCAACACCGGCGTCGGCCTGGCGATCGCCGCCGCCATCAAGGGCTACCGCTGCATCTTCGTCATGCCCGACAAGATGAGCCAGGAGAAGATCTCGCTGCTGCGGGCCTACGGCGCCGAGGTGGTGATCTGCCCGACCGCCGTCGAGCCGGAGTCGCCGGAGAGCTACTACTCGGTGTCCGACCGGCTGGCCGAGGAGCTGCCGGGTGGGTTCAAGCCCGACCAGTACTCCAACCCGGCCAACCCCGAGGCCCACTACGAGACCACCGGGCCGGAGATCTGGGAGCAGACCGGCGGCGAGCTGGATGCCGTCGTGATCGCGCTGGGCACCGGCGGCACCGTGTCGGGCGTGGCCCGCTACCTGAAGGAGCAGAACGCCGACCTGCGGATCGTGGGCGCCGACCCGGAGGGCTCGATCTACTCGCAGCCGCAGGACGTGCACCCCTACCTGGTGGAGGGCATCGGCGAGGACTTCTTCCCGACCACGATGACGCTTGACGCTGATCGACGACTTCGTCACCGTCAGTCCGACCGCGACTCCTTCCTGACCGCCCGCCGGATGGCCCGCGAGGAGGGCCTGCTTGGTCGGCGGCTCGGGCGGCACGGCCGTGTACGCGGCACTTCAGGTGGCCGCCCGGATGCCAAAGGATGCAACGGTGGTCACACTCATCCCGGACTCCGGCCGCTCCTATCTGAGCAAGTTCTACGACGACACCTACATGCTCGAGCACGGCTTCCTGGAGCGCACGGCGCCCTCCCCGACCGTCGGCGAAGTGCTGCGGCACGCCCGCGGCGAGCACGCCGACCTGCCCGGCCTGGTCGCCATCGAGAGCCACCACCGGGTGGGCGAAGCGATCGAGCTCATGCAGCGCTACTCGATCTCGCAGCTGCCGGTGGTGCGCACCAGCCCGCCCGAGTCGTTCGCAGACGTGGTCGGCTCGCTGCACGAGCGCAGCCTGCTGGACCGGGTGTTCAAGAGCCCCGATGCGGTGGAGGAGGACGTGCTGGCGGCGATGCAGCCGCCGCTCGCCAGCGTCGACGAGGACGAGTCGCTGGATCGCGTGTTCGCCGATCTGTCCCGCGGCAGCCCGGCGGTGGTGGTTGCCAGCGGCGGTCGGCCAGCGGGAGTGCTCACCCGCTCCGACCTGCTGGAGTACCTGGCCCGGGCGCAGGGCGTCCACTGACGGCGGGCTGATGCGACGCGCGGCGGCGGATGCTCTGCGGCGGCATATCGTTGCCGCCCAGGACTACACGACCCGGCCCCGGCGAGCCAGGGCGGCGGACGTGGCTGCAGCAATCGACCGTCTGGGCGCGGTGCAGTTGGACTCCATCTCAACCGTCGAGCGAAGCCACCGGTTGGCCCTCATCTCGCGCGTCGGCGCCTATCCGCGAGGAACCGTTTCCGATCTGCTGGGCGATGGCCGGGTGATCGAGACATGGGTGCACGAGGCCTGCCTGGTGCCGGCGACCGACTGGCCGTGGTGGCGGCTGCGGATGGAGCAGCGGCGGGTGCACCACTGGTTTGGGCCGGTGATCGACCGCGACCCCGAGCTGGCGCAGGCGATCCTGCATGAGATCCGCGAGCGCGGGCCGCTGGGCAGCCGGCACTTCGAGGGGGAGCGTTCGGGCGGCATGTGGGGCTGGAAGCCGGCCAAGCGGATGCTGGACGCCTGTGGACGGCCGGGATCCTGGTGGTGGCCACCCGGCATAACTTCCAGCGCCTGTACGACCTGCCCGAGCGGGTGCTGCCGGCCGCGCTGCTGGAGGCGCCGGTGCCGTCAGAGACGGAGTACATGCGGTGGCTGATCACCCGGTCGGTGCAGGCCCGAGGCGCCCTGACCGAGTCCGGGATCGTCGAGCACAACCGGCTGCGCGGCGGCACGGCCGGCATCCGGCCGCACGTGGACGCGCTGGTCGGCGAGGGGGTACTGGAGCGGGTGGCGGTGGACGATGGCGGGCCGCCGGTCGTGGTCAGCGCGGGCACAGCCCTGGACGAGGCCGAGCCGACCGGGTCGGTGCTGCTCTCGCCGTTCGACAACCTGCTGTGGGACAGGCCGTTCGCCCGCCGCATCCTCGGCTTCGACCATCTGATCGAGGTGTACAAGCCGGCTCCCCAGCGCCAGTACGGCTACTACGTGCTGCCCCTGCTGCACCATGACCGGATCGTCGGCCGCGCCGACGTCAAAGCCGACCGCGAGGCCGGAGTTCTGATCGTGCGCGCCTATCACCCCGAGCGCGGATACCGCAGTTTGGCCCCGTTGGAACGGGCCGCTGCCAGGCTGGCCAAGATCCTGGGGCTGGAGCGCTACGAGCTGCCCGCTCGCTCGATGGCCTGACGAGGGAGTGCCCTGGCCGCCCGCCCTTGCGGCTGCCAGGCGCACTCCAACTAGACTGGCCGCCCATGGACTTCCAGACCCGCGCCATCCACGCCGGCCAGGAGCCCGACCCGATCACCGGCGCGGTCACGGTGCCGATCTACCAGACCTCCACCTTCGCCCAGGACGCGGTTGGCCAGCCGCGCGGGGGCTACGACTATTCGCGCAGCGCGAACCCCACCCGCAAGGCGCTCGAGGTGTGCCTGGCGTCGCTCGAGGGCACCGAGCACGGGTTGGCCTTCGGCTCCGGCATGGCCGCCACCACGACGGTCATGCATCTGCTCTCTCCCGGTGCCAGGATCGTCTCGCTGGGCGACGTGTACGGCGGGACATACCGGCTCTTCTCCCGGGTGTACGAGCCCAAGGGATACCGGTTCACGTATCTGGCGGCTGACCGCTTCGCCGACGAGCTGCCGGCGGCGCTGGAGGGCGGCGCCGACCTGGTGTGGCTGGAGACGCCCACCAACCCGCTGCTGAACATCGTTGACATCGCCGCCGCCGCCCAGGCCGCCCACGCGGCCGGCGCGCTGCTGGCCGTGGACAACACCTTCGCCTCGCCCTACCTGCAGCGGCCGATCGAGCACGGCGCCGACCTGGTGGTGCACTCCACCACCAAGTACCTGGGCGGCCACTCCGACCTGGTCGGCGGGTTCGCGGCCATCGCCGACGGCGAGCTGGCCGAGCGGCTGTGGTTCCTGCAGAACTCGCTGGGCGGCGTGCCCGGCCCGCTGGACAGCTGGCTGGTGCTGCGGGGGCTGAAGACGCTGGCGGTGCGCATGCGCGCCCACTGCGAGAACGCCGCCCGCATCGCCGAGTTCCTGCAGGGCCATCCGCGGGTGACCAGGGTGCTCTACCCCGGTCTCACCAGCCACCCCGGGCACGAAATCGCGGCTCGCCAGATGGACGGCTTCGGCGGCATGCTGTCGTTCCTGGCCGAGTCCGAGTCGGAGGCCGTGCGGATCGCCGAATCGACCGAGATCTGGGCGCTGGCCGAGAGCCTGGGCGGTGTCGAGAGCCTGATCGAGCATCCCGGCCGGATGACCCACGCCTCCACCGCCGATTCCCCGTTCGCCGCCCCGGCCGAGCTGATCCGGCTGTCGGTCGGCATCGAGTCGGGCGACGATCTGATCGCCGATCTCGCCCAGGCGCTCGGCTAGAGGCCTAGATGGTTGATCGGTAAGTCCCGCGATGTCCTGGGCGGCTGCGAACCGAGCAGCGCAAGGACGCAGGGAGCGTGCATACCTGATCGTATGGACGCGACCGAGGACACAGCGATGCGACGGTTCGCAGCCGCAGCCCCACCAGCCAACCGCCCAACCTACCGCCGCCGTGCGTCCAGGCGCGCGCGGACTTACCGATCAACCATCTAGCGGCGTCGCCTCGACTGTTCGCGCACCTCGGCAGCAACAGCCTTACGGCTGACCCCGTAGCGCGCAGCCGCCGCCAGCAACCCGACCAGACAGCCCACCACACCCAGACCCAAAGCTTGCCACTCCACCATGGTTCCGCCTTCGCGGCCGCCGTGCGGACTCCTCCAAGAGCGCGCAGTAGTCTGCGCCGATGAGTTTCGGCACGCTGGCGCTGATCGCGGCCGCCGGGCTGGCCGGCCCGATCCTGAACGGCTGGCGGTCGTCAGGGGTGCCGCTGGTGGTGGGAGAGATCGCCGCCGGCGTGGTCATCGGGCACACGGGGTTCCGGTGGATCGACCCGGCCCAGCCGACGCTGGCCTTCCTGTCCCAGGTCGGCTTCGCGATGCTGATGTTCGTGGTCGGCACACACCTGCCGCTGCGCGATCCGCGGCTGCGTCCGGCAGCCAAGAAGGCGGTGGTGGCGGCCGCGCTGTCGTTCGGGCTGGCGACCGCAGGGGCGTACGTGCTGTCCGATATCACCTCCGTCCACCGCACCGGCATGCTGCTGGTGCTGCTGGGCACCAGCTCGGCGGCGGTCGCGCTGCCGATCATTGGCGCGCAGCGCCTGGAGGGCGACGAGGTGCTGACCGCCATGGCCTGGATCGCCGTCGCCGACGTGACGTCGATCGCGGCGGTGCCGCTGGTGCTCGACCCACACCGGGCGGCCAAGGTGACGGCCGGTGCCGTGGCGGTGACGCTGGCCGCGGTGGGCATCTGGAGCGCGGTCATACGCCTTCGCAAACGCCCTGACATCCACCGGCTGCGAGCGACCTCGCAGGAGCGCAACTGGGCGCTCGACCTGCGGATGTCGCTGGTCGGCCTGTTCGCGCTGGCGTGGCTGGCCGCGAGGTTCGGCACCGGCACCCTGGTTGCCGGGTTCTCGGCCGGCGCGGTGCTGGCCCTGGTCGGCGAGCCGAGGCGGCTGGCCCAGCAGCTGCTGGGCCTGGCCGACGGGTTCTTCGTGCCGCTCTTCTTCGTCACCCTGGGGGCGGAACTGGATGCGCGAGCGCTCGTCTCGTCGCCCCGCAACCTGGTGCTGGCCGGCGCCCTGGCGGGCGCCACCTTAGCGGTGCACGTGATCGCGGCGGCGATCATCCGACTGCCGCTGGCCGCCGGCCTGCTGGCGGACGCCCAGATGGGCGTGCCGGCGGCGGTGGCGGCGCTCGGCCTGCAACGCGGACTGCTGACGCCCGGACAGGCGGCGGCGGTGATCGTCGCGGCGCTGGTGTCGCTGGTGGCCTGCTCGGGCGGAGCGGTGCTGCTCAGCTCGAAGGCAGGAGCGCCAAAGGCAGCGGCGGCGACCTGAGGTTAAAAGGATTCGCCGCCCCGGCTGACCTTTCGTCCGCCGGTCGAAGGAACTTTCGGGTCGCCCCTACTGCCCCTCCGCCCGGTTTCGACCTACTCGGCTGCCCTGGGCGGCGCAGAACCCACAATAGGGTATTCGCACCCGGCATGCAACCCGAAACTTCACGATTCGTAAAATTCGGGGACTATGGGGCCGACCGGAGGCGTTCTCCTACACAGATGACACAGCCTGACCCGACCCAGACGCGGCGCATCGTGCGCCTGTTCCGGCCCTACCGGGTGCGCCTCACGGGTCTTCTGGGGATGATCCTCTTCTCGGCCGCGCTGGGCGTGATCCCGGCCTTCCTGCTGCGCGACCTGTTGAACAACGTGCTCACCCAGGGCCGGAACATCAACACCGGCCGGCTCGACCTGCTGGTGGCCGGCATGGTCGCCATCCCGATCGTGACCGGCGTGATCGGCGTCGCCCAGACGTGGCAGTCAAACCTGATCGGCCAGCAGGTCATGCACGACCTGCGATCGTCCGTCTACGACCACCTGCAGCGGCTGTCGCTGGCCTTCTTCACCCGCACCCGCACCGGCGAGGTGCAGTCGCGCATCTCCAACGATATCGGCGGCGTGCAGAGCGTGGTGACCACCACCGCCACCTCGATCGTGTCCAACCTGACGACGGTGATCGCCACCGCCGCGGCCATGATCCTGCTCGACTGGCGGCTTGCGGCGGCCGCCTTCGGCTTGCTGCCGGTGTTCGTGCTGATCACCAGGCGGGTGGGCCGGCTGCGGCGGGCGCTGCAGACCACCACCCAGATGTCGATGGCCGACATCACCTCGCTGGTCGAGGAGTCGCTGTCGGTGTCGGGCGTGCTGCTGGCCAAGACAATGGGCCGTACGGGCGAGCTGTCCAATCGCTTCAAGACCGAGTCCAGCCGGCTGGCCGATCTGGAGCTGCGCCAGCGGATGGCCGGCCGGTGGGCCATGGCCAGCGTCCAGATCACCTTCTCGGTGATGCCGGCGCTGGTCTACGGCGTGGCCGGAAACCTTCTGGCCGCCGGCGGCGCTGGCCTCTCCATCGGCACAGTGGTGGCCTTCACCACGCTGCAGACGCGGCTCTTCTTCCCGGTCTCGTCGCTGCTCTCGGTGCAGACCGACGTGCAGTCGTCGCTGGCCCTGTTCGAGCGCGTGTTCGAGTACCTCGACCTGCCGGTCGAGATCGATGAGCGGCCCGGCGCGCTGACCCTCGACCGGCGGCTGATCGAAGGCCGGGTGGAGTACGACGACGTCGACTTCTCATATGAGGAGGGCCGCCCCACCCTCGAGCAGATCAGCTTCGTGGCCGACCCGGGCAGCACCGTTGCCCTGGTGGGCGAGACCGGGTCCGGCAAGACCACCCTGGGCTACCTGGCGGCGCGCCTGTACGACCCCACCTCCGGCGCGATCCGGATCGACGGCCACGACCTGCGCGACCTGACCTTCGACTCGCTGCGCAGCACCGTCGGCGTGGTCTCGCAGGAGACCTACCTGTTCCACGGCAGCGTCCGCGAGAACCTGCTGTTCGCGATGCCCGACGCCACCCAGGACGACCTCGAGGAGGCGGCCCGGGCGGCCCGCATCCATGATCATCTGGCCTCGCTGCCGGACGGTTACGACACTGTCGTCGGGGAGCGCGGCTACCGCTTCTCGGGCGGCGAGAAGCAACGGCTGGCGATCGCCCGGGCGATCCTCCGCGACCCGCCGGTGCTGGTGCTGGACGAGGCCACAAGCGCCCTGGACGTCGAGACCGAGCGGGCCGTGCAGGACGCGCTGGATCAACTCAGCGAAGGCCGAACGACGCTTGTCATCGCCCACCGACTGTCCACCGTGCGGGATGCCGACCTGATCCTGGTGCTCGACCACGGCCGCATCGTCGAGCGCGGCACGCACACCGAGCTGGTGGCCCGCGGCGGCCGCTACGCCGCGCTGGTCGAGCGTGACTCGGTGATCGTCTACCCCTGAGCCCGTAGGATCACGGCGTGATTCAGCACGCCTACGGCGAGCACCCCAGCCAGCGCTGCGAACTGCTGCTGCCGGACGGGCCCGGCCGGTTCCCGGTGGCGGCGCTGATGCACGGCGGCTGCTTCCGCCAGCGGTACTCGAGCGAGCTCATGCTGCCGCTGTGCGACGATCTGGTCGGCCGCGGCTGGGCAGCCTGGAACGTGGAGTACCGGCGACTTGGCCTGCGGGCCGGAGGAGGCTGGCCGGCCACCTTCGACGACATCGGGGCGGCCATCGACGCGCTGGCCGGGCTGGACGCGCCGCTTGACCTGAGCCGGGTGGCGGCCATCGGGCATTCGGCCGGCGGCTGCCTCGCTTTGTGGGCCGGCGGCCGAGTCGGCTCCGCGGTCGAGATCTCGGCCGCCGTCGGCCAGGCCCCGCTGGCCGACCTGGTCGCGTGCGCCCGGGAGGGCGTGTGCGGCGACCAGGTGCCGAGCCTGTTGGGGGGCGGGCCGGACGAGCGCCCGGACCGCTACCGGGAGGCCTCGCCGGCCGCCCGGCTGCCCCTTCG
Organism: uncultured Actinomycetes bacterium; assembly: GCA_963744065.1. Classification (GTDB taxonomy): domain Bacteria; phylum Actinomycetota; class Thermoleophilia; order Gaiellales; family JAICJC01; genus DASUHT01. Next base: position 158,685 of record CAVUSN010000007.1, on the reverse strand, counting down.
CTGCCGCACCCTGGTGGTGCACGGCGCGCTGGACGACGCCGTCCCGCAGTCCCACAGCATCGCCTTCGCGGACGCCGCCGGCGATCGCTGCACCGCCGTGCTGCCAGCGGCGGGCGACCACATGGAGCACGTCGATCCCGGATCGGCGTCCTGGCAGGCGGTGATCGAATGGTTGGGGGTCGTCCCTCAATGAGCCTCTGCTGCGGCTGGTCTGCGGGCACGCTGGCATCCTGCGCCTCGCGACGACGCCATCAAGGGACGACCCCCTGTGATTGAGCGCGCCGCCGCGGAGGCCATGGACGCGGCCGATCCGCTGGCCTGGCTGCGCGACCGGTTCGTCCGACGGGACGGCTGGATCTACATGGACGGCAACTCGCTGGGCCGGCTTCCGGGCAGGACGCCGGCGCGGCTGAACGCCGCCGTCGACGAATGGGGCGAGCGGCTGGTCACGGGCTGGCACGACTGGATCGACCTCCCGGCCCGAGCCGGCGACGAGCTGGCTCCGCTGGTGGGTGCGCGGCCGGGCGAGATGCTGGTGTGCGACTCGGTCACCGTCAACCTGTACAAGCTGGCCGGCGCGGCGCTGGCCGACCGCCCGGGTGCGATCGTGTTCGACCCCGACGACTTCCCCACCGACCGCTACGTGCTGGCCGGGCTGGCGACCCAGCACGGCCGCGAGTTGGTGGCGGTCGGCGACGGCATGCCCGAGCAGGTGGCGCTGGTCAGCCTGTCGCACGTCAACTACCGCTCAGGGGAGTTGGCAGACATGCCCGGACTGACCGCCCAGGCGCACGTTCGGGGGGCGCTGGCGCTGTGGGACCTGTGCCACTCGGCGGGCGCAGTGGAGGTCGACCTGGACGGCTGCGGCGCCGACCTGGCGGTTGGCTGCACCTACAAGTACCTGAACTCCGGGCCGGGCGGGCCGGCCTTCCTGTACGTGCGCGAGCAGCACATCGACCGCCTGCGTTCGCCGATCCAGGGTTGGTTCGGGCAGGCCGACCAGTTCGCGATGGGCCTGGCGTACCAGCCGGCCGCCGGCGTCACCCGGTTCCTGGCCGGGACGCCGCCGGTGGTCGGCATCGAGTCCGTGCGGGCCGGCGCCGCCGACCTGGCCGAGGCCGGCATGCCAGCCCTGCGACGCAAATCGATCGAGCTGACCGAACTCGCGATCGCACTCTATGACCAGCGGCTGGCGCCGCTTGGGTTCGCGCTGGGCACGCCGCGCGAGGCCGAGCGGCGCGGGGCCCACGTGTCCGTCCGCCACCCGGACGCGTGGCGGATCTGCCGCGCGCTGATCGAGCACGCGGACGTCATCCCCGACTTCCGGGGACCGGACTCGATCCGGCTCGGTCCGGCGCCCGCCTACACCCGGTTCGCCGACGTGTGGGACGCGGTCGACCGGCTGTGCCGAGTGGTCGACCAGCGCCAGCACGAGAACCTGGCGCCCGAGCACAACCGGGTCACCTGAGCGGGCTCAGGCCGCCTTCCAGAACTCGCGCACCAGCTCCGAGATGCGGTCGGCCGGCACCGGCCGGCTGAAAAAGAAGCCCTGGCCGAGCGGACAGCCCTGCTCGATCAGCCAGTTCAGCTGGGCCTCGCTCTCGATGCCCTCGGCCAGCGCCTGCAGGCCCAGGCCGTCGGCCAGGCGGATCATGGTCGACACCAGCACCGCGGCGCTCTTGTCGCTGGGCAGGTCGAACACAAACGAGCGGTCGATCTTGAGCGTGGTAACGGCCATCTGGTGCAGGCGGCCGAGCGAGGAGTGGCCGGTGCCGAAGTCGTCGATGGCCAGCCGCAGGCCGCGCTCGTGCAGCTCGGCGATGATCGGCTCGTCGTGGCGGTAGTGCGACATCATGGCCGACTCCGTCAGCTCCACCATCATGCGGTCGGGCGAGAGCCCGAACGACTCGATGGTGGCCAGCACCTGGCGCATGGCGGTGGGCTGCCAGAACACCGGCGGCAGGTTGACCGAGACCAGCAGGTCGAAGCCGTCATTGCGCCACTCTGAGCCCTGCCGGCAGGCCTCGGTGATCACCCACTCGGAGATTTTGGAGATCATCCCGGTGCGCTCGGCCAGGGGGATGAACTCGTTCGGCTGGATCAGCCCCCGCTCGCCGTCCCGCCAGCGGATCAGCGCCTCGACGCCGACGATGGCGCGAGTGCGCAGGTCGACCAGCGGCTGGTAGTAGAGCACCAGTTGGTCGCGCTCGATGGCCCGCCGCAGGCGCCCGGCCATGGACAGCCGCTCCATCGCGTCCCCGCCCTCGTGCACGTACACCTGGGCGGCGTCGCGGCCCCGCTCCTTGGCCCGGTACATGGCCACGTCGGCGTGCTTGAGCAGGCTCTCGCCGTCGGCCGCGTCCAGTGGGAACATGCTGATGCCGATCGAGCCCGAGCAGTAGATCTCGGTGTCGGAGATCTGGAAAGGGGTGGACAGCGACTTGCGCAGCTGCTCGGCCACCAGTTTGGCCACATCGCCGATGTCCATGGCCGCCGCCTCGTTTCCGACGTCCAGGTCGGCCACCAGGATCAGGAACTCATCGCCACCCTGACGGGCTACCACATCGCTGGTGCGGGTGGCGGTGCGCAGCCGCTTGGCCACCTCGACCAAGAGCTCGTCGCCGGCGACGTGGCCGAAGCTGTCGTTTACCAGCTTGAAATCATCGAGGTCCACGAAGAGCACCGCCACGCCCTGGCTGGCGCGCTCAGCGCGGGCCAGCGCCAGGTCGAGGTGCTCGCGGAACATGGCCCGGTTGGGCAGGTTGGTGAGCGGATCGTGGTAGGCCAGGTGCGATAGCCGTTCCTCGGCAAGCTTGATGGCGGTGATGTCCACCAGGTAGCCCTGCCGGTGAAGCGGGGTGCCCTCGTCGTCGCGCACCACCACCGACTCGTCGTGCACCCACACCTCGCTGCCGTCCGGACGCACCATCCGGTAGTCGGACACGAACGGCGTGCCGTCCACCCGAGCCTGCTCGAACCCGGCCAGCACCCGCTCTCGGTCGGCGGGGTGGATGCAGCGCGCGAACAGGTCGGGCTCGGTTGTCCACTGCTCGTGGGTGTAGCCGGTGATCTCGGCGTTCTGGGGGCTGTTGTAGAGCGACGTCCCGGCTTCGTCCAGGGCGTCGATGTAGATCGCCAGCGGCAGCTGTTCGACCAGCGACCGATAGCGCGCCTCCACCTCGCGGGCCTGATCCTCGGCCTGCTTGCGGTCGGTGATGTCGTGGATCACGCCCTGCACCAGTTGGCCGCCCTCGCGGTCGGTGGTGGTGACGGCCTCGTCGCGCACCCAGCGTATGTTGCCGTCGGGATCGACCAGCCGATACTCGTCGTGGTACGGCGTGCCGGCATGGACGGCCTCGCGATAGGCGGACACCGCGCGCTCGCGGTCGTCGGGATGGATCCGCTGGATCCATCCGTCGCTGCCGTCCAGCCACTCCGCCACCGGGATGCCGAACCGCTGCTCCAGCTGCGGGCTGGCGTACAGAGGTGCGCCGGTGCCGGCCTCATCGATGTAGGTGATCGCGGGGATCTGCTCGACCAGCGAGCGCAGCCGGGCCTCGGTGTGCGCGAGCTCGGCGAACCGGTTGGCGGTCTCCAGGCCGGCCGCCAGCACGCCGGCCAGCTTCTGCCAGAAGCCGATCCCACCCGAGGCCAGGTCGCCCACCGGGGCGTCCTCCACCTCGACCAGCCCGAGCACGTCGGTGCTGCCCACCAGAGGCAGCAGGAAGGCCGTGTCGGTGCGCACCGGATGCCGTTCGGTGAGCGCCCGCCGGCGATCCGGAAACTGCTCCACAGCACGTTCGGTGACCATCTCCTCGGTCCGCGATAGGAGCGTCTCGCGGTCCCTGTTCCACGTCCACAGCGACACCCGCCCTGAGGTCAGGCCGGGGGCATGGGTGACGAAGGCCTCGGCTACGTCACCTGGATCGCGCACGCTCTGCAGCGCGCGCGACAGATCGAACATCGCCTGCACACGGTTGGGGGACGGCATCGCACTGGCTAGCATCGGCGACCCTCCCCACTTGCTTGAGCAGAATGGGGAGGCCGCGCGGGCTAGCCGGTGGCCGGTTCGTAGTAGGGATTCATCCCCGTTGCGTGGTCGGTCACATCCACCACCTGGGTGATCTCGGGGGCGACCGATCGCAGCGTGCGCTCGATCCCCTCGCGCAGGGTGACAGCCGCCATCCCACAACCCTGGCAGCCACCCATCATGCGCAGGTGCACGGCGCCCCCCTCGACCGCCACCAACTCCGCCTTGCCGCCGTGGCCGGCGATTGCCGGATTGATGTGGGTCTCGAGCACCCAGGACACCCGGGCGGCCAGGTCCTCGGGCAGCTGTCCGCCCTCCGGCAGCTCGATCTGCGGGCTGGCCGGGGCCGGCTCGCGGAGCACCAGGCCGCCGGTGGCCAGGTCTCCCTCGCGATCCAGCACCGCGCCGCGCAGCAGTTCCGCACCACCGCCCGGCATGACCACCAGAAACGACCCATGATCCTCGACCACGGCGTCCTCGGGCAGGCCAACCGCCGGGGCCAACCACAGGTCGTAGGACAGGGCGCCGGGGAAGCCGCCTCCGCTCGCCTCGATCCACAGGGCATGGCGTTCGGGATCCTGCTCGCGCTCGCGCACCAGCAGCACCTTCTCGATGGCGGCCGGCGTCAGTTCCAGGACTCGATCCATGGCCACAGGGTAGCGATCCGGGTGACGGCGGCCGCAACCAGACACCGGTAGCATCCGCCGTTATGCCCGGGCTCGGACCAGAGATCGTCAACCGCCAGGCGGTGATCGGCGCCTGCGTACTGTCGCCCGACGGCCAGCTGGTGGCCTACACGCGGCGGGTGGTGGCCAAGGACGAGTACCGCACCGACCTGTGGCTGGTGCCCTACCGGGGGGGCCGGCCGCGGCGGCTGACCTCAGGCGCCGGCAACGACGCGGCGCCCGCGTTCTCGCCAGACGGCCGCACGATCGCGTTCACCAGCGACCGCGGCGATGGCGACGACTCCCGCCTGTACCTGATCCGGGTTGACGGCGGCGAGGCCGAGCTGGTGTGCGCCGCCACGCACGGCTCGGTTGGATCCCCCGTGTTCTCGCCCGACGGGCGCTCGATCGCCTTCACCGGCTGGGCCGGCCCGCCTCGGTTCTGGGCCGGCGACCCCGACCGCAAGCTGGCCCGGGTGATCCGCACCGTCGACTGGCGCGACGACACCGGCGAGCGCACCTACCGCACGCACCTGCACGTCGTGGCCGCCCGCGCCGGGGCCAAACCGCGGGCCGTCACGGCCGGCGACTTCGACGTCTCCGACCCGGCCTGGCATCCCGACGGGACGCGACTGGCGTTCGCGTCCAGCATCGGCCCGCAGGCCGACCTGCGGCCCAAGACCCAGCTGCACGAGGTGGATGCAGCCGGCGGCGAGGCTCGGGATCTGGTCTCGCTGCGCGGCGCTGCCTGGGCACCGGCCTGGTCGCCCGACGGTGCGACGCTTGCTTTCCTGGGCTCCAACGTGCCCGGCCAGCCCGACTACGCCGAACCGGAGCTGTACGTGTGGCAGCCCGGCGGCCGCCCCCGCAGCCTGACCGGCAGGCTCGACCTGCCGGTCACCGTTGCCTGGTGCTCCGACCTGCACGACTGGATGCACTCCGGCATCCCCGGCCCGGCCTGGGACGGCTCGGATAAGCTGGTCGTGCCCATCAACCGGCGCGGCCGGGACGAGGTGTGGCGGGTGCCGGTGCGCGGCGAGGCGGGGCCGATCTCGGCCGGCGACACGACCCTGGGCGCGATCTCCACCGCCGCTGGACGGGTGGTCGCCACCCTCACCGACGACGCCTACCCGCCAGAGGTGTGGGCGATCGAGGAGGGCGGCGGCCGCCGCCTGACCCGGCACGGCGGGGCCTGGCTGCGCACGCACGAGCCGCCGGTCGTGCGCGAGGTGGACGCCGACGGCATCCCCAGCTTCCTGGTCGAGCCCGCGGGCAAGCGCGGACGGGGAGCGCTGGTGCTATCGCCCCACGGCGGGCCGTACGGCGCGCACGGGCCGACGCCCGAGCTGGACTCGTGGCTCCTGGCCGAGTTGGGTTACCGCGTGCTTCTGCCCAACATCCGCGGCTCCTGCGGCTACGGCAAGGAGTGGATCCGGCCCATTCAGGGCTGCTGGGGTGGCCCGGACGCCGACGACCTGCTGCGCGTGCTGGATTGGGCTGTGGCGGAGCGGCTGGCCGATCCCAAGCGGGTGGCGGCGATGGGCCTGTCCTACGGCGGCTGGGCCGTCAACTGGCTGGCCGGTGTGGCGCCCGCCCGCTTTCGCGCCATCGTGTCGGAGAACGGCGTTGCCAGCATGGAGACCGCGCACTCGGTGTCCTGGATCGGTCCCGGGTTCGATGCGGACGCCGGCTACGGCCCGGTGCACGGGCACGTCGACGCGCTGCGCGCGTCATCGCCGCTGCGGCACGCCAAGCGGATCACCGCGCCGGTGCTGATGCTGCAGGGCGAGGCCGACCGCGTATGCCCGCTGGACGACACCTACCAGCTGTTCGTGGCCCTGCGCGAGCTTGGCCGGGACGTGGAACTGGTGCTCTACCCCGAGGAGCACCACGTCATGATGGCCACCGCCCGGCCCGACCGCCGGATCGACCGCTTCCGCCGGATCGCCGAGTTCCTGACCCGGCACTGCCCGCCCTGAGCACTGGAACCGGTCAGGCTCGGCCGGCGGCGTCGCCATCCAGGTGGATGCCGAACCGATCGCGCAGCACGCCGCGCCACTCCTCGTCGTCGGCCAGCTCGCGTTCGCTGCGCTCGCCGTTCACCGTCTCGATCAAGCGCAGCCCGGACAGGCTGATGCGGCCGCGCACGGTGGCCAGCGAGCAGATCCGGTTCTGCACGAAGTGCGACTCGGAGTCGGTCTGCAGGCGCTCGTTCTCGGGGCCGAAGTGGTCGATCGTGCGCGGCTGCAGGCTGAAGCTGTAGCGGCGGACACCCTCCTCGATCAGGGTCATCCGGTCGCCCTCCTCGACCAGCCGGTAGCCGCGCCCGTCGCGCTGCTGGTCGCCCCGCTCCTCGAGCAGGATGGGCCGGGTGAAGTTGTCGCCGAAGCCAACGTCGGCCAGCCACACATGGTCGGCGGCCACGCGCAGGCACAGATGGTTGTCGTTGGGGGCGGGTCCGCGCTCGGAGTGCACCAGCGCGCCCATCAGCCGCACCTCGAATCCGAGCGCCTCCAGCAGTGCGGCGAAGGCGCCGTTCAGCTCGAAACACCAGCCGCCGCGGCGCATCTCGACCACCTTGCGGTATGCCGCCTGCTGGCCGAGCACGTTTCGCCCGCCCAAGTGGAGATCCAGGTTCTCGAACGGCGCCGCCAGCATATGCGCCCGGTGCAGGCCGATCAGGGCCTCATCGTCAGGCTGGCGCGGGCCGGCGTAGCCGATCCGCGCCAGGTAGGCATCGACGTCGATCGCAGCCGTCCTAAGAACCCGTTTCAGAATGACGTCCTGTTGCGGCTGGTTCGCGCTGGTTGCGGGTGCGTCCCACGCAGCGTGGGGTGCTCAACGTGGCCTCCGCGGCCCTTCGGGCCGGTGCCTGCGCTCCGCTCGCCGCTCGATCCTTCCCCCAACCACCGCGCCCTGCGCCTCACGACGAACCTCATTCTGAAACGGGTTCTAAGAGGCGACGGCCTTGAGCGGCTGCGGCTCCAGCGCCACCGCCAGCACCTCGTCGATGGTCATGACGGGGTGGAAGCTCATCTGCTCGCGCACATCCTCGGGCACGTCCTCCAGGTCGGGCCGGTTGCGCTCGGGCAGGATGACGTCAGTCAGCCCCGCTGCGTGCGCCGCCAGCACCTTCTGCTTGAGCCCGCCGATCGGAAGCACGCGGCCCTGCAGGGTGACCTCACCGGTCATCCCCACGGTGTGCTTGACAGTGCGGCGGGTCAGCAGCGAGGCAAGCGCCGTGACCATGGTTACGCCGGCTGACGGGCCGTCCTTGGGGATCGCCCCCGCCGGCACATGCACGTGGAAGCCCTTGCCCTCGAAGGCGGCGGGCTCGATGCCCAACTCGTGCGCGTGGCCGCGCACGTAGGACAGGGCGATCTTGGCCGACTCCTTCATGACCTCGCCCAGCTGGCCGGTCAGCTCCAGGTCGGGGCCGCCGCCGGTCACGGCCGTGGCCTCGACGAACAGCACATCGCCGCCGGCGCCGGTGACGGCCAGGCCAGTTGCCACGCCGGGCACCGCCGTGCGGATGGCCGCCTCCTGGAAGAACTTCTGCTTGCCCAGCGCGTCACGCATGGCCGGCTGGTCGATGGTGATCGGGCCGTCCGATGTCTCGCCGCTGGCGATCCGGGTTGCCGTCTTTCGCAGCAGCCGTTCCCAGCTCGCGCTCCAGCTGACGGACGCCGGCCTCGCGCGTGTACTCGGTGATCACGGTCTGCAGCACGTCTTCTGAGACCTCCACCTCGTCCGGCCGCAGGCCGTTTCGCTCCAGCTGCCGCGGCCACAGGTAGCCGCGGGCGATGGCCAGCTTCTCGGCGGTCGTGTAGCCGTCGAAGCGGATCACCTCCATGCGGTCGAGCAGCGGCCCGGGGATCGTGTCGGCCACGTTGGCGGTGGCGATGAAGAGCACGTGCGAGAGATCCAGCTCCACATCCAGGTAGTGGTCGCGGAAGGAGTGGTTCTGGGCCGGGTCGAGCACCTCCAGCAGGGCCGAGGAGGGGTCGCCACGCCAGTCGGCGCCGACCTTGTCCACCTCGTCCAGCATGATCACCGGGTTCATGGTGCCGGCATCCCGCAGCGCCCGCACCAGGCGGCCCGGCAGGGCGCCGATGTAGGTGCGGCGGTGGCCGCGGATCTCGGCCTCGTCGCGCACGCCGCCCAGCGACATGCGCACGAACTCGCGCCCGGTGGCGCGGGCGATCGACTCGCCGATCGAGGTCTTACCGGTGCCGGGAGGGCCGATCAGGGTGAGGATGGCGCCGGAGCGCTTGTCCTCCTCGATCCCCCGCTCCTGGCGCAGCTTGCGCACGGCCAGGTATTCGGTGATCCGTTCCTTGACATCCTCCAGACCGGCGTGGTCTCGGTCGAGCACCTCACGCGCGTTGACCGGGTCGAGCTTCTCCTCCGAGCGCTTCGACCACGGCACCGACACCAGCCAGTCCAGGTAGGTGCGGATCATCGATGACTCGCCGGTGGCGTCGCCCATCCGCTCCAGCCGGCCCAGCTCTCGCTCGGCCTGCTCGCGCACGTCGTCGGGCATACCCGCCTCGTCGATCTTGCGGCGGTACTCCTCGACGATGTCGTCCTCGCCCTCGCCCAGTTCCTTGCGGATCGACTCCATCTGCTTGCGCAGCAGGTATTCGCGCTGCTGCTTCTGGGTGCCGGACTCGACGTCGTCGCGGATCCGCTGGCGGACCCGGGCCTCGGCCAGCGCCTCGTGCTGCAGCTCGACGGCCAGCGCCAGCCGCTCGACCACGTCCAGCGTCTCCAGCAGCCGCACCTTGTTTTCGAAGCTGACATCGGGCGAGTAGCCGCAGGAGTCGGCCAGCGCGCCCGGCTCGGTGATCGAGCGCAGGAACGCCGCCACCCGGCCGTCGTCGCCGCGCAGCTCCAGTTTCTCCTCGACGATGGCGCGGTACTCGCGCTCCAGCTCGCGGGTCTTGACCGGGGCCGGAGTCTCGTCGGGGTGCTCTTCCACGGCCACCCGCAGCTCGCCGTCGGTGCCGGCAGCGGCGGCGCCGATGACGCCCCGGTGAAGTCCCGAAAGGGCGACCGCGTGCAGCCCGCCGGGCAGCCGCACCTGGTCGTCGACCTGGGCCACCACGCCCACCTTGGCGAACTCGCCGTCGTGGCGGGGCACCAGCAGAACACGCTCATCGCCGGCCGTCGCGATGGGCAGCGTGACCGACATGTTGGGGAAGACGACTGTCTCGTCCAGAGGGATCAGAAGCAGATTCGTAGGCATACCGGCAGTCTAGGACGATTACTTGAGCTTGTCAAAGATCATAAATCTCCACTATGATGGTGCTCATGAATCGAGCCTGGGAGCTCCTGTACGAGCTGATGATGGCGCAGAGGGCGCAGATGCCGGCCATCGCCGCGGAGTTCGAACTCTCGCCCATGCAGGTGCAGCTGCTGCGGCTGGTGGAGCCGGAGCGGCCGATGCCGATGGGCAAGGCGGCGTGCGGCCTGGGCTGCGACGCCTCCAACATCACCGGGATCGTCGATCGGCTGGAGGCACGCGGGCTGATCGAGCGCCGGCCGGGCGCCGACCGGCGGGTCAAGGTGCTCGTGATCACGAGCGACGGCGCCCGTATCCGGCGTCTGATCATGACCCGGCTGGCGCAGCCGCCGGCCGCCATCGCGGCGCTCTCGGAGGACGACCAGCGGATGCTGGCCACGATCCTGTCGCGGGCGCTGTCGCAGACCGCCTGACCTGACTCAAGTCAACGGACACACCTCCCGACAAGGGTAGTGTGGCGGGTGACACATGAGCTCCTTTGATCTGACCGCAAAGGTATCCCAGGGCCTGGAATCAGGCGATCTGCGCGCCTTCGACGTCGAGCGCATGCTCGATCGCTCGCGGCGCCGCGGCCGCTTCCGGCTGCCCTCGCTGTTCGCGGCGGTCGGCCTGCTGACCATGGTCAGCGGCTTGGCCTTCCTGTACATCGCCGGCTACCACTCGCTGACGCTGACCGAGCGCCGGTTCACTCCGTTCGCGTTCCCGGCCATGCTGATGGGGGCGGCCATCCTGCTCGACCGGCTGCGGCGTCCGCGCTGGCAGGTCGAGCTGGCAGCCATGGTTGCGGACGTGGCAACAGCGCTTGCCTTCATCGGCGCCAGCGGCGCGTGGGGCGGTGGTCAGAGCTACGGCGCCGACGCCGGCGCCATCTCGCTCGTGCTGTCGATCGTGATCTACCTGCGGCTGCGGCTGGCCCGGCTGACGGCCTGGGCAGCCTCGGTCTCATTGATCGCGCTGACCACGTTCGGCACCAGCCCGCATTCCCCGAGCGACCTGGCCGGCACCTTCCTGGTCGAGGCGGCCGCCGCCGCCATCGTCGGCTTCGCGCTGATCAAGACGAGGCCGGCGGTCGCCACTCAGGCGCTGTATGTCGCCACCCTGACCGGGTTTCTGGCCGGGCTGGTGGGAACCTTGGGCGACGCGCTGTTCGTCCCGGATCCGGGTGTCTCGATCTGGGCGGCCGAACTCCTGATCACGACGCTGGCCGCGTTCGCCGTCGCCGCGGTGCTGGAGCTGAACGGCCTGCTGTGGCTGGGGTCGATGGGATCGCTGCTGTGTCTGGCCACCGCCCTCGAGCCCGGGCACGGACGCCGGCACTGGGCGCTCGTGACGATCGCGGTGGGTCTGGGGATCACCGTGCTGGCGGGCCTTGCAGGGCACCTGCACACGCCCCCGCGAACCCTCACCGAACGCGCGGACTCGAGCTAGAGCGACGTCCGGATCCGCTCGGCCGCGGCGGATGCTGTCTGGACCGCGGTCTCCGTATACCAGGTGCCCAGGTAGTCGCCGGCCAGGTGGATGGGGTCGAGACGCGCGGTCAGCGCCGGCTGCAGTCCAGCCCGGCCCACGTGCGCATAGGGAAGCCCTCGCTCCCAACGCTGGATCACCAGCTCGCGGATGCGCCCGCGGGCCTGCGGGTGGATCGCCACCAGGTCGTCGGCGAACCGCTGGGCGATCTGCTCGTCCTCCAGCTCCAGCATCCGCCGGCCCTGGTCGGCACCGGCGTACACCATCAGGCTGCCCTGCCGCGGGTGGCCTGTGCCGGCGGCGGCCGACGCCACGCTGCCGATCGAAAACAGCATGTTGAACGAGCGGCCGGGCGTGGCCAGCGCGTACACCTCGTCCCACGGCATCGGCCCCGGATCGTCGGTCAGCACCGCGCCCACCGCGTACGGCCCGTAGCGCACCCCCTCCAGGGCGGTCGCCGTCTCTTCCGGCAGATCGTCGATCACGGAGCTGGCGACCGGCGCCGGCACCGCCACCACCGCGGCCCGAGCTGCGATTCTGCGCAACTCGCCCCCCTGCTCGTAGTCGACCACCACGCCGTCGCCTTCGCGGACGACACGGCGCGCCTCGCAGCCCGTGCGGGGCGGCTCGGGCAGGCCTGCCGCCAGGGCCTCGATCAGCGCGCCGGGACCGCCGACGATGCCCCGCGAGAGCCCGCCCGATCGGTCCCACACCAGGTGGAAGTAGCCGACGCCGTAGCCGGCAGCCAGCTCCTCCGGCTCGCCGGAGGACCGGTTCAGCGTGGCGCGGTAGATGGACGCCACGTCGTCCGGCAGGCGACCGATGAAGTCGGTGAACGAGCGGTTGGCCATGAACTCCAACATGCGCAGCTGACGCTGCGCCGGATCCTCACCCGGCCGGGCGGCGGCCACCGCTGCGTAGCGACGGACCGCGAGCCGTAGCCGCAGCCCGCTTCCGGCCAGTGCGACTCGTGACCGAAGGCCGATCGGCAGCCGCAGCGGGTAGGCCTCGACCGCGCCCGACACGATCCGGTCGTGCATGGCCAGCGCTGCCAGCCGGCCGGGGATGGGGATGGCTCGCACCCCGGCGTCATCCAACAGGCGTCCGAAGGCCGAGTCGGGGCCGGCGAACACGTGCGCGCCGAAGTTGAGCCACACGTCCCCGCGCAGCTCCGAGCGCATCCGCCCGCCGACCCGGTCAGCGGCCTCCAGCAGGACCACGTCGCGATTGCGCAGATGCCAGGCCGCGGCCAGCCCGGCGATGCCGCCGCCGACAACCACCACCTCCCGCCGGTCAGGCGTCGGAGGAGGCAACCCGGCCCGCGGCCAGCCCTTGCCACAGACCGCGCACGGCCTGCTCCGCCCAGTCGGGCGGCAGCGGCACGCCCGCCAGCGAGCGGGCCAGAAGGCCCCCGATGAGAGCGTCGGTGGCCAGCTCGACATCGGCGTCGGCGCGCACCTGCCCGCTCTCCCTGGCCGCCTCGAAGGCCGCCATCAGCCGCCGCCGGCACGGGTGCACGACGCGGTCGCGGAACTCCTCCAACATCTCCGGATGCTGCTCGCGCTGCACATACAGGGAGGAGGCGATGGACAGGCCGTCGCAGCCCTCGAGGCTGTCGCGGAACTGCTGCACCAGCCCGATCACGCTGGCCAGGCCGGACTCCGACCCCTCGGGCTCTTCGATCCCGGCCAGGTTGGAAACGGCGGCGGTGACCATGTGCGCCTTGGAGGGGTGTCGGCGGTACACGGTCGCGCGGGTGACGCCGGCGCGGGCAGCCACCGCCTCCATCGAACACCGGTCGTAGCCCTGCTCGGCCAGCAGGCCGAGGCATGCCTCGACGATCCTGATATCCGACTCGGGGTTGCGTGGCCGGCCGGGGCTGCGTTGAAGTTTGACTTCCATCCCAGTCGATGATACACCACAGTGCTGTATCGAAAACAGGTGGCCCGGTGACCCGAGGGGGCGGGGCTGCACTACCCGTGGGGGTGTGCGCGGATGGAAGAGACTCACGACCACAAGGGCATGGCGCTGCTGCTGCTGTGCCTGATCCAGTTCATGGTGGTGCTGGACATCGCCATCGTGAACGTCGCCCTGCCCACCATCAAAGACAGCCTGAACTTCGGCGAGGACAGCCTGCTGTGGGTGATCAACGCCTACACGCTGACCTTCGGCGGACTGCTGCTGCTGGGCGGCCGCACCGCCGACCTGCTGGGCCGGCGGCGGATGTTCATGGCCGGCCTGCTGCTCTTCTCAGCCGCCTCGCTTGCCTGCGGACTGGCCACCTCCTCGGCGATGCTGATCGGCGCACGGGCCGTGCAGGGCGTTGGCGCCGCGATCATCTCGCCGGCCGCGCTGTCGATCCTGACCACCACGTTTGAGGAAGGCCCCGAGCGCAACAAGGCGCTGGGCATCTGGGGCGCAATCGCCGGCTCCGGCGGCGCCGCCGGCGTGCTGCTGGGCGGCGTGCTGACCCAGGAGCTGAACTGGTCGTGGATCTTCTTCATCAACGTGCCCATCGGCCTGGCCGTGATCGCTGCGGCGCCGCGTTTCCTGCGCGAGTCGCGGGTGGACGCGGACGAGCGGGTGTTCGACGCCACCGGCGCCGTGCTGGCAACCGCCGGCCTGTCGCTCCTGGTGTACTCGCTGGTGCAGACCACCGACCACTCGTGGACCGCGCCGCGCACGATCGCGATGCTGGTCGGGGCGGTGGTGCTTCTGATCGGTTTCGTGGCCACCGAAGCCCGGGCCAAGCACCCGCTGATGCCGCTGCACATCTTCCGCAACCGCTCCATCTCCTCGGCCAACGCGGTCGGGTTGATGCTGGGCGCGTCGGTGTTCTCGATGTTCTTCCTGCTCACCCTGTACATGCAGCAGGTGCTGCACTACAGCCCGCTCAAGACCGGGGTCGGCTACCTGACCGTGGCCACCACCATCATCCTGTCAGCCGGCGCCTCCCAGGCCTTCGTGACCAAGATCGGGGTGCGCACGGTGCTGGCTGTGGGCATGGGCCTGACCGCCATCGGGTTGATCTACTTCACCCAGGTGTCGGTGGGCGGCTCCTACGCCCTCGATCTGGTGCCCGGGTTCCTGCTCACCGGCGCGGGGCTTGGCTTCTCGTTCGTGCCGGTGTCGATCGCGGCGCTGGTCGGCGTGCGGTATGACGAGGCCGGGATCGCCTCGGGCATCATCAACACCAGCCAGCAGGTGGGCGGGGCGCTGGGCACCGCCGTGCTCAGCACGGTGGCGTTCACCCGGGAGGCCAGCTACATCACCTCGCACTTCCCCTACAGCGCCAGCGTGCAGGCGCACGCCGCGGTGGACGGGTTCTCGATCGCGTTCCTGGTGGGCGCGGGAGTGGCGGCGGTCGGCGTCGTCTTGACGCTGCTCTTCATTCCGCCATTTGCGCCGCAGGAGGTGACGGCTGGTGAGCCGGCGTTCGAGGTCGCCGGTTGAGCGACCTGGGCTTCGCCATCCTGGACGTGTTCACGGAAAGGCCGCTGGCTGGAAACCAGCTGGCGGTCTTTCCCAACGCGTCTGGGATCGACGAGGCGCTGCTGCAGCCGCTGGCGCGTGAGATCAACTTCTCGGAGACGGTGTTCCTGTACCCGGCGGCCGACCCGGCGAACACGGCCCGCATGCGGATCTTCGTGCCCAACATGGAGATCCCGTTCGCCGGCCATCCGGTGCTGGGGACGGCGGTGCTGCTGGCGGCCCGCCGCAACCTGACCGAGCTGCGGCTGGAGACCGGCCAGGGCGTGGTGCCGGTGGCGGTCAGCGGCACTCACGGCGCCATGCGCCAGCCGCTGCCGTCGGTCTCAGCCTACGACCGGGCCGAAGAGCTGCTGCGGGCGCTGGGCGTCGAGCGTTCCGAGCTGCCGGTGGAGGTGTACGACAACGGCCTTCGCCACGTGTACGTGACCGTGCCCTCGGTGGCCGACGTGCTGGCGGTGCGCCCGGACACGGCCGCCCTGGTCGATCTCGAGTCGGGCTCCGACCGGCTGGTCGCGTTCAACTGCATGGCCGGCTCCGCAGACCGCTACACGACGCGCATGTTCGCGCCGGCGGACGGCGTGGCCGAGGATCCCGCCACCGGGTCGGCGGCCGGGCCGCTGGCCTGCCACCTGGCCCGCCACGGGCGGATCGAGTGGGGCACGCAGGTCACCATCTCCCAGGGCGAGGTGATCGGCCGGCCCAGCACCCTGCTGGCCACCGCCGAGGGCGGGCCGGACGGGATCACCGGCGTCCAGGTGGCGGGCGACGCGGTGCTGGTGGCCGAGGGCGAGTTCTCGCTGCTCTAAATCTCGACCTCAACCGAGTCGCCAGCGATGCGGGCGGGGAAGGTTTTGACCGACGCCAGGGCCGGCCCCACCAGCGCCTCGCCGGTGCGCACGTCGAACACCGAGCCGTGGCAGAAGCAGGTCAGTTCGGTGTCGGTCAGGATGCCGTCCGAGAGCGGGCACTCCTCATGGGTGCAGCTGTCGTCCAGCGCGTGGATGCGCTCGCCCCGGCGGACCAGAGCCAGGAACAGCTCCCCGGCCCGCACGGGAGTCACCTCGCCCTCGCGCACGTCGGCCTCGGCGGCCACCACCGTCCACTCAGGCATCACGCACCCCGGGCAAGTTGTTAGACCCCGACCCGGGGTCTGACCCCGGGCGGCCGGGGGTCGCACCGGGGCGGTCATCGTCAGCGAGGCGCAGGATGCAGGGCCGATGGCAAGGATCGAGCGGCGAGCGGAGCACAGGCGTGGCCGGAGGCCACGTTGAGCACCGCACGCCGCGTGGGACGCAGCCAGCGGTCGTGCAGACCAGCCGCAGCAGATGACCGCCCCGGTGCGACCCCCTACAGGTGATGCGTGTATTCGCGCCATTCCCAGTCGGTCACGTAGCGGCTGCCCCGGTCCAGCTCGGCGGCCTTGATCTCGCGGAACACCCGCACCAACTCCTCGCCCATGCAGCCCTTCAGGTACTCATCGGCGTCCAGTGCATCGAGCGCCGCCTCGAAGGTGCGCGGCAGCGGCACGCAGTCCTCGGCCTCCGGCTGCTCGTAGATCAGGCCGGAGATGGCCGGCGGCGGCTCCAACTCGCGGCGGATGCCATCCAGGCCGGCGTACAGCGCGGCGGCCGTGGCCAGGTACACGTTGGCCGCTCCGTCCCCCACCCGCAGCTCGGCCCGGGTGGCGCCTCCGCGCTCGCGCGGCACCCGCACCAGGCACAGCCGGTTGTCGTGCCCCCAGCTGGCGAGCGTCGGCACGAGCGCCTCCTCGTGGATCCGCCGGTAGGCATTGGTGGTGGGGTTGAAGAAGGCCATCATGCCCGGCCCGTGCTCGATCAGCCCGGCGATGAAGTGCATGGCCAGCGCCGAGATGCCCTCCTCGCGGTCGCCGTTCATGGCGTTGCGGCCCTCGCCGTCGGTCAGCGACAGGTGCAGGTGGAAGCCCGATCCCTCGTCGTCGTTCCACGGCTTGCCGATGAAGGTGGCCAGCAGGCCGTGGGCCGCGCTCACCTCCTTGACCGTGTCCTTGAACCGGAACGCCCTGTCGGTGGCGTCCATGGCGGCCGAGTGGCGCAGGTTGATCTCATACTGCGAGCGGCCGAACTCGTGGTTGGCCGCGAACGTGCCCAGGCCCATGTCGTAGCAGGCGTGCAGCATCTCGCGCAGGATGCCCTTGGGGTCGGCCACCGCGCCCACGGTGTACACATGGCTGTCGTTGTCCACGTAGCGCCGCCAGCCGTTGGGGGCCGACTCGTCGGGCGCGCACAGGTAGAACTCGAGCTCCGGGCCGACGGTGGGCACGAGGCCCAGCTCGTCGTAGCCGGCGATGGCCTGCTTCAGGCACGAGCGGGGGTCGACGTCGTAGGGCGAGCCGTCCATCCGCGACAGGTCGGCCAGGCACCAAGCGACCGTCGGGTCCCACGGGATCTGCACCAGGGTCGAGCCGTCCACGCGGGCCAGGATGTCCTGGAAACCGTGCTCGAAGCCGGCGATCACGTTGTGCCGCAGGTCGACGGTCATGATCGCCTCGCAGAACGCGGCGCCGTCGTCCACCAGGTGCTGGAAGTAGGCGAGCGGGAACTCCTTGCCGCGCGCGATCCCGTGCAGGTCGGGGTAGCTGACCCGCAGCGTGCGCATGCCCGCTGCTGCCAGCTCGTCCAGGGTCTGTGGCGTCATCTGCTCTCCTGGTCGGTGTGGACGGGTGGGTGGAATCCTCTCACGCGCACGTGGCAGGTTCAGGCTTCGGTGACTCGCACCGGCATGGCCTTGAGCGCGTTGGTGAAGTTGGAGCTGATGCGGCGGGCCGGGCCGGCCTGCTCGATCGAGCCCAGGCGCGGCAAGAGCTGCTCGAACATCACCTTCACCTCCAGCTTGGCCAGGTGCGCGCCCAGGCAGAAATGCGGGCCGCCCTTGCCGAACGAGACATGATCGTTGGGCCTGCGGCCGACGTCGAAGGCGAAGGGGTCGGTGAAGACCTGCTCGTCGTAGTTGGCCGACACGAACCACACCACCACCTTGTCGCCGGCCTTGATGTGCTGCCCGCGCAGCTCGACGTCGCGGGTGGCGGTGCGCCGGAAGTGCAGCACCGGCGAGCTCCAGCGCAGAATCTCCTCCACCCCGGTGCGCATCAGCGCAGGGTCGTCGCGCAGCCGCTGCATCTGCTCGGGGTGCTCGATCATGGCCAGCATGCCGTGGGCGATGGCCTGCCGGGTGGTCTCGTTGCCGGCCACCACCAGCAGCAGGAACATGGTGTCGAACTCCTGCTCGGTCAGCCGCCGGCCGGACTCGTCCTCCCAGGTGGCGAGCTTGGTGACCAGGTCGTCGCGGGGGTCGAGCCGGCGCTCGGCGGCCAGCCGGTGGCCGTACTTGAACACCTCGAGCGCCGACGGGCTGCGGAACGGCAGCAGCCGGTAGCGCTCGCTCTCCGGGCTTCGCGGGTCGATCGCGCCCGGCGTGTCGGGGTCGGTGTTGGCGATCATCGCGTCGCCCCACTCGATCAGCTTGCCGTTGTCATCCAGAGGCACACCGAGGATCTCGCACAGCACTCGGATGGGCAGCACCTTGGCGATCTCCTCGACGAAGTCGAACTCGCCCATGGGCAGGGCGTGGTCGAGGATGACCGTGGTCAGCTCGCGCAGCAGGTCCTCGTAGGCGGCCACCGCCCGTGGTGTGAAGCCGCGGTTGACGATCGCGCGCAGGTGCGCGTGCGCGGGCGGGTCGGTGTCCAGCATCGACTTGCGGGCGTCGATGGCGTCCTGCTCCAGATCCTCCAGGGCGGTCGCGCCCAGCTCCGAGGAGAACGTCTGGGTGTCCTTCTCCACCGCCACCAGGTCGTCGTGGCGGGTGATGCACCAGAAGCCCTTGCCGTGCTGCCAGTCGTACCAGTGCACCGGCGACTCCCGGCGCAAGAGCTCGAAGGTCTCGTGCGGCAGCCGGTCGGCGAACGCGTCGTTGTCCAGGTTGATGTCGGCGAGGGTCGCGCTCACGAGGTCGAACGTTCCAGGATCTGCAGCGTCTTCAGGTCAGAGTAGAAGTCCAGCGCGTAGTCGCCGCCCTCGCGTCCGATACCGGAGATGCCGACGCCCCCGAAGGGCGCGGTCAGGTCGCGGACGAGGAACGTGTTGACCCACACGGTGCCGGCCCGAACCGCCCGGCCGACCCGCTGGGCCCGCTCCTCGGAGCTCGTGTAGATGATCCCCGACAGGCCGTAGGGGGTGGAGTTGGCGAGCTCGATCGCCTGCGCCTCGCTGTCGAACGTCTGGAACGTCAGCACCGGCCCGAACACCTCCCGCTGCACCACCTCGGAGTCGTTGGACGCCGGCTCGATCAGGGTCGGTTCGTAGTGAAGAGGCCCGGCGTCGGAGCGCCGGCCGCCGCGCACGATGCGATCGCCGGCGGCCCGCGCCCGCTCCACGAAGCCCTCCACCCGGGCCAGGTGATCGGGGTGGATGAGCGGCGAGATGGTCGTCCGGTCGTCGCGCGGGTCGCCCAGCACGTGGGCGTCCACACCGCGGTGGAAGCGCTCCAGAAAGCCGTCGGCGACCGACCGCTCGACCAGGATCCGGGTGCCCGCCAGGCACACCTGGCCGGCGTCGTCGTACTGGCCGGCCGCCTTGGCCGCCGCCGCGTCCAGGTCGGCGTCGGCGAACACGATCAGCGGCCCCTTGCCACCCAACTCGGCGGTGAAGGGGACGATGTTGCGGGCGGCTGAGACGCCGATCGAGCGGCCGGTCTCGGGCGAGCCGGTGAAGCTCACCCGGCGCAGCCCGGGATGGGCGACCAGCGCCGCGCCCGCCTCCTCGCCGATGCCCTGGACGACGTTGAATACGCCGGCCGGGAAGCCGGCCTCGTGGGCCAGGTCGGCCAAGAGCGAACACGACAGTGGCGCCCACTCGGGCGGCTTCAGGATCACCGTGCAGCCAGCCGCCAGGCCGGGCGCGGTCTTCCAGGTGGAGAGCATGAAGGGCGCGTTCCAGGGCGTGATCACCGCGGCCGGCCCAGCCGGCATGCGGATCACCCGGTTTCGGGTGCCGCCCGACTCCCACACCCGCTCCTGATGGTTCTCAGCCAACTCCGCGTAGCTTCGGAAGTTGCGCGCGCCGCGGGCTATCACCCGCGCCCGAAGTGAGCGCTCCAGCATCGCCATATCCAGGCACTCGACGGTGGCCAGGCGGGCGATGTTGTCGTCGATCAGGTCGGCCAGCCGGCGCAGGTGGGACGCGCGGCCGGCGGCGCCCAGCGCCGCCCACTCGGGGAAGGCGTCGCTCGCAGCCGCCACAGCCTGGTCGACCTCCGTCGGGCCGGCCCGCGACACGTCGGCCAGGTGCGCGCCGTCGATCGGCGAGATCACCTCGAAGGTCTCGTCCGAGGCCACCCGGCGGCCGCCGATGAAGTGGTCGGGCGAGACGTCGATGCCGGCGATCGTGCTCATGGCGCGACACCCCCGGGGTCAGGCACCGTCACGGGCGACGTGACGGTGCCTGACCCCGGTTGCTGCGTGTAGTCGTGGATTGTCTCCAGATCGTCCACGGTGTAGGCGAACTGGAAGCGGAAGCCCTTGCCCATCCGGACCGGCGCCAGCGCGATGTGCTCCTCGCCGGGCGCGTCGTACAGCTCCAGCGTGGCCGCGCCCTCGTGGATCTGCGACGCCACCCGGTCTCGGCTCTTGGCTGCCACCAGCTCGTGCACCGCCGGCTCGTCGTGTCGCCCGGCGGCCAGCCGCGGGAAGTGGCGGACGTTGACCAGCGGCGGGTCGTTGTGGGTCGGGCCCGACTCGCTCAGCCGCTCCGGCGTGACCGTTCCGTAGGCCAGCCGGCGGTCGTTGGCTGCCAGCGTCCCGGCGAAGGTGCGGCCCTCGGCCCGGCAGTCCAGGCCGAAGCTGCGGGTCATCTGGATCGAGCCCAGCTTCTTGGGGAAGCCCTGGATCCATCCCCGGATCAAGCGCGAAGTCGCGATCCACCCAGATGTACGGGCAGGTGGTGACGGCTCGCCGTCCAGCAGCGCGTTGACCACGATGAAGAACTCGCGGTACTGGCCGCGGACCGGGTCGAGCAGCTCCTCGCCGGAGTCCGAGCACGACTGCCAGTCCACGAACAGCGCGGCGCAGCGCCCGGGGTCGTCGGCAAACGGCTCCAGGCCCGTCCGGCAGCACGGCCGCGACAGCATCCGGGTCGGCCCAGTACTCGATCACCAGGAAGTCGCCGACGTAGTGCCAGGGCGGGGCCGGGACGACCGACGAGCGTGCCGGCCGGCGAGCGGCGGCAGCGAGTAACCGCTGCAGCCCGCCCATCATGCCTCCAGGAACTGCTCGACCAGCGATTCGGGGAACGTCTTGTCGGCGAGCTTGTAGGCCAGCGCGGTCATCCGCCAGGAGTCTGACAGGTAGAACCGCTCGTACAGCTCGCCGCGGCCGCCCAGGTCCGATGCCGATGTAGTCCCAGGCCAGCCGGAACAGCGCGGATCCGCCGCTCGGCGTCGGCGCCGCCGGCCTGGTAGTAGGTGTCGATCAGGTCGCGGCAGCGGCCCGTCCAGGTCGGCCCGCGACGGCGTGCACATGAAGCCGCCGCCGCCGATCAGCTGCAGCAGCTCGTTGCACGTGCGGCAGCCACTTGGGCATCTCGCCGCGCAGCGCCAGGAAGGGCCGGTCGTCGGGATACCAGACGCCGCCCTCGTCCAGCCCCGAGCCGGCCTCGGCTGCGACCAGGGCCGAACGGGTCAGCTCGGTCATGTTCCAGATCTGGCCCAGCTTCTCCTGGATGTGGTCGAAGCGGCACGACGCCGGTGGTGTTGGCGATCAGGTGGCCCAGGCCGAAGGCGAAGCTGAGCTTGACGTAGGCGCGGGTGAAGGCCTGGTGCATGATGTGACCGCGCCAGCCGGTGTCGGTGATCACCTCCGAGTAGCCGACCGTGTCGCCGTCCAGGAAGACGCGCTCGTGTGGCACCTCGACGTCGTCGAAGATGGCGACGGCGTCCATCTCGTCGAAGCGCGACGAGAGCGGGTAGTCGAAGCGTCGAGCCGCTGCTTGGAGTAGCTGTCGCGGCAGATGAACTTGAGCCCGGGCGTGCCCATCGGAATGGCGAAGGCGAGCGCGTAGCGGCCGTCCTGAGGGCGGATGTCCGAGCCCGGGTAGATGGTCAGCTCGTCGGCGTAGGGGGCGAGCGTGGCCAGCATGCGGGCGCCGCGGACGACGATCCCGGCTCTCGGTCTCGGCGACCTTGTGCAGCGCCACCTCGCCCGCCGCCTGCTCGGCCTCCGGCTTGGAGCGGTCGACCTGCGGGTTCATGATCGAGTGGGTGGTGGACAGGTCGCGGTCGCGCATCAGCTTCTGGTAGGCGACCAGGTTGGCCGCCCCCTGCTCGTTGCCGCGCCGCGCCCACACGTCGGCGCGGCCGGCGAAGCAGGCGAAGGTGACGTTCAGGTAGTCGGGCGTGCGGCCCATCATGCCGGCGGTGGCCGACGCGGTCAGCTCGATCGCGCGGCGGCGCCGCTCCAGATCGTCGCTTGGAGCGCGGGATCAGGTGGGTGACGTTGACCAGCCGGCCGTCGTCGGGCGACGGCGCCAGCATCTCGTCGGCGTGCTCGTGCTGGAGGTCGTAGACGCGGGCCATCGACTGCGGCCGCCGCGCGCCAGCTGCGGGTGCTCGAGCGGGTGGGTGATCTTCTCGCCGTTCAGCCAGATCTCGCGGGCGTCGCCGCGCAGGCCCGTCCAGGAACTGCTGGCCGGTGCGGGCGGCAACGGCGACTGGCTCTCGGCGGTTGCCATCAGGATCGTGACCTCCAGCGGGGGCAGCTTCTCCCCGCGCATCTCGCAGGCCCTCGCGCTCGTAGCGGATCGCCTCGTCGTCGAAGCGGAAGTACGACCGCGGCGGCAGGATGCCCCAGGCGTTGGACGAGTGGGCGGTCGTCCGGCCAGTCGCGCGGCTCGTGGTCGGGCTCGAGCTGCTCCATGTCGCAGTAGCACTCGACGATCAGCCGCTCGTCGGGGATGCGCACGTAGCCGCACAGGTTCTGGGCCAGCGCGTGGCGCAGCGGGCCCCACACCAGCCAGCGGCCGTGCTGGCCGAGGTGGTCGAACGGCCACGCGCAGCTCGCCCCAGTCGACGTACTCGAAGGCGAGGTGGTGGAAGTGCGCGAAGTCGTGCTGACCAGCGCCATCGAGTGGTGGTCGGAGTTGACGTAGAGCCAGTTGCCGGCGTCGCCAGCAGGCGGTCGGACACGCGCATGCCCAGCACGTCGGTGTAGAAGGCGGTCTGGCGCGTCCAGGTCCGGCGGTCAGCACGTTGACGTGGCCGAGCTTGCGCGGGTCGCAGCCCGGCAGGCTGGTCGGTCGCGCGGGCGACCGCCGGGCCGCCGGTCGGCCTCCTCGCGGTAGGGCATCAGCTCGATGCCGTAGCCGTCCGGGTCGGCGCAGGTGGATACAGCCCGTCGTCGCCGCTCGTGGGCGACGCCGTGGTGGTCGAGGTGGCGCGGCGGCGTCGTCCAGCGAGACATGCGCGGCGCAGCTCCCAGCGCGGTGTGGTCGTGGCCGGGGTCGCCCTCGCCGACCAGCTCCAGCGAGTACGGCTCGTAGCCGCAGCGCAGGTAGGCGCGGCTGGCCGTCCCGCTCGACCTCGGTCAGGCCGAACTGGATCGCCCAGCGGCGAGCGGCCTCGTCCAGGTCGGCGACGCGCAGGCCGACGTGGTCGATGCGGCGCAGCTCGATCACTGACGCCGCCTCCGACCGCCCGCTCGGCCTCGTCCTCCGGCATGGCCAGCGCGACGTGCAGCGTGTTGGCCGACACCTGCAGCTGGTCGCCGGGGCCGGACAGGTCGACGTCCCAGTCGACCACGGTGTTCTCCAGCCGGCCCAGGCCCGATCACCTCGACCTCGACCACGTCGCCCGGCTCCATCGGCCGCGAGTTGGCCGGCGTGCCGGACAGCACCACGTCGCCCGGCTCCAGCGTGATCAGACGGCTGAGGTCGGCCAGCAGGTAGGCGATCGGCCAGATCAGGTCGGCAGCCGAGCCGCTGCTGCACGACCTCGCCGTTCAGCTCGGTGCGGATCTCGAAGTCGGTGGGGTCGAAGTCGGTCGGCGGGCGTCAGCTCCGGGCCGATCGGGCAGAACCCGTCCTGGCCCTTGACCCGCAGCATCGAGCCGCGATCGGCGTGGCGGAAGTCGTGCAGGCCGACGTCGTTGGCCGGCGCGTAGCCGGCCACGTACTCGAGCACGTCGGCTGGAGCGACGCCGTGCATGCGCCTGCCGACCACCACCGCCACCTCGCCCTCGTAGTTCAGGAAGCGGGCGCCCCGCGGGGCGGCCGCAGCTGGCCGCGGTGGCCGTTCAGGGTGGTGGGCGGCTTCATGAAGTAGGAGGGCTCCGGCGGCACCTTGCGCCCGCGTACTCCTCGACCCGGCTGCGGTAGGTCAGGTGGGTGGCGATGATCTTGGTCGGCTCGACCGGGGCCAGGTAGTCGGCGGCTGCGGCATCCAGCGTCCCGCCGGAGTCGAGCACGATCTGCCCACCGTCCAGGCGGCCCCACGCCGGAGACCCGTCCACGGTCACACGAACACGCCCCGAAGCCACGATTGGATACAGTATGCGATCCCCGCCGGAGGGTCAAGCGACAGTGGAAAGGAGCACGCCATGCAGGAGGACACGCGGCGCCAGCGCGGCCAGCGGCGACTGGCGGAGCTGGGCGACCATCCCGGAGGCGACGCCTTCCTGGAGCGGATGGGCAGCCCGATGGCCGACTGGCTGGTGGAGTGGTGCTTCGGCGATGTGCATACCCGACCGGGCCTTACGTCCCGCGATCGTGAGCTGCTGATCGTTGCCTGTCTGGTCACCCTGGGCGGCTGCGAGCCGCAGGTGGCGGCGCACATCCAGGCCCTGCGGGCGATCGACGTGCCGTTCGCCGAGATCGAGGAGACGATCCTCCAGACAACGCCCTATGCTGGCGTCCCGCGCGCGATCAACGCGCTCAAGGTGCTGCGAACGCGAGGAGGGTCGATGAGAGCAGTTCGGTTCACGGCGGACGGGGGCGAGGCCCGCATCGGCAGGTTGGACGGCGACCGGGTGGTGGACGCCGGGCCGGCCGGGCCGGCCGGATTCGTGCCCACGCCGGACGCCTGGCGCGAGCTGGATACGGCCGCCGGGCCCGAGCGAGCGCTGGCGGAGGTGCGCCTGCTGCACCCGGTCGTGCCCGACAAGATCATGGCCATCGGGGTCAACTACCGCGACCACGCCGAGGAGTCGGAGCTCGATATGCCGGCGGTGCCGGTGGTGTTCGCGAAGTGGCCGTCGGCCCTGATCGGGCCGGATCAGCCGATCGTGGTGCCGCGCGAGGAGACGCGCCCGGACTACGAGGGCGAGGTGGCGATCGTGCTGGGCGAGACCGTCTACCGGGCCACCCCGGAACAGGCGCGGGCGGCGGTGGGCGGGATCTCGGTCATGCACGACGTGTCCGGCCGGCGAGCGCAGCTGGAGACGCCGCTTCGCCAGTTCACGCTGGGCAAGAGCTTCGACACCTTCGCCCCGATGGGGCCGTGCATCGCCTCGTCCGACGGCGTCGACCTGGCCGGGATCGGCATCTCGACCCGCGTGTCGGGCGAGCTGATGCAGGAGTCCAGCACCCGAAACCTGATCTTCTCGGTGGTCGACCTGATCGTCTACCTGTCGCAGGGCATGACGCTGCGGGCCGGCGACGTGATCGCCACCGGCACGCCCGGCGGCGTCGGCGACTCACGCGACGCCGCCCCGCTATCTGGTCGACGGCGACGTGGTCGAGATCACGGTCGACCACGTGGGCACGCTGCGAAACCCGGTCATGCTGGAGGCCTGAGCCGCCGGACAGGGGCAACCCTTGACGTCCGCCGTGCGAGTGAATACTGTATCCACCCGCCCGCGGAAGGAGACCCCTGATGGCCGCTGAAGCCCAAGCGCAGCTCGGCGAGAAGAACCTCTCGACCATCCACGCAGTCGCCCAGGCGCTCGCCATCGGGCCCATGTTTTCGACCGCCATCGTGCTCGGGTTGGTGTCAAGCCCGGCAACGGGGGCGGCCTTCAATACGCCGCTCTCGGTGATCCTTGCGGGGCTGGGCGTGCTGGCCATCGGCTACGTGCTGGCGCTGTATGCACGCCGCTTCGCCGGCGCCGGCGCCGTCTACGAGTACCTGACCCATGGCGCCCATCCAAGCGTCGGCATCTTCACCGCCGGCCTCTTTTTCGTCGGCACGTTGTTCCTGGGCGGCGGCGGCATCTACCTGGGCCTGGGCATCCTGGCCAACGGCTTCTGGGCCGAGCACATCGGCAACGCGTCCAACGCCCCCGCCTGGTGGGTGTTCGGCTTCATCGCCCTGGGCATCGTGCTGGCGCTGAACTACCTGGGCGTGCGGATCGCCATCCGCGCCATGCTGACGTTCGCGGCGCTGTCCTTCGCGCCCATGCTGCTCTTGGCGGTGATCGTGATCGCAAAGGGCGGCCAGGACGGCAACACGCTGCAGGTGTTCAACCCCAACCAGACCTCGCTTTTCGGCGTCACCCACGCCGGCGTGCTGGGCGGCATCCTGCTCGGCATCCTGCTCTTCGTCGGCTTCGAGGCGGCGGCCTCGATCGGCGAGGAGTCACACGACCCGCACCGCTCCATCCCACGCGCGGTGCTCGGCACGATCGCGGCCTCGGCGGTCTTCTTCACGATCATGGCCTACGCCATCGACATCGGCTACGGCAAGGCGGCGGTGTCCTCCGGCAAGTGGATCAGCGACCCCGCCTACCTGGACACCATCGCCCACAAGTACGCCGGCTCCTGGCTGGCCACCATCATCGACCTGGTCGTGATCCTGGATGCGATGGGCCTGGCACTGGCCATCTGCGTGACCATCGGCCGCGGCTACTTCGCGCTGGCCCGCGACGGCCTGCTGCCCTCGGTGTTCGCCAAGACGTCCAGGCACAACACCCCCTGGGTCGGCAACCTGATGGTCGGCGTCGGCTGGGTGCTGCTGTTCCTGGTGCCGACCTCGACCGGCTGGATGAACAAGTTCGTGCCGATCTTCGGAACGAAGGAGTTCTCGGCCTTCATCGTGTCGGCCACCGCCGGCTCGTTCGCGATCGAGATCGTGTACCTGATCCTGGCCGTGGCGGCGATCTGGCTGCTGCTTCGCTTTGAGGGCCAGTGGTGGCAGTACGTGATCGTGCTGATCGCCATCGCCACGCCGCTGCTGGGCTTCTACGGCGCGCTCAAGCCGGCGCCGCACAATGGCAACAACCCCAACTGGCTGGCCATGTACTGGGCGCTGGCGGTGGTGGTGCTGGCGGCGGTGTGGTTCGTGATCGTGCAGGTGACACGGCCGGACAAGGTGCGTAACGCGGCCGCACACGCCGCGCACCACGAAGGCGTGCCGCCGCTGGACGAGAACGTCGACTTCACCCCAGCACCGCCGGATACGGCGATCTAGAACCCGTCCCCAGAATGAGGTTCGTCGTGAGGCGCAGGGCGCGGCGGTTGCGGAAAGGATCGAGCGGCGAGCGGAGCGCAGGCACCGGCCCGAAGGGCCGCGGAGGCCACGTTGAGCACCGCACGCCGCGTGGGACGCACCCGCAACCGGTGCGAACCAGCCGCAACAGGACATCATTCTGGGGACGGGTTCTCAGGCCAGGCGCATGAGCACGGTGCCGGCCGCGTCCACCGCGACGGCGGTCGGCACCACGCCGATCCCGTACTTGCGGGCCAGGTCGGGGTGCCGGCGCACGTCCACCGTGACCACGGTTCGGCCCTGCTCGCGCAGCTCCCGCTCCAGCGCGTGGCAATCCGAGCACAGCGGGTGGGTGAACTCGACCACCGTATTCGGCTCCAGCGGGGCGGGCGCGATGTCGGCCGGCTCGATCCTGGCGATATGCCCGCGGCCGCTGCCCAGGCCGCGCAGGCGAGCGCCGATGCGGTAGATCTGGCAGCCGGTGCAGAAGCCGGTGATTGCCGAAAGCAGCGCCAGCGCCGCCACGAGTAGGCCCAGAACGGCGCCCAGCGTGCCGAACCCCAGCAGGTACGCGACCGCGCCGACCGTCAGCACGACGACGCCCATCAGGTTGGCGAAGCGCGGCGGCCGGGAGTCCTCCAGCGGGCCTTCACCGAAGCGGGGCTGGATCAGCTCGAAATAGGCAAGGCAGGCCAGGCACCAGCGCCGGCCCAGGGTCAGGCCGAGGGCGAGCTGCAGAGCGACCAGCGCCAGCAGCCACCACTGGCCGGTGAGCACGCCGACCAGCGAAACGACGCCGACCACGGTCTGGTTGGCACGCGGCGCCCGGGCGTCAATGACGTCGGTGTCGCGGTAGGGATCGGCCGTTCTGTTTGGACGAGTTTGGATCCAAACAGTCTAGCTTGACGGCCGCTGGGGAGCCGGATGCCGGAGGATGTGCCCGCGGGTCAGCCGCTCCGCCTGCTCCGCGTCCGCGCCGGCGATCGCTGCCACGATCGCCTCGTGCTCGTCCGCCCAGCCCAGCACCACCGCCGGCTCGTCGGCCTGGGCGGCGTAGATCGCAGAGCTGATGCGGGCCACCCACAGCAGCTCCGCGAAGTGGTGCAGGTGCGGGTTGCCGGAGGCGGCAACCAGCGCCAGGTGGAAGTCGCGGTTGGCGTCCAGACTGGCCGAGACGCTCTCGGCGCTCGTGCGCTGGGCTGCGATCGCCTCGCGCATGCGCGCGATCTGGGCCTGGTCGCGGCGCGCGGCGGCCAGCCCGGCGGCCGCCGGCTCGATCACCAGCCGCGCCCCCCAGGCGTCGGACATGTCGCCGAAGTCCAGGTCTGCCACGGTCGCCCCGTGGTGCGGCTGCAGGATCACCAGTCCCTCGCCGGCGAGCCGCCGCAGGGCCTCCCGAAGCGGCGTGCGGGAGACACCGAGCTCGGCGGCCAGCGTCTCCTGGGGCATCCGCGAGCCGCGCTCCAGCTCGCCGGACAGGATCTGCTCGCGGATGGCCGCGTGCACCTGGTCGACGACGCTCTGGATCTGGATGGGACCGGCCACTGGACTCTGGATACAGTACGCAGTCGCCGGGCGCCGGGTCAAGCGGCAACAGGCCGGTGCCAGGCAGGTGCCAGCCAGGTGCCAGGCACCGGCTGTTCAGACGGTGGTGGCGGTGGCCAGCATCCGCTCGACGCCTCGCCGCTCCAGGCCGCGGGCGACGATCAGCCGCTGGATCTCGGAGGTGCCCTCCCAGATCCGGTCGACCCGCAGTTCGCGCAGGTAGCGCTCGGCGGTGGTGGTGCGGATGTAGCCGCGGCCGCCGAACACCTGCACGGCCCGGTCGGCACAGCGGTACGCCGACTCCGATGCGAACAGCTTGGCCATCGCCGCCCGCCCGTGCACCAGCTTGGGGTCGGCGCCGTCGTCCACCATCTGGGCAACCTGATAGGTCAGCAGGCGCGCCGCCGCGCAGTCGGCCGCCGAGTCGGCCAGCGGGAAGCTGACCCCCTGGTGGTCGTAGATGCGCTGCCCGAACTGCTCGCGCTGGGTGGCCCAGTCGACTGCCTCGGCCAGCAGCCGGCGCATGGCGCCCACACAGCGGGCGGCGATGTGGATCCGCTCCTCGACGAACCACTCGTTCTGCAGCTCGTTGCCGCGGCCGATCATCTCCGGCCCGCCCAGCACAGCGTCCTCGGGCACCTCGCAGTCGTAGCGCACCGTCGGATGCCCATGCGGGTAGTTGTGCGTGAACGGCGGATCGTCCACCACTTCGATCCCCGGCCGGTCGCGATCTACCAGGAAGAGCGTCGGCAACCGGCGGTCGCCGTCGACCACGTTCACCATCAGGATGTCGTAGTCGCACACGTCGCCTGAGGTGACAAACCACTTCTCGGCGCGGATCCGCCAGCCGTTCGGGGTGCGCTCGGCGGTGGCGGCGATGCCGCCGGCGTCCGACCCGGCGCCGGCCTCGGTGACCGCGTAGGAGTCGGCTCGCTCGCCGCGCAGGGTGGGGATCAGGTAGCGCTGGATCTGCTCGGGCGTGCCCCGCGAGAGCACGTTGTAGCCGCCGCCCATCACCCACCACACGCCGTTGGTGTTGCGGCCCAACTCCTCCTGCACGATCACCTGCTCGAACGCCGACCAGCCCTGGCCGCCGTGCTCGACGGCATGGTTCCCGGCGGTCAGCTCGAGCTCGCGGGCGCGGGCGCGGATGCGGTCGGTGACGTCGTCGGGGAGGTGACCGCCGGCCTTCTCGGCCTGCACCTCGAGCGGGATCAGCTCCTCATCGACGAACCGCGCTGCTCGCTCGCGGAGCTCTGCCTGGGCCAGCGACAGGTCGAAATCCATGGCCGGAAAGCCTCGCACAATCGTCCTACAGTCGGGGTCAGGCACCGTCACGGACCACGTGACGGTGCCTGACCCCGCTGCTCAACCGCTGCGGGCCCGGGCGACGGCGGCCCGCCAGCCGGCGATCATCTCCGCCGCCTGGTCGCGGCTCATGGCCGGCTCGTAGCGCGCTCCGACCCGCCAGGCTTCGGCCAGAACGTCCGGCGAGTCCCACACCCCGACCCCCAGCCCGGCCAGGCCGGCCGCGCCCAGCGCCGTCATCTCGCGCTCGGCCGCCACCTCCACCGGCGCGCCGGCCAGGTCGGCCTGCAGTTGCATCAGAAAGCCGTTGGCGGCTGCGCCGCCATCCGCCCGCAGCACCTGCGGCAGCGGCCCCGCCGCGTCCAGCACATCCAGCACCTGGAAGGCGATCGCCTCCAGCGCCGCGCGCGCCAGGTGGGCGGCTGTGGTGCCGCGGGTGATGCCGGAGATGACCCCGCGCGCGTCCGGATCCCAGTGCGGCGAGCCCAGGCCGGTCAGCGCCGGCACGAAGTGCACCCCGCCGGTCGAATCGACCGAGCGCGCCAGCGGCTCGCTCTGCTCCGCCATCCCGATCACGCCCAGCCCGTCGCGCAGCCACTGGATGGCGGCGCCGGCCACGAACACCGCCCCCTCCAGGGCGAACGTGTGCGGCTGGGCCGCGGCCGTCTTCAGCAGCCCGTGCGGGGCCGGAGCCAGGTCGCCGCCCTGGTGCACAAGCACGAAGCAGCCGGTGCCGTAGGTGACCTTGGCCGCCCCGGGGGCGAAGCAGGCCTGGCCGAACAGGGCCGCCTGCTGGTCGCCGGCCAGGCCGGCCACCGGAACCCGGGCGCCGAACAGCTCCGCCGCCCCGGCCGCCCCGCTGGATGCCACCACCCGGGGCAACATGCCGTGGTCGATCCCAAACAGCTCGAGCAGTTCGGCGTCCCAATCGCCCGCCGCCAGCGAGTAGCAGAGCGTGCGGGAGGCGTTGGTGTGGTCGGTGACGTGGGCCCCGCCGCCGGTCAGCCGCCACACCAGCCACGAGTCCACGGTGCCCAGCGCCACGCCGGGGCCGACGCCCGCGGCGTTGTCCAGCAGCCACCGCCACTTGGTGGCCGAGAAGTAGGGATCGGGCACGAGGCCCGTGCGTTCCCGCAGCAGCTCGGCCGGGCAGCAGCCGGCAGGCGTCGGCCGTGCGCCGGTCCTGCCACACGATGGCGGGGTGAAGCGGCCGGCCGCTGGCCCGGTCCCAGATCACCGCGGTCTCGCGCTGGTTGGTGATCCCGATCGCGTCCAGATCAGCGGCCCCGATCCCTGCCGCGGCCAGCGCATCCTCCGCCGCCCCCAGCACCGTCTGCCAGATCTGCTCGGGGTCGTGTTCGACCCAGCCGGGCCGCGGGTAGGACTGGTCGAGCTCCCGGTAGCCGCGCCCGGCCGGCCGCAGGTCGGCGTCGACCACCAGGCAGGTGGTGCCGGTCGTGCCCTGGTCGATGGCCAGGATCACGGCGCCGCGGCGGCTGGCGCCGCCTGCTCCGTGTCCGGTCGGCGCAACAGCCACACGCCGGAGCCGAGGCAGCAGGCGACCAGCAGGCCGTAGGCAGCCCGGTCGCCGGCCAGGCCGGCCGTGAACCCGGCCACCGGTGCGCCGACGAAGTTGGCGCCGCCCCAGGCCAGGCCCAGGAACCCGTTGACGGTGGCGGTGCCCACCCCCCGCCGGCGGGCGCCCAGCGCGCCCAGGGGCAGGCCGATCGTGTACGGCCAGGCCACCACAGCCGAGCGCACCAGCACCATCCCACCCACCGACACGGCCGCCAGCGAGATGAACACCGGCACCAGCGTTGCGGCCTGCAGCACAGCGGCCACACCGGCCGAGCGCACCGACACGGCCCGCCCGCCGATCCGGCTGACCAGCGCCGAGATGGCGATGAAGATGCCCGCTGCCGCCGAGAAGACGACACCGGTGGCGCTGGTGGAGAGCCCATCGGCCGTCAACTCCAGCGGCCCCAGCAGGTTGATCACCCCGTCCGACAGGCCGCCCAGGATCATGATCGCGATCCCGGCCGCGATCAGCCCCTCCCCGCGCGAGGCCCGCCACACGGCGGCCAGCGGCTGGTGCGGGTGCGGCGCCTGCCCGCCCGCGGGCATGACCAGAAACACCAACAGCATGACCACGGCAGCCGCCGTGATGACCAGGAACACCGCCTTCAGCGATACGTGCTGGGCGACCGCACCGGCAAACGCCGGGCCGATCATCCCGCCCACGCCGGCCACCGCCACCACCGCCCCGATGGCCGACGTCCGCCGGCGGTCGCTGGCGGTGTCCGAGAGCCAGGTGACGGTGGCCGTCCACACCGTGGCCGAGGCGATGCCGAACGCCGCCCGGGCGGCCAGCAACTCGGGCAGGTTGACCGCAAACGCCTGGCCCAGGTTGGAGGCGGCGATCAGCAGGATGGCCGCCAGCGTCACACGGCGAGCGCCGAACCGGTCGGCCAAGAGGCCCGCCGGGATCGACGCCACCACGATCGCCAGGCTGGCCGCAGACAGGTAGGCGCCGGCCTCGAACTTTGACAGCCCCAGGTGGTGGGTGTACACCGGCACCAGGGGGACGACGCACAGAAGCGCGACCTCGTCCAAGAAGATCAACACGTAGATGGCCACAATCAGACGCCGCATGGGGCTCGAGAGCCTAACGGTAGACTCGCCCCCGGTGGCGAGCGTGATCACCCGCATCGACGACTGCCTGGGCCAGCGCGACGGAAGCCTGTGGATGGAGGAGTGCCGGCTGGCCGACGTGGCGCGCGACTTCGGGACGCCCGTCTATGTGGTCTCGGAGGCCAAGCTGCGCGGCAACCTGGGGCGCATCCAGGCGGCCTTCGAAGCGGCCTGGCCGCACGGCCCGGTGCGCCTGCTGCCGTCGCTCAAGGCCAACCTGTCGCTGGCCCTGCGACGGATCCTGACCGCCGATGGCGCCGGCTGCGACACCTTTGGCCCCGGCGAACTGCACGCAGCGCTGACATCGGGCGTGCCGCCGCAGCTGATCTCGGTCAACGGCTCGAGCAAGGATGCCGCGCTGATCGAGCGGGCGGTGGCCGCGGGCGCGCGCATCACCCTGGACAGCCCGCGCGAGCTCGATCTGGTGATCGAGGCCGCCCGCCGCAACGACACCGGCGCGGTTATCCGGCTGCGGCTGCGGCCCGACTACGCCGGCCTCGACCTGCCCAGCGACTTCTCACCCGGCCTGGACGTGGCGGCTGCGGCCGGCCGCTACAAGCCCGGGATCCCGACCGAGCAGGCGATCGAGACCGGGGCCCGGGCCCTGGCGGCGCCCGAGCTGCGGGTGAGCGGCCTGATGGCGCACCTCGGCCGGCACAGCGCCGATCCGCGCGTGTGGCGGGCGATGGGCGAGTCGTTCGCCGAAGTGATCGCCCGCTGCTGCCAGGCGTGGGGCGGCTGGCGGCCGGGCGAGTTGGACGTGGGCGGCGGCTACCCGTCGCCGCGCGATCCGACCGCGCCCGACGGCGCGCCGCCGGCATCCATTGAGGAGTACGCGCGGGCGGTCGCCGGCGGACTGTCAGACGGGCTGGCGGCGGCCGGCATCGACCCGGCCGGGATCGCCCTGGAGGCCGAGCCGGGCCGCGGCCTGTACGCCGACACCGGCGTACACCTGACCACCGTGCGCAACGTCAAGCGCCAGGCTGAGCCGTTCCCGTGGACGTGGGTGGAGGTGGACACCACCGAGATGTTCCTCGCCGACCTGCTGATCGAGCACGCCCGCTTCACCCCGATGGCCGCCACCGGGGCGGACCGGCCGGCCGACGTCGAGGCCGACCTGGTCGGGATCTCCTGCGGCTTCGACGTGCTCGCCCACCGGGTCAGACTGCCGGAGCTTGCGCCGGGCGACATCGTCGCCCTGCTCGACACCGGCGCCTACCAGGACGCCTGCGCGGCCAACTTCAACGCGCTGCCGCGGCCGGGCACGGTGCTGGTGTCGGGCGATCGGGCCGAATGGATCAAGCGGCGCGGAGACGGTGGACGAGGTGTTCGCCCGCGACGTCATCCCGGAGCGGCTGCGGTGAGGGTGCTGGGCCTGCACCACACCGGTCTGCGTGTCGCAGACCTCGACCGGTCGCTTGGCTTCTACAACGACCTGCTGGGCATTCCGGTGCGCGAGCGGGTGGACGACGTGGGCGAGGAGGAGTTGCGGCTGGCCGGGTGGCAGGGCACGCACGCCCGGATTGCCGATCTCGACCTGGGTGAAGGCCGGGTGCTGGAGCTGATCGAGCTGGACGGCGCCGCCGCCCCGGCGGCGCACGACATGCACGTCGCGCTGGAGGTGGATGACGTGCACGAGGCGTACCGGCGGGTGACCTCGGCCGGGTACACGGCCCGCTCCGAGCCGATCACCCTGCACGACGCCGGCCCCCACTGGACCGGCGCAACGCTGGTGTACGTGACCGACCCCGACGGTACCGCCGTCGAACTGGTGCAGCCGGCCGTCGGCCTGGCCCGCGTGCAGCCGCCCGAGATCGTGCGAGCCCGCCCGGAGTAAGGACAAACCGGGGTCAGGCACCGTCACAAACCCCGTGACGGATGCCAGACCCCTTCCGTGCTTACGCTAGGGTCTCGCCACGAACGCTGAAGAGTTTCTCGCGGCCTACGACCGACAGCTGCGCACCGACGCAGAGACGCCGAGCGCAATCGCTGTGACCCACCTCGGCCCTCTTCGCCTCGTGAAGTTCGCTGGGGGCCGGGGGTTCGTGACCTATCCATACCTCGACGGCAACGAGGCCGTGCCTGTCGCGCACCTGGTGACGCAGGCCCTCGATCATTACCGCGCCGATCCCGAGATCACCCGGGTCGAATGGAAGACCCGCGGTCACGATCGCGCCCCGGGCCTCCACGAGGCGCTACTCGAGAACGGATTCACCCCTCAAGAGCCGGAGGCGATCATGATCGGACGAGCCCAGTTGCTCGACGTCGATGTACGCCCGCCCGCCGGTGTCATATTGCGCCAGGTCAGTGAGGAAGATGACGTTCGGGCCATGGCCGCGATGCAGGACATGGTGTTCGATCGCAGGATTTCGAAGGAGTCGGCGCCGGCGCTTCTGCGCCGCCTTGCACTCGGTGACGGGATGGAACTATGGGTGGCCGAGGCAGAGGGACAGATTGTGGGCGCGGGACGCCTCGAACCCGTCGCGGGCACAGGCTTCGCCGGGATCTGGGGTGGCGCCACACTGGAAGCTTGGCGCCGCCGGGGCATCTACAGAGCACTCACCGCTGCCCGAGCCCGGTCGGCCCTGGCGGCCGGGAAGACACTCCTCCACAGCGACTCAACCGAGTTCTCACGCCCCATCCTCGAGCGATCCGGCTTCCTCAAAGTCTCCACCACCACCCCGTATCGCTGGCGTCGATAGCGTGGGCGGACAGCGTTACAAGTCCAGGTCGGCCACGGCGAAGTGCACGGCCTCGGAGAATGTCGGGTAGGGCTGGATCGTGTCCCCCACCACGTCCACCGGCACCTGGGCGCGGATAGCCAGGGTCAGCTGGCCCAGCCACTCGCCGGCCTCCGGGCCCACCGCCGTCGCGCCCACCAGCACCCGCCGCTTGGGGTCGGCGAACACCTTGAGCAGCATCGGCCGCTTGGGCCGCTCGTAGGTCGACAGGCGGGCGACGCTGCGGCGCACGCCGACGGCCAGGCCCTCGCTTCGGGTGTCGCCCACCGACGCCACCTGCGGATCGGTGAACGTGACGGCGGGGATAGCCGAGTAGTCGGCCCGGGCCGGCTGCCCGGCCATGTCGGCAGCGGCCACCCGAGCCTGGTACTTGCCGACGTGCGTGAACATGGCGATCCCGGTCACATCCCCGGCCGCCCACACTCCGTCGGCCGCACGCATCCGCTCGTCCACCGCGAGGCCCTGTTTGGTGATCTCGACGCCCAGCTTGTCCAGCCCCAGCCCTTCGGTGTTGGGCCGCCGGCCGGCCGCGCACAGCAGCCGCTCGCCGGTCACCCGCGAGCCGTCCTCCAGGGTCAGCGTGACACCCGGCTCGACCAAGGCGATGCCCTGCCCAAGGCGGGCCTGGATGCCCTCGTTTTCGAACGCCTCGGCAAGGATCCCGGCGACCTCCGGGTCGTCGCGCGGCAGCAGCCGTTCTGCCAGGTCGACCACGGTCACCCGACTCCCCATGCGGGAGAAGAACTGGGCCAGCTCGCAGCCCACCGGCCCGGCCCCGATCACGATCAGGCTGCCGGGCACGGAGTCGGCCGAGGACGCCTCCCGGTTCGTCCAGTATTCGACGTCCTCGATGCCCGGAATTGGCGGGATGGAAGGCGCCGACCCGGTTGCCACCAAGAGCCGCGAGTAGGCGATGCGGCGCTCGCCGACCTCGATCACGCCCGACTCGGCCACCCGCCCGTCGCCCCGCACGAGCTCCACGTTGCGCTCTGCCAGCCACTCCTCCTGCGAGCTGTCGTCGCCGCGGCCGGTGACCTGGTCGCGGTGCCAGAAGACGCGCGCCGCATCCACCTGGCCGGTGATCGCCTCGGCCGCGCCTGGTGCCAGCCGGGCCGCCGCCAGCACCTCCGGGGGGCGCAGCAGCGCCTTGGTCGGCATACACGCGAAGTACGAGCACTCGCCCCCCACCAGTTCCCGCTCGACCAGCACGATCGGCGTGTCGGGCTCGTGGCCGCGCAGCGCCCCGGCCGCCGCCTCGCCGGTCGAGCCGCCGCCCAGAATGACAACGGGGTCGGCCATCAGCCGCCCACCAGGCCGGCCAGCGCCGCCGCCATCTCGCCTGCATCGGCCACCGCCCCGTAGTCCGCGTGCTCGAAGATCGCAGCCCCCGGGTCGGTGTTGACGGCGATCACCACCCGGCTCTCGTGCATGCCGGCGACGTGCGGCAGGGCGCCGGACACGCCCAGGCCCAGGTAGACGCCGGGCGCCACCGTGTCGGACGATGCGCCCACCAGCTCCCGGCGGCTGGCCCGGCCGGCCTCGACCTGCGGCCGGGTGACCGCGAACCGCCCGCCCACCCGCCGGGCCAGCTCGCGGTAGGCGTCCAGGTCGGCGCCGGCCCCGCGGCCGGCGGCCACCACCACGTCGGGTGCGGCGCCCGCCACCAGCTCGGCGATGCGCCCGGCGATCTGCGGCAGCGGCCCATCCAGCAACTCGACCTGGCGGCGGCGCGGGCGCTCGGCCGGCGCGCTGGCGACGGGCTGGGCGGCAGCGGATGGCTCGAGCGGCATGCCCGGCTCGCTCGCGCAGGTAGGGCAGGGCCTGCTCGGGATCCTCCGACTCCAGCTCACGGGCCAGCCGGTGGCCGTCGAAGATGGCGTCGGCGATCAGCCGCGGGGCCACGCAGTCCCCGATCCGGTGCAGACCCGGCAGGCCCTCCAGCTCGCGCCACAGGCCGTCGTCGGACACCCGCTGGGTGACCAGCACGACGCCGTCGGCCTCGATCTCGAGCGCATCGCCGAACTCACCCTCAGCACGTACCCCGCCGGCCCCCACCGAAACCACCGTGGTCGAGCGGCGCATCGCGATCCCCAGCTCGTGCAGGCGGGCGCGCGTGTGCGCGTCTTCCAGCGTCTCGGCGGCGAACTCCGCCACCTGGTCATGCGGGGTGACCAGCTGCACGGCCAGGCCCTCCCGCGCCAGCAACTCGGCCACCGCCGGGCCGGCGAAATAGCCGTCGCAGTCATAGACGATGACCCGCGAGCCGGGCGGACGCTTGCCCTCCAGCACCACCTGCTCGGGCGTCAGCACGTGCCCCAGGCCGGCGTCGGCGCCGGGGATGGGGGCGCGGGTGGCCGGGTTGAGGCCGTCGGCGGCCCAGTTCGACCCGGTGGCCAGCACCACCAGATCGCCGCCCCAGGCTCGGATGGCCGCGGCATCCAGCCGGCGGCCGGTCTCAAGCTCCAGGTTGGGCAGACGGCGCAGCGCCACCGTGCGGTGGGCCACCAGCCGCCCCCACTCGCCCAGCCCGGGCAGCCGCGTGACCCAGCGCAGGCAGCCGCCGGTCAGCTCGTCCGCCTCGACCAGCTGCACCCGCTCGAGACCCCGCCGGGCCAGGGTGATGGCGCACTCCAGGCCGGCCGGGCCGGCCCCCACCACCAGCGCCCGGCGATCGGGCTGGGCGGCCCTCGGCACGCGTTCGGGGTGCCAGCCACGGCGGTGCTCCTCGCCCGCCGTCGGGTTCTGCGTGCAGCTCAGGTGGCGGCGGCTGTCGGCCCGGGAGATGCAGATGTTGCAGCCGATGCACTCGCGGATCTCGTCCAGCCGGCCATCGCGGATCTTGACCGGCAGGAAGGGGTCGGCGATGGATGGGCGGGCCGCCCCGATCAGATCCCAGGCGCCGCTGCGCACGATCCGCTCCATCAGATACGGGTCGGTGACCCGGCCCACGCCGACGATCGGCTTGGACGTGGCCTCGCGCACCCGGCCGGTGTACTCCAGCTGCCAGCCCTCGGCGAAGAACCGGGACGGCCCCGAGTCGTACGACCACTCGGCGATGGAGCCGATGTTGACGTCCCACAGATCGACCAGCTCGTCGGCCATGCGCACGAACTCGAGCCCCTCCTCCAGGTCGATGCCGGCCTCGGCGCCGGCCCGCGAGACCGCCACCCGGCAGGCCACCGCGCAGTCGCCGCCGACCGCTGTCCGCACCTGCTCCAGCGTCTCCAGCCAGAACCTGGCCCGGTTACGCAGCGAGCCGCCGTACTCGTCGTCGCGCCGGTTGTAGAAGGGCGACAGGAACTGCCCGGGCAGGTAGGTGTGGCCGCCGTACACGTACACGATGTCGAAGCCGGCGTCGCGGGAAAGTTCGGCGGCCCGCACCCAGTCGGCCTGCACCCGGCGGATGTCGGCCCGGGTCATGGCCTTGGGCACAACGCCGACGGCGGCGAAGTCGCCGGCCAGCTGGGAGGGCGCCAGGGAGGGCAGCCGCGACTCGGAGTTCTCGCCGTGCACGCCGGTGTGCGAGAGCTCGATCCCGGCCAGGGCGCCGTGCGCGTGGATGGCCCGGGTGGTCATGCGCAGGGCGTCGGCATCCAGCGTGTCCCACATCCGCGCCGACACGTACGGCGTCTCGTCGGAGTCGGCCGACACCGCGCAGTACTCGGTGCACACGCCGCCCCACCCGCCCTCCGCCTTGGCCGCCCGGTGGGCCGCCTGCGACCACGGCTTCTCGACCCCGAAGCCGGTGCAGTGGGGTACCTGGTAGAAGCGGTTGGGCAGCGTCTTGGGCCCGATCTGGACCGGCTCGAACAGGATGTCGAAGCGTGGGTCGACGGCCATCGATCAGTGTGAGAAGCGCTCGGCCGCGGCGGAGTGGGCGTCGCCCTGTGCCAGGGCGGCGTAGGTCAGGCGCTCGATCAGCAGGGCCGCGTCGCGCGAGGATCCGGGCACCGCGTCGATCGCCTGCTTGGCCAGTGACGCCGCCAGCCGCGGCAACTGCGCCAGGCGCCCGGCCAGCTCCAGCGCGGCTGGCACCGGGTCGCCCTCCACCACCTGGGTGACGAGGCCCATGTCCAGCGCCTGCTGGGCGCTCCAGCGGGCCCGCGCCAGCACGAGCTCCTTGGCCCGGGCCGGGCCAACCGCCCTGGTCAGCCGCAGGGTGCCGCCCGAGCTGGGGATGATCCCGATCTCCACCTCCGGCAGTCCGAAGGTGGCCGTGTCGGACGCCACTCGGAAGTCGCAGGCCAGCGCCAGCTCGAAGCCGCCGCCCAGGCACCAGCCGGAGATGGCGGCGACGGTCAGCTGGGGCAGCGCGGCGATCCGCTCGTACACCTCGCCGGCCGACCTGTAGTAGGCCATGATCCGCTCCGGCGAGGCCTCGCCCTGCTCGCTCAGGTCGGCGCCGGCGGAGAACGCCCTGGGCACGCCGGTGATCACGATGCAGCCGCTGGTCGCCGCCTCGGGTGAGTGGACGGCCCGGTCGAGCTCGGCCTCGAGCTGCGAGGACAGGGCGTTCAGCTTGCGCTCGCGGCGAAGCTGGATCAGGCACACGTCGCCGTCCCGCGAGACGGCCACCTCCGCCGCCGGCGAAGCGCCGGCCGGATCGCTCACGCGGCCCGGTGGACGACTCTGCCGTCCACCACCGTCAGCCGCACCGGCAGATCGACCAGCAGGTCGCCGCTGCACTCCACCGGATCGTCGGGGAAGGCGGTCAGATCGGCTCGCGCCCCCACCCGGATGCGGCCCGACTGGGCCTCCTCGCCGACCGCCAGCGCGGCCTGGGTGGTGTAGCCCTCGAGCGCCTC
Organism: uncultured Actinomycetes bacterium; assembly: GCA_963744065.1. GTDB lineage: Bacteria > Actinomycetota > Thermoleophilia > Gaiellales > JAICJC01 > DASUHT01. The sequence continues at coordinate 118,186 of CAVUSN010000007.1, read as the reverse complement.
CAGACCGGACAGCCCCTGCTCGGGGTTGAAACGGCCGGCGTCGGCCATGCCGGGCGGCCGCCGCAGGCGCGCCCAGGCCATGCCTGCGCGCGGGTCGTAGCCGGCCACCGGCCAGTCGGAGCCCAGCGCCAGCACGGCTCCGGAGCGGCGGATGTCGCCCAGCCGGAAGCCGCGGGCAGACCGCTCCGGCCCCAGCGCGCGTGACCACGGGTCGCTGCCGTCGGCCGCGATCCACTGCGTGTGGATGGCCTGCTGGGAGGCGGTCACGCCCTCGTCCACCAGCCGTCCCAGATCGTCGTCGGTCAGCGTCTCCAGGTGCTCGATGCGGTGCCGGCGGGGGTGCTCGCCGTTGGCCTGGGCGGCGTCCCGGTAGGCGTTCAGGGCCTCGTGCACGGCCCGGTCGCCGATGGCGTGGGTGATGCACTGGAAGCCGGCCGAGTCGAAGATCCGCACGGCCTCGCGGTAGGCCTCCGGATCGGGCCAGAAGGGCTCGGTGCCGCCGCCCTCCGAGTCCGGCTCGAACAGCCACGACGTGCCTGATTCGACAACGCCGTCGATGAAGAACTTGGCTGCGCCGGCCCGCCACAGGCGGCCGCGCCGGTTGCGCTCGGCGATCAGCTCGGGGTACTCGCGCACCGGCATGGCGGGGTCGACGGTGTAGGGCACCACCACGCGCACGGTCAGGTCGCCGGCGGCCTCCAGCGCGTGGTAGTCGGCCAGCGTCTCGGGTGATCCATCCATGGCGTGGATGCCGGTGATACCGACCGCGTTCTGGTCGCGCAGAGCCTGCGCCACCAGCCGCCTGCGCTCGGCGGTGGAGCGTGTCGGAGCGGCCGCCTCCACCAGCGCCCAGGCCGACACCTCGCGCAGCTCTCCGGTGGGCACGCCGCGCCGGCACACGATCTCGGAGTGGTCCTCGAAGCTGCGTGGGCCGGTGATCCCGGCGGCCTCCAGCGCCGAGCGGCTGGCCAGCGCCGTGTGCAGGTCGAAGAAGGTGAGCAGCGCGGGAGCGCCGTCCACGGCCGGCTCGATCAGATCCGCCGACAGCCGCTGGCCGGCGAACGCCTCGTAGGCCAAGGAGTGCCCGCGCAGCCATTCGCCGTCCGCCATGCCGGCGCGGGCGCTGCGCAGGGCGTCGCACACCTCATCCACGTTGTGGGCACCCGACAGGTCGACCCCGCTCGCCGTTTCGGCACCCACGATCGGGTGCTGATGGGAGTCCACCAGGCCGGGCACGATCACCATCCCCGCGCCGTCCACCAGCTCGGTGTGGGCGCCGCAGCAGGCCCGCACCTGATCGTCGTCGCCAACCGCCACGATGGTCCCGCCGGCGACGGCAAGGGCCTTCGCCCACGGCCGGTCGGAGTCCAGCGTGCGCACCCGCGCTCCCACGATGGCAAGCTCGGCCTCGGGCATCTCGCGCAGACTCTACCCATTCCAGACGGCGGGCAGCGGACGCGAGCTAAGGTCAGGGCATGCCGCGACGGCGATCCGTGCTGGCGGCCCTGGGCGCGCTGATGCTGCTGGCGCCGGCGCCGGCCGCGGCCCATGCCGGCGGACCGGGCGCGGCGGCCGCGCCAACTCCGTGCGGACGGCTGGCCGGCCACCCGCCGGATATCAGGCACGTGATCGTGATCGTGCTGGAGAACCACTCGCTGGCCCAGGTGATCGGCCAGGCCCGCTACCTGACCGAGCTGGCGGATGCCTGCGGACTTGCCACCCGCTATCGCGCGGTGGGCAGCCCCAGTCTGCCCAATTATCTGGCCATGACCAGCGGCTCGACACACGGCCTGCACGTCGACTGCCTGCCGGCGGACTGCCCGCAGGCCGGCCCCAGCATCTTCGCCCAGCTGGACGCGGGCGGCCGGCTGTGGCGGGCATTCGACCAATCGATGCCGACGCCCTGCGACCGCACCGACCACGGCCTGTACGTGGCCCGGCACAACCCGGCCGTGTACTACACACCGATCCGGGCCGTCTGCCGGCGGGACGACACGCGCCTGGGCACCCCGGCGTCCGGCCCGCTGCATACCGCCCTGCACGGCACCCTGGGCGCCTTCGACGTCGTCACCCCCAACATCTGCGACGACGCCCACAGCTGCCCGCTGGCGGCCGCCGACGCATGGGCCTCACGCTGGCTCCCGGCCATGCGCGCCAGTCCGGTGTTCCGGGCCGGCCACACGGCCATCCTGATCACCTTCGACGAGGGCGGCGGGGGCAGCGAGACGGTGCCGCTGATCGTGGTCGGCCCGTATACCCGGGCCGGCACGCGGGTGTCGACCGCGCTCACCCACTACTCGCTGCTTCACACCTGCGAGTCGCTGCTCGGGCTGCCCTACCTGGGCCACGCTGCGACCGCCAGCGGCTTCGGCCCGGCCTTCGCGCTGGCGCCGTAGCCGCGTATCCTGGCGGCCCGATGCCGGACGACCGCGAACAGGATGCCGCCCAGCGCGAAGCCGAGCGGCTGGGCCCGGCGCCGCCGGTGGCCCCCGGCGGCCTGCGCCGCGTGTTGGCGCTGGCCACCGTCGACCTGGGGCCGCTGCGCCGGCATCGCGACTTCCGGCTGCTGTGGATCGGCCAGGGCGTGTCCTTCCTGGGCTCGATGGTCACGTACGTCGCCCTGCCCTACCAGACCTATCAACTGACCCACTCGTCGCTGGCGGTCGGCCTGCTGGGGCTGGCCGAGCTGGCGCCGCTTCTGATCGCGGCCCTGGCCGGCGGCGCGCTGGCGGACGCGCTCGACCGCCGGCTGATGGTGCGCCTGACCGAGGGCGGGCTTGCGGCCTGCTCGGCGCTCCTGGTGGGAAACGCGCTGCTCGGCCATCCACAGGTGTGGGCGCTGTACGCGCTGGCCGCGGTGATGGCGGCCCTGGACGGCCTGCAGCGGCCCTCGCTGGACGCCCTCGCCCCACGCCTGGTGGAGCGCGACGAACTGCTGGCCGCGGGCGCCCTGACCACCTTCCGGATGACCATCGGGATGGTCGGCGGCCCAGCCATTGGCGGGATCCTGATCGCCTCCATCGGGCTGCCCCTGACCTACACGTTCGATGTCGCCACGTTTGGCGCGTCGCTGGCCGCGCTGGCCATGATGCGGGCGGTGCCGCCGCCACCTGAAGCGGAGCCGCCGTCGCTTCGCCGGGTGCTCGAGGGGTGGGCCTACGCCCGCAGCCGGCCGGAGCTGATCGGCACCTATGTGGTCGACATCGTGGCCATGTTCTTCGGCATGCCGCAGGCGCTCTTCCCGGCGGTGGCAGCCGGGCTGGGCGGCCCAGGCGTGCTCGGCCTGCTGTACGCAGCCCCGGCCGTGGGGGCGCTGCTGGCCACCGTGACCAGCGGCTGGACGGTGCACGTGCGCCGGCACGGGGCGGCGGTGTGCCTGGCGGCCGCCGGTTGGGGCGCCGGGATCGTGGTCTTCGGCCTGGCCCACGCCCTGCCGCTGGCGCTGGCCGGGCTGGTGCTGGCCGGACTGGCCGACACGCTGTCGGGCCTCTTCCGCAGCGCCATCTGGAACCGCACCATCCCCGACCACCTGCGCGGCCGGCTGGCCGGGATCGAGCAGGTCAGCTACTCCACCGGACCCCTTCTGGGCGACGTCGAGGCGGGCGTGGTGGCCAGCCTGGCCGGCGTGCGGGCGTCGGTCGTCTCAGGCGGCCTGCTGTGCGTGGCCGGTGTGGGCGTCACGCTGGCGCTGCTGCCGGCCTTCTGGCGCTACCGCGACCCGCACATGCTGGCCGGCGCCCAGAGCGATCAGTCACAGGGATCGTCCTCGACCACCCGCTGACGCCGGAACCGGTCCGGCAGCAGCGGCTCGAACGAACGCCGGCCGGCCGGCGAAACCAGCAGCGCCACCGACACGGCCACCGCGGCCGCCAGCCCGGCCAGCTCGGAGCTAAGCCGGTGCACGTGCAGGGCCTGGTCGAGCCCGATCATGATCGCGAACGGCAGCACCGGGGTGGCCAGCGCGACCAGCGCATTCGTGCGCTCCGCAGCGGCCGTCTGCACCTGCCGCGAGTACTCGCCCAATTCGGCCACGATCTGCTCGTGCAGCGGCGGCAGGTGGTTTCGGTCGGCGAAGATCGCCAGCAGCTTGTTGCCGTATTCCTGCGACGTCACCTGCTGCCACCAGTAGACGTTGCGGAAGCGCCGGAACTGAGCCTCCAGGCGGCGCAGGTCGTCGGGGTTGGAGACCGGGTCGCCGAGCACCGCCAGCGCGTCGGCGAAGGCCAGCAGGAACGACCGCTGCACCAGCCCCAGCAGGATCACGTCCAGGTACATCGAGCGCACGAACCGCTCGGCGTTGCTGTATGGCCGGTCGGAATCGCCTGCGTCCGGGCGCAGGCCCAGAAATCCCACACCGGCCCGCCGCACCTGGGCCGACCAGTCCAGCGACATCTCGATGGTGCCCGCCCGGGCAGCCGCGTGATCGGAGGCGGTGGGGGCGTATCGGTCCTCCTCCAGTCGGGACGCCAGCAGCCACAGCCACTGGTCGGCGGGCGTCCACAGCGAGCGGTCGACGCGCGCCAACACGCCGTCCAGCGGCTCATCCGCCGGGGTGACGAAGGTGACGGTGGTGGCGAACATCGTCGCAGCGGCGTGATGGCCGATGCCGTTCAACACCGCGTCGCACCACTCCCGCAGCGGCGAGTTGGCCAGCTGCTGCTGGGCCAGCCCCCATAGGTCGGTGACGATGTCGGCGCCCTGCGCCGTCAGCCGGCCGTGCACGACCAGGTAGGCGTTGGGGTGGCCCGTTCGGTAGCGCAGCAGCTCCAGCTCTGTGGCCACGAAGCCGAGGCCGTCCGGGATCTGCGGAGCCTCGGCGTCCAGCTCCCGCCAGTGGCGGCCGTCGTCGTGCAGCGCCCGCCCCACCCGCTCGTGGAAGTAGTTGGAGCGGGCCTGCCGGTCTGAGGCGAGGCCGTCGGCCTTCCCAACCACGGGCAGCGGTCCAGGCTGCCAGGGCGGGCCCGGCTCGGCCCACACGTGCACGTCCAGGATGACCAGGCACACCGCTCGTCCGAACACCGCGCCATCGTACCTCCGGGGTCTTTCGAGGTTACCCCTCCATGCACGCCTACTACGGCTGGTCTGCGGGCACGCTGGCTGCGTCATGTAGGGGTAACCTCGTTCGTGGAAGAATCCGGGCATGAACACCGACGCACTGCTCGATCAGCTCTCGCCGGCCGGCCCGGCGTTCTCCTCCGACGGCCGCATCGCCTTCACCGTCTCCAACCTGTGGACCGAGCCCGGCAAGGGCGACCGGGCGCACATCTGGGTGGCCGCCGCCGACGGTTCCAGTTGCCGCCGGGTGACCCGCGGCAGCGGGAGTGACGGCCTGCCCTCGTGGTCCCCCGACGGCAGCGTGCTGGCCTTCGTTTCCGACCGCGACCACCACGGGCGGATGTCGCTGCATCTGCTGTCGGCAGGCGGCGAGGCGGCGCCGGCCGGCGACATCGCCGGCTCCGTTGAGTCGATCTGCTGGGACGCTGCCGGGGACCGGCTGCTGGTGCTGGCGGCCGATCCGGGCAGCGACCGGGCGGGGGCCGAGTCGGCCACCCGGATGGAGGAGGGCGAGGGCAACGACCCCATTGTCCGCAGGCCCGCCGAGCACTGGCGGCGGCTGTATCTGGTGGACGCCGCCACAGGCGCCACCAGCCGGGTCGGCCCCGAGCAGCTGAACGTGTGGGAGGCAGACTGGCACGGAGGCGCGGCAGCGGCGGTCGTGTCCGAGGACCCGTCAGAGAGCGGCTGGTACGACGCCCGCGTCGAGCTGCTCGACCTGGAGTCGGGCGAGAGCCGCACGCTGCACACGCCGGAGTACCAGGTGTCGACGGTGCGGCTGTCGGCGGACGGCGAGCTGGTCGCCTTCGTGGAAGGGTTGTGCTCCGACCGTGGGATCCTGGTCGGGGAGGCCAGCCTGGTGCCGGTCTCCGGCGGCCCGGCCCGCGTGCTGGCCCAGAAGCCCGACGTCGGCGACCTGCACTTCGGCGATGACGGCCGGCTGTGGTTCGCGGCCATGGACGGCCTGGACAGCGCCTGCGGGTGGTTCGACGCCGACGGCGGCCTGCACACGCTGTGGAGCGGGCAGGCAGGGCTGGCCGGAGGCTGGGTGCCGCAGATCTCCGTCTCGGCCGACGGCGGGCTGGTGGCGGCGGCCCACTCCAGCTGGCGCGAGCCACCGGAGCTGCGAGTGCTGGAGACCGCCGATCCATCCGCCTGGCGTGCGCTGTCGTCGCTGAACGCCGGCCTGGCCGCGCTCGACCTGCCGGCCTGCGAGCGGGTCACCTGGGAGGCCTCCGACGGGCTCGAGATCGAGGGCCTGCTGATCCACCCGGCGGACACGCAGGGGCCCCTGCCGCTGATCGTCAATGTGCACGGCGGCCCCACGGGTGCCTACGGGTGGGCGTTCCCGGGGCCGGGCCGGGTGTGGCCCGCCGACGCCGGCTACGCGCTGCTGCTCCCCAACCCGCGCGGCTCAGCCGGCCGCGGGCAGACCTTCGCCCGCGCCAATCTGGGCGACATGGGCGGCGGCGACCTGCAGGACATCCTGGCCGGCGTCGACTCGCTGGTCGAGTCCGGCCTGGCCGACACCGACCGGGTGGGCATCGTCGGCGGAAGCTACGGCGGCTTCATGGCCGCCTGGGCGGTCACCCAGACCGACCGCTTCGCCGCGTCGGTGCCGATGGCGGCGGTGACCGACTGGCTGTCGTTTCACAACACCACCAATATCGGCCGCTTCGACCAGCTGTTCCTGGATGGCGACCCCTATGACCCGGAGTCCGACTATCTGCCACGGTCGCCGATCATGCACGCCCGCCGCGTGCGCACGCCGACGCTGGTCATGCACGGCGAGCTCGACCTGTGCGTGCCGGTGTCGCAGGCCTACGAGCTGTACCAGGCGCTGGCGGACGCGGGCGTCACAACGGAGCTGGTGGTGTACCCGCGGGAGGGCCACGGGTGGCGCGAGCGCGAGCACGTGCTGGACGGCAACCGCCGCCAGCGCGAGTGGTTCGACCGCCACCTGTCGGCGGTGCCGAGCGCTACGCGGCTTGAAACCCGATCGGGGTAACGACCGCCCGTTGGTCGGGGGCGAAGCGCACCGGCCGGCGCGCCTCCACCTCGTAGCGCCAGGCCATCAGCCGGCCCTCGACAGCCGGTGGCAGACCTTCCGGCAGCCGGAAGTCGAACCCCGCCCAGGTGCCGTTGTCGGTCCACTCGGTGGATACCTCGGGCGACTCCCAAAGCGGCGCGTCACGCCACAGCGGTTGGTGGCGGACGTTCCAGCCGCGGTCGATCCGCCAGCACTCCAGCAGCCGCGCGCCCACCAGCACGTCGCGCGCCGGGCGGCCCTGGTCGGTGTGCACCCGGCCGCTCAGGCGACCACCGCCGGCCAGTTCCACCTGCGCCAACTCGACATGGAACCCACGGGCGTCGAAGGAGGCGATCAGCCGGTCGCGCGGGTAGTCATTGACCTGCACCGGCACCGACCCGACGGTCACCTCCACCTCCTCGGCCACGGCCGCCCGCCGCCGCCTGCCGCCCAGCCGGCGAGCGATCAGGCCGTATTCGATCCGGCACCGCTCGGTGGCCATCGAGGGCGGGGCGTCGGCGGGCACCTCGAGCTGGAAGACCCCCTCCTGGTCGGGCTTCACCGCGCGCAGGTGGAAGCTTCCGCGGGTGCCCGGCGTGCGCTCGCGGCGGACCAGCTGCACCTCATCGACGCCGCCCAGCGTGCGCCCGCTGAGGATGTCCCCGGCGGCCGCCGACGACGTGTCCAGCAGGAGCTCCAGGCCCACCGCGACCGACATGCACAGATGGTACCCCCGGCCGCCCGGCGGGGAACGGTACGTCGCTCACTCCTCCCAGGGGAAGGAGTCCAGCCGTTGCGCGCCCGCCTCGGTGACCAGCACCTGGGTCTCCAGCTTGACCGCCTCCCGGCCGCCGCTCTCGCCGATCAGGCTCTCGACGCACATGACCATGCCGGGCTGGAAGCACCCGGCCTGGAAGTCGGCCGCATCCTGCGGCGCGTACACGCCCGGGTACTCGTCGGCCAGACCGACCCCGTGCAACAGGCACGAGTAGCGGTTGGCCATGTACCGCGACGGGATCGGCCAGCTGCGGTGGCTGTACTCCCCGAAGTCCATGCCCGGCGCGATCAGCTCCGTGTTGTGCTCGATCTGCTCGCGGGCAGCCGCGTACAGGCTGCGCTGGGCCGGCGTCATCGGCACGTGGTCGATCGTCCACGAGCGGGACAGGTCGGCGCAGTATCCGTAGGGGCCGATCATGTCGGTGTCGAACGCCAGCATGTCGCCCCGCTCGGCGACATGGCCCGAGCACTCCTGAAACCACGGGTTGGTGCGCGGCCCGACCGCCAGCAGCCGCGTCTCCAGCCATTCGCCGCCCGACCTGATGTTCTCGTGGTGCAGTTCGGCCCAGATCTCCTGCTCGGTCCTGCCGGAGACGGACTGCTCGTACATGCGCGCCATGCCGGCCTCGCACACGCGGATCGTCCACCGCATCAGCTCGATCTCCTCCGCGCTCTTGATCAGGCGGGCGTGCTCGGTCAACTGCTGGCCCTCGACCAGGCTGACGCCGAGCCGGCGCAGGGCATCCGCGCCGGGCGGGTCGAGCTTGTCCACCGCCAGCCGCAGCTCCCCGGGCTCGCGCTCCCGCAGCACGGCCACGATCTCCCGCGCCCACCGCTCCACCCACTCGGACAGGTGCTCGCCGGAGTACATGTAGAACCAGGCGCAGGCCGGCCGCACGTCGTCGATCGTCTCCAGATCCCTGACCAGGTGCTCGGAGCCGCGGTACTGGAAGTCGATGGCGTGTCCGTCGGCGAACACCACCGCGTAGTGGAACGGGTTGTGCGCCGCCCACACCTGCATGTTGCGCGCGTCCAGCGCATACCGGATGTTGATGGGGTCGAACAGCAGGATGGCGGTGCATCCGTGCTGGGCAACCTGCGCCGCCAGCCGTCCCTTCCTGTAGGCCCGGGCGGCGAGGATGGTGGCGGGCCCGATCGGGCTCTCGAGCGGCCGATCCGCGCCCTCCGGGTTCAGGTATGCGCGCTTCCGCGGGTCCGAAAAGACCCCCGCCGGCTGCGCTTCGCTGCCCAGGCCGGCCGTCACACCCGGGCGGTCGCGGACGACGGCGTGCGGCCAATGCCGGCGATTCGGTAGGCCTCCGTCTCGTCCAGCGTCTCGGTCTCCAGCAGCGCCCGGGTCAGCGCCTCCAAGCGCTCGCGGTTGGCCCGCAGCTGGGTCAGGGCGGCCTCCTCGCACTCCTCCAGAATCCGCCGCACCTCCCCATCCACCAGCTCCCGGGTCTGCTCCGAGACGCCGTCGGTGCCGCCCGGGAAGAACTGTGGCTGGTCGTTCGGCCCGGGCAGCACGCTGACCGGGCCGATCGCCTGGGACATGCCCCAGCGGCCGACCATCTGGCGGGCGATGCGGGTGGCCTGCTCGAGGTCGGATTCGGCGCCCGTGGTCAGGTCGTCGTACACAAGCCGCTCGGCCGCCCGGCCGCCCAGCGCGCCGATCAGCCGCCCGCGCAGGTACTCGACCGAATATCCGTAGCGGTCGGCGTCGGGGGCCTGGAAGGTCACACCCAGCGCCAGCCCACGGGGGATGATGGAGATCTTGCGGACCGGGTCGGCGCCCGGTTGCAGCATGCCCAGCAGCGCATGTCCGGACTCGTGGTAGGCGGTGCGCTCGCGCTCCGCCGGCGACAGCATGATCCGCCGCTCGGCGCCCAGCACGATCCGTTCCAGGGTGTCGGTGAAGTCGGCCGTCTGCACCTTGTCGTGGCCACGCCGGGCGGCGGTCAGGGCGGCCTCGTTGACCAGGTTCTGCAGGTCTGCGCCGACCATCCCCGGGGTAGAGGCGGCCAGCGCATCCAGGTCGACCGATGGATCGACGGGCACGCCGCGGGTGTGCACCTTGAGGATCGCCCGCCGTCCGCCCAGGTCGGGTGGCGCCACCGTCACCCTGCGGTCGAAGCGGCCGGGCCGCAGGAGGGCGACGTCCAGCACGTCGGGCCGGTTGGTGGAGGCGATCACGATCACGCCCTCCGATCCCGTGAAGCCGTCCATCTCGGTCAGGATCTGGTTCAGCGTCTGCTCCCGCTCGTCATGCCCGCCGAAGCCGGGGCCGCCGCCGCGGGCGCGGCCGATGGCGTCCAGCTCGTCGATGAAGACGATGGCCGGCGCCGCCGCCTTGGCCTGGGCGAACAGGTCGCGCACGCGGCTGGCGCCGACGCCCACGATGGCCTCGATGAACTCGGACGCGGAGATCGAGAAGAAGGGCACGTCGGCCTCTCCGGCCACCGCCCGCGCCAGCAGCGTCTTGCCGGTGCCGGGCGGACCCGACAGCAGCACGCCCTTGGGCACGCGCGCGCCCAGCCGGGTGTACTTCTGCGGGTTGCGCAGGAAGTCCACCACCTCGACCAGCTCCTCCTCGGCCTCGTCGATGCCGGCCACGTCCTCGAACGTCACCCGCCGCTCGCCACCCCCCTCGTACAGCTGCGCGCGCGAGCGGCCGAAGCCGCCCAGCGGACCGCCGCGAGCGGTGCCGGCCATCCTCCGCGCCAGCAGCACGAACAGTCCCACCAGGAGCAGCGTGGGGCCAAACCCGAGCACGAGCTGTTCCAGGAACGAGGGGGAGGTGTCGATGGCGTGCGCGTTGATGGTCACGTGGTGGCCTACCAGCAGCCGCTGCAGACCGGTGGCGAAGGTCGGCACCTCGGTCTGGAAGCGGGCCGACGGCTTGCCGCTGGCGCCAGGCTCGGGCTGGGTCACCTTCCGGAAGTCGCCCTGCACAGTGTTGCCGGTGGCGCTGATCTCGCGCACGTTGTCGGCCGTCACCTGGTGCAGGAAGTAGGTATAGGAGATGGACAGCCGTCCGGGCGGCTGAGACACCCGCGAGAAGATGATCTGGTTGGCCACCAGGCCGATCAGCACCACCACCCAGAACCAGGTGCCGAAGGGCAGCCGGCGGCGCGGCCGGCCAGCAGTCGGGTGCGGCGAGCGAGCACCCTCGACCCGCCAGCCGGGACGGGACCGCTCCGGCTGGCCCTGACTGCCGCGGGGCGCGGGGTCCGCCATCGTGCGGGGAGTCTAGAGCCTGGCCGGCGGGCCTACCCCAGAGCGCCCTGGGGTGCCTTTCCACCCTTGTATTTCCCTCCCCGAAGGTATAGGACCCCAGCCGGGAGCGGGGCCTGGACGACAGCTGAAGGAGGGTGGTGGGGTGGAGCGATCGGTGACGGTGACCGTGAACGGCGTCGAGCACACCGAATCGGTGGAGCCGCGCACGCTGCTCGTGCACTTGCTGCGCGAGCGCCTGAATCTGACCGGCACCCACGTCGGGTGCGACACCTCCAACTGCGGCGCCTGCACGGTGTGGCTGGACCGCGACGCCGTCAAGTCCTGCACGGTGCTGGCGGTGCAGGCCGACGGATGCGAAGTGACCACCATTGAGGGGATCGCAGCCAACGGCGAGCTGCACCCCATGCAGCAGGCCTTCCACGAGCACCACGGCCTGCAGTGCGGCTACTGCACGCCGGGCATGGTGATGGCTTCGATCAAGCTGTTGGAGGCCAACCCGAACCCGTCCGAGCACGAGATCCGGCATGGCCTGGAGGGCAACCTGTGCCGCTGCACGGGCTACCAGAACATCGTCTCGGCGGTGCAGGCCGCCGCCCAGGGGGTGACCGTCTGATGGCCACCGTAACCGACACCCCACGCGGGATCGGCGTCGCCGTCAAGCGTAAGGAGGACGCCAAGCTGCTGACCGGCCGCGGCCGCTATGTGGACGACCTGAAGCTGCCCCGGATGCTGCACATGACCGTCGTTCGCAGCCCGCATGCGCACGCCACCATCACCGCCATCGACACCTCCGCGGCCCGGGCCATGCCCGGCGTGGAGGCGGTACTGACGGCGGCCGACCTGGAGTTCGCGGCCGGCATCCCGTGCGGTTCCAACCCCACAGGCAGCATGGTCCAGCCGACGCGCCCCGTGCTGGCCACGGGCAAAGTGCGGCATATGGGCGAGCCGGTGGCCGTCGTGCTGGCGGCCGATCGCTACCTGGCCCGCGACGCCGCCGACGCGGTGATCGTGAGCTACGACCTGCTCCCGCCCGTGATCGGCGTCGAGGCCTCCATGGCCGAGGGCGCGCCTGTCATCCACGACGAGGTGCCCGACAACATCGGCCTGGTGCTGACCCACAAGACCGACGGCTTCGACGACGCCTTCGCCAAGGCGGATGTGGTGGTCGAGCACACGCTGCGAAGCCAGCGCCTGATCCACGTGCCGATCGAGCCGCGTGGCGTCGTGGCCGACTGGAATCCCGCATCCGACGACCTGACCGTGTACTCGTCCACCCAGATACCTCACTTCCTGCGCACCTTCCTGGCCATCGTGTGCAACGTGTCCGAGGCCAAGGTGCGGGCCATCGCCCCGGACGTCGGCGGCGGCTTCGGCGGCAAGCTGAACACCTACGCCGAGGAGTTCATCGCCGCGGCCGCCTCACGCAAGGTGGGCCGGCCGGTGAAGTGGATCGAGGAGCGCTCGGAGGCCATGCTGGCCACATGCCACGGCCGCGCCCAGGACGCCCACATGACGCTGGCCGCCGACAGGGACGGCAAGGTGCTGGCGATGCGCGTCCACTACGTGCAGGACTACGGCTCCTACCTGCAGCTGCTGACGCCGCTGATCTCGCAGCTGACGCTCCTGATGGCGCCCGGCGCCTACGCCATCTCCGAGGTGGACATCACCGTCACCAACGTCTACACCACCACGGTGCCCACCGACGCCCTGCGAGGCGCCGGCCGCCCGGAGGCGACCTACGCCATCGAGCGCATGATGGACCTGCTGGCGGCCAAGCTCGGCATCGGCCGCACCGAGGTGCGCAGGCGCAACTTCCCCACGGAGTGGCCGTTCACGAGCGCGCTCGGGCTCGCCTACGACTCGGGCGACTACCACGCTTCACTGGACAAACTGCTCGAGCTGTCGGACTCGCAGGAGGAGTTCCAGCGCCGGCGGACCGAGGCGGCCGGCCGCGGCAAGCTGCTCGGGCGCGGCCTCTCGACCTGGGTCGAGATCTGCGGATTCGCGCCATCGGACGTCGCGCACGCGATCGGCCTGACCCCGGGCGGCTGGGAGAGCTCGACGGTGCGCATTCACCCGACCGGCAAGGTCACCGTGATCACCGGCACGTCCCCGCATGGCCAGGGACACGCGACGTCGTGGTCGCAGATCGTCGAGACCGAGCTGGGCGTCCCCTTCGACGACGTCGAGGTAATCCACGGCGACACCGCCTTCGCGCCGTACGGCCTGGGCACCTACGGCAGCCGCAGCGTGGCCGTGGGCGGCACGGCCGTGCACCTGGCCGCGACCAAGATCCGCGAGAAGGCCAAGAAGGTGGCGGCGCAGATGCTGGAGGCATCGCCCGACGACATCGAGTTCGCCGACGGCGTCTTCAGCGTCAAGGGCAGCCCCGACAAGAAGCACTCCATCCAGGAGGTGGCGTTCCGGGCCTGGCAGGCGTTCGGGATGCCCGAAGGCGTGACCCCGGGGCTCGACGAGACGGTGTTCTTCGACCCGCCCAACTGCACGTTCCCGTTCGGCGCCCACGGCTGTGAGGTGGAGGTCGACAGGGAGACCGGCAAGGTGGAGATCACCGGCTACATCGCGGTGGACGACTGCGGGGTGGTGATCAACCCCATGATCGTGGACGGCCAGGTGCACGGCGGAGTGGTGCACGGCATCGCCCAGGCCCTGTACGAGGAAGCCGTGTACTCCGAGGACGGCACGCTTCTGACCGGCACCCTGGTGGACTACCTGGTGCCGTCGGCGGCCGAGGCCCCGCACATCCAGACCGACCGCACCGTCACCCCGTCTCCCACCAACCCGCTGGGGGTGAAGGGGATCGGCGAGGCGGGCACCATCGCCTCCACCCCCGCCGTCGTCAGCGCCGTGTGCAACGCGGTCGGGGTGGACCACATCGACATGCCGCTACAGCCCGAGCGGGTATGGCGGGCTATCAACATCCAGGAAGGGGGCGCGTCGTGATCCCCAACGCCTTCGATTACGAGCGGCCGGGCTCTGTCGCCGAAGCGGTGGCGCTGCTTCAGAAGCACGGCGAGGACGCCCGCGTGCTGGCCGGCGGGCACTCGCTGCTGCCGATGATGAAGCTGCGTCTGGCGGCCCCGGAGGTGCTGGTGGACATCGGCGGCATCTCCAGCCTGCGCGGGATCCGCGAGGCCGACGGCGGGATCGCCATCGGCGCGCTGACCCGGCACGCGGACGTGGCGGCATCGGAGCTGATCCAGCGCGGCTGCCCCATCCTGGCCTCGGCAGCGGCGGGCATCGGCGACATGCAGGTGCGGGCGCGCGGCACCATCGGCGGCTCGCTGGCCAACGCCGATCCGCACGGCGACCTGCCTGCGGTGCTGCTGGCGCTGGACGGCGAGGTGACGGCGGAAGGCCCATCCGGGTCGCGCACGATCGCCGCCGGTGACCTGTTCGTCGACTACCTGACCACCTCGCTCTCGGCGGACGAGATCCTGACCGAGGTGCGGGTGCCGGCCGGCCTGCACGGCGCCTACGTCAAGTTCACACGCCGCTCGGCCGACTGGGCGGTGGTGGGCGTGGCTGCGGTGCTGGACGGCTCGTCAGCGCGCATCGCCATCACCGGCTGCGGAGCGAAGGCCACGCGGGCGACGGCGGCCGAGCAGGCGTATGCGTCCGGCGGGGCGGAGGCCGCCGCGGCCGCCGCTGGCCAGGGCCTTTCGCCGATCGCCGACCTGGCCGGCTCGGCGGAGTACCGGCTGCACCTGGCCGGGGTGCTCACCCGGCGGGCGCTGGAAAAGGCGGCCGCGGGCTAGCCCGGCAGACATGCAGTTCACCAACGAGTTCACGGTCGCGGCTCCGGCCGACACCGTGTTCGAGGCCATGCTGGACGTGCGCGGGGTGGCGGGCTGCATGCCGGGCGCGACCATCGGCGAGCAGGCCGGGGACGGCAGCCTGGAGGCCACCGTGGCTGTCCGCGTGGGGCCGATCCGGCTGACCTACGGCGGCAGCGTGCGGGTGGAGGACGCCGACCGCGCCGCCCACACCGCCCGCATGCGGGTGGTGGCCCGCGAGCAGCGCGGCCAGGGCGGAGCCGACGCCACCGTCAGCCTGACCATCAGCGACGCCGACGGCGGGTCGCACGCCAGCATGGTGACCGACCTGGCCGTGACCGGGCGGGTGGCCCAGATGGGCGCGGGCGTCATGCAGGAGGTGGCCAACTCCATGGTGGCGAAGTTCGCCGACTGCCTGTCGGCCAAGCTGGCCGAGCGCCAGCCCGAACCGGCCGCGGCGTCTGCTGACACGAAGCCGGAGGCTCACGAACTGCGCCCGCTGCCGCTGGTGCTGCGAGCGCTGGGCGCGCGCCTCGCCCGCCTCTTCAAACGCAGCTGACCAGGACCGAGCCGGTGCCAGGAGGTGGTTCCTCAATGAGCGTCTGCTGCGGCTGGTCTGCGGGCACGCTGGCTGCGTCCCACGCGGCGTGCGGTGCTCAACGTGGCGAAACCACGCCTGCGCTCCGCTCGCCGCTCGATCCTGGCCAGCGTGCCCGCATCCTGCGCCTCGCAACGACGCCATTAAGGAACCACCTCCAGGTACCGGTGGGCGGCAGTGACGATCACCATCGTCACAGCCGGTCGACGAGCTACCTGGCACCCAAACTGCTCCATCTCCACCACCTGGTGCGAAGATTGGCGTATGCATGACATCGCCGAGTTCCTGCACGGCGTCCCGCCCTTCGACGCGCTGACCGCGGAGCGCCTGGACGAGGTGGCGGAGGCGTGCACGATCGAGTTCGTGCCGGCCGGACAGACGATCCTTGTGCAGGCCGGCGCGCCGGCCACCGAGGCGAGGGTGATCCGGCGCGGCGCGGTCGAGTTGATCGACCACGGCCAGGTGGTCGACCTGCTGGGCGAGGGGGAGATGTTCGGCCACACCTCACTGCTGTCGGCCGACCCGTTGGCCTTCACCGTTCGCGCGCACGAGGACACCCTGTGCTACGTCATCCCCGCCGATGTGATCCGGCCGGTGCTGGCCCACCCCTCGGCCATCCGCTACGTGGTGCGATCGATCGAGGGCCGGTTCGAGATGCGCACCCGTGACCTGCCGACCCCGACCAGCGCCGATCCGGCGGTGCGCCAGGTCGGCCGACTCGTGCGCTCCCCGGGAGTCGTCTGCCGGCCCGACACCTCGATCCGGGAGGCGGCCGAGCAGATGGCCGCGGCCGGCTCCTCGTCGGTGCTGGTGGAGCTGCCGGACGGGCTTGGCATCGTCACCGACCGCGACCTGCGCACCCGCGTGGTGGCGGCGGGACTGCCGCCCGAGACGCCGGTCTCGGAGGTGATGTCGGCCCCCGCCCGCACCGTCACCGCCGACCGCACCGGGGTGGACGTGCTGCTGGAGATGCTCGACCGGGGCGTCCGCCACTTCCCGGTGGTGGACGCGCACGGGACGCTGATCGGCGTGATCTCTGACACCGACCTGATGGCGGTCGAGACGCGCACGCCGTTTCACCTGCGTTCGGCCATCGGGCGAGCGGCGGACGCCGACGCGCTGGCCCAGGCCGCATCCGCGCTGCCGGCCACGGTCATCTCACTGCACGACGCGCGAGTCAACCCCGACGTCATCTCGCGCGTGATCACCACCGTGCACGACGCGCTCACCCGGCGGCTGATCGAGCTGACCGAGGAGTCGCTGGGCGCGCCGCCCGCCCCCTACACCTGGTTCGCCCTGGGCAGCCTGGCCCGCCGCGAGGCGTACCCCTCGTCCGACCAGGACAGCGCGCTGGCATGGGCCGGCCAGGATACCGACCCTGAAATCCGGGAGTGGACGCGGCACCTCGCCGAGTCTGTTGTGGCCGGGCTCGATAGGTGCGGGTTTCCGATCTGCCGGCAGGGTGCACTTGCATCCACGCCGCTGTTTGCCCGCTCGATCGACGCCTGGGAACAGGTCGCCCGCTCGTGGCTGGACAATCCCGACCAGGAGAAGGCGCTGATCCTGGTCAGCGTGGTGGTGGACGGGCGCCCCGTGTGGGCGGCCGACGTGACCGGAAACCGGCTGCGGGCGATGTTCTCGGGTGCCCGCGAGCGGCCCCGGCTGCTGCGCCTGCTGGAGCGGTTCGCGCTCGCCCACCGCCCGCCCACCGGGTTCTTCCGGGACTTCGTGGTGGAGCATGATGGCGAGCACAAGGGCAAGCTGGATATCAAACGGGGCGGCCTCCTGCCAGTGGTCGACCTGGCCCGCTCGATGGCCATGGCGGCCGGCGTTTCCGGCGCCACCACCGTCCAGCGGCTGAACGCGGCGGCAGCCGCCGGCACGCTGACAGAGCGCGACGCGCAGGACCTGCTGGACGCCTTCGAGCTCTTCTCCGAGCTGCGCATGGAGCACCAGGTCGATCAGCTGCGCGTGGGGGCCGTCCCCGATGACCACATCGACGTCACCCAGCTGTCCCCGCTCACCCGCACCTACCTGAAGGAGGCGCTGCGGGCGGTGGCCAGCGTGCAACGAGGGCTGACCTCGATCACGAGCCTGCACCGGTGAGCCGATGGACCGCCTGGCGGGAGGCCAGGCTGGCGGTGGTCGACCTGGAGACGACCGGGCTCGACCCGGACACCGACCAGGTCATCTCATTCGCATCGGTGCCCATCGAGGGCGGCCGGATCGTGGCCGGAGAGGCGGTCTACGGGCTGGTGCGCCCGGAGCGCGACGTGCCGGCCGCCAGCATCGAGATCCACGGCATCCGGCCCCACGACCTGCTGGACGCACCGCCGGCCGACGCAGCCTTCGACGCACTCGCCGACGCGGTCCGCGGGCGGGAGCTGGTGGCGCACGCGGCCTGGGTGGAGCGGGCGTTTCTGACCCGGCCGCTGCGCCAGCGCGGCGTGCGCGTGCCGCGCACGGTGCTGGACACGTCGGCCATGTGGCGGCTGCTGCAGATCGAGCGCACGCACCGCGACCCCGGGCTGATGCGACTGGGTGCGATCGCCGAGGGCCTGGGCCTGCCCGTGCACAAGCCCCACCATGCACTGGGCGACGCCCTGACCACGGCCCAGGTGTTCCTGGCCCTGGCCACCCACCTGGAGGCAGGCGGGCGGCGCACCGTGGGCAGGCTGCGAGCGGCCGACCGGGCGGTGCGCGGCTTCCGCTGGTTCAACCCTCCCGGCTGAGGCTCAGCAGGCCGCGGTCTGAACGTCGATGTGGGTGTGGGCCGAGACGTCGCCGGCCGCGTCGAAGCTGGCCACCCCGAGGGCGTAGGTGGTGCCGCACTCCAGGCCGCTGTAGGCGTAGCTGGGAGAGCCGGCCTGGGCCACCTGGACGCCGTCGAGGTACACGTTGTAGCCGGTCACGGTCGGACCGCCGTGATCCCAGGTGAGGGTCACCGCCGTCTGACCGGGCGTGCCCGCGACCAGTCCGGTGGGGATGGTCGGGCAGGCCGGGGTGGTCCCGGTCAGCACGTGCTTGGGCGAGCGGTTGCCGGCCAGGTCGACCGCCCGCACCGACACCGGGTAGGACGTGCCGCAGTGCAGGCCGGCCACGTCGGCCGTGCGGCCGGTGCCCAGATACACCTGCTTACCACCCACCCACAGCTGGTACGCGCCCACCCCGATGTTGTCGGTGGATGCGGTCCAGGTCGCGTGCAGCGATGTCGCCTGCAGGCTGACCGCAGCGCGAGGCGCGGTCGGCGGGGTGGGGTCGCTGGCCTCGACGATGCGAAAGGCGTCGGCGGCGATGTTGCCGGAGTCGGGCGAACTCGACAGCACCACCAGTTTGGTGCCATTGCCCGCCGCCAGCGGGAAGCTGCCCAGCCAGTTCCAGCCGCGCGTGCAGTTGCGGCTCTCGTTCACCGTCACCGACCGATAGCCGCCCTGCACGGCCACGCCCACCGTCACGTGCCGGTTGTAGGCGGTGCTGCACGGCCAGCGCATGAAGACGTCGTAGGCGTCCGACGCCGGCACATGAAACCGGTAGGCGACCGGATGCCCGGCCGCGTGCCCGCCGGTGTACAGGTAGTCCGGCCCCTCGTGGTCGGATCGCGCGCTCGAGGTCTTCCACACGGCGCTCGAGTAGCGCACCCCGCCCGGTGTGGAGTTGTCGATCACCTGCTGGTAGGTGTCGTGCGCGTCGGCCCGCAGGTACGCCATGTACAGCGGCCAGTTCCACGTGTGCCCGGGGTCGGTGTGGTGGTCGGCGCCGCCGAACTCGCCCGGATGGAACGGGTCGGGCACCTGGTAGTGGCCGATCACGTGCGAGCGGTCGGGGACGATCTGGTACTTGTCGGCCAGGTACGCCGCCAACCGGGCGGACGCCCGGTACTGCGTGTCGGGGAAGATCGTGTGGTTGGTGAATCCGGCGTGCTCGATCCCCACCGATGTCTCGTTGTAGGCCCAGTTGCCGGCGTGCCAGGCGATGTCGTGCTCGGGCACCATCTGGGCGATCTCGCCGTCGTAGCCCACCACGTAGTTGGCGGAGCCCTGGGCGCGGGGGTTGCGAAACCAGGTGTAGGTGGAGGCGAACCCGCCCTCGGCCACGTGGATGATGATGCGGTGGATGGGCAGGTCGAAGGGCCGGTTGGCCACCGTGTAGTTCTCGGGACTGGCCGGCTCCCACAGGGCGTGCGGGTAGTCGGGGCCGGCCTGGCGGGCGGACCACGGCAGCACCACGTGGATGCCAGAGCGGTCGAGCTTCAGCCGGTGCGGCGGGTGGCGCAGCCCGGATGCAGCGGCGCCGCCCTCGGGATGCGCCCAGGCCGGCGACACGGCCGCCAACCCGAACCCGACTACGGCGAGCGCCAGGAGCGCTGTCCGACGGTGCTGCACCATCACCTCATCGACTCGATCGTCGCTGGACCCAAGGGTCTCAAACGGAGTCTTAACGTCTCGGCGAGCGTGCTTTCAGGCCGGTTCTGACAACTCGACCAGAAGCGGTGCGTGGTCGGAGGGCTTGGAGCCCTTGCGGTAGTTGCGGTCGATACCGCATGCGGTCAGCCGCCCGCCCAGGGCCGACGACACCAGGGCGAGATCGATGCGAAGGCCCAAACCGCGGTGGAAATGGCCCTGCCTGTAGTCCCACCAGGTGTAGCCGACGTCGTCCGGGTGCACCACTCGGTAGGCGTCCACCAGTCCGCCCGCCTCCAGCATCCGGCCCAGCCGTCCCCGCTCGTCCGGTGTGACGTGGGTGGAGCCGGCGAACGCGGCAGGGTCGTACACGTCCAGGTCGGCCGGGGCGACGTTCATGTCGCCCATCACCACCAACGGCGGACCGGCGTGGGCTGCGGCCATGGCCGCCATCGCGTCCAGGAACACCAGCTTGGAGGCGAACGTGTCGCTGCCCACCTCGCGGCCGTTGGGCACGTACACCGATGCCACCCGAAGGCCGGCCACCTCGGCGGAGATGAAGCGCGCCTCGTCGGGGTCGGCCTCCCCGTCAAGGCCCACACGAACCCCGGTCAGCGGCTGGTCGGCTGGGGCCGCGATGGCCACACCGGCCCACCGCCCGGCCGAGTTGTCGACCGCGTGGTAGCCGGCCCCGGCCAGCTCGGCGTGCGGAAACGCGTCCGGGTCGGACTTGGTCTCCTGCATGCACAGCACAGCCGGCCGGTGCTGCGCCAAGAACTCAAGCACCCGGGGCAGCCGCATCTTGATCGAGTTGACGTTCCAGGTCGCGAGCAGCACGCGCGAAAGGTAGCGTGCAGGGGTCGCGACCCCTGCCAAGGAGACGTATGGGCGACAGCATGGCGGCGCTGCGCAAACTGGCGCCCGAACCCGGCCTTCACCTGGAGCAGGTGGCGGTGCCGACACCCGGTCCCGGCGACGTGCTGGTGCGGGTGCTGGCGGCCTCCATCTGCGGCACCGACCTGCACATCCGAAACTGGGACGAATGGGCGCAGCACCGGATCCACCCTCCGCTCACGCTGGGCCACGAGTTCGCCGGTGAGGTGGTCGAGGTGGGCGCCGACGTGCGCCACGTGCAGGTGGGGGACTACGTCTCGGCCGAGAGCCACGTCACCTGCGGCATGTGCTTCCAGTGCCGCACCGGCCACGCCCACATGTGCGAGCACACGCAGATCCTGGGCGTCGACCGCGACGGCGCGTTCGCCGAGTACGTGGCGGTGCCCGAGTCCGTGGTCTGGCTGAACGACCGCGGCCGGCTGGCGCCCGAGATCGCGAGCCTGCAGGAGCCGTTCGGAAACGCCGTCTTCGCGACCGGCGAGCAGGAGCTGACCGGCCGCTCGGTGGCGGTGCTGGGGTGCGGCCCGATCGGCCTGTTCTCGATCGCCATCGCCTCGGCGTC
This sequence comes from uncultured Actinomycetes bacterium, assembly GCA_963744065.1. Lineage (GTDB taxonomy): Bacteria > Actinomycetota > Thermoleophilia > Gaiellales > JAICJC01 > DASUHT01. Next base: position 96,837 of record CAVUSN010000007.1, on the reverse strand, counting down.
TGGCGCCGCCGGCGTGTGGGCGTCCGACCGCACGGCGTTCCGGCTCGGGCTGGCCCGCGAGATGGGCGCCGACGACGCCATCGACGTGGACAGCACCGATGACGTGGCCGGCTGGTTCAAGGCCCAGAACGAGGGCCACGGTCTGGACGTGGTGTTCGAGATGTCGGGTGCAGCCCGGTCGATCACCGACGCCTTCCAGATCGCTCGCAACGGCGGCCGCGTGATCCTGTTTGGCATCCCCTCGCGACCGGTCGAGATCGACGTCGCCGACGCCATGATCTTCAAGAACCTGAGCGTGCTGGCGCTGAACGGACGGCGGATCTTCGACACCTGGTACAAGACCAGCTGGATGCTCAAGTCGGGCGTCGTCGATCTGTCGCCGCTGATCACCGCCCGGCTCGATGGTCTGGCAGACCACGAGGCGGCCTTCGACCGGCTGGCGGCCGGTGAGGCGTGTAAGATCGTCGTCTTCCCCAACGGCATCCGGGCCGCGCAGGACGCAGCCGGACCTGGCCGGGCGGCGCTGGTCGGGCCGGGCGACGGCCGTGGCCGCGAGCCCAGCTGGGCGCACCGGTGAACGCCCGCCTCGACGCTGACCTGCGAGGCGAGCTGGACGAGCTGGAGCGGGCCGGCACCTTCAAGCACATGCCGGTGCTGGCCTCGCCGCAGGGGCCGGAGGTGGAGATGCAGGGCCGTGGCCGGGTGATCGTGCTGTCGTCCAACAACTACCTGGGCCTGGCGAATCATCCGGACGTGATCGCGGCCGGCAAGGCGGCGCTGGACGAGTTCGGCGCCGGCACGGCGTCGGTGCGCTTCATCTGCGGCACCTTCACCGCCCACATCGAGCTGGAGCAGGAGCTGGCCGACTTCCTGGGCACCCAGGCCGCGCTCACCTACTGCTCGTGCTGGAACGCCAACGAGGCGGTCATCCCGTCGCTGGTGGACGCCAACACGGTGCTGCTGTCGGATGCCCTGAACCACGCCTCGATCATCGACGCCATGCGGCTGGCCAAGCCGCTGCGCAAGGTCATCTACCCGCACTCCGACATGGATACGCTGGAGCGTGAGCTGGCGGCCTGCGAGCCGGGCACCCGCAGGCTGATCGTGACCGACGGGGTGTTCAGCATGGAGGGCGACCTGGCCCGGCTGCCCGAGATCGTGGCGGCCGCTCGCCGGCACGACGCGATCGTGCTGGTTGACGACTCGCACGGCACCGGCGTGATGGGCGAGAACGGCCGGGGCACACACGAGCACTTCGGCCTGGTGGGCGAGATCGACGTGCTGACCGGCACCCTGGGCAAAGCGCTGGGCGGAGCCGCGGGCGGCTACGTGGCGGCCAGCCGCAGCGTGTGCGAGATCCTGGCCCAGCGCTCGCGACCGCAGCTCTTCTCCAACGCCCTGCCGGTGACCGTCGCCGCCAGCGCGCTGGCCGCCATCCGCGTTCTGCGCGGGCATCCCGAACTGGTCAGCAGCCTGCGCGAGCGGACGGCGCAGTTCCGCACCCGGATCGCTGCGATCGGCTACCGGCCGCTGGCCGGCGAGGGCGCCATCGTGCCGATCATCGTCGGCGACACGGCGCGCGCCATCCGGGCGTCTGCGGCGCTGCTGGACGAGGGCGTGTTCGTGACCGGCTTCGGGTTCCCGGTGGTGCCGGAGGGTACGGCCCGGGTGCGGGTGCAGATGAGCGCCGCGGCGACGTCAGAGCACATCGAGCGCGCCCTGCGGGCGTTCGAGAAGGTGGGTCGGGCGGAGGGCCTACTGGAGCTCTAACAGGCCGGTGCCTGGCACCTGGCTGGCACCTGGCTGGCACCGGCCTTGCCAGGCTCAGTAAAAGGCCGGTGCCTGGCACCTGGCTGGCACCTGGCTGGCACCGGCCTTGCCAGGCTCAGGAAGGCGGCCGCAGGTCGTGGGTGAAGAAGAGCGAGCCCTCCTGCACCAGCGACGGCTCCTGGCTGTAGACGATCACCTGGCCGTCGTCGACGAACTCGACGGCGTCCATTATCGAGTGCGCGGCCACCATCAGGTAGCGGGCGACGGCGTCGGAGTGGTTGATCACCTGATGCGCGCCGGCGGCGCCGACCGGGAAGTGCACCACGTCTCCGCGCTCCAACCCGCGCTCGCCCTGCGGCGTACGCAGGGTCAGACTGCCCTCGACCACCACCAGCAGCTCCTCGGTGGCGTGGTGCAGGTGGTAGTGCGGGCCGGTCACCCCCGGGTCGAGCTCCCATACAGCCGAGACCAGCCGGGTGCCCTCGGGGCGTTCGAGCAGGCGGGCGCCGCGCACGCCGGGGTCGTCGGGGTCGAGCGCCTCGCAGCGCACGCTCCAGATGTTGGAAGGCTCGCTCACGCCGTGCCCACTGCGCTGGCGGCGGGCACCCGGGAGACCGCGCAGTTGTTGGCGCCGACCTCCAGCCGGGCGGCCGCCTCGGCATCCGGCCCGCCGCCCAGGTTGGTGTCGATGATCTCGAGGTAGTTGGCCGGGCGAGGGGGCATGCTCTCCAGCACCCCGTGGACGAAGGCGTCCTCGGATCCGTCCAGCTCGGGCATGCCGGCGTGCACCTCGGCCAGGCTGGGCGCGATAGGCCCGGCCAGCCGTCCGCCGGGGTAGTGGCAGGGCAGAAGCAGCGTCTCGGCCGGCAGGTTCAGCACGCGCTCACGCAGCGTCGCGTAGAGCTGGCGGGCCGCCAGCTCGGCACCCGCATCCCCGACCTCCAGATCGGGCCTGGCCACCGAGTCGGCAAACAGCGAATCGCCGGCGATCAGGGCCGCCTCGTCCACCACCAGGCCGATCATGTCCGAGGTGTGCCCGGGCAGCGCCAATACGCGCAGCCTGCCGTCGGCCAGCTCCAGCAGCCGCCCATCCTCGACCGGCGAGAACCGCTGCGGGTCGCGGATCCCGCGGCCCAGCGCCGCGCCCGACACGTGCAGCGCCGCGTCCGCCCGGGCGGCCAGGTCGCGCGCCCCCGAGAGGTGGTCGGCATGCACGTGCGTATCCACCACGGCGACGATCCGGGCCGCCAGCCGGTCGGCCTCGGCCAGATAGGGATCGATACCGGGCGCCGGGTCGACGACTGCAGCCAGGCCGCCGCATTCGACCAGGTAGGAAAGGCAGCCGCGGGCCTGCCGGCGGAACTGCACCACACGCGCAGGCCCCGGCACCGCAACCTCGTCTGAGGCCAGTACGCGGGACCAGCCGATCATGCCGGTGCGCACGCTGGCCACATCCAGGCCCAGCCCGGCCAGAATGCCGGCTGCCGCCCGAGAGGTGTTCCCTGCACTGCAGATGACGCGGACCCGCCGCGCACCGGCCACCCGCTCCGCCGCGGCCGTCGGGTCGGCCTCCAGCTCGGCCAGCGGCAGGTTGACCAGCCGGCCGCCCGGACCGGGATCGAGCCGCCAGGCAGCGAAGGCGTCGCGGTCGCGCACGTCGAGCACGGCCACCCCGGCTCCCGAGGCAATTTCGGCCTCCAGCTGCTCCGGTGAGATTTCAACAGCTGAACCCATCCCGGCCAGCGTAGCGCCTGCGCCGCCGCGGGCAGCCCGTCGGCGGCCAGGGGGTGGTGGTGCTGGTGCTGGCCGCACTGTTGGGCGTTGGCCTGACCGCCAACCCGCTGCGCCTGCTGGGCGTGGCCGTGGTGGTCATGCTGAGCGCCGCCTTCTTCTCCACACTGTCCATCGTGCTGGCCGGGATCGTGCTCTCCCGCGAGCGGCTGATGGGCATCGGCCAGGCCATCACCATGCCGCTCTTCTTCGCCTCAAACGCGCTGTATCCGGTCACGCTGATGCCGACCTGGGTTCGCTACCTGTCCCGGGTCAACCCGCTCGGCTACGAGGTGGATGCGCTGCGCGGGCTGCTGCTGAACACCTCGGCGGCGTTCGGCACCGACATCGCGGTGCTGGTGGTCGCCTGCACGCTGGGCATCACGACCGCCTCCGCCCTGTTGCCCCGGCTGACCCGGTAGGCACGAGCTCCGCGGGCGTGGCCGCGAACGCCAGCCGGCGGCCGTTGCGGATCACGTCCAGCGAAGCCTCGACGCCGATCCGATCGGCCCGCAGCAGCCGCTGCAGGTCGCGCACACCACCCACGGGCTGACCGTCCAGGCCGACGATCAGGTCGCCGGCCTGTAGCCCACCTGCCTCCGCCGGGCTGCCCGGGGTGACCTCGCTGACCTCGACACAGGCGGCCGGGCCGGCGGCCGGCTCGGCCGCGGGCAGCGGCCGGTCGCCGCCGGCGATGCCCAGATAGGCACGGCGGACGCGGCCGTCGCGCACCAGGAGCGCGATCACGCCGCGCGTCTCCTCGTCCACGGGCACCGCCAGCCCCAGCCCGACGCCGGCCACCGCGGTGTTGATGCCGACCACGCGGCCGGCCGAGTCGGCCAGCGCGCCGCCGGAGTTGCCCGGGTTGAGGGCGGCATCGGTCTGGATCACGTTCTCGATCACCCGCCGCGCGCCGCCCCAGCGGGCCGGCAGCGACCGGCCCAGGGCGGACACGACACCGACGGTGACGGAGCCGGCGAACCCGTTGGGGTTGCCGATGGCCACCACCAACTGCCCCACCCGCAGGCGGGCGGCGTCGCCCAGCGGCGCCGGGCGCAGGCCGCCCTCGGCCGACCGCAGCACCGCCAGGTCGGTCAGAGGATCGGTGCCGACGGTCGTGAAGCGCTGCTCGGCGCCGCTCGGGAAGAGCGCCACCCCGCCGGCCGCACCATCCACAACGTGCGCGCTTGTCACCAGCAGCCCGTCCGCCGACAGCACGACGGCGCTGCCGCCCGAGCCGGCCATCCCCCGCCGGGTACGCCGGCGCAGGCGCAGGTTGGCGACCGACGGGGCCAGGTCGGCGGCCACCCGCGTCACCACCTGCGAGTACGCGTCCATCGCCTCGGCCTCCGCGGCCGCGTACGGGTCAGCTGAATGTAACGTCGACATCGCGCTCCTGCTCTCCGCGTACCAGCCCCAGCCGCAGCGAACCGCTCTCGGTGGCGGCGTCCAGGGCGGTGTACAGGTCGTCGGCGGAGGTCACCGGACTGCCGCCCGCGGCCCAGATCAGGTCACCCGGCAACATCCCGGCCCGATCAGCAGGCGAGCCCTCCTCGACATCCCGCACCAGCAGGCCGTGGCGGTCGGACAGCCCGACGTTGCGGCGCATGCGGCGAGCCATCCGCGGGGGCAGCACGCCCACCCCCAGGCTGCGGCGGGACGGCGATTCGCCCGCAGCCAGGGACTGCGCTCGCTCGCGCAGCGAGCTGTCGGCCGCCACCGCCAGAGCCAGCCCGCCCTCCAGGCGGACGCTGGTCAGACCGACCAGCTGGCCCTCAGCGTTCAGCAGCGGCCCGCCCGAAGATCCGCGGCCGACCGGCGCTGTGTGCTCCAGGGAGCCGGTGATGCGGCGCCCGCGGGGGCCACGGAAGCTGCGCCCGAGCGCGGACACCAGCCCGAAGGTGACGCGAACGGATCCACCCGGCAGGGCCGCAACCGCGAACACCGGGTCGCCGACCTGGGGCAGCTCCGCCGCCCACTCCAGGCGCGGCGCGGAACCCGTCTCGGCGCCCACAACCGCCAGATTGCCGTCCGCGTCCACGCCCAGCACGCGGCCCTCGACCGGCTCCCCGCCCGCCACGCGCACCCGCGCAGGCTCGCGATGCACGGCTCTGGCGGTGGTCAGCACCAGGCCCGGCCCGAGCACGACGCCCGACGCCCCCCGCCAACTGCCGCCGACCGCGGCCAGCGACGGCTCTGCAGCTGCCAGCGAGCGCCGGACGGCGGCTCCGATCTCGTCCAAGAACGGTGAATCAGTCATCTCTCTCCTCGGTTGGTACTCACTTGCGACCTGCAAGCTACTATGAAGGGCGTGTCCGCGCAAACCGTGCTTTACGATGGATCGGTGCCCGACCAGATGCCCTCCGCGCTGGCGGCCGCCGTGGCGCGGGTGGGCGACCGCTGGACGCTGCTCTTGGCCGACGCGCTGATGGACGGGCCGCGCCGGTTCGGTGAGCTGGAACAGACGGTGGCCGGGATCGCCCCCAACACGCTCAGTCAGCGACTGCGCGACCTGGAGGCGGACGGGCTGGTGATCTCCCGCCCCTACCAGGAGCGGCCGCGGCGGCTGGCTTACGAGCTGACCGCCGAGGGCCGCGACCTGCTGGGCGCCCTGCGCGCGCTCGCCCACTGGGGTGCCGCCCACTCCGACCGCGACGACGGGCCCCGCCACGACGTGTGCGGCACGCCGCTTGAGCCGCGCTGGTGGTGCCCGGCCTGCGGCGAACTTGCCGAGCCCGACGACGCCCAGTCAGAGGGGCTGCGGTTCGTCTAGCGGTCGGCCCCGGCCGCAGGATGCGAGCTCATGGCCAGCATCCGCCCGGCCCGCCGGCGCCGGGCCAACCCATGCTCGCGCACCAGCAGCCGATGCACGCGGTCGGCCGCGACCTCGGCGGCGCTGACGCAGGCGACGCCGGCCGGCGGTGAGCCGCAGGCGCCGGCCGAGGCCAGAGCCGCCACTCCATGGATGGGGGCGCCCAGCTCGCAGGTCGGGATCCCACCCGAGCGCAGCTGCTTGAGCGCGGCTGCCAGCTGCGGCAGCCGCACCGAGCCTGGCGCGACCACCACCGTCAGCGGCTGGCCGGGGTGCGCGGCGGCCGTCCGCGCCACCAGCGCGGCCGGCTCGAAGCCGAGCACCGGCACGCCGGTCGCCACACGGGCCGTCTCCAGCCCGTCCAGCGTGCCCTGCAACGTCGCCAGCAGGACGACCTTGGCGCCGCCGGCGGCGACCTGGCCGGTCAGGTCGCCAACCCGAGCCGCCACCACCCGGCCAGGTCGGCGCGACCACGGCTGCCAGCCGTCGTCCGATACCACCAGCACGTCCTCGTGCGGCATCCGCCGCACCAGCTGGGCCGCCATCTGCGCCGCCCCGGACTGGCGCGAACAGACCACCCCGATGGGGCCGTCGGCGTTCACCCGCTCACGACCGCGGGCGCGTCTTCTCCGGGTCGTAGATGGGGAAGCGGTCGACGACAGCCGGCACCGTCCGCCCGTCCGGCAGCGTCACCTCGACCTGCGTGCCCAACTCGGTCAGCTCGACCTCGATGCTGCGCCATGGCGATCAGCTTGTCCACCGTCGGTGAGCGGCCGGCGGAGGGCGAGGTCAGCTTGCCCACGCCGCGCCCGCGCGGAACACCGGCGAGCCGTAGTCGGGCGGCTCCTCGCCTGCGATCACCAGCGTCACCATGCGGTGCGTGATGCCGGCCCCGTGCTCGGCCCGCAGCGCCGCCTGGCCGTAGAACTCCGGCTTGTCCAGCTTGATCATGCGGTCGAGGTTGACGTGGTAGGGCGAGGTCACGGCCTGGAAGTAGTCGTAACCCAGGAAGATCAGCCCGGCCTCGATGCGCAGCGACTCGACCGCCGCCAGCCCGTATGGCCGGATACCGACCGAGGCGCCCTGGTCGAGCAGGCCCTGCCACAGCCGCTCGGCCCCGTCCGGCGGGCAGAACACCTCGTAGCCGAGCTCGCCCGAGTAGCCGGTGCGCGAGATCCAGCAGCCGTCCACGCCGGCCACCCGCACCGAGTGCGGGATGTGCCGGAAGTAGCGCAGGCCGGCGACGTCGGCATCCGTCAGCGCCGCCAAGAGTTCACGCGAGCGGGGGCCCTGCACCTGCAGGTGGGGGATGCCCAGCGTGTGCTCCTCGATCTCCATCTCCAGTCCCGCGCACACGCGCCGGAAGTGGTCGGCGTCGGTCTCCAGGGCCGTCACCACCAACACGTCGTCGTCGCGCTCGTTGCAATACACGACGCCGTCGCCCAGCATCTTGCCGTGCTCGTCGCAGAACGGCCCGTAGCGGCACTGGCCGACCTCCAGGCCCGCCATGTCGGAGGTGAAGCAGCGGTCGGCTCCGCGCAGCGCGTCCGGGCCCTTGAACACCCACTTGCGAAGCGGCGACTCGTCCCAGATCCCGACCGACTCGCGAACCGTGTGGTGCTCGGCCACGGGGTCGCCGAAGTCGGAGATCCAGTCCCATCCCTCCCACTCCGCGAAGGAGCCGCCCAGCCGCCGCTGGATCGCGTCGAAGGCCGTGCGCAAGAGGCCGTCCGGGTAGGCGCCGGAGGGCGCCGGCTGGGTGACCTGGAGGGCCGCGGCGGCGGCCTGGTCAAAAGGGGCCGGCAGCGCGTCCGCCGGAGGCATCGGCACCTCCACCGGCATGATGGCGGTGGGGGTGGAGCGACGGGTCAACTCCTGGTGGCCGGGCGGCAGCACCATGGTGATGCCCAGCAGCGAGCGGGCGGCCGAGGGATTCGGCAGCGTGCGGTAGGACTCGACCGGGTCCTTGTCCGTGCGGTCGAGGTTTCGGCGCAAGCGGCGCAGCCGAGCCTGCAGGCCGGCGTCCACCCCGGGCGTGGAGAAGATCGCCTGCTCGACGTAGCTCTCCACCACCTTGTTGCCGACCAGCTGCACGTCGGCCTCACGGGCGCGGCCGGTCAGCGGCGAGTAGGTGACGATGCAGCGGACGGTGTCCAGGAACGTGTTCCAGGTCGAGAGCACGACCTCGCCGCGGCAGCGGGCACCCGTTTCGGGGATGGCCAGCAGCGTGATCCGGCGGTCGTTGACCGCCTCGATCAGGGCCTCCGCGGTGGGCTGCAGGATGGTCATGAACTTGTGCAACGGCCACACGTCCAGCTGATTGAAGTCGCCCGGCTCGCAGCCCACCCCGAACAGGAAGTTGTCCGCGTAGCGGAAGAAGTTGCCGGTGCCGCGGGTGGCCCGCAGGTTGTCGTAGAAGAGCGTGGTGGTGGCGCAGATCAGGTTGGAGCAGCCGCAGCCGTCCATCGGGTTGGCCATGACCACGCCCAGGCGGTCGTCGGGACGCCAGCCGCCGGGCCACAGCGCGTCCAGGCCAGGCGTCTCGGCATCGCCGCGGACGACCGCGAAATCGTTCGAGGAGAGCGCGTAGGAGGAATGCATCGGATGAGTCTACGGCACGGGTGGGGGCTGTTCCTGCCCCCCACCCGTTTCCGCAGATCAGACTGCTACGGCTGCAGACGGAAGATGAAGTCGAAATTCCCGTCCGAGCGCAGGTGCAGAATCATCGTCCCGCGGGCGTTGCGGTAGGCGCCGGTGCCGCCGGTGATGGCCAGCACGGTGGTCGCGAACTTGTCCAGGTACGGGCCCTCGACGGTGATCTGGCCCTTGGGCAGGAAGGTCGTCCACATGCACTCCCAACGGCCCTGCAGGGTGCTGGCGCGCACGCAGTTACCCTCGTCGTTGCCGATCTTCTTCGTGTTGTCGGCGTTGTAGATGGGGTTGGCGAACGGCAGCTGGTCGCCGGGCGAGTCGCCGGGCGCGCCGATGTCGATCACCTGGTCGGTGACCGGGTGCTCGATCACGTGCACGCGGGTGGACTGGGTGAGCCCGCCGGAGCCGCTGCCCAGCGCCACAGCCGCGGCCGTCAGGGCGGAGGCCGTCACGGCGGCCAGCGCCATCAGGACAAGTGTTCGTCGCATGGAAAACCCCCCCCTTGGTGTGGTCGAGTGCGAGTTTACGGCTTATGGAGGCTTCCGGGAAGGCGAAGCAGGCGAGCCGACGACCCGACAGCTTCCGCAACAAGGAGGAGAGCAAGCTCGGTGTGCTCAGGAGGGCTGGGACAACATCGACATCTTCGGCTGCACGCTGCGCTGGCTGATGGGTGAGGAGCAGATCACGCACCTGGGGATGGAGTACTACCGGGACTGAGTCCGCGCCACCGGGGCCGCCTCAAGACGCGCCGTACAGGTCGATCCCGTGCGGCTCCTGGATGATGTTGCCGCCATCCACCACGAAGCTCTGGCCGGTCACGTAGCTGGCCTCGGCGCTGGCCAGGAAGCCGACCAGCGGCGCCACCTCGTCGGGCCGGCCGGGCCGACCCACCGGAGTGTTGGCCGCCGCCTCGAGCTCCTCGGCCGATGATGAGCCGGTTGCGATCCAGCCCGGCGCCACCGAGTTCACGGTCACCCCGCTTCGACCCAGCTCCAGCGCCAGCCCGCGCATGAGGCCGTCCATGGCTCCCTTGGCAGCTCCGTAACCAGCGGTGCCGGGGGCCGACACCAGCGGCCCGGTGATCGACGAGACCATGATCACCCGGCCCCAGCCAGCGGCCGCCATCGCCGGCACGATCGCCTTCGTCAACTGGTAGGCCGTGTCCAGGTTGAGCGCCAGGTCGCGCCGCCAGTCGGCCTCGTCCATGTCCAGGAAGCGCGGGAAGCGGCCGGCCACCCCGGTCTGGGCCAGGCCGGCATTGTTCACCAGCACCCCGATTGCCCCGTGCGCGAGCTCCACCTCGGCGGCCAGCGCGCGGGCCGCCGCCGGGTCGGTCAGGTCGGCTACGTGTCCGGTCACGCCTCCGCCAAGCTCACCCGCACGGTCGTGGATGCGGTCGCTGGTCGAGGTCATCGCCACGCTCGCCCCCATCGCCCGCAGAAAGGCGGCACAGGCGAATCCGATCCCGGTCGGCGAGCCGGCGCCGGACACCAGCGCAACCCGGCCGTGCAGGTCGAAGGGCGGCCTGGCCGACGGGTCAAGCATTCTCCACCGCCGCCGGCAGCCGGGCCAGCAGATCTCCCAGCGCGCGCAGCTCCTTGTCCGAGAACTGCGACCCCAGCACGCTCTCGATCTCGGCAGTATGGGAGCGGGTGGCGGCGCGCAGCTTGCGAATCCCGTTCCGCGTCAGCACCGCGTAGGTGACACGGGCGTCGGTCTCGCAGTGCGCCTTCTCGACCAGGCCGGCGCCCTCCAGCCGGGCCAGCAGGCGGGTGATGCCCGACGGCGTCAGCAGCACCTGCTCCACCAGCTCGACCCGCTTCAGCCGGTGCTCGGGCGCCCGGAACAGGCGCAGCAGCACCTCGTACTCGCTCAGGCTCAGTCCGTGCTGGCGCTGCAGCAGAGCGCTGAAGCAGCGGGTGGCGGCCGCGTGCCCGCGCAGCAGGCCTACGAAGGCCTGGATCGCAGGCGGGGCTGATCCTTGATCATTCAACACTTGACTGGTCAATCTCATTGCGATATCATTGCTTGTGCAATCAAGTTTCCGAGGAGGAACCACCGATGAGCGTACTTGAACACACAACTGTCATCCCGCAGGGCAGCTACGCCGCCGATCCCGCGCACTCGAGCGTCGAGTTCGGCGTCCGCCACATGGGCCTGGCCACCATCCGCGGCCGCGCCTCTGCCATCGCAGCCACCCTGGACGCGACCGGCGACTCCCCCGTCCTGGAGGGCACGATCGACGCGGCAAGCCTGACGACCTACGACGAGCAGCGTGATGGCCACCTGGCCTCGCCCGACTTCTTCGACTCGGCCCGCTTCCCCACCATCAGCTTCCACTCCAGCGAGTTCGAGCCGAAGGCAGACGGCACCTTCCAGCTGACCGGCGAGCTGACGCTGAAGGGCGTCACCAAGCCGATCGACCTGCAGGCCAAGGTCACCGGCTCCGGACAGGACCCGTGGGGCAACGAGCGGGTAGGCCTGGACATCTCCGGCGTTCTGCGGCGCAGCGAGTACGGCGTCTCCTGGAACGCCCCCCTGCCTGGCGGCGGACTGCTCCTGGACGACCGGGTGCAGCTCGAGGCCAGCTTCTCGTTCGTAAAGCAGGGCTGACCGATGATCGTCCTGGGCATCCCTGGAAGCCTGCGCGAGCGCTCGCACAACCGGGCGCTGCTGCTGGCGGCGGCGGAACTGCTGCCGCCCGGAGTGGAGCTCGAGCTGTTCGACGGCCTGGCCGACGTCCCGCTGTACAACGAGGACACCGACCATGAGAACCCGCCGGCCGGCGTGCGCGAACTCCGCGAGGCGATCGAGCGCGCCGACGCGCTGCTGTTTGCCACACCCGAGTACAACGGCTCCGTGCCGGGCGTGCTCAAGAACGCCATCGACTGGGCATCGCGCCCGGCTCGGGCGGGTGCGCTGTGGGGCAAGACGGCTGGCGTGATGGGCGCCTCCACCGGCGCCTACGGCGCCCTGTGGGCCCAGGCCGATCTGCGCAAGGCGCTGGGCGTGGCCGGAGCGCGGGTGCTGGCAACCGACCTGCCGGTGGCCAAAGCCCACGAGCAGCTGGACGAGACCGGGCGGCCGATCGACGAGGCCACCGCCGAGCGGCTGGAAAACCACCTGCGGGCGCTGATCGAGCTGGCCCAACCCCAGGAGGCGGTCGCGGCCTGACCGTCAGATGACCACAGGTGCCTGATGAGGCCGGTGCCAGGAGGTGGTTCCTTAATGACGTCGTCACGAGGCGCAGGATGCGGGCACGCTGGCAAGGATCGAGCGGCGAGCGGAGCGCAGGCGTGGTTTCACCACGTTGAGCACCGCACGCCGCGTGGGACGCAGCCAGCGTGCCCGCAGACCAGCCGCAGCAGACGTTCATTGAGGAACCACCTCCCAGGCACTTGCCTGGCACCGGCCTTTCACAGCCCTGCTTCGACGAAGCGCCGCAGCCGCTCCGGGTCGCCAAACTGGTCGATAAGCCAGTCGCTTCGCAGGCTCTCGAACAGCCAGCAGCCACTGCACACCGCCGCGTAGCTCGACCACCGCCAACGCTCGGGCCGATCGACGATTCCGGCCCGCACAGGGTTGAGCGCGATGTACCGGGCCAGCTCGAGAGCGTGCGCCTGCTCACGCACCGGAACCGCCCGAAACCGGCTCTGGAAGAGGTGCCCGAAGCGGTCATTCGCTCGGTTGAACATCTTGGCGTAGGCGCCGCCGATCGCCCCCATCCCAGCGGAGATGTCTCCTTCTGGCGCTTGCAGGAGCAGGTGGTAGTGGGTGTCCATCAAGCAGAAAGCGTGACAGCTCCAGCGTCGCTGCTCGACCTGATCGGACACCAATCGCAGGAAGGCGCCCCGGTCGAGGTCGGTTAGGAAGATGTCCTGGCCGGATACGCCGCGGTTGGTGATGTGAGCAATGACTCCTGGCGGCAATGTGCGTGGTGAGCGGCCCATGCATCCACCGTACGGGCCAAGGCCCGTGCATGGGGCTTGTTCACGCGTGTTCTTACGGAGTCGACACGATTCCGCGCACAAGCCGGTGCCAGGCAGGTGCCAGGCACCGGCGGTTCCCTTCTTCGAAACGCCTGCAAGCCGGTGCCAGGCAAGTGCCAGGCACCGGCCGTTCTCGCTCGTCAGAAGGCCTGGGTGGCGGCGACGAATGTGCGGTCGAGGCGGAACGGGTTGTCGGCTTCGACAAGGGCGCCGGTCAGCACATCCACCAAGAGTTCCGAGCCGCCCGGGCCGCCCATCACGCCGTGGCCCGAGTAGCCGGTGTTGACGTAGAGGCCCGGCAGCTCGGTCTGCCCGATCAGCGGCCGCTGGTCGGGCGTCATCGTGTACTGGCCGGCCTGCACCACCCACTGGGCCGGGCCGCGCCACACATCGGCCCAGGCCGGCACGCTGCGGGCCATCGCGATCGGGCTGGACGGGTCGAGCAGGCGCAGCGCGAACGCCGGGTCGGCCGGCACCTGCTCGGTCGGCTCGGCGGCCGGCTCGGCCGCGTCGGGGTGCAGCAGGTAGGCGCCGCCGGCGCACCGGCCGGAAGTGCGTGGTGGTGTCCTCGTCGATCGTCATCGGCGCGCCGGCGGGCAGCTCGTGCGCTCCCCACACCACCACCCGCTGCCGCCGCATCGCCTGCACCGGCAGCTCGCACACCGGCCAGCGCCGCCACCGGGCCGGACAGCGGGCCGCAGGCGATCACCGCGCGCTCGCAGGCGATCCGCCCGTGGTCGGTCACGCACCGCCGCCAGCCGGCCGCCGGCGGCCTCGAACCCCGTCACCGTCACACCCAGCTCGACCCGCTGACGGGCCAGCAGGCCGAGCGCGATGGCGCGCGGGTCGATCAGCCCGTCGGACTGGCGGAAGCGGGCCTGCAGCACCGATCCGCCGACCCACGGGAAGCGCTCACGCAGCTCCGGCGCGCCCAGCAGCTCGACCCCGTCCACGCCCCACTCCCGCTGCCGCGCCACCAGCTCGCGCTGGCGCTCGGCGGTCGCCGGGTGTGAGGTCATCCACAGGTACCCGGCCCGCTCCAGCCGCGGGTCATACGCCGTCTGCCCGGTGATCTCGGCGAACGCCTCGATCAGCGCCAGCGTGCGCGAGACCAGATCCAGCTCCTCGCGGTGGTCGAGCTGCAGCCGGTAGCCGCCGGCGGCCACCGCCGTGGTCAGGGACGCGGCCACGGGCCGGCGCTCCACGACCACCGGCTCGAGCCCCGCCTGGGCGGCGCGAAACGCCGTGGCGGCGCCCACGATGCCGGCGCCGATGACCACCAGCTCGGCCCGGGCGGGAAGCTCGCTGTGCACTCGCACCGGCGGCTATGCTCGCACACCGATGCCGCCGCTGCTGCTCGCCGCCAGTGTGACGCCGCTTCGCGACGACGGCGCGTCCCTCGACCTGGACGCGATCGGCCCGCTGTGGGAGTTCCTGCGCGCGGGAGGCGCTGACGGCGTCTTCTGCTGCGGCACCACCGGCGAGGGCGTGCTGCTGACGCTGGACGAGCGGCGGGCCGTGGCCGGAGCCTTCCGCGAGGCCTGCGATGGTCGCTTGATCGTGCACGCCGGCGCCCAAACCACCGCCGACACGGTCGCCCTGTCCGCCCACGCGGCGTCCATCGGCGCCGAAGGGGTGGCGGTGATCGCCCCGCCCTACTACCCGCTGGACGACGACTCGTTGGTGGAGCACATGTGCGCGGCGGCAGCCTCCTGCGCCCCGGTCCCCTTCTACCTGTACGCCTTCGCCGCCCGCAGCGGTTACCCGCTCAGCCCTCAGGTGATCATCCGCGTGCGCGAACGGGAGACCAATGTGACCGGCCTCAAGGTGTCGGAGTCGCCCTTTTCGGCTGTCCAGCCCTACCTGGAGTTGGGACTGCCGGTGCTGGTCGGCTCAGAGCCGCTCATCCCCGAGGCTCTGGCGGCCGGCGCCGCAGGGTCCGTGTCGGGCCTGGCCTCCGCCTTCCCGGATGTCGTGCGGGCCGCGCTGGACGATCCCGGCGATCACACCGCCGCGCCGCTTCGCGAACTGCGCGCGCGGCTCGGCTCGGCGGGCTTCATCGCCGGCCTGAAGCACGAGCTGGGCCTGCGCGGGGTGCCGTTGTCGGGCGATGTGCGGGCGCCGCTGCAGCCCTGGTCGGACTGACACGCCCCCTACGATACGTCCATGCCCGACCAGTCCGACCTGACCGCCCGGCTGCTCAGGGCCTGGCGCGGGGAGATCGAGGCGGGTCGCATGTACCGGCTCTTGGCCGACCGCCAGCGCGACCCCAAGCAGGCCCGCCTGCTGCGCGAGTTGGCCGGCGTCGAGGCCGGCCACCGCACCCGCCTTGGAGGCGCGCATGCGCGAGTTGGACATCGAGTGCCAGACGAGTCGTCTGTGCGGCTGTCGACCTGGGCCCGGCTGCAGGCCCGGGTGTCTCCGATCGACCGCTTGCTGGCCGCCCGCGAGGCCGCCGAAGACGACGAGGCGGCCGACCTGTATGCCCGACCCACCGGCGACCGCGACACCGACGCGCTGCTGGCGGAGCTGCGCGTGGACGAGCAGGGGCACGCACGGACTGTGGCGACGCTGCGCGACGGGGGGCCGCCGGAGCCCAACCAGGAGGCCCGCTCACGGCTCGATCGGATCCTTGGCCGGGAGACCTGGCATCGCGGCAGCGGCGGGTGGATCGCCGGCGCCATCTACGGCGCCAACGACGGCCTGGGGGCGGTGTTCGGCATCGTCTCGGGCGTCTCCGGAGCCACCGGCGGCTCGAGCTTCGTGCTCACGGCGGGCCTGGCCGGCGCCATCGCCTCATCGCTCAGCATGGCCACCGGCGCGTTCCTCGCCGAGCGCTCGGAGGCCGAGATGGCGCACGCCAACCTGGAGCACGAGCGGCGTGAGATCGAGCACCACCCCGAGGAGGAGCGCGAGGAGCTGTCGCTCTTCTACCAGCTCAAGGGCATCGAGAAGTCCGTCGCCGACGACCTGGCGGCCCGCCTCTCGGAACACCCGGCGGCCATGCTGCAGGCCCTGGCCACCGAGGAGTTCGGCTCCACCGATACCGAGGGCTCGGCCCTGCAGGCGGCGCTGGCGGCCGGCATCTCAACCGGGGCTGGCGCCATCCTGCCCGTGATCCCATTCTTCTTCATGGACGGCACGCCGGCCGTGATCGGCGCGGCGGCCATCTCGCTGGCCGGCCACTTCCTGGTCGGAGCGGCCAAGTCGCTGGTCACCCTGCGGACGTGGTGGGCGGCCGGCCTGGAGATGACGCTGGCCGGCGTGATCGTGGGCGCCGGCACCTACTGCGCCGGCCTGGCCATTCCCTTCCACGGTTAGCCACTGGCTCGGCTGCTCCCCAGCCGATATCTTGGCAGGGCATCGAGTGGGGAGGATGGTTGTGATGTCACGGGTGTGGGCGGTGCTGGCGGCGACGGTGTGCGCGATGGTCGTGCTGGCGGTGGGAGGCAGCGCGGGCGGCGGGGCGGCGATGGCTTCACAGCGGCTGCCCGAGCACCTGTTCGCGCCGTACTTCGAGACCTGGACCACCAACCACATCGACGCGGTGGCGCGCCGGTCGGGCGCCCGCTACTTCACGCTGGCTTTCCTGCAGGCACCCTCCCGCGGCTCCTGCACAGTGGCCTGGAACGGCGATCCCACTCAGACCGTGGCCGGGCATCGGTATGCGGCAGACATCGCCGTACTTCGCCGCATGGGCGGCGATGTCATCCCATCATTCGGCGGCTACAGCGCCGACCACGGCGGCACCGAGATCGCGGATTCCTGTCACAGCCTGCCCCGGCTGGTGAGAGCCTACGAGTCGGTCATCCGCACCTACGACGTGTCCAGACTGGATATGGACGTCGAGGACAACTCACTGGCCAACGCCGCCGGCATCGCGCGCAGGAATGAGGCGCTGGCCCAAGTGCAGCGCTGGGCGGCACGACAAGGGCGGCCGCTTCAGATCTCCTACACGCTGCCGGTCGAGCCGCCGGGCCTGGAGTCGGACGGGCTGGCCGTGCTGCGAAGCGCCATCAGCCACCACATGCGGGTTGGTGTCGTGAACATCATGACCTTCGACTACTACGACGGCACCACCACGCACATGGGCGCCGCCGCCATCCAGGCCGCCCGCAATTTGCACGCACAACTGCACCTGCTGTATCCCGGCAAGACCTCCCGCGAGCTGTGGGCCATGGAGGGCAACACGATCCTGCCCGGGATCGACGACTATCCGCGCAAGACCGAGGTCACCTACGGCTCCGACGCTCGCCGGCTGCTGCGGTTCGCCCACCGGGTGGGCCTGAACTCGCTCTCGATCTGGGCCATCCAGCGCGACAACGGCGGCTGTCCGGGACGCATCGACGCCAACAACTGCTCGGGCATCCGCCAGGCCGACTGGGCCTTCAGCCACATGCTGGAGCGGTTCGACAGTCGGTGAGGGCCGGGCCGGCACCCCGTTGAGCAGGACGGGCCCGCGAACGCCGAGGCGTCCGCGGGCCCGATAGCCCGTGTGGGATGTCGCGTCAGCCGTTGATGCGGCTGTGTCCCTGCAGGATGTCGCCGGCGATGGCGGTGAAGATGCCTGTCAGCGACTGCGGGGTCGGCAGGTTGTAGAAGTAGGTGTTGTTGGTTGTGTTCGGGCTCGCGATCGCCTGCAGGGCGCCGGCTGCCGAGAGCCCATCCGGCTCGGCGATCGAGTCGTACTGGGCTGCGGTGACGATCTTGTTGGTGGCGGGGTTCTTCGCGCCGACGGACATGTTGCAGTTGTCCCCGTTACCGGTGTAGGCGATCGAGTACACCAGCACCTTGTTGGCCTTGGCGATGCCGGCGCTGGTCACACCCTGCCCGCATGGAGACACCAGGTATGGCGAGGTGCTCGCGTAGGAGCCGGGGCCGTCGTTTGCGGCGCCGTCTGACAGGAACACGATCACCTTCTGGGTGCCGGTGCGGCCGTCCTTCTGCAGCTCGGCGTAGGCGGCGTCCAGCGCATTGGCATACGCCGTGCCACCTCCGGCCTGCAGGCAGTTGACTGTCGAGATCAGCGGCGAACCGCTGACCAGGCTGCCGGTCTTGGTGGCATAGCTGTTCCCCAGCGGCACCAGCAGGTAGGCGGCGGTGGCCAGGCTGTACGTGCCGTGGTCATACGTCGTGGATGTGAGATGGAAGTACGGGCCCGGGTTCACGCAGGCCTGTCCGAGGGTCGGCGCGGGCGGCAGCACCGCCAGGCCGACGTTGTCGACAGCCGGGTCCATGGTGTTCATGAACGCCATGATTCCGGCCTTCGCGTTGGTGAGCTTGTTGTTGTTCGACATCGACCCGGTGCGGTCGAGCACGATCATCACGTCAAGCGGCGCGCCGCCGCACGGCGAGCAGGCCGATGCGTTGGCCGTCTCGTTGATCGTGTTGATGCCGAACAGGCGCAGGAAGGTCGTCGGCACCTGCGCGGTCTCCGACACGTGCACGGTGTTGGCCGGGTTGCAGAACTGGCTCGAAGTCGAGCAGTCGGTGGTCGCCGTCTCGGTGATGGTGCCGGCGCCGGTGATGTGGTTCTTGCCGCCGGCGGCCGCGCTGTAGGAGGCGGCTGCGGAGACGGCGCTGCCGGTGTTGGGCAGCTGGTCAGCTCCCGCTGCGGCCGCTGCATCGGCGGTTGCCTGCAGCTGCTGGTGCACGCGATAGGCGTTGCCGAGGTCGACCACCATGCCGCAGATGCCAAGCAGGATGACCATGAAGACCGCGATCAGCGGAAGTGTCTGTCCGCTCTCGTCAAATCGGTTACGTCGGGAAGCAGGCTGCATGAATTACCCTTTCGAGGCTCCGGGGTGTTCTCAAGATCGCCTCCAAACTGCTTTTCGAAAACCCCCAAGGGGGGGATCAATCGGCAGCTGACGGGGGGGTTTCAGCTCTGCCTAAAGGCCCGGCCGGCGCTGCCGCCCCAATCCGGGCCACACGATCGGGCCCTGCCCGCCCGGTGGCGTGGGTACGCTGGGCACATGTCGGCCGTGCCCTCGACCCCTGTCGTGCTGCATCTGTCCCTGGTCGTCGGCGGCGTCCTGTGGGACCGCTCGGGCGAGCGACTGGGCCGGGTGGACGATGTGATCGTGCGACTGGGCGAGGAGTACCCGCCGGTCAGCGGCGTGCTGGCGACGGTCGCCGGCCGCCAGGTGTATGTCCCGGGTGAGGGGATCGAGGAGATCGCCCACGGCGGCGTCCGGCTGCGCGCAGTGACGCTCGACCTGCAGCGCTTCAGGCGCCGCTCCGACGAGGTGCTGCTGCGCAAGGACGTGCTCGACCGCCAGCTGATCAATGTGGACGGAGCGCGCCTGGTAAGGGCCAACGAAATCGAGTTGGCCCGGGTGGACGGGTGGTACCGAGTCGTCGGCGTAGACACCGGGCTGCGGGGGATCGCCCGCCGCATCGTGCCCCGCCGGATGGGCGACTCGGTGGCCACCGGCACCTTCCTGGACTGGGCCAGCGTGGAGCCGTTCACCGGCCATGTACCGTCGGTGCGGCTGCGCGTGCCGCATCCCAAGCTGGCCCGCCTGCACCCGGCCCAGCTGGCCGACCTGGTGGAGGCCGCCTCCCACCACGAGGGTGAGGAGATCCTGCACGCGGTGGGCGGGGACAAGGAGCTGGAGGCCGATGTGTACGAGGAGCTCGACCCCCAGCACCAGGTCGAGTTCGTGGCTGAGCGCTCCGACCAGGAGGTGTCCGAGCTGCTTGCCCGGATGGAGGCCGACGACGCCGTCGACCTGCTGGGCGAGCTGGAGGACGACCGCCGGGAGCGGATCGTGGAGATGCTGCCGGCGCTCTTGCGCCGCCGCGTGCGCGTGCTGGCCGGCTATGACCCAGCCACCGCTGGCGGCCTGATGAGCCCCGACTTCGTGTGCATGTACTCGACCGCAACCAAGCGGGAGGCGATCGAGCGGGTGATCCGCAGCCGCGGCAACGCCGAGTCGCTGGCCTGGGTGTACGTGATGAACCAGGACCGGCGGCTGCGCGGCGCCATCTCGCTGCCCGACGTTCTGCGGGTGCCCGACGAGGACACGCCACTGGCCGACGTGGCGGTGTTCATGCCGCCCACCCTGACCCCGGCGGCTGAGGTGGAGGAGATCGCCCGGCTGATGACCGACTACGACCTGACGGTGGCGCCGGTCGTCAACGAGCGCGAGATGCTACTCGGCGTGGTCACAGTGGACGACGTCCTGGAACTGGTGCTGCCGGCCGGCTGGCGGCGCCGGTTCGACGTGCTGGGTGGCGAGTAGGTCGGGCCGGTGCCGGGAGCCCCCGCTGGTACGCTGGCCCGCGTGCCCGAGCCGACCGACACCCTGACAGCCGATGCCGGACCGAGTACCCGCATTGCGAGCTGCCGCCGGCCGGCTGCTGTCCGGCACGGCGCGGCTGCGCCGGCGCGCTCCGCGTAGGCAGCACTTGGCCGGCCTGGTGGCCGTGATCGGGTTCCTGGGGCCGGGCATCGTCGCCGCCAACGCAGGCAACGACGCGGGTGGGATCGCCACCTACTCCAGCGTGGGCGCGAAGTACGGCTACGACCTGCTGTGGATGATGGTCGTGATCACGGCCTCGCTGATCGTCGTTCAGGAGATGGCGGCCCGCATGGGCGCGGTCACCGGCAAGGGTCTGGCCGAGCTGATCCGCGAGCAGTACGGGGTGCGCTGGTCGCTGTTTGCCACCAGCTCGGTGCTGATAGCCAACGTCGGTATCTGCATCTCGGAGTTCGTGGGCATCGGCGCCGCGCTCAGCCTGGCCGGGCTGCCCGTGCAGCTGACGGTGCCTGTGGCCGCGGTGGCCGTGTGGCTGCTTCTGATCCGCGGCTCGTACAAGGTTGCGGAGCGGATCTTCGTGCTGATGACCATTCCCTTTTTCGCCTACCCGGTGGCTGCCATCCTGGCCCACCCCAACTGGGGCCACGTGGGCGGGGCGATCGTCGCCCCCACCATCCACGAGACCCGCCCCTACCTGTTCCTGTTCATCGCCACCGCCGGCACCACCATCACGCCGTTCATGCAGCTGTACATCCAGTCGGCGGTGGTCGAGCGGGGCGTCGGCGTCGACCAGCTGCGGGGTGAGCAGGCGGAGGTCGTCACCGGCTCCATCTTCGCCAACCTGGTGGCGGGCTTCATCATCATCGCCACCGGCTCCACGCTGTACCTGCACCACGAGCGCAACATCTCCTCGGCCGCGCAGGCGGCCAAGGCGCTGGAGCCGTTCGCCGGCCGCTACGCGGAGACCCTGTTTGCGATCGGCCTGCTGGGCGCCAGCCTGCTGGCGGCCGCCATCCTGCCGGTCACAGCGGCCTACGTGATCGCCGAGACGTTCGGCTTCGAGAAGGGGATCAGCCGGCGCGCCCACGAGGCCCCGGTGTTCGTAGCCGTGGTCACCGCACTGATCCTGATCGGCACCGTCGTCGCGGTCATCCCCGGCGTCCCCGTGATCTCGCTGCTGGTCGGCGTGCAGGTGATCAACGGGGCGCTGCTGCCGATCCTGCTGGTGTTCATCTGGCGGCTGGCCTCCAACCGGGAGCTGATGGGCACGCACCGCAACGGCCCGGTGCTGAACGTGATCGCCGGGCTGACCGTGATCGCCGCCTCGACGCTTTCGATCCTGCTGGTGTGCGTCACCCTGGCTGGGTTCGCGTAGGCCCTCAGGCGTCCAGGAACTCAGCAACAGTCGACGCGTACAGCTCCGGCTCCTCCAGGTGGGCGATGTGGGCGCTGCGCTCGAACACCACCATGCGCGCGTCGGCGATGCCGTCGGCCAGGGTCTGCGAGCAGGCCACCGGCAGCTCGTCGTAGCGGCCGCAGGTGACGAGCGTCGGCACCATGATCCGGCCCAGGTCGGCGGTGCGGTCCCAGTCGCGCAGGCGGCCGATGACGTCGAACTCGGTCGGGCCGTTCATGGTCAGATACACCTGGTTTCCGTCCATCTGGTCGGTGGACCGCTGGAGCGCCTCCGGCCACGGGTCGAGCCGGCACAGGTGTCGGCGGTAGAACTCCTCGACCGCCGCCTGGTACTCGGGCGCGTCGTACTCGCCGCGGGCGCCCAGCTCCTCCAGCACCCGGCCGTGGGGCTCGGGCAGCGCGGCGATCAGCTTGCGCGCCTCGGCCATGAACTGGGGGATGCTGGCCGAGGTGGATGCCAGCACCAGCCGCTGGATGCCTGACGGACCCCGGCACATGTAGTCCACCGCCAGCCAGCCGCCCCACGACTGGCCGAGCAGGTGGCAGCGATCGAGCCCCAGGGCCTCGCGCACCTGGTCGACCTCGCGGCAGAACCGCTCCACCGTCCACAGTGAGGTGTCGTCGGGCCGCTCGGAGCGCCCGCAACCCAGCTGGTCGTACACGATCACCGGACGCCCATCTGCCAACCGTTCGGCCAGCGGCTCCATGTAATGGCTGGCGGCGCCGGGGCCGCCGTGCAGGATCAGTAGCGGCAACCCGTCGCCCTCGCCGATCCGCGCGTACCAGACGCGGCCGCCGGTCACCTCGACAGTGCCCTCGTGACGGGTGGGAGCGATAGCCATGCCGGCGCAACGCTACCAGGAGCTCACGAGCGAGCCAGCTCGCCCACCTCGTCAGCGCTCATCGGCACCCCGTAGCGGAAGCCCTGCCCCAGCCGGCAGCTGGTCTCCGACAGGAAGCGGGCGTGCTCGACCGTCTCGATGCCCTCCGCGATCGGCTCCAGGTCGAGCCGGTAGGCGAGGTCGACGATGGTGGTGACCAGCGCCGCCGCCACCTGGTCGGTGGGCGCCCGCTGGACGAACGACCGGTCGACCTTGAGCACTGTGGCCGGCAGCTCGGCCAGCCGCTCGAGCGACGAGTGGCCGATCCCGAAGTCGTCGATGGCGATCCCGAACCCGGCCTCGCGCAGCCGTCCCAGAACGCCGGTCACCGCATCGGGGTCGCGCATGACCGCCGACTCGGTCACCTCGATGGTGATCATCTCGGGCTCGATCCCACGCGAGCGGGCCGCTTCCACCAGCCGTTCTGGGATGTCGGGGTGCCACAGCTCGGCCGGCGACAGGTTGACCGAGACCGCCAGCGGGGTGCCCCGCTCGGCCCACCGCCGCACCTCGTCGCAGGCCTGGCCGAACACCCACGAGCCGATGTCGTGGATCAGCCCCACCCGCTCGGCGAAGGGGATGAACTCGGACGGCTCGCGGACGGCGTCCAGGCCGTCATGCCAGCGCACCAGGGCCTCGGCGCCGATCACGTGCGGCGAGTCGTCGGTCTCCGACGGCAGGCGCACGATCGGCTGGTACAGCACCGCCAGCTCCTCGCGGGCGACCGCGCCGCGCAGTCGTGAGATCAGCGACAGCTCGGCGTGCGCACGGGTCTGCGACCAAGCTCGCGGCGCGTACACGCCGCGCTGCAGGTGGCGGGCCTGGTACATGGCGGCGTCGGCGTGACGGAGCAGCTCCGGCGCCGTGGCCGCATCGCGCGGGTAGATGGAGATGCCGATCGAGGCCGACACCGTCAGCTCGGTGCCGCCGGCCGAGATCGGCGGCTGCATCGCCTCCACGATCGAGGACGCCGCTCGCTCTGCCCGGTCGAGCGAGCTGACGGGGACCCGAGCGGGGCAGGTCGGCCAGCAGCACCAGAAACTCGTCCCCGCCCTCGCGCGCCACCAGGTCGGTGCGGCGCACCGTGCTGGCCAGCCGCCCCGCCACCTCGCGCATGATCTGGTCACCCACGGTATGGCCCAGGCTGTCGTTGATCAGCTTGAAGTCGTCCAGGTCGACGAACAGCAGCGCCACATCTGTATCGGTGCGGTCCGCCCGGGCGACGGCCCTGGTCACATGCTCGCGCAGCATCTGCCGGTTGGGCAGGTCGGTCAGCGGGTCGTGGTAGGCCAGGTGCGCGATCCGCGCCTCGGCTCGCTTGCGGTGGGTGATGTCGCGCAGCACGGCGCAGAACACCGCCGGGCCGCCCACATCCACCCTGGTGATGGCCAGCTCGACCGGCAGCCGCGACCCGTCCTTGCGCACCGCCGTCGTCTCCACCCGGCGGTCGAGCAGGGGCGGCTCACCGGTCTCGATGTAGCGGCGCACGCCCTCCAGCCGGCGCGCCCGGCCAGGCATCAGCAGGTCGGCCATCGGCCGCCCCAGCACCTCGCCTCGTGAGTACCCGAAGGTGACCTCCGCGGCCGGGTTGAAGTCGACCACCAGCCCGCGCTCGTCCATCATCACGACGCAGTCCAGGGCGGTCTCCACGATCGCGCTCTTGAGCGCCTCGCTGGCCCGCAACTCGGCCTCCGCCCGGCTGCGCTCCAGGTACTGGCCGAGCTGGCTCGCGATCGACTCCACCAGCGCGGTGCCGTCGATGTCAGGCTCCCGAGTGCGCCTGTGCACGAACTCGAGCACGCCCAGCACGTCGGTGCCGGCCATCACCGGGAAGCCGGCGGCCGCCCGCATGCCGATCGCGTTCAGCATCGTCCCGCCCAGCTCGTGGTCGCGTTCGACGTCCACCACCCACAACGGCTGGCGCTCGATCCACACGCGTCCCGGCAGGCCCTCGCCGGGCGGCACGCCGGCGCTGCGCGCCGCCGCGGCGAAGCGGGCCGCCAGCACCGCCCCCGGCCGTACCCAGCTGGAGCTGCAGATCAGCGTGCCCAGCCGTTGGTCGACCGCCCACCAGGCGCCGGCGTCCCAGTTCAAGCCCAGGCAGATGGCCTCCAGCAGCTGCTGCTGCGCGTGCGCGGGCTGCGTCTCGGTGGCCAGCACCCTGGCCACCTGATGGGCGACGTCCAGCCTTCGCTCGGCCGCCACCAGATCGGTCACATCGCGCCCCACCAAGAGCACCCGGCCGGGCTGGTCGGCCGCCGCCGGGATGGGCGCCGTGACCGCGTCGATCACCACCCAGCCGCCGTCTTGGCGGCGCGCCCGGAAGCGGGCGCTGTGACTTTCGCCGCCCAGGCTGGCCGCGACCGCGGCGGCCGCTTCGCGCATGTCGCGCGGGTGCACGAAGGACAGCGCATGCCTGCCCGGCAGGTCGCCCGGGTCGTAGCCGAGCATGGTCAGATAGGAGGGGGACGCGTACACGATGCGGCCCTCGGCATCGACAACCACGATCAGATCGCGGGCGTGCTCAACCGCCAGCCGGTACAGCTCGTCCCGGTCCACACCGGCTCCAAGCCCGCCCGCCGTCATGCCGCCGCCCCGCAAACCACTCGTGCGACGACGCGCCCGCCTCGCGGCGGCTGCTGCCGTCCATGACTGCTCATCTGATGCGCCCGCCTGGACCCCAATTTCCGTCCTCTGGAGAGCACGTGAATACTCGCCGCGGCGGCCCCCGCGCGCATCACCACGACGGGTGAACCACCGCTTGTGGCGGGCCGACTCCCCTTTTCGACGTAGGG
This sequence comes from uncultured Actinomycetes bacterium, assembly GCA_963744065.1. GTDB lineage: Bacteria > Actinomycetota > Thermoleophilia > Gaiellales > JAICJC01 > DASUHT01. The sequence continues at coordinate 71,487 of CAVUSN010000007.1, read as the reverse complement.
CCTATACGGCGATTTGGGAATGGACGCGGATCACCGCGACGGGTACCGTGGCCTCCCACCACCGGACACAGGGGTCGGCATTGTCCACGGCCTCGGTCGCAGGCGGGGCAGCGCGGCGCCCGGCCCCCGGCCCACATCACGATCGCATGCTCATCGGAGCCGCAGGTGTGAGCGGAATGATGGTGTTGGCGGCTGCCGCGGTGTTCTCCTGGACGTGGCTTTGGGGGCACCCGCCGAACATCCTGCCCTGGCTGGTGGTCGTGTCGATGGCGGCGGCAACGACCGCGGCGGCCGTTGCTGCCCGCCGCGCCGAGCCGCGCTGGCGAGCGTTGTGGGCGATCATCTCCGCCACCGCCTGTGTGCGAACAGGCGCGGCCGTTGCCGCCGCGTTGAGGCTGACCGCATCCACCGGGGAGACATTCGCGCTGGCGCATCTGGTGGCGGGTGTGGGGGTGGCGGCGGCCGTCGCAGTGATCATGCGCCGGCGCCTGGAGGTCTACGCCTGGTCGTGGCCCGAAGTGCTGGACGCCTCGGTGATCGTGGCGGCCATCAGTCTCGCCGGCTGGGACACGATCGTCGAGCCGGCGGCCGCCCACCCGCTGTCGGCAACCGGAACGGCCGAGCTGGCATGCGGTCTGGCGGCGGTCGCCGGCCTGATCGGACTGGCGGTGATCGGCAGCCGCTCTCGCGGGGCGATCGGACTGCCGGTACTGGCGGCGGCCGCCGGCCTGCTGGCCTGGGCAGTCACCCAGGCGGCTTACACCTCGTCTGCGATGTCCCACCCATCGCAGCGGCTCGCGGCGACGGCTGTGGGCTGGACGCTGGCGGGGGCGCTGGTGGGACTGGGGGCGGTGTCGGCGATCCGGCCCGGGGCGGCCAACACGGTCTTGCGCTGGACGCTGGAGGACATCAACCTGCCCGTCGTGCTGCTCGGGATCGTGGTCACCCAGGTGTTCGTGACCATCACGGTGCTCGACCGGCCGGGCTATATCGGGGCGGTGCTGGCGGGCACCTACACCTTCGCCGTCGTGCTGCTGCGGCTGCTGCTGACCGGGCGTTCGCGGCGCCAGCTCGGGCAGGCACTGGGCGAGGCGCTGACCACACAGCGACGGCTGGAACGCGAACGCGACGTGGTGTTCGCCCAGATGCTGAGGGCCGAGGCCGACGAGCGAGCACGGGTGGCGGCCGATCTGCACGACGACACGGTGCAGATCATGGTGGCGACGCTGGTGTCGCTGGATCGCGTGTCCTCGGGCTCCCGCGAGCAGGATCCCGACCGCGTGGCCGCCGCAGCAGCCAGCGCTCGGCACACCCTGAACGAGGCCGTCGAGCGCACCCGCCGGCTGATGTTCGAGCTGCGCCCGCCGCTGCTGGAGACACACGGGCTGGAGGCGGCCGCCCGCGACGCGGCCGGGGTGCTCGCCCGCGCGGCCGGCCTGGAGGTGCGCGTGTCGGCCGTGGCCACCCGCCGCTACACGCCGGCGGTGGAGGCGCTGGTGTTCCGCACCGTGCAGGAGGCGTTGGCCAACATCCGCAAGCACGCGCAGGCGACAACGGTGCAGATCGACATCCGCGACGACGGCGCCAGCCTGCACACGCGGGTGATCGACGACGGCCGCGGCTTCGACGTCGGCTCCAGCGCCAGCCCGACCCGGGAACGCATGCACTACGGCATCGCCATGATGACCGAGCGGGTGCGGCTGGCCGGCGGCGACTGCTGGATCTCATCCGCTCCCGGGCATGGATGCACGGTGTCGTTCAGCCTCCCGCACGGCATCTGCGAGAGCTGAGCCAGCGGCCGGGCAAACCGGGACCTCCTGGAGGTCGTTCCTTAATGGCGTCGTTGCGAGGCGCAGGATGCGGGCACGCTGGCAAGGATCGAGCGGCGAGCGGAGCGCAGGCGTGGTTTCACCACGTTGAGCACCGCACGCCGCGTGGGACGCAGCCAGCGTGCCCGCAGACCAGCCGCAGCAGACGCTCATTGAGGAACGACCTCCTGGTAGCCTCTGCGCCGTGGCCGACCTCCCCGACGACCTGCGCACGCGCCTGGCCGGGGTCGAGGGCTGGCTGTCCGACGAGGAGGCGGGCACCCTGTACCGGCTGGCGCGGGCCTGCACGGGCCGCGGCGTGATCGTCGAGATCGGGTCGTTCAAGGGCCGCTCGACGATCTCCCTTGGGCTCGGCAGTCAGGCCGGAGCGAGCCTTCCCATCTACGCAATCGACCCCCACCGGGGGCCGTCCTACGACGCCTTCCTGGCCAACATCAAGGCGGCCGGCATCGACGGCCTGGTGACCCAGGTGCGGCTGCCCTCGCAGGAGGCCCTGAAGGCGATCGGGACGGAGCCGATCGAACTGCTGTTCATCGACGGCAGCCACAAGTACGAGCTCGTACTGCAGGACTTCGCGCTCTTTGTGCCGAGGGTGGTGGAGGGCGGCTGGGTGCTGATGCACGACACCACCTCGCCCTTCCCCGGCTCGAAGCGGGTGGCCAGCCATCTGATCTACCGCTCGCACGAGTTCGCCGACGTGCGGTTCGTGCCCAGCTCGATGACGGTCGGCCGCAAGGTGGCCCAGAACACCGCCCGCGACCGGCTGCGAAACCACGCATCGCTGGCGGTCAAGAGCACCGCCGAGCTGGCCATCCCGGTTCGCACCCGCATCCCGGCGCCGATCAACCGGGCCGGCCGGCGGCTGATCACCTGGATGCAGTAGCCCCAGGGGCTAGGTGCCGGGCGCGGTGATGCTGGAGGAGACGGTGGTGGTGCCCGTGCCGGTGTCGGTCACGGTGTCGGTGACCGTCGCTGTCTCGGTCACGGTCGAGCCTGGGTCGGTGGCGGTGCTCGTGATGGTGACGGGAACCGAGATCGTCTGACTGACCGTGGTGGTGTTGTCAACGGTAGATACGACCGTGGCCGCGATCGTCTTGGTCAGGTTGATCACTCTGCCCGGCACCGTGATCACGACGCCGTTCTTGACGATCGTCTTGGCCGGCACCAGCACCCGCACGGGCTTCCCGGCCACCTTGATGACCTGTCCGCGCAGGGTCAGCGTGGTGATGAAAGCGGCGCCGGCGTCCGGCGCGTCTCCGATCACCTTGCCCAGGTAGAGGCCGCCCGCGAACAGCGCCACCACCGTCATGGCGCTGGGGAACCACAGGTGCCGGGGGATATCAAGCCGCTCCCCCCCAGGAAGCGTCAGCTTGGCCACGCGGTCCAGGGTAGCGCCTGCCAGCCCTCGGTGCGAGGCCGCCCGCCTGCGCGACCGCTGCGGCGGTCACGCGAAGGTCGCCACCGTCGGCATGCGTTCCCAATACGGCGGGCGGGTACGGACGGCTTGCGTGGACCAGCCCACAGGGAATTCACTGACGCACCACCGCGCGATCGTGGACATTGACGGAAAGCGCTCGCCACGGCAGCGGCGGACCCAACTCCAACCTCGAGCTGATTTCACCGCTTGCCAACCCATGGCTCGCCGAACTCCGGTTCTGAGTTTGTCGTTGTGGGCGCGTGGGTAGGGCAGGGCTCACAATCACATCCAACAGGGAGGGAACCATGGAGTTGAAGTCACTCGACGACGTGCTCGAAGCAGAGTTGAAGGATCTCTACAGCGCTGAAAAGCAGCTGGTCGAAGCGCTTCCCGACATCGCCGGAGCCGCCACCTCGAGGGATCTGAAGGAGGCCGTGAACGAGCATCTGGACGAGACCCGCGGACACGTGAAGCGGCTCGAAGAGGTGTTCGAGGCGATCGGGATCAAGCCCGCCAGCGAGCACTGCGACGGTATGGAGGGGCTGATCAGCGAGGGCAACGAGGTCGCCGAGGCCGGCGGCGACGGCGACGCTCGTGACGCGGCGCTGATCGGCGCGGCCCAGCGGGTCGAGCACTACGAGATCGCCGCCTATGGCACGGCTCGGTCGATCGCGCGGCAGCTCGGCCACACCGAGGCTGTGAAGCTGCTCGAGCAGACCCTCGACGAGGAGTCTGCGGCAGACGAGAAGCTGACGAAGATCGCCGAGGGGGCGGTCAACTCCTCCGCCAAGTAGAGCCCGTCGAGCCTCGGGCCGCGGCCGACGCGCCGCGGTCCGAGCTCGCGCGCACCTTCCCCCCGAGGCGGATCAGCGACCTCGGAGGCGAAGCCGACGCGGGGACTCGAACCCCGGACCACCTCATTACGAGTGAGGTGCTCTACCAACTGAGCTACGTCGGCGCCGCAGCAAAGTGTACCGCCGGCCTGCCGGCGCCTTGGACCGCCCGCCGGTAGTGTCCGCGGTCGTGCGGACGCTGGTCACCGGAGCCACCGGCTACCTCGGCCCCGACCTGGTGCGCGAACTGCGCGGGCAGGGCCGCGAGGTGCGCGCGCTCGTCCGCTCGCCCAAGGCCGCCGAGCGGCTGGCCGGGCTGGACGTGGAGTTGGCGAACGGCGACATCACCGACCCAGACGCCGTGCGCCGGGCCGTGCACGGATGCGCGCGGGTCTTCCACATGGCCGGCTACGTTGGCCACCGCGCGCGCGACGAGGCCCCCATGCAGACGGCCAATGTCGAGGGTGCGAAGACGCTGCTGGCGGCGGCCCAGGCAGCGGGCGTCGAGCGCGTCGTCTTCACCTCCAGCGTGGCGGCCATGGGCCCGGCCGGGTCGCCCAACCACCCCCGCGACGAGGGCTCATGGATGCTTGACGGCGATGACGGTCGTGGCGCATTTCGGTACGCACGCAGCAAGGCGGCCGGGGAGCAGGAGGCGCTGCGGGCGGCGGCCGAGGGCCTGGACGTCGTCATCACCAACCCCGGCTTCGTGATCGGCCCGGGGGACGTGAACCGGGTGTCCTCATGGCCGATCGAGGAGTACCTGCGCGGGCTGCTGCGATTTACAGTGGACGGCGGACTCAGCTACGTGGACGGGCGGGACGTGGCGGCCGGGCACCTACTGGCCGAGCAAAAGGGGGTGTCCGGTCAGCGCTACATCCTGACCAACGACGAGGGCAACCTCTCGCACCGCGACTTCTTCGCCCTGGTCGGCCGGGTGAGCGGACGCCCGCGGCATCAGGTGCATGCCCCGGTGGGCCTCCTGCGTCCGATGTTGCGACTTGGCAACTTATTGCACTTGCCGCTGCCCTTGGATGACCAGGAACTCGTGTCGGGCACCCACTGGTGGTTCTACACGGCCGCCAAGGCGCGCCACGAGCTGGGGTTTTCGACCCGCCCCATCGACCAGACGATTCTGGACACGGTGGCCTGGCTGCGCGCGGACGGCTATCACCGCCACTGACCCCAGGACCTTTGGGGGATTTCCCCATATGTCCTTCGTTCGGTTTAGACTGCTGCTGTCTCACGTTGCCAGTCGTAGGTGAGGCCCCCCGGCGGAGAAAGGCTCCAACCTGAACGCACCCGCTACCCCGGACCGTTTCCGAATGCTGGTCGAGGGTCTGCCTGTTGTTGCATATTTAGACACCAGCGGTCTGCCGCCGGACCAGATAGAGACGACCGCATGGGTGTCGCCCCGGATCCAGGAGTTGACCGGTTACTCCCAGCGGGAATGGCTGGACGGGCGGCTGTGGCGGTCGGTCGTCCACCCGGACGACCGAAACTGGGTGCTGGGCTCCCACGAGGCGTTCGTGGTGACCGGCGACGACCACTGGGAGTGCGAGTACAGGATGCTGACCAAGACCGGGGTCAGCATCTGGGTGCACGACAGTGAGACCGTGGTTCGCGACGACACCGGCGACCTCTTGCAGCGCCAGGGCTGCTGGGAGGACATCACCCAGCGGGTCGAGGCCCAGGAGCACCTGCGCCGATCCGAGCAGCTGTACCGGCTGATGGCCGAGAGCGTGCCGGACGCCGGGTTCGCGCTGTTTGACCGAGAGCTGCGCTACCGGCTGGCGGCAGGGCCCGTATTCAGAGCGGCGGGCACCGACCCGGCCGCCCTGGAAGGCACCGAACTCGGCTCGACCGGCCACGAACCCGAGCAGGTGACCCAGCTGCGGGAGTTGGTGCGGCGGGCGCTCAAGGGGCAGAGCGGGGAGCTGGACATGTCGCTGTCGGGGCGCTGCGTGCGCTCGCACGTGGGTCCGGTGACGGTGGACGGCGAGATCACCGGAGCGCTGGTGATGTCGCTGGACGTGACCGACCAGGAGCACCTGGCGGCCAGCCACCGGGTGCTGGCGCAGAGCTTCCCGGGCGGAATCGCGCTCTTTGACAGCCAGCTTCGCTACACCTCGGCGGCCGGCCGCCTGCTGGCGGCGCTGGGGACGGCGGCGATCGCCGGCGCGCAGGTGGGCGGCGTGCTGGGCGATCCGTGGCTGGCCGATGCGGCGCGGGCGGCCCTGCAGGGCCGCACCGTGATCCGGCCGGTGACCCGCAGCGGCGTCGAGGTGGAGCTCGAGTTCAGCCCCGCCCGCGATCTGGAGGGCACCATCACCGGCGGCGTGCTGGTGGCCCGGGACGTCACCGAGCGCAACGCAGTGCAGGCCGCTCTGATGGAGTCGGAGCAGCGCCGCGAGCAGGTGCTGGCGGCGATGCTGCGAGCCGAGGACGAGCAGCGGGCGCGGATCGCCACCGACCTGCACGACGACACGGTGCAAGTGATGACCGCCGCCCTGCTGTCGCTGGATCGAATCACCGGCGCCATCCAGCGCGGCGAGCACGAGGTGGCGCTGACGGCCGCCACCGCCTACCGGCAGTCGCTGGTGCAGGCGATGGAGCGAACTCGCCGGCTGATGTTCGAGCTGCGCCCGCCGGCGCTGGTCACCGCCGGCCTGGCGGCCGCGCTGGACGACCTGCTGGATGAGGCATCCCGCGAGACCGGGTTCGCAGTACACCTGGACTGCCCGCGGGCCCGCTTCGGAGACACCCTGGAGTCGCTCGTCTACCGGGCGATGGCGGAGGGGGTGGTCAACGTCCGCAAGCACGCGGCGGCGGCCAACGTGTGGCTGGACTGCCAGGTGCGGTCAGACCACCTGGACGTGACGCTGCGCGATGACGGGCGCGGGTTCAGCGAGGCCGAGCTGGCTGACGCCGGGCGCCGCCGGCTGCACCTGGGCCTGGATTCCATCGCCGAGCGCGTGCGGCTGGCCGGCGGCCGGTTCGCCATCCACTCCACGCCGGGTGAGGGCACGCAGCTGGAACTGTCGCTGCCGCTGGGAAACGGCACCTCCGCGCACAGCGGAAACGGCGCCAACTAGCCCGGTCGGCTACGCCGACATCGGCACCTGCACCTCGATCACCGGCTCGATCCGCTCGAAGATGTCGGAAAGGGTGGGGCCGGTGATGGTCAGACCGTGGTTCTTGAGGCCGACCACTGTGCTGCCCGGGTGCGGCGCCTCGCGGATGATGTCGGCCACCGCCACTGCCAGCTCGCGGGTGCCGCAGGGGTAGTTGAACTCGGTCGCCTTGATGTCGTTGATCCAGGCGTGCACGTGCACGATGGCGCCCACCTGGGGGTGCTCCTGATAGATCATCCAGTGCTCGATGGCGTCCACCGACGCCCGCCGCGGCTCCACGCCGGGAGGCACCGACAGCAGCATGGTGCCGGTGTCCGGCTCGTAGCCCTTGACCATCAGGATGTCGCGCCCGACCACCCGCAGGTTCGACTTGTCCACGCCTGAGGCGCTCATCCAGTAGCGGTTGGCGTCCTTGCGCACCGACAGGTTGCCGTAGGAGAGGCCGCCGATGCCGTAGGCCATCTTGATGTACCGCATCTCGTCCGGCCCGACGATCTCCTCGAGCGGGAACGGCGCCGGCAGAAGACCCAGCCGGTCGAGCCGCTTGCCAGCGTCGTACAGCTGCTCGGTCAGCTCGTCGCCGTCCCACAGCTCGGGTTCCAGGTCGGGGTCAAACCGGTTGTCGATCACCAGCCGGGCGGTGGCCAGCGGCTCCACCCGGTCGACGATGTCGCTCACCCACTGCTCCAGATCGCCAGGATCGGGCACCGAGTACGACCCCTGCTCAAGGGTGACGAAGTAGCAGGCGTCGCCCGGCACCACCAGCAGGGCCAAGTTCGCCAGCGCCCGCACCAGCATCGGATAGCCGTTGCGAAGCACATCCTTGGGCGCGGTCGACGAGTGCGACACGGCCGTCACGTAGATGGCCCGGTTGCGGCGCCGGAACGGCTTGGGCTTGCCGGGGTAGACGAAGTTGAAGATCACGCCGGCGGCCTCGGCGTCCTCGACGAAGGCGTACCCACGACGCTCCCACTCCTGGCGCAGCGCGCGCCGGAAGTCGTCCAGGAGAGGGCCGTCTCCTGGCCCCCAGAATGCGACATCTGTCATCCTGCCACCTCTTGCAACTGGTCGAGCGTGATCTCCACGGTGGTACTTCCCTCCATTTCCACAACACACGCGTCGCGAAGTACCTCGTAGCTTCGCACGACTCCAGTTCCATGCGGTGTGGTCACGGTCCTGCCCACCGCCGGCGCCCGGTCGCGGAACGACCGGTACAGCGGGTGTTCGAAAGCCAGGCAACAGCGCAGGCGTCCGCACAGCCCCGTGATCCGGCCGGGGTTCATGGGCAGCTCCTGATCCTTGGCCATGCGCAGAGTGATCGGCTGCTCGTGGCACGGGTAGCGGCTGGAGCACAGGCGCGTCCCGCACAGGCCCATGCCGCCGCACAGCCTGCCCTGCTCGCGCGGGCCCACCTGGCGCAGGTCGACACGCCGCCGCAGCTGGGCGGACAGCTGGCTGCGCAGGGCCGTCGTGTCGGGCTTCTCCTCGGCCGCGAACGCGAACACGATCCGGGATCCGTCGAACGCCAGGTCGGCGCTGATCGGCTTCAGGGCCAGGCCGCGCTCGCGAGCCGCCAGCCGGAAGGCCCGCATCGCCCGCTTGGCCTCCAGCTGATTGGCCCGCACCTGCTCCTCGTCGGCCGGCCCGGCACGCCGCACGACCTTCTTCAGCGGGCTGGTCAGCTCCTCGTCAGGCAGCTCGTGCGCCGCCTCGACAACCCTGCCCAGTTCGCGTCCACGGGCGGTCTGGCAGATCACCCGCTCGTCCCAGCGCAACTCGAGTCCAGCCGGGTCGAAGGAGTAGACCTTGCCGCCTGGCTGGAACACCACCCCGACGACTTGGGCCATCGATCACGACTCCACTGGTTCGACCGGCGAGCGCGCCAGGCGGTGGAACATCGCTTCCAACGCAAGGCCTGGATGAACGTTCAGCTCGAGTGACCGGCGGGCATCCAGCACCACGGACAGTGCGTCGACGACTTCGCTTACCGCCCCGCCCGCGGTCCCTTCAGCCACGTCGCCGGCCGGTTCCGAGTCTAGCACGACGTCCCCGGCCCCCACATCTGCGGCCAGCCGGTCGCGGTACCACCAGCCGACCGTGTCCACGGCCAGCCGCAGCTCGTCCCACTCCGCCCTGCGGGCCTGCCGCTTCGCCCGATCGTCGAACCGGCGGGTCAGCGCGCGGCGCTCCCGATCGTCGTCGATCGAGGCAACCAGCTCGGCCAGATCGGCCCCCACCCGGGCTGATTCAGCCTTGGCCCGAGCGCCGGCCGCAGCCAGTATCTCGGCCGCCGCCGCCGCCGGGTCGAAGCCCGGATCGCACATGCTGGCCCGTGCCGCCGCCCGGTAGGCCAGCCGGCGTTCGCGGGCCGCCTCGTCGGAGGCCAGCTCCAGCGCCCGGCCCAGGCTGCCCATGGCCACCCGCGCGGCCGCCGGGTCGCCGGTGTGCCGCTCCAGCGCCTCCCGTGAGAAGCGCCGGAAAGGGATGGTGGCCACCCGCGAGAGGATGGTCTCGAGCATCCGCCCGGCGTGGTCTGAGACGAGCACGAACACGCCGTAGGCCGGCGGCTCCTCGAGCGACTTGAGCAGCGCGTTGGCCGACTCGTCGCGCAGCAGGTGGGCGTCCAGGATCAGGTACACGCGGCGGTCGGCCTCGAACGGCCGCAGGTGCAGGTCGCGGCGCAGTCGGCGGGCATCGTCGATCCGGATGCCCGCCCCCTCGGCCTCCAGCACGAACAAGTCGGGGTGCGTGCGAGTCGAAACGCGGGCCGGCGGGCTGGCCAGAAGGGCGGCCGCAAAGCGGTCGGCATAGGCGCGCTTGCCGCTGCCCAGCGGGCCGGAAAAGAGATAGGCGTGTACGGGGTCGGTCAGAGCTGCCCGCAGCAGGCGCGCCGCCTCGGGCTGGTCGGGCAGGTCGGCAAAGGGGTCGCTCACAGCCCGGCAGCCTGCCACACGCGGGCTGCCACCTGCTCGCGGGTGCCGGAAGCGTCCACCCGGCGGACCCGCTCGGGGAACCGCGCCGCGGCCTGTGCGAAGCCCTCCGCCACCGCAGCGTGGAACCCGTCGCGCTCGGACTCGATCCGATCCGGGCTGGGATCGCGGCGGGCCGCGGCGGCGTCCTGCGGCAGCTCCAGGAGCAGCGTGCGGTCGGGCCACGCGCCGGCCGTCGCTGACTCGTTGACCGCCAGCACCCGGTCGACGCCAAGCCCACGGGCAACCCCCTGGTAGGCCAGCGAGGAGTCCACGTAGCGGTCGGCCACCACCACCGCCCCCCGCTCGAGCGCGGGAGCGATGACCTCATCCACGAGCTGCGCACGGGCAGCCGCGTAGAGCAACGCCTCGGCCCACGGGGCGATGCTCGCGGCGGGATCGAGCAGCAGCTCGCGGACACGCTCGCCGACCGCTGTCCCGCCCGGTTCGCGGACGGCCACCACCTCCCGCCCGCGAGCCCGCAACGCGTCCACCAGCAGGGCGGCCTGGGTGGTCTTGCCGGTGCCGTCGAGGCCCTCCAGGGACACGAACTGCGGTGCGGGAGAGGTCACGACGGGCAGCCTACAGGGAGGTCATTTCGGGGTGGCGCCGTCGCGAGGCGCAGGATGCGGGCACGCTGGCAAGGATCAAGCGGCGAGCGGAGCGCAGGCACCGGCCCGAAGGGCCGCGGAGGCCGCGGAGCCCTTGAGCACCGCACGCCGCGCCGGACGCGGTCCAGCGAGCCCACAGACCAGCCGCAGCAGGCGCTTCACTCCGGAGTGACCTCCCTAACTGTCAGCTTGCTCGCTTGCATTGCCCATGTTGAAAGCTTTACGCTCGGACGGTTCGACCTTTACCAAGGAGGGGGCGGTGACGGGGATTCACGTGCGGCGGCCACGCCGTGGGCTGGTCTTGTGGGGCGCGCTGGTGGCGGCGATGGTTGCCCTGGGAGCGGGCGCCGGGCCGGCTGGCGCAACCGGCGGCGCAGCGGTTGGAGTGCGCCCGCATGCCACCGGCGAGCTGGACTGCAACGGGTTCAGCCCGATCCAGCGAGCGGTCAAGCTGACCATGCTGTGCCGCGACCCGGCCATCGGCGGGATGCGGTTCGACGACCACGAGCACTACATCGGGCACGACGAGCCCGCGCTCGAGTTCATCTCCTCCAAGCCCGGGTCGAGCAGCAACGTGACCTGGGTGGAGAAGCTGCCGGTGGAGCCGAAGGCACTGCCCACAACCGGGCATCCGGGCAGCGACATCACGCACAGCTTCGAGCTGACCGTCGCACCCTGGTTCTCGATGAACCTGTGCGACTCCAACTCCTATCCCGAGCTGCAGTGCAAACCGCGGTCGGACTCAAACGCCCCCGGCCCGGGCCATCCCGGCGGCGGCTCGGCCTTCATGGAGCTGCAGTTCTACCCGCCCGGCTACGCGCCGTTCGACGACTCCATCAGCTGCGACAACACGCACTGGTGCTCGGCGCTGAACATCGACAGCCTCGAGTGCGCGGCCGACGGAACCTGCAACGACAACTGCATCGAGCCGGTCAACTTCGCCTGGATTCAGACCAACGGCGTGCCCACCGGCCCGGCCAGCCCGCAGGAGTCGGATTACTCCACCTTCACGCCCAACTCCCACACCCTGATGATGAACCAGGGCGACACCATCGCCGTCCACATGTTCGACACCAGGGTGCATGGCGGCCGGGCGCTGGAGATCCGCGAAACCGATAGGACCACCGGCCAGAGCGGGTACATGATCGCCTCGGCGTCCAACGGGTTCATGAACACCGACCCGACCACCTGCAACGGCACCCCGTTCAACTTCCAGCCCGAGTACAACACGGCCAAGCACGCGAACGTGTCGCCGTGGGGCTTCGGCTATTACAACATCACCACCCAGTACGAGATCGGCCACTTCGAACCGTGCACAACCATCACTGGAAAGCACTCGTTTACCGATGGTCCGCTGACGGACAGCTACTGGGACGCCTGCCACGGCGCGTATGAGGCCGACACGCCGCCCGACTCGTCCAACCAGAACGTGGAGCCGGACGACTCGCCGTGCTACCCCAAGGGGGACACCCACAACGGGTTCGCACCGCCCAATCAGGTGACCGGCTGCGACGTCTTCTTCGACGCGGTCGGCGACCTCGACTTCGACGGCACCTCGTATAGGGCCGACTGGCCGACCTCGGTGCATCCCAACCGGTACCCGTCCACATTCCTGGTTCGGCCGCCGATCGGCGGCGGGAAGCACTACTCGCAGATCCAGTTCGTGACCGACCTCAGCGCCAGTGAGCAGAACTGCGACCTGGTCAGCGGGTCCGGGTGCACCGTGCCGCCGCCCGGGCCGGGGAACTTCTACCCGTTCTTCACACTTGCCAAGGTGAACGGCAGCTGCGTGTGGGAGTTCGGCAACATGCGAAACGGCAACAACTTCGGCCGCGACAGCCAGTACGGGGCGGTCGGGCCGCGCACGATCGGCGCCTTCGAGAGCAAGGTGCGGTCGATCCCGGCCTGCTAGATCGATGACGGCTCGGGGGCGCCCACGCGCCCCCGAGCCTCATCATCGGCCAGCCGCTCGAGCGCATCCATCCAGGCCTCGTAGTACGGCCGGTCGGCCGGCCCGGCGGCGATGGCCGCCTTGAGCCGGTCGCGAAACTCGTCCCAGTCGGCGCCCATCCGCTCGGCCGCCACGACCGCCATCGCGAACGCACGGGCCTGCCACGGCTCCGTGAACGGGCGATCGTCCTCAGGCCGCACGAAGCTCACGCGGCCACCTCCACCCGCGGAACCGCCACTCCGATCATGCAGTCGCGGCTGACCAGGCCGGCCAGCTCGGCCTCCTCCATGTGCTCGCTGCCCTCGGGCCGCATCGGCAGCACCAGATAACGCATCTCGGCGCTCGAGTCCCACACCCGGATCTCGACCCCGTCGGGCAGTTCCAGCCCGAACTCGGCCAGCACCGCCCCCGGCTCGCGCACGATCCGGGCCCGATACGGCGCGCTCTTGTACCAGACCGGCGGGATGCCCAGGACGGGCCATGGATAGCACGAGCACAGGGTGCAGACGATCGCGTTGTGCACCTGAGGTGTGTTCTCCACCACCCGCAGGTGCTCGCCCTCGGCCCCGGTGTAGCCGAACTCGGCCGCGGCGGCAGCCCCGTTTGCCAGCAGCCGTTCCCGGTAGGCCTGGTCGACCCAGGCCCTGGCCACCATGCGAGCCCCGTTCTGCGGCCCGATCTCGTTCTGGAAGGCGTCCACCACCGCGTCGACCGCGTCGGTGGACACAAGACCCCGCTCGACGAGCACGGCCTCCAGCGCCTCGGCCCGCAGCTGCTGGGGCGATTTTGGCCGCACGGGGTGGTTGTGATGTTCGCTCATTCCGGCTCCTCCAGGTGGCTCTGCCACAGGTCGACCAGCACGGTGTGCGGGCCGGCCTCGGCCCACAGGTCGGAGGCGGCGAAGGCGACGGTGTACCACGGCTCCGGCGCCACCCGCCCGTCCTCGTTCTCGTAGACGTCCAGCAGCGGCTGCGGGCTGTGCACGGCCTCGACCAGGCCGGGCGCGCCGCGCAGGTAGCCGGGGCAGCGAGTGTGTCCTGCCGGCAGTACGCGGATCGCGCGCACCCGGTCGCCGACCGCAAACCGAGCCGGCGGCCCGGAGTGCCGCCTGGCGGTCGACTTGCGCAGGTAGCCACGCACATCCTCGACCGCCGCCGGATCGGTGCGCACCGGCACCGGCTCCCCTGCTTCGAGCCGGCGCGCCCATCCGTTCAGATCGTCGCGGGTGAAGGCCCCGTGGGCGATCCCACGGTCCTCCATCGACTGCAGCCAGTGCTCGTAGTACGACGTGGTCAGGTACTCGAGGTGGCCCATGCGTTCGATCGCGTACCGGAACCCCGGTCCCAGCGACGCGGCCGAGGACAGGCCGTGCACCCGGCCCTCCCATGGCTCATGAAACGGCGGCTCGTCGTCCTCCCGAAGCACCGGGCCGAACCCCTGCTTGCCGCCCAGATCGTGGGCTCCATCCACGCCCCAAGCCTACCGGAGCCCCTCCCCGGGCGGCCGCCAGACCGCGTGCTACCCTCCCGCGGCGAATGGGCAAGACCCTGATCATCGCCGAGAAGCCCTCGGTCGGACAGGACTACGCGAAGGCTCTGGGCGATCGCTTCCAGAAGCACGACGGGTACCTGGAGTCCGACGAGCGGGTGGTTTCGTGGGCGATCGGCCACCTGGTCGAACTGGCCGAGCCGGAGGACTACGACGAGGGGCTCAAGCGGTGGTCGATCAAGACCCTGCCGGTGATCCCCGAGCAGTTCAAGCTGAAGCCCGACACGCGCGGCAAGAAGCAGTACGACGTGTTGCGCAAGCTGCTGCGGCGCGACGACATCGACGCCGTCGTCAACGGCTGTGACGCCGGCCGTGAGGGCGAGTTGATCTTCGCCTACATCTACGAGCGGGCCGGCGCGAAGAAGCCGGTGCAGCGGCTGTGGGTGAATTCCATGACCCGCAGCGCCATCCGCGACGGCTTCGAACAGCTGCGCGATGGCGAGGAGATGCATCCGCTCGAGGACGCGGCCCGCTCGCGCTCAGAGGCCGACTGGCTGGTCGGCATGAACGCCACCCGGGCGGCCACGGTACGCGCCCGCTCGCTGGGCGGGGTCGTCTCGCTGGGCCGGGTGCAGACGCCCACGCTGGCCCTGATCGTGCGTCGCGACCTGGAGATCGACGCATTCGACCCCGAGACCTACTTCCAGGTCGATGCGCATTTCCAGCTCGACTCGGCGCGGGCCTACAAGGGCCGCTGGTTCGAGGGCAAGGCCGACCGCACCCCCGAGCGCGAGGTGGCCGAGCGGGTGGCCGGCGCCGCCCGCGGCCAGCCGGCCGTGGTCGAGCAGGTCAAGAAGACCGAGCGCAAGACCCGGCCACCGCTGCTGTACGACCTGACCGGCCTGCAGCGCGATGCCAACAGCCGCTACGGGATCTCGGCCGCCCGCACCCTGCAGGCGGCCCAGCGGCTGTACGAGGGCTCCACGGCCGGCGCCCTGATCACCTATCCGCGCACCCGCTCGCAGTTCCTGCCCTCCGACCAGATCGGCAACCTGAAGGGCATCGCCGGCTCGCTGGAACGGCTGCCCGAGCACCGCGAGGCGGCCCGTTACGTGGCCTCGCTGGACGTGCTGCCGCTGGCCCGAGTCGTGAACGACGGCAAGGTGGACGACCACCACGCCATCATCCCCACCGGCGAGCTGCCCACCAAGGAGCTGTCGGGCGACGACAGGCGGATCTTTGAACTGGTCGTCCGCCGCTATCTGGCCGTGTTCCATCCCGAGGCCGTGTTCGAGGACACCGACGTGGTCACCGTGGCCGGCGAGCAGCGCTTCCGCACCAAGGGCCGGCGGCTGATCCAGCCCGGCTGGAGGGGTGCGGCGTTCGGCGAACAGGCGGCCGTGGAGCCGGGCGCCGACGAGGACGAGGACGCCCAGGTGCTGCCCCGCATCGACCAGGGCGAGACCGGCGACTGTGTGCAGGCCGAGGTGCTGGAGAAGCAGACCAAGCCGCCCGCGCGCTACTCCGAGGCGTCGCTGCTCAAGGATATGGAAACGGCCGGCCGCGACATCGAGGACGAGGAGCTGCGGGAGGCCATGAAGGACTCCGGCCTGGGCACGCCGGCCACCCGCGCGGAGACGATCGAGAAGCTGATCAGGGTGGCGTATGTGGAGCGGCTGGGCCGCCAGTTGCGGGCGACGTCCAAGGGCCGGCAGGTGATCGGCCTCTTGCACGACCACGCGCTCACCTCGGCCCAGCTGACCGGCAGCTGGGAGAAGCGGCTGACCGGGATCGAGCGCGGGCAAGAGCCTCGTGACGCATTCATGGGCGACATCCGGGCGTTCACGTCGGAGCTGGTCGAGTACTTCCGCAATCTGACGCCGGACGAGGTGCGCGCTCAGCGGGCCGAGATCGGCCCGTGCCCCAACGGCGACGGCGTGATCCGCGAGAACCGGGCCGCCTACGGCTGCAGCTCGTGGCAGAGCCGCGAGGAGCCAGGCTGCGGATTCGTGATCTGGAAGCAGCAGAAGGGCCGCTCGATCTCGCCGGCCGAGGCCCGCGACCTGCTCGAGCACGGCCAGACCGAGCTGCTGGACGGGTTCAAGACGCGGCCCAGCCGCGGCCGCCTGGTGCTGGTGGACGGCAAGGTGCAACTGGTGGCGGAGGACGGCACCCGGCTGGACGCACCGGCCGGCCCGCGCGAGGTGATCGCCGAGTGCCCCCGCTGCGCCGCCCGCGGTGAGCAAAACGAGATCCGCGAGAACAGCCGCGCCTATGGCTGCTCGTCCTGGAAGAGCCGCAAGGAGCCCGGCTGCGGGTTCGTGATCTGGAAGTCCACCAAGGGCCGCCAGATCACGGTCGAGGAGGCCCGCCAGGTGATCGCCGATGGGGCCACCGACTGGCTTGACTTCCGCGACCGCAAGGGCCCCTTCCGGGGCCGGCTGGTGCTGACCGCCGACCAGGCCGTCGAGGTCGAGCGTGAGGACTCGGGCGGCGTGCGGGCCAGCGACGAGTCCAGCCAGGCCGCATAGGCGTCGGCCCGGCCCACGCCTGCGGCCCGGCCGATATG
The DNA here is from genome assembly GCA_963744065.1 of uncultured Actinomycetes bacterium. Classification (GTDB taxonomy): domain Bacteria; phylum Actinomycetota; class Thermoleophilia; order Gaiellales; family JAICJC01; genus DASUHT01. Next base: position 54,686 of record CAVUSN010000007.1, on the reverse strand, counting down.
TTTTCGGTCATGCCGATACGCGCCATCGTCACCGGTGGTGCCGGCTTCATCGGGTCACACGTCGTCGACGCCCTGCTGGCCCGCGGAGACGCGGTGTGGGTGGTGGACAACCTGTCCAGCGGCCGCCGCGAGCGGGTGCCCGATGAGGCCGACTTCCGCCAGCTGGACATCCGTGACGGCCAGGCCATGCGCGCCCTGGCCGAGGAGGTGGCGCCGCAGGCGGTGTTCCACCTGGCCGCCCAGGCCGACGTGCGCGTGTCGGTGGGCGACCCCGGCTTCGACGCCGACGTCAACGTGCGCGGCACCGCCGAACTGCTGGAGGCGGCCCGGCTGGCGGGCGCCCGAATGGTCTTCTCGTCCACCGGCGGCGCGATCTACGGGGAGGTCGACCAGATCCCCTCGCCGGAATCCACGCCCTGCGCAGCGATGGCCCCGTACGGCATCTCCAAGCTGTGCGGCGAGCACTACGTCGATCTGTACAACCGCCTGTACGGCACCGACCACGTCATCCTGCGGTATGGCAACGTGTACGGCCCGCGCCAGGATCCGCACGGCGAGGCGGGCGTGGTGGCCATCTTCTTCGGCCGGCTGACGGCCGGCCACACGCCGCTGGTGTTCGGCGACGGCCGGCAGACCCGCGACTACGTGTACGTCGGCGACGTGGTCGCCGCCAACCTGGCGGCCCTGGACTACCACGGCCCGCACGGCGTGTTCAACGTCGGCACCGGCCGCGAGACCAGCGTGGTCGAGCTGCTGGCCGCCTGCCAGGCGGCCGCCGGCACCGCCATCGAGCCCGAACACCAGCCGGCCCGGCTGGGCGAGCTGGATCGCAGCTGTCTGGAGGTCTCCCTGGCAGCCGCCGAGTTGGGCTGGAAGGCGGCGGTGGAGATGCCGGACGGACTGGCCAGCACGCTGGAAGCGATCAGGTGAACCCCGTGCACAACCGGCCAGACGCACCCGGAAAACTGGTCTGCCTGACCTTCGACGACGGCCCCTCGGAGTCCACGCCGGCCGTGCTCGAGGTGCTCCGCGAGCACGCCGTGCGGGCCACCTTCTTCGTCCTCGGCGAGGCCATTGAGGGCCGCGAGCAGGTGTTGGCGCAGACCCTGGCCGAGGGCCACGAGATGGGCAACCACACCTACTCGCACCCCCACGCCATGGACCTGGACGACGCCGAGCTGGGCCACGACATCGCCCGCTGCCAACGTCTGCTGGGCGGCGCGCCGACGCTGTTTCGCCCGCCCTACGGGGAGGACGCCCTGCGTTCGACCCGGGTGGCGGCCGAGCGTGGGATCGCCACCACGGTGCTGTGGTCGGTGGATCCTCTCGACTATCTGGAGCGCGACCCGGCGGCGATCGCCGACGCCATCGTGGCCGGCGCTGGGGCGGGCGCCATCGTCGACCTGCACGACGGCTGGCCGCGGGTCACATCGACCGTGCCCGACCGCACGCCGACCGCCAAGGCGTTGGCCATCGCGGTGCCCCGGCTGGTCGACCTGGGCTACCGCTTCGCCACCGTCTCCGAGCTGCTGGCCGCGTAGCGCGCCGGCCCGATCCGGCTCTGCAAGCGGGCTTGGGGTGCCGTCCGACGGGCAGGCGACAATACACCCCCCGCGACGCGCATACCACCACATCTAGTGGCGTTAAGGGAAGCGGGGTACCAGATGTTGTTGAGCGAGGGAACATGAACTGTCCTTTCTGTGAACACGGTGAGACCAAGGTCGTGGACAGCCGGGTGGCCGGCGCCGGTACCATCCGGCGGCGCCGCGAGTGCCTGCTGTGCTCGCAGCGCTTCACCACCTTCGAGCGGATCGAGGTGACGCCGCTGTATGTGGTCAAGCGTAACGGCGCTCGCCAGCCGTTCGACCGGACAAAGCTGCTGGCCGGCCTGGCCAGGGCGTGCGTCAAGCGGCCGGTGTCGATCGAGCAGATCGACCGGGCGGCGGTCACCATCGAGGCGGGGCTGCGCAACGGAGTCGGCGACGAGGTGGAGGCCAGCAAGATCGGCGAGGAGGCGCTGCGGGTGCTGCGCGACCTCGACCGGGTGGCCTACGTGAGGTTCGCATCGGTCTACCGCGACTTCCAGGATGTGGACGAGTTCAAGCGCGAACTGGTGCGGTTGGAGGGCCGGCGCAAGCCGCCCAAGCCGGTGGCCAAACGAACGCGTGTTCGGTAGAATGCCGGGATGCGCCGAAAGGAGCGAGGGAGCATGGCGACAAGCGAAGTGACGCGGGATGACACGCAACGGCTGGAGCCCGACCTCGGGGCCAGGATCGGGGTGCCGCGCCACTTCACCGTCGCCGGCACGCATCCCTTCGACGCGGTCGAGTGGGAGCAGCGGACGGCGCTGATCCCCGGCAAGGACGGCCCCAGCTTCGAGCAGGCCGACGTCGAGTTCCCCAGCTTCTGGAGCCAGACGGCGACCAACATCGTGGCCCAGAAGTACTTCCGCGGCAAGCTGAACACGCCCGACCGCGAGCACTCGGTCAAGCAGATGATCGGGCGGGTGGTCGACACCATCACCGGCTGGGGCATCAAGGACGACTACTTCGCCGACGACGAGGAGGCCGAGACCTTCCGGGCCGAACTGGCGCACCTGCTGGTGCACCAGATGGCGGCGTTCAACTCGCCGGTGTGGTTCAACGTCGGCTTCGAGGAGAACCCGCAGTGCTCGGCTTGCTTCATCCTGTCGGTGGACGACTCCATGGAGTCGATCCTGGACTGGATCCGCAAGGAGGGGCTGATCTTCCGCGGCGGCTCCGGATCGGGCATCAACCTGTCTCGCCTCCGCTCATCCAAGGAGCAGCTGTCCAAGGGTGGGTACGCGTCCGGGCCGGTCTCCTTCATGCGCGGCGCCGATGCCTCGGCCGGCACCATCAAGTCGGGCGGCAAGACCCGGCGGGCGGCCAAGATGGTCGTGCTGAACATCGACCACCCCGACATCGAGGAGTTCATCTGGTGCAAGCAGCACGAGGAGGAGAAGGCCCGTGTGCTGCAGACCGCCGGCTATGACATGAGTCTCGACTCGCCCGACTGGGCGTCGATCCAATACCAGAACGCCAACAACTCGGTGCGCGTGACCGACGAGTTCATGCGGGCCGTTTCCGATGACGCGGACTGGGATCTGACCGCCCGCACCGACGGCTCGGTCGTGCGCACCGTGCGCGCCCGCGACCTCATGCACCAGATCGCCGAGGCGGCCTGGAAGTGCGCCGATCCCGGCATGCACTACGACACCACCATGAACGACTGGCACACGTGCCCGGCCACCGGTCGCATCAACGCCTCCAACCCGTGCTCGGAGTACGTGCACGTCGACAACAGCGCCTGCAACCTGGCCAGCCTGAACCTGCTGCGGTTCCGCGATCCGGAGACCGGCGAGTTCCAGGTGGAGCGGTTCGAGCGGGCGGTGGACGTGGTCTTCATGGCCCAGGAGATCCTGGTTTCGAACTCCAGCTACCCGACCGAGGAGATCGCCCGCAACGCCCGCGCCATGCGCCAGCTGGGGCTCGGCTACGCCAACCTGGGTGCGCTCCTGATGGCCCGCGGGCTGGCCTACGACTCCGAGCAGGGCCGCGCCTACGCAGCCGCCATCACCGCCATCATGACCGGGCGCGCCTACCGCAAGTCAGCCGAGATGGCCGGCCGCATGGGGCCGTTCGCGGAGTACCCCCGCAACGCCGACGCGATGCTGCGGGTGATCCGCAAGCACCGGGCCGCGATCGCCAACATCGACGCGCCGCTGGTGCCTGAGGACATGCTGCGGGGCGCCCGCGGCGCGTGGGACGAGGCGCTGGCGCTGGGCGAGGCGCACGGCTACCGCAATGCCCAGGCCACCGTGCTCGCCCCCACCGGCACCATCAGCTTCATGATGGATTGCGACACCACCGGGGTGGAGCCGGACTTCTCACTGGTCAAGTCCAAGCGGCTGGTCGGCGGCGGCGACATCACCATCGTCAACCAGACGGTGCCCACGGCGCTGGCCAAGCTGGGCTACGCGCCGCACGAGATCGACCAGATCGTCGCCTACGTGAACGACAAGAACACGGTGGTCGGCGCGCCCGGCTTCAAGGGCGAGCATCTGTCGGTGTTCGACGTGGCGGTGGGCGACCGGGCGATCCACCACATGGGCCACGTGAACATGATGGCGGCGGTGCAGCCGTTCATCTCCGGCGCCATCTCCAAGACCGTCAATCTGCCCACCGACGTCACAGTCGACGACGTGGCCAACCTCTACTCCGAGGCCTGGAAGCTGGGTGTGAAGGCGATCGCCATCTACCGCGATGGCTGCAAGCTGGCCCAGCCGCTCTCCACCAAGGGCGAGCAGCGAGCTGATCTCGGCCAAGCCGACCCGGCGCATGATGCCGGTCGAGCGCAGCGAGATCGGCCGCAAGTTCCAGGTCGGCGAATACGAGGGCTACATCCACGTCGGTATGTTCCCCGAGGGCGACCCGGGCGACGTCTTCGTGGACATCGCCAAGGAGGGCACCACCCTGGCCGGGCTCATGAACGCGTTCATGATCGCGGTCTCGGTGGGCATCCAGTACGGCGTGCCGCTGGAGGTGTACGTCTCCAAGTTCGCGCACATGCGGTTCGAGCCGTCGGGCATCACCAACGACCCGGACATCCGGATCGCCAAGTCGATCCCCGACTACATCTTCCGGTGGATGGGCAAGCGGTTCCTGGACGCTGAGACGCAGGGCGACCTGGGTATCATGAGCGCCGCCGTGCGCGAGAGGATGGCGGCCGCCAACGGCCACCACCCTGCGGTGCCCTCGACCAGCCTGTGGACGCTCCAGCGCCCACGCCCGGCCCCGGCCAGCGGGCGCTCTTCAACGCCTGGGAGGACGCGGTCGAATGCGCCAAGTGCGGCGGCCGCAAGGTGCGCACCGGTGCCTGCTACACCTGCCGTGACTGCGGCGACAACTCGGGGTGCGGCTGAGCCTGACTGACGCCTGAACGCGGGCGGAGCGAAGTAACGTCGGTGCGTACTCGGCCGTAGGGCGCTTCCGTCCGCACCCCGATGCACATGCACGGGGTGTGGAGCGAGCCGGGCCCGGGCCCGTGTGAGCGGCCAGCTTCTCGCCGCCCAGGCCGCGGAATGCCCGCCGCGGCCTACCCTGCGCGATGCGCGCCGCCAGCGCGGAGTTCCTGAACCCCGTTCAGGCGCTGTCGGCGATCGACGCCGTATGGGCCACGTTCTTCGCCGCGACGTGCACTTCGCCGAGGTCGGCGCGCTTCTGCGCGCGGACCCGCCCTCGCCGATCCGGCCTTCGACACTCGCAGTCGAGGAGCAGTTCTACCTGGTGTGGCCACTGCTGCTGGGAGCGTTGCTGCTGGCGCTGGCCGGGCGGCCCGGACGAGGCGTGTCGCGCGGCGCGCTGCGTGCTTGTAGAGGTCGCGGTCGCCGCCTCATTGGGCTGGTCGATCCGCCAGACATCGTCGACCCGACCGCGGCGACTCGCGAGCCAGCTGCGAGCTGGGGTCGGCTGCTGGTCGCGATCGCGGTGCCGTATTCCGCGCGCCGGGCGTGTGGCTGGCACAGCTGCTCGGGTGGCTGCATCGGCGCAGCCGTGATGTCGGCGCCGGACGCCGGCTCGGCTACGCCGCGCTGCTGCCTGTCGTGTCGGCCGGTCTGGTGGTTGCCGGCGGGGTCCGGACGGCGTTTCTGACGCGAGCTTCCGCATGTGGCACAGCGTGATGGCGATGGGCACATCCACCGTCGTCTTCACCAGCCTGAACGACGACTTCAATTGCTGCACCGACACCCTCTTCGTCCGCCTGGACACATCCGCGGCAAGCCTTCGGGACGCCAGCAGTCACCTGCTGACGTGCGGAGGAGATCAGATCATCAACCTGGTCGTGCACGGCGGCGTCGCCGCGTACACCAAGTCGGAGTGGTCGCCCGTCGATCCCGGATTCGACTGCTTCGCTGGAAACTACATGGGCGGCGAGGGGGAGACGATGACCGGCGGGCCCGTGATGACGCTCGCCCTGCCTGTGGGGAAGCCGCGCGCCCTCTCCGGAGCGCCCCCGGCGCGCTTCATCGGACCTCTCCTCCAGCCGGCTCGCGCTCGTACCCTACGACATCGCCGCCGGAACCGTGGACGCGTTCCCTCCGCCGAAGCCCGAGATCCAGCTGTGGAATCTGAGCAAGCGCCTGCGGGAGCGGACGATCGCCGAGACCGGCGTGATCCGGGCGCTGGCCATGCGCGGCGACCTGGTAGCGGTCGCTCGTGGCCGACGGGTCGGGGAACCTGCGGATCGACCGGTTCTCGTGGCCTCCACCGGCGCCCTTCCGGAACGACCGCCGTGCCGGCAAGCACGGCACCGATGCTCGCCGTCTACTACCAGTGGGTCGTGTACGCTGGCCGGCAAGACCGTGGTCGGCCTGAACACCGAGAACGGCTCGGTGCACACGATCGCCACACCCACGTACACGCCGCGACAGATTCTCGCCGTCCACGGGAGCGCCGTCTGGTACGCCTTGCCCAGGCCGGCGATCGGCACGATCATCACCTGCGAGACTGCGCCCACCTGACCGCAACCTACACGCAGCTGCTGTCGGGGCCGCTGGCCGCGCGGCTGGCTCGGGTCGTGCGCTGCGAAGTTGCCATCGAGCTGCCGCCGCACAGCTACTGTGCGGCCGCACTGGCCGCTGAGCCTCGACGTTCCGCGATCCGTTTGCGGATCTCGCGGGTCTCATCGGTGTTGCCCGCGAGTCCGACTGAGGGAGAGCAGATGCCCGAGCACACGATCGGAACCCGCGAGGAATGGCAGGCGGCCCGCGCCGAGCTGGCCAAGCTGGAGGCCGAGCAGGCGACGCGCAACGAGGAGATCAAACGGCAGCGGCTCTGCCTGCCCTGGGTGCGGGTCGAGAAGGAGTACGAGTTCGACACCGAGGACGGCCGCAGGACACTGGCCGAACTCTTCGACGGCCGCTCGCAGCTGCTCGCCTACAACATCATGTTCGGCCCCGAGTACACGCTCGGCGCATGCCCGGGCTGCACCGGCCTGGCCGACGGGCTGGACGGCTCGCTCGTCCACCTGAACCACCGCGATGTGACGCTGGTCTGCTTCTCCCGGGCGCCCATCGATCGGCTGGCCGCCTACAGGCGGCGAATGGGCTGGCAGTTCCCCTACGTCTCCACCTACAACACCGACTTCGCCTTCGACTTCGGCCTCGCCCTGACCGAGCAGCAGGCGCAGGACGTCCCCGAGGTCAAGCAGATGCTCGACGACCCGCCCGACTGGCTCCAGGAATGGTCGACGCAGATCGGCGCCGAGCTCAAGGACGGATTGCGCGAGGGCCCGGGCTGGATCGCCTTCGCGCGGGAGAACGGGACGGTCTACCACACCTACACGGTGATGGCGCCTGACCCGTTCGTGGCGCCGTACTCCAGCTTCCTGCTCGACCGCACTCCCAAGCCGCAGACAGACGGGTTCCGCACCTTTCGCAAGGACGAGTACCCGGACTGAGCTGGAGCCGATCCGGTGAATATCCGCCGAGTCGTCGTCGCAGCCGCAGCCGATCGGCTGGCCGAACAGGAGCGGTTCTACCGTGACCGGCTCAGCCTTCGGGTCGTCGGCGGCGCCAGCCGGGTGGCGGTCACGGCGGGCCGGGCGACGATCGAGTTCGCCGGCGCGGCGGGCGCCCCGTTCACCCACTTCGCGCTGCTGGCGCCGGGGAACCGCTTCCGGGAGGCCTTTGCCTGGCTGCGCGAGCGGGTCAACCTGCTGCCCGACACCGATACCGGTCAGCCGGTGTTCGACTTCGACGACTGGGACGCGCAGGCCTGCTACTTCGAGGACCCGGCAGGCAACATCGTGGAACTGATCGCTCACCGCGGGGTCGCGGAGTCAGACATCCCGGGTTTCGACGCCAGCGACCTGCGCGGGCTGTCGGAGGTCGGTCTGGTCACTCCCGACCGGCCGGCGGCTGCGACGGCGATCGAGTCCGTCTTCGGCGTGCCGGTGTGGGACGGATCGGTGGACGGGCGCGGCCTGGCTTTCGTCGGCAGGCGTGCCCACACCCTGATCCTCTCCCCAGCCGGTCGTAACTGGCTGCCCACCCAGCGGGCGGCCGCCGTCTGCGCCACGGAGCTGGAGCTCGACCTCGACCGCGCGGGGGACCTCGAACTGGACGGCGGACTGATCCGGATCCGAAGCTGATGCGGATCACCGTCTCGGGCACGATCCGCACCCCGCACTCCGAGATCCGGCGGGTGGTCGAGGGGGTCTTCGGGCGTGGTCGCCGGCGACGTCGAGGTGCACGTCAAGGCCCGCGGGATGATCCGCCGCGGAGATCGGGTGCGCCCGCGCGGCCGCGGATTCTCCGGCCGGGCCTACAGGGGCGTGCCCGGTATCGCCAGGGTGGCCCCGGGCATCGCCTACCTCGTCACGATGCTGATTCCAGCAGCCGACGACGCACCGACAGCCCGCCGCTACCCATACCGGTGGCAGTACGCCCGCTCCCGGCGCACCGGGCCGCTGGTCTTCGAATCGTGGCAGGAGGAGCTGTTCCACCTGGCCGCCCACGAGGCCCGCCACATCCACCAGTACCGGCTCGGGCTGCCCGCCTCGGAGGTGGACGCGGAGCGCTGGGCACGCGCACGTCTTGACGCCTGGAGAGCCGCCAGCATCACGCCCAACCCGGTCCAGGCGGCCAGCCGACCCGCCCGTATGCTGGATGAGTGGGGGCTCTGAAGAGTCTGGCGACGGCAGCCGCGGCTGCGCTGATGCTGGCTGTGCCGGCGGCGGCGACGTCGGCGTCCGTCAGCGCGGGCACGCTGGTGGCGTGGGGAGACAACAGCTACGACGATCGTGGCGTCGTCGGGTCCACGTCGTACCTGCGGAAACCAGATCCAGGTGTCGTAGACGGTTGACGCGGCTGGGGGCAAACAGCTGGCCCCCAGCCGGTGGTGACGGCTGCTGGTCTCATACAATCGGCCGATGGACACCCCAGCCGGGGTTCGCGGACCCCCACCCGGCGGCCAGGTGCGCAAGACTGTGACCATCGTGTTCGCCGACCTGGCGGGCTCGACCGAGCTCGGCGAACGGCTGGATCCGGAGGCCTGGCGCGAGCTGCAGACACGCTACTTCGACGCGATGCGCGGCCCCCTGGAACGGCATGGCGGGACGGTCGAGAAGTACATCGGCGACGCCGTCATGGCCGTCTTCGGGGTGCCGGTGCTGCACGAGGACGACGCCCTGCGGGCGGTGCGGGCGGCCTGCGAGATGCGCGACGCGATGGCCGAGCTGAACGTCGATCTGGTCCGTGACCTGGGCGTCGGCATCGACCTGCGGATCGGGGTCAACACCGGTGAGGTGGCGACCGGCGACGCCGGCGGCGGGCACGGGCTGGTGGCGGGCGACGCCGTCAACACGGCCGCGCGCCTGCAGTCGGCAGCGCCGGCCAACGGCATCCTGATCGGGCCCCAGACGCGCAGGCTGGTGGGCAGCGCAGCCCGTCTGCGCGCCCATGGCCCGGCCGCGCTGGCCGGCAAACGGCGGCCGCTGCGGGTGTGGCAGGTGACAGGGCTGGCCCCGGCCGGCGGCCGCTTCGCAGCCGGCGCCGGGGTGCCGCTGGTCGGACGGCGGGCCGAGCTGCGATCGCTGCGCGCCCGCTTCCGGCGGGCGGTCGAGCGCCGCAGGTGTGTGCTGGTGACCGTCGCCGGGCCGGCCGGGATCGGCAAGTCGCGGCTGCTGCGGGAGTTCCTGGGCGGGATCGAGGGCGACGCGACGGTGGTGGTCGGACGCTGCCTGCCGTATGGCGAGGGCATCACCTACTGGCCGCTGACCGAGATCGTGAACGAATTGGCCGCGGGGGCCGGCAGCGCAGGCTTGGTGCGCCTGCTGCAGGACGACTCGCAGCCCGAGCTGGTGGCATCGCGGGTGGCGGCGGCCGCCGGCTGGCCGGGCGCGTCGGCCGGCGAGCAGGACCTGCAGTGGGGCGTCCGCCGGCTGTTCGAGGCGCTGGCCCGGAGACGCCCGCTGGTGGCGGTGTTCGACGACGTGCACTGGGCCGAGCCGGCCATGCTGGATCTGATCGCGCAGGTCGCCAGCGGCGCGGCGGCGCCCATCCTGCTTGTGTGCTCCGCTCGCGGCGAGTTGCTGGAGCGCCGCCCCGACTGGGAGAGCGTGGGCGGCCCGCGCAGCGTGCTGCGTCTGGCCGCGCTGTCCGGCGCCGAGTCGGCGCAACTCCTGAGCGGGCTGGCCGCCCGCCGGCGGGCGCGAATACCGCGCTCCGAACTGCTGACGGCAGCAGAGGGAAACCCGCTCTTCCTGGAACACCTGGTGGCCATGCGCGCCGACGACCCCGGCGGCCGCACGCCGCCCACCATCCAGGCCCTGCTGGCCGCCCGCATCGACGGCCTTCCCGACGCCGAACGGCAGGTGGTGGAGGCGGCCTCGATCGAAGGCCGGGCCTTTCACGCCGGCGCGCTGCGCGCGCTCGTGCCGGAGCCCGAGCGGGTGGACGCCGGCCTGGCCGGACTGGTGGAGCGGGAACTGGTACGCGCAGGCCGGCCGGAACTGGCCGACGAGATCGGCTACAGGTTCACGCACATCCTGGTCCGAGATGCGGCCTACGAGCTGCTTGCCAAACGCCGCCGGGCCGACCTGCACGTCGGCTACGCGCGGTGGCTCCTGGAGCGCGACGACCACGGCCCGGGCGCCGAGGAGATCGTCGGCTACCACCTGGAGCAGGCGCACCGCTACCGCACCCAGCTGGGCCGGGCCGAGGACGAGGCCAACGTGCGGCTGGCGGCCGAGGCGGCAAGCCACCTCCGCGCGGCGGGCAGGCGGGCCCTGGCGGCGGGCGACCGAGCGGGCGCCGCCAACCTGCTGGAGCGCGCCGCCGCCCTGCGGGCCGGCGACGATCCAGACCGCGGGGCCCTGCTGCTCGACCTGGGGGGCGTCCGCCGCGAGCTGGGCCGGTTCCGCGAGGCCGAGGCCAGCCTGGCCGAGGCCCGTCGGGTTGCGAAGCGCCGGTCTGACCAGGCCCTGGACGCCCGCGCCCAGGTGGAGCGCCTGCTGACCCGCCTGCAGATCGACCCGGAGGGGGTGGCGCGAGGCACGGCGCGCTCGGGCCCGGGCCTGGAGCGGACGCTGACCGCCGCCGGCGACCATGCCGGACTGGCCCGGCTGTGGCACGTGCGGGCGCTGCTGTGGTGGATCCGGGCGCAGTCGGCGGAGGCCGAGCGGGCGTGGCGGCGGGCGATGGACGAGGCGCTGGTGGCCGGTGACGGCAGGTTGGTGTCCGACGCCGTGGGCTGGGAGGCGGCGTCCATGTCGCTCGGCCCGACGCCGGTGCGCGAGGCCATCGAGCGGTGCAGGGAGATCTGCCGGATGCTGACCGGCGACCCGTGGGCCGGCGCCCTCGCGCTGCAGCCGCTGGCCAGCCTGGAGGCGATGCGCGGGGAGTTCGACACGGCCTTCCGGCTGCTGGACGAGTCCAACGCGGTGCTGGCCGGGTTCTCGCCAAGCCTGGACGCGGCGGTGTCGCACCCCGAGATCTACGTGTCCATCCTGGCCGGCGACCTCGACCGAGCCGAGCGCCACCTGCGGCTCGGCCGCCGGATTCTGGAGCGGCTGGGTGAGCGGGCCGTGCTGGCTTCGACCGAGGGTTATCTGGCGCAGGTTCTGCTGCTGGCCGGCCGCGAACGCGAGGCCGACCGCTGCGCCCGCCGGTGCGCCTCCATCGCCACCGGTGACGACGCGGGCCCCCAGGCGGTGTGGCGGCGCGTGCGAGCCCGGGTGCTTGCGGCTCGCGGTCGCACGTCGCAGGCGCTCGAACTGGCCCAGCAGGCCGTTGGCATCGCGCTTCGCACCGACCACCTGAACCAGCAGGCGGAGACGCTGATCGACCAGGCTTTCGTGCTGGACGCATGCGGCCGCGATCAGGAAGCGGCCGCTGCCCTGGCCGACGGGATCAGCCGCTACGTGACCAAGGGCAATGTGGTCGGAGCCCGGGAAGCTCCGGCCCGGCTGGCACGTCCTGTGGGCGTGTGACATGTGAGACAATCGCTTCCCTTTTCGCCCAAAGGAGGGGACGTGGAACCCAAGATCGACAGCATCATCCTGTCCGGCCCCAACGGCCACCACGCCGTGGTCAGCGGCCCCATCAACTGGGACTCCGACGAGATCAGCGCCACCTTCGGCGCCTCCATCACCCAGATGAAGGCCAACGGCAATCTGGTGCTGGCGGGCGGTCAGAACGATCACCAGTTCACCCCGGCCGACGCGCGCTGGAGCGTCCAGGTGAGCGTGGTCGACACCGGCACGCTGATCCCCGGCGCTGCGAATGGCTGGGCCACCGCGGCCGTGCACGAGGACAGCGGCTACGGGGCGTATCCGTGGGAGGTCGACAATCTGACCATCGAGCCGCCCGGTAGCACGCCGCCGCCCGGCGACGTGGTCAGCGCGACCAGGGGCAAGAACTAACCGCCGCTTGGTGGCCGCGGTGATCCGTCCGGCGATCCCGGCGGACGCCGCGGCCATCGATCGCATCCTGATCAGCTCGCGGCGCGATGCCTACCGCGGCCAGCTCGACGACGCCGCGCTGGGCCTGGGCGACGAGGGCGCACCGGGAGAAACCGGGGTCGGGAGAAACCGGGGTCAGGCACCGTCACAAACACCGTGACGGATGCCAGACCCTCTACCTGCCCTGCACCGTGACGGATGGTTCCAATCAGAGCGCGGCACGGATCTCCCGGGCGAAGGCCAGTACGTGCTCCAGCGCGATCTGGCGGGCGGCGTCGGCCTGACCGCGCCCGATCGCCTCCAGCAGCTCCTGGTGCTCACGCACCCGGGCGTCCAGTGGCGGCAGCCGGTCGAAGGTCAGGTGCCACATGCGCAGCGACATGTTCAGATAGCGGTCGAGATCCTGGGCCAGGTACGGGTTGCGCGAGCAGCGGTGAACGAATCGGTGGACGCGTGCATCCAGTTCGATCAGCGCTCGCTGGCCGGGCAGCGAGCGGTCGAGCTCGGCGATCAGCTGACGGCCCTGGGCGCGGTCGGCGTCGTCCACCAAGAGCGCCGCCCGGTAGGCGGCGTGCGCCTCCAGCTGGCTGCGGACATCGGTCACGTCGGACAGGCTGGTGATGTTGATCGGCGCGGCGAACGTGCCGCGGCGCGGGTAGACGACCACCAGCCCCTCCAGCGCCAGCCGCCGCACCGCCTCCCGCACGGGGGTGCGGCCGACCCCCAGCTCGCGGATCAGCGCGTCTTCGTCGATCGGCGCGGCGGGCGCGATGGCGAGCGTCACCAGACGGTCGCGAAGGGCCAGATAGGCCCGTTCGGAGAGCAGCCCGGAGGATGCGGCCGGGTCTGCGGGTTCGGAAGTTGCGGGCAGTGAGGCCATCTGATATATCAGATGTCTACCAGACCTGAAGCCGGCCGGCAACCGGCCTCGGGAGCCGCCTTCCCCCCAGTGAGGAGCCGATGAGCGATCTGCCCACCCATGCCCGCGCGGTCGTGATCGGCGCCGGCATCGTCGGAAACAGCCTGTGCCACCATCTGGCCCGCGAGGGCTGGTCGGACATCGTGCTGCTGGACAAAGGCCCCTTCCCAAACCCCGGCGGCTCGACCGGACACGCGTCCAACTTCATCTTCCCGGTCGACCACTCCAAGGAGATGACCGCGCTCACGTTGGACAGCGTGCGCCAGTACGTCGAGCTGGACGTGTTCACGAAGAGCGGCGGCATCGAGGTTGCGCGCACCCAGGAGCGGATGCAGGAGCTGGCTCGGCGGATGTCGTCGGGCGCCGCCTGGGGCGTCGAGGAGCTGGAGCTGATCAGCCCGGCCCAGGTCAAGCAGTTGGTGCCGTTCCTGGACGAGTCGGTGATCGTGGGCGGCTTCCACTCCGCCGGCGTGGGCGTGGTCGACTCGCTGCGGGCGGGCACGCTGATGCGCGAGGGCGCCGTCGCGGCCGGCAAGCTGACCGCCATCGCCAACGTCGAGCTGGTCGGGATCGACGTCGAGCGCGGACGGGTGCGGCGGGTGCGCACGAACCGCGGCGACATCGAGGCGGACACGGTGGTCATCGCCTGCGGCGTGTGGAGCCCGGTGGTGGCCCGGATGGCCGGGGCGGCGATCCCGCTGACGCCGGCGGTGCATCAGATGATCGACGTCGGCCCGGTGCCCCGCTTCGCTGACGCCAAAGCCCACATCGAGTACCCGATCGTGCGCGACATGGACACCAACATGTACGAGCGCCAGGACGGCGCAGGCCTCGAGATCGGCTCCTACGCTCACCGCCCGATCCTGCACGACCCCGAGACCATCCCCTCCATCGAGGAGGCGGCGCTCTCGCCGACCGAGCTGCCGTTCACCCAGGCCGACTTCGAGCAGCAGATGGAGCACGCGCTGGAGCTGATGCCCGAGATCGTGGGCGACGAGAGCGTGGGCGTGAAGTACGCCATCAACGGCCTGCTGTCGCTGACGCCGGACGGGATGCCGATCCTGGGCGAGACGCCCGAGGTCAAGGGGTTATGGTCATGCGCCGCGGTGTGGGTCAAGGAGGGGCCGGGGATCGGCCGCGCGGTGGCCGAGTGGATGGTGCACGGCGAATCCGAGATCGACCTGCACTCGTCGGACATCGCCCGCTTCTGGGAGCACCAGAAGACCCGCACGCACGTCAAGGCGCGGGCGGCCGAGGGCTTCAACAAGACCTACGGGATCGTCCACCCGGGCGAACAGTGGGCGTCCAACCGGGACGTCCGGCTGCCCCCCTTCCACGCCCGCGAGCGCGAGTTGGACGCGGTCTTCTTCGAGGCCGCCGGCTGGGAGCGGCCGCACTGGTACGAGTCCAACGCCGGCCTGCTGGAGGAGTACGGCGAGCGCATCAACCGCCGCGACGCGGAGTGGGACGCGCGCTGGTGGTCGCCCATCATCAACGCCGAGCACCTGGCCATGCGCGACCGGGCGGGGATGGTCGACCTGACCGCCTTCGCCATCTTCGACGTGGTCGGGCCGGGGGCGATGGAAGCCGTGCAGGGGATCGCGGTGCGGCAGATGGACGTCGCCCTGGGCCGCGTCGTGTACACCCCGATCCTGGCCGACGGCGGCGGGTTCAAGGCCGACCTGACCATCATGCGGCTCGCCGACGACGTGTTCCGGGTGGTCACCGGCGGCGCCCACGGCATGGCCGACCGCAAGTGGTTCGCAGACCGGCTGCCGGCCGATGGCAGCGCCCGAATCGTCGATCAGACCTCGGCCTGGTGCACGCTTGGGCTGTGGGGCCCGCGGGCCCGCGACATCCTGTCCTCGCTGACCTCCGACGACGTCTCCCACGAAGGCTTCAAGTTCGCCACCTGCCGCACGATCGAGATGGGCACACTGCCAGTGCTGGCCTCGCGTATCTCCTACGTGGGCGACCTGGGCTGGGAGCTGTACGTGCCCATGGAACAGGGCGCCAGGCTGTGGGACATGCTGTGGGAGGCCGGAGGGCCGCACGGCGTGGCGCCGGTCGGAATCGGCGTGTACGGCACCACCGGACGGCTGGAGAAGAGCTACCGGGCCTACGGCTTCGAGCTGGAGACCGAGTACACGGCGGTGGAGGCGGGCATGTCGGGACCCAAGGTGAAGGACGAGCCGTTCGTCGGCCGCGACGCCCACCTGCGCCAGCGCGACCAGCCGCCGGCCGCGATCATGTGCAGCCTGACCGTGGACGACCACACCTCCGCCTCCGGGGTCAAGCGCTACATGCTGGGCCGCGAACCGATCCAGACCCGCGACGGCCAGCCGCTGGTGGACGCCAGGGGCCGCCGCTCGTATGTGACCAGCGCGGGCGCCGGGCCGTCCATCGGCAAGCACATCCTGATGAGCTACCTGCCGCCCGAGCACGCGGTGGTCGGGAACCAGCTGTCGGTGCTGTACCTGAACGAGCGCTACCCGGTGACCGTCGCAGCGGCCGACGCCACCCCGCTCTTCGACCCCGAGAACTCGAGGATCAGGAGCTAGCCGGTGCGGATCCTGGTGTGTGTCAAGCGGGTGCCGATGACCGGCGGGCGGATCGTCCTGACGGCCGACGAGCAGGCCATCGAGACCCGCCACCTGGGCTTCACCATCAGCCCCCACGAGGAGTGTGGGGTCGAGGAGGCCGTGCGCCTGGTGGAGGCAAACGGCGGCGAGACGGTAGTGCTGACGCTAGGCCCGGCCGAGGCCGAGGAGCAGCTGCGCGACGCGATGGCGATCGGCGCCGATCGGGCCATCCTGCTGGAGGCGGATCGGGAGTGGGACGCGCAGGCCACCGCCGCGGCCATCCTGGACGTGATCCGCGCCGAGGAGTCGGCCGGCGGCGGCTTCGACCTGATCTTCTTCGGAAACGAGTCGGCCGACACCGGGAACTACCAGGTCGGTATCCGTATCGCGCACGCGCTCGGCCGGCCGTGCGTGACCGGCGTCAAGGGCGTCTCGGTGGACGGCCACACCGCCCGCCTGGAACAGGAGGTGCCGGGTGCTCGCGACGTCTACAACGTGCCGCTGCCGGCGGTGGTGACGGTCAGGGAAGGCCTCAACCTGCCCCGCTATCCGTCCGTGCCTGGCCGCCTGCGGGCCAAGCGAAAGCCGCTTGACTCGAGCGCCCCGGCCCCCCGCGATGCCCAGCTGGAGCGTCGGCGGCTGGTCGTGCCGGCCGACCAGGGCGCCCAGACAGAGGTGCTGGGAGAGGGCGCGGCGGCCGCCCCGGCGGTGGTCGAGCTGCTGCAGCGGTTGGGAGTGGCCTGATGGTGCTGGTGTGGGTCGAGCACGACGGCTTGGCCGCCGATGAGCTGTCGCTGCAGGCGCTGGCCCTGGCCCGTTCCTACGCCGAGGCAGCCGGCCAGCCCGTCGAAGCGGTGCTGGTGGGAGAGAGCGGACGTGGGCCGGCCTCCGCGCTAGGCGCGCACGGCGTGGCCGCCGCCCACCTGATCGATCTCGGCGGGCTCACCGCCTACGCTCCGGCGGCCTGGGCGCGAGCCGTCAGCCAGCTGGCCGAGTCCCGCGGGGCGTCCGCTGTGTTCGCGTCCGGAAGCGACCGTGGCCAGGAGGTGATGGCGCATGTGGGCGCCATGCTCGACCTGCCGCTGGCTGCCAACTGCACCGCGGCGGGCCCCGGCGACCCGGCCCAGGTGACCCGCCTTCGGTGGGGCGGCAGCCTGCTTGAGGAGGCGGCCGTGCACGGGCGCATCAAGCTGTTCACAGTGGCTGCGCACACGGTCGAGACGGCCGGCGGCGGCGACGCACCGGCGCCCGCGATCGAGACCTTCACGCCCGAGCTGTCGGATGGCGACCGGCTGCTGGTGGTGGCCGAGCGGGTGTCCACCCAGGCTGGCGGCGGCATCTCGCTGGCCGAGGCCAAGGTGGTCATCTCGGGCGGCCGCGGCGCCGGATCGGCCGAGGGCTTCGCCGGCATCGAGGGGCTGGCGTCGCTGCTGGGCGGCGTGGTCGGCTGCTCGCGGGCTGTCACCATCGCCGGATGGCGCCCGCACACCGACCAGGTCGGCCAGACCGGCACCAAGATCGCGCCCGACATCTACATCGCCTGCGGCATCTCGGGCGCCACCCAGCACATGGCCGGGTGCAAGGGCGCCAAGCGGATCCTGGCCATCAACACCGACCCCGAGGCCCCGATCATGACCAAGGCCGACTACGCCGTGGTCGGCGACCTGCACGACGTGGTGCCGGCCATCACCGCCGAGCTGCAGAGGGTGAGGGCGAGCTCCTGAGCATCCCGGCGCTGATCGCGCTGCTGGCGGTGATCGGCGTGGCCGGCGCGATCTTCGCCCAGCGTGCGCTGTTGCTGGTGCGGGTGGTGCGGCGCGGGCAGCCGACGGCGCGCTTCGACGACGTGCCCGGCCGGCTGCGCAACGAAGCCGTGATCGTGCTGGGCCAGCGCAAGCTGCTCCAGCGGCTGGTGCCGGGCATCATGCACGCGTTCATCTTCTGGGGCTTCATGGCCCTCCTGCCCACCATCGTGATGGCCATGATCGCCATCGTCGACAAGCACCAGACCATCCCCTGGCTGGGCCGGCAGGGCTGGTTCGCACTGCTGGTGGACGTGTTCTGCGTGCTGGTGCTGATCGGTGTGGCGGCCGCCCTTTGCATCCGCAAGATCCAGCGCCCGGCCAGGTTCGCCGGCAGCCACCTGGGCGAGGCCGACCTGATCCTGGGACTGATCGCGGGCATCGTCACCAGCCTGCTGCTGTGGCACGCCAGCCGGATCGCGCTCGGCCTGAACGAATGGCCGTCAGGCTGGTCGCCGGTGAGCCGCGGGCTATCGCACCTGTTCGGCACCGGATCGGGCACCAAGGACGCCGAGCGCGTCCTGGTGTGGGTGCACGTGCTGATCATCCTGTCGTTCCTCTCCTACCTGCCCCGCTCCAAGCACCTGCACATCTTCACCGCGGCCGTCAACGTGTACTTCGGGCGCACCCGGGCACGCGGCCGGCTGGAGCCGCTGCGGTTCGACGAGGACGTGCCCGAGGAGCAGATGCGGCTGGGCGCCGGCACCACCGCCGACATGACCTGGAAGCAGATGATCGACGCCTTCTCGTGCACCGAGTGCGGACGCTGCCAGGACGCCTGCCCGGCCTACGCGACCGGCAAGGCTCTGTCGCCAAAGCTCCTGATCATGGGGCTGCGCGACCAGCTGTTCGCGGACGCCGGCGTGCTGACCAGCGGCGGCGGTGAGCTGGCCCCGCTGGTGCCGGGCGCGGTCACAGATGACGTGGTGTGGGACTGCGTGACCTGCGGCGCCTGCATCCAGGAGTGCCCGGTGTCGATCGAGCACGTCGACCACATCGTCGACCTGCGCCGGCATCTGGTCATGATCGAGGCCCGCTTCCCGGCCGAGGCCGAGCCGATGCTGCGCGACGTGGAGCGGTCGGCCAACCCATGGGGCAAGCCGCAGACCGAGCGCGCCCACTGGGCCGATGGGCTGGGAGTGCGGGTGCTCGAGCCGGGCGACCCGGCCCCCGAGCTCCTGTACTGGGTGGGCTGCGCCGCCTCCTACGACGAGCGGGCGCGGGCCTCGGCGGTGTCCACGGTGCGCCTGCTGCAGGCGGCCGGGGTGGACTTCGCCATCCTCGGCCCGCGCGAGTCGTGTACCGGAGACCCGGCCCGGCGGATGGGCAACGAGTACGTCTTCCAGTCGTTCGCCGAGCAGAACGTGGACACCCTGAACACGCAGGGCGTGAAGCGGATCGTGACCAGCTGCCCGCACTGCTTCAACACGCTGTCCAACGAGTACCCGGACTTCGGCGGCTCCTACGAGGTGTCGCACCACTCGGAACTCCTTGCCGACCTCGTCCGCCAGGGCCGGATCACGCCGGCCCGCGGCGAGCAGCGGATCACCTACCACGACTCCTGCTACCTGGCCCGCCACAACGACGTCCTGGACGCCCCTCGCGAGCTGGTGGGCGCGGTCGGCCAGGCGGTGGAGATGGACCGCTCGGGCAAGCGCACGTTCTGCTGCGGAGCGGGAGGTGCACACATGTGGATGGAGGAACGGGGCAGCGGCATCAACGAGGAGCGGGTGCGGGAGGCGGCCGAGACGGGCGCCGACACACTGGCCGTCGCCTGCCCGTACTGCACGGTCATGCTGGACGACGGTGTCCGCACCAGCGGGCGGGAGCTGCGGGTGGCCGACGTGGCCACGCTGCTGGCCGAGTCGATCGAGCCCCCGGCCGGCGAGACCAGCTAGGACGCGGAGCGCTCGACCCGCTCCAGCAGCAGGTCGAACCACTTGCGCACGTCCGGGTCCATATCGTCGCGGGCCTGCTTCATGCGGCCGGCGTCGGCGTCGCGGGCGACGGCCAGGCTGTAGGCCTGGGCGACGGCGCTGGAGAACCGCCCGCGCTCGGGATCGGGCACGCCATCCTCGTCCTCCAGCGAGGCCGCAGCCTCGTCGATCTTCTGCACCGTCAGCATTCCGCCTCCTTCCCTGGCGGTCCCGTTCATGTCGGCAGATACAGCCCGAGCATGAATGCACCCACCAGGAGCAGACCGATTCCGGTCCCGAATACCCCCAGGGCCAGCCCCCAACCGGCGGCGCTCTCCCCATACAGCCCCGGCCTGCGCGCGATCTGACGGCGGGCCCGGATGGCCAGCCAGATGGCCGGCAACGAGAACACGATCGGCACCACGGCCAGACCCAGCAGCCCAAACACGAGCGACATCTTGGCGTCGCGGGAGCTCGGCCCCCGCTGGACGACGTCCGTGTTGCAGCGCGGGCACACGTCCTGCCCCGGAGCCAGAGCGTGCGCACAACAGGTGCACAGAAGCATCTCCACCTCGCACTCCAGGTTAGCCCACGCTGTCGGCCGCCGCCGCCGGCGAGCCCTCATGCAGCGTCCGGCCCTCCATGCCGCCGGCCACCGTGATCGCCTGGCCGGAGACGTGGCCGGACAGACGGTCGGATGCCAGCATCACGATCTGGCTTGCCACGTCGGCCGGCTCGGCCACCTTGCGAAGCGCCATTGTCCGGGTGGCCCGCTCCACCACGCCAGGCCGGGACAGGGCGAAGTCGGCCATCTCGGTGCGTGTCCAGCCGGGGCACACGCAGTTCACCCGGCCGAGCGGCGCGACCCGCACGATCTCGTTCTTGAGGGAGGTCAGGAGCCCGCCGATCAGCGCCCCCTTGGTGGCCGCGTAGTCGGACATCCCCTCCTCGCCGAAGATGCCAGCCGTGGACGCCACCAGCACGAGGTTGCCCTCACCCTGGGCCGCCACCTGGCGCAGAAAGGCGCGGGCCGTCAGCATGGTGCCGATCAGGTTCACGTCCACCACCCGGCGGATGCGCTGCAGGCTCATCTCGGCCAGCGGGGTGAACTCGCGCTCAGCCACCGCGGCGTTGGCGACGCAGACATCCACCCGCCCATAGTGCTCGACGGCGGCCGCGAACAGCGCGTCCACGTCGCCCTCGACCGAGATGTCGGCGGCCACGGCCAGCGCGTCCCCGAGCTGACCGGCCAGGGCCTCCGCCAGCTCGCGCTCCACCCGGTAGCCGATCACCACTCGGGCGCCCTCGGCCGCGAAGGCCCGGGCGGTGGCCGCCCCGATGCCGCGGGCGGCGCCCGTGATCAGCACCACCCGGCCGGCGAGCCCCGTCTCCATCCGGAGGATCCTAGGAGAGCGCGGCCCGGGCCTGCTCCGCCATCTCGCCCAGGGTGGTGACCCAGATGTCGGGGCTGGCCAGGGTGTGCTCGATCAGTCCCTCCAGGAACGGCAGCCGGCCAGGCCTGCCGATCACCTGCGGGTGCATGGTGAAGATGCAGCAGCCGCCCAGCCGGCGTATGCCGTCCAGCTCCAGCCGCCAGATCTCGTCCACCTGGGAGGGCGCCGCGATCGAGCGGGCGAAGTCGGCGGGGCTGAACCAGAAGTAGACGGCGTCGTCCAGGATCCACTGCACCGGCAGCTCGACCACCCCCGTGCCGGGGTGCAGGTAGGGCCGGATGTCGTCCATCATGTTGGTCGAGTAGCGGAAGCCCAGCCGCTCCAGCAGGCCCAAGGTGTTGGCCGAGAAGTCCCAGGACGGCGAGCGGTAGCCGACCACCGAACCGGTGTGCCGCTCCAGCACCGCCTTGGCCCGCACCAGCTCGTCCTGCTCGGCCGCCGCGTCCAGCTGCGACGGCGGCGTGTGGGTGTAGCCATGAACGCCCAGCTCGTGCCCGGCGGCCACGATCTCGGCCACCCGCTGCGGATGGGCCTCGGCCACACTGCCGGGCACGAAGAAGGTGGCCCGCAGGCCGTGCCGCTCCAACAGCTCGAGGATGAGCGGCACCGCCACCTTCGCGCCGTAGGTGCCCTGCGACAGCACCCCGGGCCGGTTGCGGTTTTCGGGGTCGTCGGCGAGCCACACCGACTCGGCGTCGAAGTCGAACGTGAAAGCTGCCGCACAGCGCTTGCCGTCAGGCCACACGACCGGCGATCGTACTGGATAGGTTTCGCGCATGGCCGCCCCGCCGCCGATCGAGATCATCGAGGGCGGCCGGCTGGGCACAGCGGAATACCGGCTGCTGCGGGCCGACGCCGGCTGGAGCGACGTGCGGGCCGCAGACCCCGAGCTGGAGCAGGCCCTGGCCCGCAGCTGGAACGTGTGCGCCCGCGGGCCGCAGGGCGAGCTGGTTGGGATGGGTCGGTTGATCGAGGACGGCGCCGTGTACGCCAGCCTGTGGGACATGATCGTGCGCACCGACCACCGCCGCCGGGGCATCGGCAGCGGCATCCTGGAGGCGCTCATGCGACGGGCGGGCGAGCGCGACCTGGTGTCGCTTGTGGCCACCTCGCTGGGCGAGCCGCTTTACCGGCGGGCCGGCTTCAGCGAGCGCAGCCGGGGCTCCACCGCGCTCGTGTGGCGGCGCCTGTAGCCGGCTTCGGCGGCGCCGATTACGCGGGTGTATGGGCCACGCCCGCTCATTTGCGCTGCTGCGCCAGGCCGCGCCCCTGCTCCCGGCGCTGCCGGCCACAATCGAGGTACTGCCGGAATCCGACGGTCCGCTTCGGCTTCGCCTGCTGGCGATCCACAGCGAGGTGATCGAGGCGCACGGGCCGAGGCTGCGGCTGCGGCCCAAGATGAAGCTGCGAGCACGCCTGGAGGGCGCCGACGGCGAACGTCACGACCTCGATCTGGTGGTGTCCCAGCTGGTTCGCGAGGATGCGTTCACGGCTCTGGTCAAGCTCAAGGTGACCGGCCTGCACAGACGCAAGCCCGGCCGCGTGCACGCCCGGCTGGCGGTGGACGACCACTGCGGCCTGTACGTGATCTCGTGCCGGGAACTGCGCACCGGCCAGCAGTTGGAGGTCGAGGTGGTCGACCTGAGCGCCTCCGGGCTGGCCTTCCAGACCAACCGGCCATTCCAGTTGGGCGACCTGGTGGCGCTGATGCCGACCGTGGACGGCGTCCCACTACGGCTGCGCGCCCGGGTGCTGAACACCCGCCCGGCGGACGGCGCAAACCGGGTTGGGTGCGAAGTGATCGCGGTGCGCGACGACGACCGCCAGCGGCTGGGCCGGCTGGCCGCCGCCGCCGAAGACGCCGCCTGAACATTTGTAAAGGCCGCCGCCCCGGGGTCTGACCCCGGTTTGGGGACGGAGAGCGGCGGACGGCGCGTATTACACTCGTGCGTATGGCTACGGCCGACGACGGCGAGCTGGTCGCGCGGGCCCGCCAGGGCTCGCGGGATGCTGCCGGCGAACTGTTTTCCCGGCACTGGCCGGGCGCCTGGCGGCTGGCCCGGGCGGTCACCGGCCGCCGGGACATGGCCGACGACATCGCCCAGGACGCCTTCGAGCGGGCGTTCGCGGCGCTGTCGCGGTTCGACCGCAGCCGGCCGTTCGCGCCCTGGCTGCACCGGATCGTGGTCAACCGTGCGCTCGACCTGCTGCGCAGCGAGCGGCGGCTGGTGGGGCTGGAAGCGGCCGACCGGCTGGAAGGCGAGTGGCGAAACCTGCCCACCGAGGACCGGGCGCTGCTGGAGGCCGTCAGCGAGCTGGGGCCGCAGCGGCGGGTCGTGGTCGTACTCCGCTACGGGCTCGGCTACCCGCCGCCCGAGATCGCCAGCCTGCTCGACCTGCCGGTCGGCACGGTGCACTCGCGGCTGGCGCGGGCGCTCGAGGAGCTGCGTGAGGGACACAGGGAGCGCGATGCCGGAAGAGCTTGAACGCGAGCTGGAACGGGCGCTGGCCGGCATGCCGGGCCCTTCCGCGGAGGCTGGCGAGCGGGCACGCCGGGCCGCCCTGGACTCGCTGCCCCCGGCCGCTGAGCCGCCCAGCCGGCGCTGGCGCGGCCCGGCGATGCTGGCAGCCGCCGCCACGGTGGTGCTGGCCGCCGCTGTGAGCGTCACCCTGGCCGCCACCGGCACGCCGCCTTTCTCGCCAGCCCGGCATCACCCGCCGGCGCGGCCCGCCCCGAGCACCTCCGCGGCGCATGTGGCAGGGGTGCTGGCGACCTACGTCGACGGCCGGCTGTGGCTGGGGCACACCCACGGCCGCCGCTTCTCGGCGGTCGAACTGTCGCCCGGCGGGCTGTACCTGGCGGTCGGCGAGCCCGGCCGGCTGGGCGTGTACACCCCGGATCTCAGCCGACTCGTGTGGAGCTATCCAGTGCATGGCAGCGTGGTCGCCATCTCCTGGCGGCCCATCGGCACCCAGATCGCCTACATCGTCCATACCGGCAAGCGGGACGTGCTGCACCTGATCCAGGCCGACGGCGACACCGACCAGGTCATCGACTCGGCCGTGGCGCCGGTCACGCCGTCGTGGCGGTGGGACTCACAGGCATTCGCGTATGTGGGCGCCGGTGGCCAGGTGGCCGTCCGTGACCTGATCCACGATCGCTCGCTGCCGATCAAGGCTCCACGGGACTGCCCGTCCGGCGGCGGCACCGCGAGTGTTGCCTTCGCCCCCGTCGGGGCACACCAGGCCTGGCTGGTGGCCGCGCTGCGGGACGGCGACGCTCTGGCTGTGAACACAGCGACCGGCGCAGCCACCTGCTTCGGAAGTCCGGCCGCTGTCGGAATCGCAGCCCCGCCGCTGCTGGCGTGGACGCCCCACGGCCAGGTGCTCTCAGCCGAGGAGCAGTACATCGTCCGCCTGCGGATCGTGCGTGGACAGCTCGTCGGGGACGGCCTCGCGATCGCCTCCAAGAGGCGTCGGCGGTCTGGTCGCCTCCCCGGATGGAAGCGGCATGCTGGTCGCGCTGATCGGCTCGGGCGCCCTGTCGGAGGTGCTCGCACGGCTGCCGCCGAAACCGGGTCAGCAGCCGCTTCGGATCACGGGCCGGCTACCGGCGCTGCCGGTCGCGCCGCCGCGCAACTACAGACCGCAGCTCTTCTGGCGCTAGGCGTGGAAGGTGACGCCCTTGGTGAGCGCGACCAGGATCGACGCCTTCAGTTTGCTGGGGTAGGTGCCGGCGTCCGTCCACCAGCCCGGCAGCACGTCGAAGTGCAGCTCACCGCGCTGCATGTAGGCGTTGTTGACGTCGGTGATCTCCAGCTCGCCGCGATCTGAGGGCTGCAGGCCGGCCACGATCTCGAACACCCGCTGGTCGTACATGTAGCAGCCGGTCACGGCCAGGTCGGAGGCCGGATGCTCGGGCTTCTCGACGATCTCGACGATCCGTTCGCCCTCCACCCTGGCCACGCCGAAGCGGCGGGCGTCCTCCACCTGCTTGAGCAGGATGCGGGCGCCGCCGCCCTGCGCCCGGAAGGCGTCCACATACGGGGTCAGGTCGTCCTGATAGAGGTTGTCGCCCAGCATCGCCACCACCGGCCCGTCGGCGTGCGGCGCCACCAACCCCAGCGCTGCGGCGATCCCCCCGGCCCCGTCCTGGCGCACGAACGTGAGCGACACGCCCAGCTCCGAGCCGTCGCCCAGCAGCGTCTTGAACTGCTCGATCTCGTCGCCGGTGACCAGCACCACGTCGGTGATCCCGGCCCGGGCCAGGCTCTGGATCGGGTAGTAGACCATCGGCTGGTCGAACACGTCCAGCAGGTGCTTGTTCACCACCCTGGTCATGGGCGCGAGCCGGGTCCCGTACCCGCCCGCCAGCACAACACCCTTCACAGGCCCTCCACGTATCGGTCTAGCGACTCCCGCCAGTCTGTCAGAGGCACGCCCAGGCTGCGCGCACGCTCCAGCGACAGCACCGAGTTGCGGGGCCGGGGGGCGAGCGCCCCCCACTCCTCCGTGGTCACGTGCTCGACCGGGTGGCCGACCGCCAGCTCGGCCAGCTCGGCCCATGTGCACGGCGCCCCGTCACCGGCCACGTGCAGGATGCCGGCGTCGTCGCGGCCGGCCAGGAAGGCAACGGCGACCGCCAGCCCGTCGGCGCCGGTCGGACGGCCGCGCTGGTCGCCCACCACCCGCAGCGCTTTGCCGGCCCGGTCCGCCGCCACCACCGAACGGACGAAGTTGCGCCCGTCCCCGAAGAGCCATGATGTGCGCACCACCAGATTGGGGCCGGCAGCCAGCACCCCCTGCTCGCCCTCCAGCTTCGAGCGCCCGTACACGGACCGCGGGTTTGGCTCGTCGTCCTCGGCGTACTCGCCGTCGGCGTCGCCGTCGAACACGTAGTCGGTGGACAGGTGGATCACCCGGCGGGCGGCCATGGCCACATGCGCGGCGCCCCAGGCGTTCACCGCCATCGCCTGCTCGGGCTGCGCCTCACACCCGTCCACGTCGGTCAGGGCGGCGCAGTTGATCACCAGGTCGACGCCGCCCAGCAGGCGCCGGACGGCCCGCTGGTCGGTGATGTCCAACTCCTCGAGGTCGATGAAGTTGGCCTGCGGCAGGTGCGGGCGAAGCGCGCGGCCCAGCTGGCCGGCGGCGCCGACTACGCAAACGACGGGATCAGATCCCACGCAAACGCCGGGTTTTGGGAGTCGCGCCGGCTCAGCTGTGGCTGCTCACTGAGCTGCCAGGGGACGGCCAGGGTGGGGTCGTCCCAGGCCACCCCCAGCTCGTCCTGGGGGTCGTACTCCGCGGTCACCCAGTACACCAGATCGAGCTCGGTCAGCGCCAGGTAGCCGTGCGCCACCCCGCGCGGGATGTAGATGGTGGCCGGCCGGTCGGCGTCCAGCACGTGAGTCTCCACAGCCGGCGCCCGGCTCGGATCGCGCAGGTCGGCCAGCCCCACCTGGCAGCGTCCGCCGACGACGTACCACAGGTCGTCCTGGCCGCGGTGGTAGTGCAGCCCGCGCAGCACGCCGGGCGCCGAGCGGGAGTGGTTGGCCTGGGCGAAGGCGTGCGGCATGCCGGCGGCGCGGAAGATCTCGACGAACCGGCCGCGGTCGTCGCCGTGTGTCTCGGGTGTCGAGATGACCACCCCGGGGATGCGCGACTCAGTCGGCATACAGCGCCTCCGCGGCCGGCAGCAGGCCAGACCACCAGTCGGTGTGGGCCCGGTACCAGTCCACCGTCTCGGCCACCGCGGCCGCCAGGTCGTGGCCCGGCCGCCAGCCCAGCGCCCGGATGCGGGAGGTATCCACCGCGTAGCGGCGGTCGTGCCCGGGCCGGTCGTACTCCGACAGGTAGACGGCATCCTCGTCCCGGCCGGCGGCGGCCGCCACCATGCGGGCGATCTCCAGATTGGGCACACCCTGTGCGGCCGGGCCGACGTTGTAGGCCACCCCTGCCTGTCCCCGCTCTGCAAGCAGGCGCAGGGCGGAGACAGCGTCGTCCACGAACATCCAGTCGCGGATCTGGCCGCCGTCCCCCCACACCGGCAGCCGCTCCCCGCGCAACGCCCGCGTCGCCCAGCGGGGCACGGCCTTCTCGGGATGCTGCCACGGCCCGATGCAGTTGGTGGGCCGCGCCACCACCACCTGCGGGCCGCCCGTGAAATCCAGCGCCAGCTCGTCAGCCAGCGCCTTGGACTGCGCGTACGCCGAGGTGGCCAGACCAGCTCCCGGCTGCTTCTGGCCTTCCTCGAACGGCTCGGCCGGGCAGGGGCCGTACACCTCGTCGGTGGACATGTGCACGACCCGCGGTACGCCGGCGGCGGCCGCCGCCTCGAGCACCTGGCGGGTGCCCTCGACGTTGGCGTGGAAGAACACCTCGGCGGCCCGCTCGCTGCGCGTGACATGGGTCTCGGCGGCGAAGTGCACGACCAGCGACGGCCGTTCCCCGGCCATCAACTCCGTCAGTTCGGGGGCGGCCACATCCAGGCCGACCGTCTCCACCAGACTGTCGGCGGTCTCGGCGATCCTGGCCGGGTCGCCGGCGTACGTGTGCAGGTCGACGTTCAGCACCGGCTGGCCGTCGGCGGCCAGCGCCCGCACGTAGGCGGAGCCGATGAACCCCAGCCCGCCGGTGACCAGCACCCGACCGCTCACACCGGGGCCCGATCACGGTTGAACTCGGCCGCGGCGTCCTCGACGGCCGGGCGGCCGCCTGGCGCCAGGCTGGCCCGCACGTGGCAGGCGAACCGGGCCCGCTCGGCCGGGTCGCGGCCGAGCGCCCGCGATGCACCCATGCGGCCCGCGTACATGCCTGCCGTCAGCGCCCGCACTGCAGCCGCGCCCAGCACGCCGTGGTGTTTGCGGGCGTAGTGGATGCGGCTGCGCGCATGCTGGTAGATCCGTCGCTCGGGCACGTCGGCGGTGGAGGAGTTCTCCAGGTGGGTCAGCCAGGCGTCGGGCAGGAACGCCACCCGCCAGCCCAGGTCGGTCAGCCGCCGGCACAGATCGACGTCCTCCGCGTACATGTAGAAGCCCTCGTCGAAACCGCCGGCGTCGCGGAAGGCCTGGGCGCGCACGAACATGGCGGCGCCGTGCACCCAGTCCACCCGACGCACCCGATCGGTGTCGGACATCACCCAGCCCTTGCGCTCCAGCGTCAGCGCCGTCAGCGCAACCCGGCCCGGGGTTGGAAAGCGAAACGCCGAGGCCTGCCGGCGGCCGTCGGCGAACACCAGCCGAGGGCCGGCGCAGCCAACCGTCGGGTTGCGGTCCATGAAGCCGACCAGGCGCTCGATGCAGGACGGCCCCAGCACCGTGTCGTCGTTCAGCACGAACAGGTGGCGGGCCTCCGACCCGGCCAGGGCCATATTGTGGTTGGCCCCGAACCCGCGCCGCTGCGGCGAGCGGATCCAGCGTACCTCGGGATGGGCCGCGGCCAGCTCGTCCAGCGGGGCGCCGATCGCGTTGTCCACGACGGCCACATCCAGGGTGGCCGATCCGGCCGCGCGCGGCAGCGAGGCCAGGCAGTCGGCCAGAAGCTGGGCGCTGCCACCGGACACGATGGACACGGTGACGTCGAACTGGTCGGACATGTGCCAGAGGATAGTGACGCATGTGCGACACTCCTGCCGATGGAGGACTGCCTGTTCTGCCGCATCGTGGCCGGTTCACTGCCCTCCACCCGGGTGTACGAAGACGAACGGGTTATCGTCATCCTGGACATCTTCCCGGCCACCCGCGGGCACGCCCTGGTCATCCCCCGGGTGCACTCGGCCGACATCCACGACACCGCCCAGGCCGACCTGCTGGCCTGCGCGGCGGTCGCCCAGCGGGTGGCCCGGCTGGCCGTTGACCGGCTGGGCGCCGACGGCGTCACCATCCTGCAGTCCAACGGCCCGGCGGCCTGGCAGACGGTGTTCCACTACCACGTGCACGTGATCCCCCGCTACGACGGCGACCCGCTGCGCCTGCCGTGGACGCCGCCGGCCGCTCCAGTAGCCGCAGACGAGCTCCAAGCTAATAAGCCAGTCTTATTCGCAGGATTAGCATTCCTTGTCTAAGATGGGCTCGGTGAGCGATCTCCCCGAACACGTCGACGTGCTCGTGGTGGGCACCGGCGGTGCCGGGCTGGCGGCCGCCTGGGCGGCCGCGCGCGAGCGGCGCGCCGACGTGTTGCTGATCACCAAGGGCTCGCGCCGCCTCCTGCAACACGGCAAAGGCCCAGGGCGGGATCCAGGCCGCGATCGGCGACGACGACTCGCCAGACCAGCACGGCGCCGACGTGATCGCCTCGTCCCACGACACGGCCGACCCCGAGCTGGTCGGGTGCTGACCGGCGAGGCGCCGTCCGCCATCGCCTGGCTGGAGCAGCTGGGCGTCGAGTTCTCCCGCGAGGGCGACGGCTACCGGCTGGCGCGCTGCGGCGGGGCCACCCGCAAGCGGCTGCTGCAGGTCGGCGACCGCACCGGTCACGCCATCGCCACGGCGCTGCGCAAGGCCGTGGCCGAGCAGGGCATCGAGATCACCGACCACACCGCGCTGGTGGAGTTGGAAAAGCCCAACGGGCACTTCGCCGCCACCCTGGAGCGGGCCGGCCAGCGCATCAGCGTGAATGCCGGCAGCGTCGTTCTGGCCGCCGGCGGCCGCTGCTACGCCGAGGCCGAGCGGGCCGGGGTGTTGACCACCAACCAGTCCGGCGCCACCGGCGAGACGACTCAGATCGCCCGCGACATGGGCGCCGAGGTGCGCGACGACGACGCGCTCCAGCACCACCCCAACGGCGGCATGTGGCCGCCGCCCTGCAGGGCTACTCGATCCCCGAGACCACCCGAGCGTACGGCGCACTGCTTCTGAACAGCAGGGGCGAGCGGTTCTGCGACGAACTCGGCCCGCGTGACGCGGTGGCCGAGGCGATCGTGTCGGAGTGCGACGAGGGCCGTGGCCTGACCACGCCCGACGGACGCCCCGGCGGTGCTGCTGGACACCACTCCGATCGACCCCGACGTGGCCGCGCAGGTGCTGCCCTACATGCTGCGCCGCTACCGGGCGGCCGGGCGTCGACCCGCTGACCGAGCCGATCCTGACCTATCCCGTGCTTCACTACCAGAACGGCGGCCTGGTGATCGACCGCGACGGACAGACCACCGTCGAGGGCCTGTACGCGGCCGGTGAGATCACCGGCGGCGTGCACGGCCGCAACCGCATGATGGGCAACTCGCTGCTCGACTGCGCCGTCTTCGGGCGGCGCGCCGGGCGGGCCGCGGCGGAGGCCGCACGATGAAAGCACCGCGACACGACCGTCGACCTGGCCCAGAGACCGTCGAGGACGCCGCCGCCCACCTCTACGTGTGGGCGCTGAAGGACATCCCTCAGGACCTGCGCGACGCCCTGGCCGACGCCAGCCGGCGCGAGACGCACAAGGTCGGCAAGCGCATCCTGGAGACGATCACCACCAACGTGGCGGTGGCCGACGAGCGCAAGAACCTGGTCTGCCAGGACACCGGCCTGGCCATCTACTACGTACGGGTGGGAGAGCGCTTCCCGCTGCACCCGGCCCGCATCGAGGAGGCCCTGCGCGAGGGCACCCGGCGGGCCACGCTGGAGCACCCGCTGCGCTCCAACACCGTGCACACGCTGACCCGCAAGCCCACCGGCGACAACACCGGCCACCGCATCCCCCACATCCACTGGGAGTTCGTGCCGGACTGGGACGGGCTGGACGTGAAGTGCGTGCCCAAGGGATCGGGCTCCGAGAACATGAGCTTCCTCAAGATGCTGGTGCCGGCCGACGGCGTGTCCGCGATCAAGCGCTTCGTGCTCGACTCGATCGTGGGCGCCGGCGGCAAGCCGTGCCCGCCCGGGATCGTCGGGCGTCGGCATCGGCGGCTCGGCCGACCTGGCCATGCACCTGGCCAAGGAGGCGATCGCGCGGCCGGTCGGCACGAGCAACCCGGACCCCGACGTGGCGGCGCTGGAGGCAGAGCTGTTCGAGCTGCTCGAACGAGACCGGCGTCGGCCCGATGGGCCTGGGCGGCGACACCACCGTGCTGTCGGTGCACGTCGAGCAGGCCCACACCCACATCACGCTGAACCCGGTGGCCGTCAACTACCAGTGCTGGGCCGCCCGCCGGGCCAGCGCCCACGTCACCGCCGACGGCGACGATCGAGTACGACCGGGAGTGTCTAGATGGCCCACCACGAGATCACCTTCCCCACCGACGCAGACACGGTGCGCGAGCTGCACGCCGGCGACACCGTCACCATCCAGGGCCACATCATCGGCATCCGCGACGCCACCCAGATCCGCATCTTCGACCAGGGCGTAGCCGCCGCCCATGTCGCTGTCCGGGGCGCGGCCCTGCTGCACACCGCGCCCAACGTGCGCAAGCTGGCCGACGGCCGCTACGAGCCGATGTGCATCGGCACCACCACCAGCGCCCGCATGAGCCGCTTCACCGAGGGCCTGGTGCGCGACCACCAGGTGCCCGCGCGATCATCGGCAAGGGCGGGCTGCTGCCGGAGGCGCTGGAGCCGCTGCGCCAGCACGGCGGCGTCTACCTGGCCGATCGTCGGCGGCGCGGCGGCGCTGGAGACGACGCAGATCGAGGAGATCGAGCAGGTCGAGTGGGAGGACCTGATGCCCGAGTGCCTGTGGAGGTTCCGGGTGCGCGACTTCGGCCCCCTGATCGTGGGCATGGACACGCACGGCGAGTCGCTCTACGAGAACGTCCAGGTCGAGGCGCGCAAGCGGCTCGACGAATCCATCTACGCCAGGCTCTAGGAGGGAACGGGCATGGTTGAAGAGTTTCTGGGCTTGCCAATGCGGCCGGGCAAGCCGCGCGAGCGCGGGCTGACGCACGTCATCGACAAGGGCATGACGCTGTCCGAGGTCGAGGGCATGTTCGAGACCGCAGGCGACTACGTGGACATCGTCAAGCTGGGCTGGGGCACGTCGTACGTGACCCGCAACCTGGCCGAGAAGATCAAGCTCTACCAGTCGCAGGGCGTGCCGGTGATGTGCGGCGGCACGCTGCTGGAGGCGGCCGTCGCCCGCGGCAAGGTGGACGAGTTCCGGCGCTGGACGGCCGGCTACGGGTTCACCCACGTGGAGGTCTCGGACGGCACCCTGCAGATCGAGCGCGACTCCAAGCAGGAGCTGATCTCGGCCCTGGCCGAGGAGTTCGTGGTGCTGTCCGAGGTGGGCTCAAAGGACTCCGAGTGCGTCTACGCGCCCTACCAGTGGGTGGCCTGGATCAAGGAGGAGCTGGAGGCCGGCGCCTCCAAGGTGATCACCGAGGCCCGCGAGACCGGCACCGCCGGCATCTTCCGCGGCACCGGCGAGGTGCGCAGCGGCCTGATCGACGAGATCGTGCACGAGATCCCGCTCGACCAGCTGCTGTTCGAGGCACCCCAGAAGGACGCAGCAGGCCTGGTTCATCCGCCACCTGGGCGCCGAGGTCAACCTGGGCAACATCCCGCCCGACGAGGTGATCCCGCTGGAGACGCTGCGGCTGGGGCTGCGCTCCGACACCATGGCCGACCTGCTGCTGCGCGACCTGCCCACCCGCCCGCCCCGCGATGAGCCACACGCTGCCCATGTCGCCGGCCGAGGTGGCCGAACAGGCCGACCGGCTGGAGTCGCTCAGCGCCGAGCACGTGCTGGAGTGGGCGGCCGACCGGTTCGGCGAACGGCTACTGCTGACCTGCTCGTGGCAGAAGCAGTCGTCGGTGCTCGTGCACATGGTGTCGGAAATCGCTCCGGGCGTGCGGGTGGTCGAGTTCGACACCGGTCTGCTGTTCCCCGAGACGTACGAAACGCGGAAGCGCCTAATTTCCCGTTATCCGATCAAGTTTGAGCGGATTGAGCCCGAGCTGACTGTCTCAGAGCAGGCCGAAACGCACGGAGATCGGCTCTGGGAGCGGGATCCGGACGCCTGCTGCGGCATCCGCAAGGTCGCTCCGCTGGAGCAGGCGCTGCGTGGAATGGACGCCTGGGTGACGGGAATTCGACGCGAACAGTCGACAACCAGGCAGAATGCACGCAAAATCGAGTTGGACGAACGCCGCGGTGTGGTCAAGGTGCAACCCCTGGCCGATTGGACGAGCCGCGACGTGTGGCGATACATCTGGAGGCACGGCATCCCGTACAACCCCCTACACGACCATGGCTACCCCTCCATCGGGTGCATCCCCTGCACCACCTCGGTGAGCGGCCAGGCCTCGGACGAGCGCGCCGGACGCTGGCGCGGCACCGGCAAGGTCGAGTGCGGGCTGCACGCCCGGTAGCGGCGAGTGCCAACCGTGGGCAACAACGAAAGGACCGATCGCAAGTGACGCAGGAATACAGTGGTTTCACGCTCTGGTTCACCGGCCTGTCTGGGGCCGGCAAGAGCACCATCGCCGAGATGATCGGGCCCGAGCTCGAGCGCCGCGGGGTGCTGGTCGAGCATCTGGACGGCGATGTCGTGCGCACCAACCTGTCGAAGGGCCTGGGCTTCTCGCGCGAGGATCGCGACACGAACATCCTGCGCATCGGATTCGTCGCCAAGCTGCTGACCCGGCACGGCGCCTGCGTCGTGTGCGCGGCCATCTCACCGTATGCGGAGACGCGCGACATGGTGCGCGAGCATGATCGGCGATCGGTTCGTCGAGATCTTCGTGGCCACGTCGCTTGAGGAGTGCGAGCGGCGCGACGTGAAGGGCCTGTACGCCAAGGCCCGCTCCGGCGAGATCAAGGAGTTCACCGGTGTCTCCGATCCCTACGAGGCGCCCGACCACGCTGAGATCGTCGTTGACACCGAGGGCCGCTCGCCCGAGCAGTCGGCCGCCCACGTGATCGACCAGCTCGAGCGGCTCGGCCTGCTGGTGGCCATGGCTGAGGAGGCGGTCGCCTGATGAGCACCCACACCGCCACCGGCGGCAAGGGTCATATGATCGCCCCTCACGGGGGCGAGTTGATCGACCGCACTGTGTCCGGCGACGCGGCTGCGGCGCTGGCCGAGGAGGCGGCGTCGCTGCCTCGCGTGCGGATGACCGAGAAGCAGACCGCCGACCTGGACATGATCGCCAGCGGCGCGCTCTCCCCGCTGACCGGGTTCATGACCCGAGCCGACTACGACCCCGTGGTGCGATCGATGCACCTGGACAACGGCCTGCCCTGGTCGCTGCCGGTCACCCTGTCGGTGACCGAGCGGCCGACGGCCGACCGCATCGCCCTGGAGAGATACGCCGGCGACCTGCTGGCCGTGCTCGACGTGGGCGAGGTGTTCGAGGTCGACCGCCGCGACGAGGCGGCCCGCGTCTACCGCACGACGGAGGACGCACACCCCGGCGTCGCCCAGATCTACGCCGAGGGCGGCCTGCTGGTGGGCGGGCCGGTCACTGTGTTCCAGCGGCCGCAGCCCGACTTCCCGGGCCTGCACATGGATCCGATGGACACGCGGGCGGCCATCGCCGACCGCGGCTGGAACCGGGTGGTCGGGTTCCAGACCCGAAACCCCGTCCACCGAGCGCACGAGTACATCCAGAAGTGCGCGCTGGAGGCGGTGGACGGCCTGCTCCTGCACCCGCTGGTGGGCAAGACCAAGGGTGACGACGTGCCGGCCGACGTGCGGGTGCGCTGCTACGAGGTGCTGCTGGAGAGCTACTACCCGGCAGACCGCACGCTGCTCTCCGCCTTCCCGGCCGCCATGCGCTACGCCGGTCCGCGGGAGGCCATCTGGCACGCGATCTGCCGCAAGAACTACGGCTGCTCGCACTTCATCGTCGGCCGCGACCACGCTGGCGTGGGCAGCTACTACGGCACCTACGACGCACAGCTGATCTTCGACGAGTTCGAGGACGGGGAACTGGACATCGAGCCGATGTTCTTCGAGCACTCGTTCTTCTGCCGCTCGTGCGGCAACATGGGCACCGCCAAGACCTGCCCGCACCCGCCGGACGACCATGTGCACCTGTCCGGCACCAAGGTGCGCGAGATGCTCGGCCGCGGCGAGATGCCGCCACCCGAGTTCTCCCGCCCGGAGGTGGCGCAGGTGCTGATCGACGCCTATCGAGGCACCGCTGGCTGAGCCACCGCCGCCTCGAGAACCATCTGCAGCAGGCTGAGGCGCCCCAACCGGGGCGCCTCTTGCTTTTTCCACCAGCTTGCTTCAATTTGTAGGAATGCAGCGGACGGCGGACGGGCGGCCCGAATGCCGATGAACCTCGAGCTGGTGCTGGCCGGGCTGGTGGTCGGCTTCCTGATCGGCTCCACGGGCATGGGCGCGGGCTCGCTGATGGCGCCGATCCTGATCACCCTGTTCAACGTCAGCGCGGTGGCAGCGGTCGGCACAGACCTGCTGTACTCGGCCGGCACCAAGCTGGTGGGCGGCGTCCGCCACCTGCAGCTGCGCACGGTGCACCGCGAGCTGGCCGTATACATGGCACTGGGCAGCGTGCCCTCATCGGTGGCCGGCGTGTACACGCTGCACCGGCTGGCCGCCTCCCGCGGCGCGCAACTGCAGGACGACCTGAAACAGGTGATCGCCTGGGCGCTGCTGCTGGTGGCGGTGGCCGTCGCTGTGCGCACGTTCGTTACCCTGCGCGCCCTGTACACCGAGATCTGCCCAAGGACGGCCCGCTCAACCGCCGCCACCGGATCCTGGCCATCGGCATCGGGCTGGTGTTCGGCTTCGTCTTCGGGATCACCTCGGTGGGCGCCGGCGCCTTCTTCGGGATGGCGCTGCTGACCCTGTTCCCGCTGTCCACTCTGCGGGTCGTCGGCACCGACCTGTTCCACGGCGCCCTGGTCACCATCGCCGCCGCCATCGCCGCCTACTTCTTCCTGCCGTCGCTGCAGCTGTCGTCCATCGGCTTCCTCATGCTGGGCTCGGTGCCGGGCATCCTGATGGGCGCCCAGGTGGCCGTGAAGCTGCCCGAGAAGGCGCTGCGCAGCTCGCTCTCGGCGGTGCTGGCGCTGTCCGGCCTGAAGCTGCTGGGCGTCTTCGGCTAACCGCCCCACCGCTCCCCCGGACGGGGGAGCGGTGGATCATTGCTCATAGACCCCTTGTATTCTCCACTAATCCGGTTAGA
Source organism: uncultured Actinomycetes bacterium (assembly GCA_963744065.1). Taxonomy (GTDB): domain Bacteria; phylum Actinomycetota; class Thermoleophilia; order Gaiellales; family JAICJC01; genus DASUHT01. Next base: position 18,453 of record CAVUSN010000007.1, on the reverse strand, counting down.
CTAGTGGCTATTACGGAATCCTTTGTTGTGGGCATGGAGGTGGGAGAGCGATGAACCCCGGTTTGACGTTGGCGGGTCTGGTGGTCGGACTGCTGGTCGGGTTGACCGGCATGGGCGCCGGCTCGCTGATGACGCCGATCCTGATCACGATGTTCGGCATCCCCGCCGGCACCGCGGTCGGCACCGACCTGATCTACGCCGCCATCACCAAGACGTTCGGCGCGGCCCGCCACCACCAGCTCAAGAACGTGAACACGCGAGCTGGGGCTGTGGATGGGGGCCGGCAGCGTGCCCGCCGCGATCGCCGGCGTGTTCTGCCTCTACCACCTCTTCGGCAGCGACGTCAACAGCTGGCTGCCGAACGTCGATCGGCTACGCGCTGGTGCTGGTCGGGATCACCGTTGCCATCCGCACCTTCGTCACCATCCGCGGGCTCCTGGATCGCGACCACGCTGCCCACCGACGGCCCGCTGACCACGCGGCACAAGGTGATGGCCGCTCGGCATCGGCGTCGTGTTCGGCTTCATCCTCGGCCTGACCTCGGTCGGCTCTGGCGTCTTCTTCGGGATGGCCCTGGTCACGCTCTTCCCGCTGGCCGCCCGGCGCGTGGTCGGCACCGACCTGTTCCACGCGATGCTGGTCACGATCGCCGCCGGCACCGGCCACGCTCCTGTGGGGCACGCCCAACTTCAGCGTCGTCGGCTCGATCCTGATCGGCTCGATCCCGGGCATCCTGATCGGCTCGCACTTCACCGCCCGCGTCCACCGAGCGGGCGCTGCGCGGCTGCGATCGCGACGGTGCTGGCGCGTCGCGGCCTGAAGCTGCTGGGCGCCTGCTGGCTAGCTCGATCGCGGCCTCGGAGCTTCGGCTGCGGGGCCGCGTTCGATTGGCAGGCGCGCTATGACGGGCGACTGGCCGGACGCGCCGCCCCGGCTGGTGCCCTACGAATCGCGCAGCGCCATGTGCACAGCCGCCCGCACCGGCCACGCCATCATCGCCGCCGCTCGTCCTGATCGCCATCGCGCCGTGGCGTTCCTGCGGGCCGAGCAGCTGAAGCTGCAGCACGCGCCGATCGCGCATCCCGCACGTGCACCAGGCGTTTCTCGCCCGCCTGCCCGGCGAGTCCCGGCTGCCGCTCGCAGGCGATGCTCAGCTTCACGCCTGCGCAAGCCCAGACGCGTCGGCCTGACGATCGTGGATGCCGACGGGCAACACGGTGACGCTGCGCGCCGCCGGCCGCCGCTACCCGAGCCGGCCGGGTGTCGGTGCGCTGGGACGGCCAGCACCGAGGCCGGACGGCGGCCCCGGACGGCCGCTACCGGCTGCGGGTCGACCTGCTGTCGCTGCGATCGCACGATCACCATCCCCTGACCGCTGATCGTCGACACCGTGCCGCCCACGCTGATCGATCGGTGAGCCGGCCGGGGGCAGCGCCCGGTCCACTACCGCGCGTGAGCGAACCGGCACGCGTCTTCCTGGCCATCCGGCCGCCGTCCGGCGGCGCGGTCACGCGTGCTGCGCGGACACGACGGCCGGGTGCGCATCCCGGCGTCTACTGCAACGGCTGGGCCCGGCAGCTACCGGATCGATGGTGGCCGTCGACCTGGCCGGCAACCGCACCGCGACCCGCTGTCTGCACGGCGACATCTCGGGTGACCACGCTGGGATCGATCCTGGCGGCGGCGGGACTGGTGCCGCTGCTGGCAGCGGGAACCTGCTGTGGCGCCGAGCGGCTTCGCCGCCTGGCTGGCGGGCTCGCTGTGGGTGGCCGGATGGCTGCTCTCGGGCGTGCTGTCGCGGGTTCACCATGACGCATCGCGACACCTGGCGCTGGCTCTGGCAGCGGTCGTGCTGGGCGTGGTCGGGCTGGCCGTGGGCGCGGTTCTGGCCCACCGCCGTCCCTGGCTCTGCTTCGCCGCCGTGGTTGCTGCGGCGCCGGCCCGCATCCCGATGCACGTCGGCGGGACGAGCGCCAACCTGCTGGTGCCGCTGTACGCGGTGATCGCGGCCGGCGCGCTGGCCACCGGGTGGGACCTGGTCGCGGGGCGACGACCGGCCGCCCCGGTTGGGCCGGGTGGGGATGGCGCTTGCGGCCTTCCTGGTCTGGTCGGCTCGATCCGATGGCGTGGAGCGCCGAACCGCCACCAGGGCGGGGTCGAGATGCTGTTCTTCTACCTGCCGTTCGGGTTCCTGATCGCCCGCCTGGGACAGTTACGCGACCGGCCGGGCGGCCTGCGCCGCGTGTTCTACGTGCAACTCGCCCTGGCCGCTGCATTCGCAGTGGTGGCGTTCTGGCAGGAGGCCACCAGGCACCTGTTCTGGAACCCCAAGATCAGGTCGGCCAACGACTACAAGTCGTTCTTCCGGGTCAACTCGCTGTTCTGGGACGCGAGCATCTACGGCCGTTTCATGGCCGTCACCATCGTGCTGCTGGCCGGGCTGGGCATCCACCGCAAGCTCACCCCGGCGCTGGCGGCCGGCATGGCTGGGCTGTTCGTGGCCATGTACCTCGCCTACTCGCAGTCGAGCCTGCTGGCGCTGGCGGTGGGCGTGGTGGCGTTGGGCTCGGCGCTGTGGCCGCGCCGGGTGACGATCGGGCTGGCGGTCGCCGCCACCGTGGCCGGGCTGGCCACGCTGGTCATCGCCCTGCACGGAAACAGTGCCAACCGGGTCACCTCCGACCGCCTGCACCTGATCAGGCTGGGCGAGCGCGTGATCGAACACCACCCCCTGCGGCGGCGCCGGCCTGGGCGGATTCGCCCGGGCCGCGCTGGCCGGCACCGCGCACCCCTTCCGGCTGACCGGGGCGGCGTCGCACACCACGCCGGTGACCGTGATCGCCGAGCTGGGGCCTCTGGGCCTGGTGCTGTACGGCCTGGTGCTGGCCACCGTGATCGCGTCCGCACTGCGCCCGGTCGGCGATCGCGGACTGCGGCTGACGCTGGTGGCGGCGTTCGCGGCACTGATCACCAGCTCGCTCTTTTACAATGCCTTCTTCGAGGACCCGTCCACTTGGATCTGCATGGCCCTGATCGCCCTCGCCACCTCCCGACCCACACCCGCAGCGGAGCGGCCCGCGTGATCGAGGCCGGGCGCCGGGCCCTGGTGCTGGCGCCGCACACCGATGACGGCGAGTTCGGCTGCGGCGGCACCATCGCCCGTCTGGTCGAGGCCGGCGCCGAGGTGCACTACATGGCCTTCTCGACCGCGTCTCGCTCGCTGCCGGCGGGCTTTCCGGCCGACACCCTGGTCCGCGAGGTGCGGGCCGCCACGGCGGCGCTGGGGATCCCGCCCGAGCGGCTGACCGTGCACGACTTCGAGGTGCGCACCTTCCCCACCGTGCGCCAGGAGATCCTCGAGCTGCTGGTGGCGGCCAACGTCGAACTGGCTCCCGACCTGGTGCTGATGCCGTCGCTGGGCGACATCCACCAGGACCACGAGACGTCGCCCGCGAGGGCATGCGGGCGTTCAAGCGCACGACGCTGCTGGGCTACGAGATCCCCTGGAACTGCTTCCGCTTCCACCAGCAGGCGTACGTCACCCTGGAGCCCCGGCACCTGGACGCGAAGGTGCACGGCGCTCAGCTGCTACGCCAGCCAGCAGCACCGCAACTACGCCAACGAGGAGTACATCCGCAACCTGGCCCGCACCCACGGGATCGAGAGCGGCCGCGAGCTGGCCGAGGTGTTCGAGGTGTACCGCTGGGTGCTGTGAGCGGGCCCGCCGGCGAGCGGCCCGTCACCATCCTGGTCACCGCCTCCGGGGCGCCCGGCTCGCCGCGGCTCCTGCGCGCGCTGCGCGAGAACGGCCAGCGGCCGGTGCGGCTGGTGGGCGTGGACATGCGGGTCGAATCGGCCGGGCGGTTCCTGTGCGATGCCTTCCACCGGGTGCCGGCCGGCTCCGACCCGGGCTACATGGACGCGCTGGTGGCGGTGGCCGAACGCGAGCGGGCCGACGTGGTGTTCCCCCAGTCGTCAGCCGAGGTGGGTGCGATCAGCCGCGGCGCCGACCGATTCGGCGTGCCGGTGCTGGTGGCGTCGGCCGACGCGGTGGAGCGAGCCAGCGCCAAGTCGGAGACGGCCCGGCTGGCCGACCGGCTGAGCATCCCGCAGCCGCGTCACCCACGAGGCGACCGACGCGGACGCCTTCCGGGCGGCCGCCCGCGAGCTTGGCTACCCCGGCCGCGACGTGTGCATGAAGCCCCTGGAGGGCAAGGGCGCACGCGGCTTCCGGGTGCTGTCGGCGGCCGCCGACCGCCGGGCCGAGCTGCTGCACGGCCGTCCCGGCACGCTGCTTCCGCTGTCGCTGGAGGAGGCCATCGAGATCCTGGACGCCGGCGAGGCTTCCCGCCCATGCTGGTGATGGAGCTGGTGAGCGGCGACGAACTGGCGGTGGACGCGCTGTGCCGGGATGGCCGCGCGCTGGTCTCCAGCGCCAAGACCCGGGAGGCCTTCCGGGCCGGCCTGGCCATGGAGTTTCGGATCATCGACCGGCCGGACCTGCTGGGCTACGCGCACGCGCTGATCGAGGAGCTGCGGCTGGACTGGTTGGTCAACGTGCAGTTCCTGGGCGACCGCCTGCTGGAGATCAACCCGCGCATCTCCACACTGATCTACCAGCCCGACCTGAACATGCCCTGGCTGGCGGTGCAGCTGGCACTGGGCGAGATCGGCGAGGACGAGGTGATCGCGGCCGGTCGGCGGCTGCAGATGGGCCGGCGGGTCACTCGCTACTACGAGCAGGTCGAGTACCCCGCCTAGGCCGGGGAGCAGCGCCCGGCCAAGGCGCAGCGGCGACGATGCCCCGGTCGCGGGTTCTGGGGTCTCCGCCCCACATCGCGTCCCACCAGCGGACGCCAGCCGCCGTGAAGTCGTCAAACGCGATCGGTTTGATGTCGGGGTCCACGATCCACAGGCCGTCGAACCAGAGGCGCAAATCGAGGTGTCGGATCGGCTCGGTCACGCCCTCCTGGAAGAGATCCAGCGTGTGCGCGGTGCCGCAAGGCTCGGACCGCCAATCGAGACTGAGCCGTTGCTTCCAACTGTCGAACGACTCGGCATCGGGGACATCCAGAAACCTCCAGCCATAGACCGGCTGCTGACCGACGCTGTCAACGACCACCGACAGCTGGTCGAGTTCGAAGCGCTCGACGCGCGCTGCCTGATCGTCCCAGTTGCCATGCCGAAGCGAAGCGGCGATGCGCCCGACGTGACCAACGCGAACCTGCACCCGCGGATCGGCCGACGGCGGGCCGTCGTCGGGCGGGAGCGCCAGGACGGAGAACGTCAAGGCGACCCCTCGATGTTCGGGGATCAGCTGGAGTCCAACAAACGTCGCCTCGTTGAGCGCCGTCCCGAAGTCCGTGATTTGTTGAGCCGTGAACTGCATGCCCACTTCTACCACCGGGGTCAGGCACCGTCACAGCGGACGTGACGGTGCCTGACCCCGGTTTAGGGGCCTTCCCACCAGGGGATCGGCTGGCGCACGTGGCCGGCCGCCACCATCACGCCCTCGGCCCGCAGGCGCTGCGCCTGCTCGCGCTCCCAGCCCGGCACCAGCCGCCCGCGCACGTCCACCACCCGATGGGCCGGCACCGCGTCGGGGCTGTGGGCCATGGCCCGGCCGACGATCCGAGCGGAGCGCTGCATACCCAGCCACTCGGCCAGCCGCCCATAGCTGGCCACCCGGCCGGGCGGGATCTCGCCCACAAGCTCCCACACCGCCTCGTCGACCCCGGTGGCTTGGTGCACGATTCGAAAGCCCGCCGGAAGCTGCATTGAACCAGGCTACCGACCCCTACACTCCGGCGGTGCGGCTGCTCGTGATCGCGTTCTTCTTCCCTCCGGCCGGCGGCGGCGGGGTGCAGCGGACGCTCAAGTTCTGCAAGTTCCTGCCCGAGCTGGGCGTGGACGTGCACGTGCTCGCGCCGTCCGACTCCAAGTGGCTGGCCCGCGACGAACCGCTGCTGGACGCGGTGCCAGCCACCGCCCATGTGCACCGGACGCCCTTCCTGGGCCCGCGCGCGAGCCTGCTGGGCGAGCGGTTGGAGGGGGTCAAGGGCTGGCGCAGGGCGGCCATCACCGCCCGCCACGCCTACACCCGGCTGCTCGTCCCTGACAAGGCCGCCCCCTGGTCGGCCACCGCCGTGCCGGCCGCCGTGCGGATCGTCCGCCGTGACCGCATCGACGTCATCATGACCACCTCGCCGCCGCACTCCGCGCACCTGATCGGGGCGGCCGTGGCGGCCGCCACCGGGCGCCCGTGGGTGGCCGACTTCCGCGACTCCTGGCTGGCCAACCCGCACCGCCGGTACGAGAACCCGGGCGTCCGCGCCAAGCGCGGCGTGGAGCGGCGGATGGCGGCAACTGTCGTCCGCCGGGCGGACGCGCTGGTGGCCGTGACCGACGCAATCGCCGCCGAGCTGGAGCAGCTGGGCCCGGCGTCGGGGCCGCCAGTGGTGATCGAAAACGGCGTCGACTTCGACGACTTCGACCAGCTCGAATACACGCCGGGCGAGCGCTTCACACTCGTCCACGCCGGATCCTTCTTCGGCCATCGCACGCCGCGGCCGCTGCTGACGGCGGTGCACGACCTGCTTGGCCGCCGGCCCGATCTGGCCGGCCGGCTGCGGGTGCGGTTCGTGGGTGACATGCGCGAGACCGACCGCGTGTGGGCGCGCACGCTGGGCATCGACGACGCGTGGCAGGAGACCGGCTTTCTGCCCTACAAGCGGTCGGTGGCAGAGCAACGCGGGGCCGATGCGCTGGCGCTGCTGATCCCGCACGCGGGCGGACGCGGCGACAGCGTGCTGTCGGGGAAGGTGTTCGAGTACCTGGCCGCCCGCCGGCCGATCCTGGCCGCCGTGCCGCCCAAGGGCATCGCCGCCGAGTTGATCGAGCGGTTGGGTGCAGGCCATATCGTCGACCCCGAGGACGTGCCCGGGATGGCGGCGGCGCTGGAGCAGCTGGTGGACGGATGGGCCGGCGCAGGCCTGCCCGATCAGGTGCTGCCCGAAGCCGAGCGAGTGGGGCTCTCCCGGCGCACTCGCGCAGCCGAGCTGGCGTCGGTGCTGGTGCGGGTGGCCGCCGCGTGACCCGCCGGCTGGACACGCTACTTCTGGCCACCCTGTCGGTGCTCACATTCGAGAAGATCCGCTGGGAGACGCCGGCCGCCACCGTCACCCTGACCAACCTGCTGGCGCTGGCCTTCGTGATCGTGTTCGCGGTCGACCGCGTGCGCCGCCACGACTACGGCGTGCCGCCGGCCGCCGTCGGCCTGCTGAGCTTCATGGGCGTCTTCTTGGCCATCTACCTGTGCGGCTACTTCGACCTCCAGAACCACGAGGCGCTCACCTTCTGGCTGAAGGGCGTCAGCTCGTGGGCCGCCCACTTCTCGTTCCTGGTCTGCGGGGTGGCGCACATAGCCCGCCGCGGCCGCGCGCTGTACGTGCGGGCGCTGCGGTGGTTCACGGCCGGCCTCGTGGTCAACTGCGTGTACGGGATCCTGCAGATCGTCGCCCAGGTGGGCGCCAACGTGAATCTCGACAAGGTGGTGGTGGGCCGGCTGACCCAGGGCCAGGGCGGTGTCGGCGGCCTGAACGTGTTCGGCAAGGTGGGCGGCACCCAGACCGTCTACCGGGTGAATGCGCTGACCGGCGACCCCAACCACCTGGGCGTGATGCTGTGCATCCCGCTGCTGGTGCTGACGCCCTACTACCTGCGCGACCGCAAACGGCGCCGCCGGGTCGGCCTGCTGTGCCTGTTCGTGCTGGCCGTGCAGGTGCTGACGCTGTCGCGCAGCGCGGCCCTGGGCGACCTGGTGGGACTGGTGGTGCTGGCGCCGGTATTGACCAGCCTGCTGCCCGGCCCCCGCACCCTGGCCAAGGTCTTCGCAAGCGTGGCGGCGGTGTTCGCGGTCGCCTTCGAGGGCAGCAAGTTCATCCGCACGGTGATCGAAGCCCGGCTGTCGCTGAGCGGCTCCGGCACCGCCACCCACATCCAGTTCTACCAGCTTGTGCCGCCGGCCCTGAATCCGCATCCGCTGTTCGGGATGGGGTTCAACACCTTCTCGGTGTACTACCAGTTTCTGACCGGGCGGACCGACTTCGGCGCCCACTCGGTGTGGGTGGAGACGCTGGTCGAGACCGGCCTGCTGGGGCTGATCGTGTACGTCACCTACTTCCTCTACCTGATCGCCAACGCCGCCCGCATCCGGCTGGCCGCGGACCCCGACACCAGCCGCCTGGGCTACGGGCTGACGGCGGCCATCGTCGGCACCGGCGCGGCCAACTTCTTCTACCTGACGATGACCTTCGACTACTTCTTCGCGCTGGCGCTGCTGGCGGTGACCGGCGCAATGCTGTTTGCGCCGGTGGCTCAGTCGCCGCCGGTGGCGGCGCCGGCCGGAATCGGCGTGCGTCGGGCGTGATCGGGGATCATCCGCTCCAGCGCCGGCGCCGCCGCGCCGGCCGCCAGGCAGGCGCCGCCCATCACCAGCCATAGCGCCACCGGGTTGTGCGCCAGCAGGAACGCCCCCAGGGCGGGGCCCAACCCGAAGCCAGCGCTCCACGAAAATGCTGACATGGCCATATAGCGCCCCATCAGGCGGTCGTCGGCCAGGTCGGTGACCAGCGGCGCCTGCACCGTCCCATGCAGGCACTCGCCGATCCCCAGCACCCCCGCCACCGCAGCCAGCATGACGGTGGCCCCGGCGCCCGAGCTGAGCGCGCCCACAACCGGCACCGCCAGCCAGCAGGCGCCCCAGATGAAGCCCACGGCGGCCATCGTGCGCATCCTCCGGCGCCCGCGCTGGGTGCCGGCGATCGGCAGCTGGGCGATCACGATCAAGAGCGTGTTGGCGGCGAACACCAGGCTGATGTCGAACTCGGAGGCACCCACGTGGTTCTTCATGTAGGCCGGGAGCACGTCGATCTGGCTGAGGCCAAAGGTGATCAGGACCAGGTTCAGGGCCACCACCGACATGAACGCCCGGTGTCGCAGCACGTCGCCGAAGCTGCCCCGCCGCTCGTCCGGCTGGCGGGCCGAGGGCGACACCGCCGGCACCAATCCCAGCGCCGCGCCGAAGGCCAGGAAGGTGACCGCGTCGCCGGCGAACAGCCAGTAGAAGCTGGAGGGATGGCTGGTGGTGGCGATCAGCCCGGCCACCAGCCCGCCCAGGCCGATACCCAGGTTCATGGCCACCCGCTGCACCGCATACACGGCCGGCCGCCGCTCGGGCGGGGTGAGCCCGGCCAGAAGGGTCGATTGGGCCGGCCAGAAGCCGCCGTTGCCGAGCCCCGCCAGACCGGCTGACAGGAACCCCTGCCAGGCCTGGTGGACGAAGGCGTAGCCGCCGAATCCGAGCGTCAGGAGGACGAGCGCGGCGCGCAGCACGGCGCGGCCGCCGAAGCGGTCGATCAGCGGCCCCGACGCCGGCCCGGCGACCAGGCTGACCGCGCTGTTGGTGCCCACCACCAGCCCGCACAGCGGCAGCGAGATGCCGCGCACGTTGTGCAGGTAGATGATCAGGAAGGGCAGCACCAGGCCGTTCCCGAACGAGTTCAGAAGGCCGCCCAGCTGCAGGGTGCGGACCGGACGCGGAAGGTCCGGGCGGATGCTCTGCACATACTCGCGAAGCCCTGCCACCGGACATGCAGAATAGGCCGGCCCCGTACAATCACCGCGTGTTCACGCTGCTTGCGGAGATCGTCTTCTGGGCCAGTCTGGCAGCACTCGTGTGGACGCACTTCGGCTACCCGCTGGCGATCGCCGGCTGGGCCCGGCTGCGGCCGTGGCCGGTGGCCGAGCAGGCGATCCTGCCCACCGTCTCGCTGATCGTCCCGGCCCACGACGAGCAGCAGGTGATCCAAGCCAAGCTGGACAACATCCTGGCCCTCGACTACCCGCGCGAGCAGCTCGAGCTGGTGGTGGCGTCGGACGCCTCCACCGACCGTACGCACGAGATCGTGGCCGGCTACGCCGACCGCGGCGTGCGCCTGATCGAGTGCCCGCGCGGCGGCAAGGTGGCCGCCCAGGACCGGGCGGTGGCCGAGACCGCGGGCGAGCTGGTGGCCTTCGGCGACGCCAATGTGCTGTGGGAGCCGGATGCCCTGCGCGAGCTGGTGAAGCCGTTCGCCGACCCGCGGGTGGGTATGGCCTGCGGCTACGTGCGGCTGATCAACCCGTCCGGGGGCACCAACCAGGAGGGCCTGTACTGGCGCTACGAGGTGTGGCTGCGCGCGCACGAGTCGAACGTGCACTCGATGACCGGGTCGAACGGGGCCATCTACGCCGTTCGCCGGGAGGCGTATCGCGAGGTCGACCCGCGCTTCGGGCACGACATGTCGTTCCCCTACCTGATGGTGCAGAACGGCTACCGGGCCGTCTACCACCCGGCCGCCCGGGCCACCGAGAACATGACGGTGGACATCGAAGACGAGTTCCGGCGCAAGGTGCGGATGTTCGAGCACGCCTGGCTGATGCTGTTCCGCGGCCGCATGTTCGGCCTGCGCAAGGTCGGCCCGGTGTACTGGACCGAGCTCGTCTCGCATCGCCTCTTGCGCTACTGGAGCGGCCCGCTGCACATCCTGCTCTTGGCTTCCAGCGCCGCGCTGATCGAGCACGGAACGATCTACGCGGTCGCGTTCGGGGTGCAGGTCGCTGGCCTCCTGCTGGTCGGCGTCTCGATCGCCGCCCGCGGCCGGATCCGGCTGCTGCGGGTGCTGCACTACTACCTGCTGGTCACGCTGGCCACCGTGATCGCGCTGGCCGGCTACCTGCGCCGAGGCGTGCCGGCGACCTGGGACAAGGCGGCGGGTACCCGCCTGTGAGCCGCCGCGAGACGTTCTATCTGCGGGTCGGCAAACGCCTGCTCGACCTGGCCGGCGGATCGCTGCTGGCCGCGGCCGCCGCGCCCATCGCCGGCGCCACCGCCCTCGTCTTGTGGCGCGCCCAGGGGCGCCCCATCCTGTTCACCCAGGAGCGGTCGGGGATGGACGGTCGGCCGTTCACGATCTACAAGTTCCGCACCATGGTGCCGGACGCCGCCACCAGCGGGGCCGGCTTGTGGTTCGACCACGACGACCCCCGGGTGACGCCGGTCGGCCGCTTCCTGCGGTCGTCCTCAATCGACGAGCTGCCCCAGATCTGGAACGTGCTGCGGGGGGACATGTCACTGGTCGGCCCGCGGCCCAAGCCGCCCGAGATCATCAACCGCTACCTGAGCCGGTACGGCGAGACTCTGGGCGTGCGGCCGGGACTGACCTGCTTCTCGGCCGTCGAGGGCCGCAACACGCTGCGCCGCTCGCAGATGATCGCCGCCGACCTGCGCTACCTGCGCGAGATCTCGCTGCTGACCGACCTGCGCACGCTGGCCCGCACGGTGCCCGTCGTGCTGCTGCGCCGCGGCTTCTATGCCGAGGACGAGAGCGAGGAGTTCGTGGAGGACGTCCCGCCCGATCCCGTGCCGGCGTGAGCGAGGGCTGGCTCGACCTCGACGGCTACCGGGAGGCGTGGGCGAGGCGGGCTGATGACGACCCCTTCGGACGGCCTGAGTACCTGGCCGCCGCGGCCCTGATCGACGCCGGCCGGCCGGCCGGGTTCGACCACGGCGACGTGCTGTACCCGTTCCTGGTCCGCCCCTTGGACGGCGGCCGGTGCGACATCACCAGTGCCTACGGCTATGGGGGGCCGTACGGGCAGGGGCCGTGGCGCGACGCATTCGCCGCCGCCTGCCGCGAGCGTGGGGTGGTCAGCGAGTTCGTGCGCTTCCATCCGCTGCGCCAGAACCAGACCGGCGCGATCGGCGACCTGCGCGCCTGGCCGCTGCACGATGTGATAACCGTCGATGCCAGCCTGGACGACGAGGGCCTCTTGGCGCAGATGGCGCCGACCGCCCGCAACAAACTGCGCAAGGCGCAGCGGGCCGGGGTGCAGGTGCGGCGAAGCGACGACCTGGACGCCTTCTACGAGCTGTACACGGCCAGCATGCGGCGGCTGGGGGCGCGCGAGTTCTACTATTTCAGCCGCGAGTTCTTCCACGCCCTGCGCGGGCTGGGAGACGACCTGGTGCTGCTGGACGCCGATGTGGCAGCCGGGCTCTTCCTGTGCGGGGGCGGCGCCATGCACTACTACCTGTCCGGCGCGACGCCGCAGGCCCGGGACGTGGCCGCCTCCAATCTGCTGCTGTTCGAGGCCATGCGGCTTGCTCGAAGCCGTGGTCTGACCACCCTCTCGCTGGGCGGCGGGCTGCGCGCCGGCGACCCTCTGCACCGCTTCAAGGAGTCGCTGGGGGCGGGCCGCGCGACGGCCTGGCTGGGCTCTGCCGTGCACGACCAGGCCGCGTACGAGGAGCTGTCGGCCGCCGCTGGCGCGCCGCTCGACGACCCGTTCTTCCCCGCCTACCGGCGGCCCGCTTCAGCTCCGGCCTGAGCGGCGCGAGAGCCGTCTGCGCAGCAGGTGCGGCAGCTCCCGCCCGCGCTCGGCGATGACGTGCAGGCGCACGAAGTGCCACGTCTTGACGGTCCAGTTGTGGGCCTGCCAGGCGGCCGCCGGGATGCGCGGCGGCGGTCCGCCGACGCCCAGCTCGTAGCCGTGCCGGCGCAGCGCGTCGCCGGCCACCGAGGTGAACACGGCCTGCTGTGAGGCGCTCATCCCCCGCCGCCACTTGCCCACCGAGTTGGCGTTGATGCCGGCGTACAGCTGCTGGAACCACGCCTCCTGGCCGCTGGCCAGAAGGCCCGGCGGCGACTCCTCCACGGCCAGCATGGCGGACTCGTAGGCGATGCCGGCGAAGCGGCAGATCTCGGGCACCAGCGCCTGCGGCTCGGCCACCAGCTTCTCGTAGGCCACCGTCATCACGTCGCGGCCGTAGCGGCGCTGGGCGTGCTCGCCGGCCTCCACGGCCGACCGCCACATGTGCGCAGCGGCCCACACGTTGGCCGGCCCGAAGGGCACGCGCAGAAGCGACAGCGCGACGTCCCTGCCGTCCCGCACAAGGACAACGATCCGGGCCTCGGGGAAGACCCTCTTGACCTCGTCCAGGTACTCCACGTACAGCGGCGTCTTGTCGCCCCAGGCCGGTTTCCCATGCAGCTGTGCGTAGGCCCGGTAGGGCGCCTCCAGGGCCGCCCTGTAGGCAGCGTCGCCGACCAGCCCGGCGCGCCCCGGTGGACGGCCGGGCAGGCCCCACTCCCGCACCTTGGGGTGCCGCCACACGTCCGCCGCCAGGCGGTCGAAATCGGCGTCGGTATCCAGGCCGCCGTAGCGGGCGCGCAGATTCGCGAAATCGACCAGGATCATCGACTCGGTGGGGATGGCGATGTCGGGGCTGCGATCGAGGATCAGCCGCAACATGGTGGTGCCGGAGCGGTCGCAGGCGACGATGAAGAGCGGCGGCGTGCTCACCGCGGCACCAGTTCACGGTAGACGGCCTCGGTCTGCTCCGCGATGGCCGCCCAGCCGAACGGCCCGGCGGCGGCCCGCCGGCTGGCCTCGCGCAGGCGGTCGCGGCGGGCCGGGTCGGAGAGCACGCCGGCCACGGTGGCGGCCAGCGCCGGTACGTCGCCGGCCGCGACCAGCTCGCCCACCCCGTGCTCGGCGTGCAGCTCGTGAAACCCGCCCACATCACTCAGCACCAGCGCCGATCCCAGCGCTAGCGCGGCAAAGACGACGCCTGAGCTGTCAATCGAGCGGTAGGGCAGGACGACCACATCCGCCCGCCGCAGCAGCGCGGCCAGCTCCCCATCCTCCACGTAGCGGGGGATCAGCTGCACGCCCGGCTGGTCGGTCTCGAGCTGGGCCAGGTCGAGCATCGGCCGGCCGGCGATCACCAGCCGGGCGTCGGGCACCAGCTCGCGCACCCGCGGCCAGGCCGCCAGCAGCAGGTCGGCGCCCTTGTAGGGGCGGATCAACCCGGGCAGAAGCGCGGTTGCGCCGGGCGCGTCGGAGGGCGGGGCGACGGCCGCGGATTCGCGCAGATAGCCCAGCTCGCCGTGCGGGATCACACGCACCCGATCCGGCGGCACGCCGCACTGGTCGATCAACGCCCGCCGGCCCCACTCGGTGTGCACGATCACCCGCCGAAAGCTCCGCGCCGTGGCCGCGAACGAGCGCCGGCGGGCGCCGCCGCCGACGTTGGGCAGCGGGTCGTGGGCGGTGAACACCACCGCCAGCCCGCGCCGCTCGAGCGCCCGGTAGAACGGGCGCTCGGCCGGCCGCAGCACCGACCACTGCACGTGCACGACGTCCGGCCGGTCGGACGTCAGCCGCCGGCGCAGGGCCGCCAGGCCGAGCACGTGCTCGGCCGCCTTGGCCGCCTGACGAAGCCGGGCGGGGCCGGCCAGCCGGTTGGTGTGCCGGTAGAAGAGCGGCTCCACGCTGTACCCATCCGCGGCCGGTGGCGCGCCGTGCACGAAGGCCGAGGTGAACAGCGTCACCCGGTGCCCCCGCTGGCAAAGTGCCCTGGCCAGCTCGTGGTCGTATGGACGTGAGTACCCGGAGGGATCAATCAACGCCACATACAGCGGACGGTTGGCGGGCGTCTCGGGCACAGGCGGTGGCTACACTACCCGCCCATGTCCGCCCCCCCGACCGCTCCCTCCCCAACTGCGGAGGTGCGGGTTTCGGTGTATCTGGCGCGGGTGCTGCGGCGCTGGTACGTGGTGGTGCTGGCGGTGGCGGTGGCGATCGGGCTGGTCGCCTTCCACGGCGTCAGCGCGGCCAAGGGCCAGTATTCGGCGTCCGCGACGGTGAACATGGGACAGCCGACGACGCCTTCGGGGGGGGCGCTGATCCCGAATCCTCCCTATGCCAGCGCCTCGGTCGTGTCCAGGTGATCACCTCGGACGCCTCGCTGGCCGCCGCCGCCAAGGCCGCCGGCGTCACCGTCCAGCAGCTCAAGGGCCGGGTGACCGCACACCTGCTGTCCAGCGCCGCCACCACCACCTCCGGCGTCAAAACCAACTCCGGGGCCACCATCTTCGAGGTGGACGCGCAGGGTCCGTGGGGCGCCCGCAAGGCGTCGCTGATCGCCAACACGCTGGCCGCCAGGGTGGTGCAGTCGGCGAGCGCATACGTGAACGCCAAGATCACCCAGTTGAACGCCGAGATCAAGGTCGAGCAGAGCGCCATCACCAGCCTGCAGGCCGCCAACCAGACCGCCCAGAAGGAGGTCGACAGGCTGGCCAGCGGGGCGGCCGGCGATCCCTCCCAGGCGGCCATCATGGCCAGCCTGCTGTCGCTGGTATCGAGCAACACGGTCGCCATCGGGGACGACCAGACCCAGCTCTCGTCCAACACCATCCAGCGCGCCAGCGCCGTCAACATCGAGGCGCCCAAGGTGACCACCAGGGCCGGCGGGCACGCGGTTACAGCCACCAACCGGCGCAGCTCGCTGGCTGTCGCGGCCTTCGTCGGCCTGCTGGTGGGCGTGGCGCTGGCGCTGGGCTGGGACGCTCTGCGGGCCCGCCCCCGACCGGTCTCCGACTGATGGCGACGCGCTCGTGCCCCGACTGGCCAGACCTGTTGGAGCAAGCACCCGATCTGCACTTCAAGCACTACACGGCCGACGAGCTGCAGCTGCCGGCCGACGTACTGCTCGCGCTGGGGCCGGGCAGGCTGTCGCAGATCGAGGTGTGCGCCGACACCGCCCGTAACGTGTTCAATCCCGCGCACACGCATCCAGGCCTGGCGGCGGCTCTGGCGGGCAGCTACTGGGCGAGCCTGGATGACAGATTGGATACCGGCGGTTCCCCCTAACCGGGGACCGGATCGCTCGGTCGAGGGATCTCCGGGCCGGTCCCGGCCGGCGATACCACTCCTCGAGTCCACAAACCGCGTACGCGCGGAGGGGGTGGGGGAAATCGATGGAACGCCATGAGCTGCCGGCGGGGGCCGACAGTCTGCCGGAGGGCGAATCCGAACACCAGCCGACGTCGGAGGACGCGGAGGTGGAGCGGCTGGTTGCGTGGTATTTCCGCTCGACACCCGGCTCGGCGCTGGAGCGCCGACGGAAGGTCGCGGATCGGCTGATGGGGCGCCTGCGGGTGTCCCGGCGAGCGGCCTGAGAAGCTCTAACGGAATGAATAGTGGATGGCTGGCGAACGGCGCGCCAGCAGGGTATCGCGGCGCAGCGCATATCCGGAGGTAATCTGGGCAAGCCGCGCCGCGGCTCCATGCGCCAGCGCGACGCCGTCAGACGCCGCGAGGCATTTCGTGAGAGCTTCTAAGCGCTAGCCCGGCGGGGCCGGGATCCGGCGGGCATGTACGGCGGGCTAGGCGCTCACGCCGCGGACGACTGACCGGCCAGCCGCGCCCCGCACCAGTCCACGAAGCGCCCGCTCAGGCGGCTCTGCGAGCGCCCGGCCAGCCGCACCCAGTAGAAGTCCCGGACGGGCTCGATGCCCTCCACGTCGGCCGTCGCCAGGGTGCCCAGGGAGAGCTCCTTGGCGATCGCTGTAACCGACAGGAACGACACCCCGTGCCCGGCCTCAACGGCCGACTTGGCCGACTCCTGCAGGCCCAGTTCCATGGCCACGTTGAGATCGCGTGGGCGCACGCCCACGCGCCGCAGCTCGGCCTCGATCACCCCGCGCACACCGGCACCCTCCTGCATCACCACCAGCGGCTCGGCGACCAACTCGGCCAGCGTCACCGAGCGGCCGGCGAAGGCGTGTCCGGGCGGCACCGCCAGCACCACCCGGTCGCGCAGGAAGGGCTCGAAGTGCAGCGCCCGGTGCGACCGCCGGGCACCCACCACGCCCAGCTCCAGCTCGCGCTCGAGCACACGGTCGACGATGGTGCTGGTGACCTCCACGCGCAGGGTCACCGTGACCCGCGAGTGCGCTTGCCGGAACCCGCCCAGAAGGCCGGGCAGCACGTGCTCACCCGGGCCGGTGGAGGCGCCCACCACCAGGTGGCCTGACAGCTCCTGGCCGCCGTCGGCGAGGTCGCGGGCCAGTTCGTCGCGCACGGCAAGCATGCGGATGGCGTGCCGGTACACCAGTTCTCCACGCTCGGTTGCCCGCGAACGCCGGCCGGAGCGGTCGATGAGCTGGGCGTCCAGCGTCCGCTCGAGGGTCGCGATCTGCTGGCTGACGGCCGGCTGGGACACCCCCAGCGCGTCGGCGGCGGCGGAGAAGGAGCCGCGGTCGACCACTTCGACGAAGGTTTGAAGCTGCCTCAGATCCATCAGCAATCAGGACTTAGAGCAGCGTACCTCGAAGCTGCGCTTATAGCTCTACGCGCGGCTGGCGTCGAGCCCGACCGGCTCGATCTGCAGATCGCTGTAGGTGACAAGCGCGATATACGCGATGCCGCGCCCCGCGAAGTGCGGCGCAGCCGACTCCCCGCGGTCGACCAGGCACACCGCGGCCACCACCTCAGCGCCCAGATCCTGCACCGTGTCCAGCGCCTTGAGGATGGAACCGCCGGTGGTGACAACGTCCTCGACCAGCGCCACCCGCGTACCCGGCGTCAACTCGAACCCCTCCACCAGCTTGCGCGTGCCGCGGTTCTTGGGCTCCTTGCGGACGACGAACCAGCGCGAGTCCGAGAGCATCGCGACGCCGTGCGCAAACTGGCCGGCGCCCATGGTCGACCACCAACCGCGTCGAACTCGATGCCGCCCAGCGCGTCCAGCATGCCGTGGCGAGGCGGAAACTCCAGATCGGCTCCTCGAGCCAGGGCGGCCTGCCGTCGATGAAGTCGCGGCTGAGTCTCGCCGGATGCCAGCGCGACAGGCTGCTGAACTGGCGAAGCCCCTTGGCGCGGATGACCGCATCAGGTCGGCGTGCAGCTTGGCATCCACCGCCGGGAGCTGACCGGCTCACCCGGCGAGGCGAGCCAGCGCCAGGTCGAGCAGCCGCTCGGGGTCGCGCCGCACGTGCGTGGCGGCGCCCTCCGGCCGCCGCTCCAGCACCAGGTCGGCGGCCTGCTCCAGCGGCCGCAGCCGGCCCTCGCGCACCAGTTGCTCGTCCACCCCGCCCAGCCGTCCGGCGAAGGTCGTGTACACGGGCGTGCCCAGCACCACCGCCTCGCGGTTCATGGTGCCGCCGGCGCTGACCACCAATCCGCACCCGCACCAGGCCGTGGCCGTCCACGGCGTGCTCGGGAGCGGTCACCGACGGCAGGCGCAGGCGGCGGATCCGCTCTGCCTGGTCGGGCGTGCGCGGCAGCACGACGGCGGCCACGTCATCGCGGCCGCCCACCGACACCAGCAACTCGTCGAACAGCGGGTCGGCGAAGCGGTGGTAGAGCGCCGCGTCGGCCGGCGGTCGCAGCACCAGCCCGATCCTGTCCTGATCGAGGCCGAGATCCCGAGCGACGGCCGGGTCGGGCTGGAAGTCGGCCAGGTAGTACTCCTCCTTCAGGCCCGAGCGCACCAGCTCGCGGCCGCGGGCGCACACGGCCACCCGGGTGGGCGGGATGAGCAATACGGTACCGAGCCAAGAACAG
>CAVUSN010000006.1:0-275221 GCA_963744065.1 uncultured Actinomycetes bacterium | reverse complement strand
CAAGTGGTTCCGCTCCCGCGGCCTGTTCACCGGCTCCGGCGTCGTCGAAGCCAGCTGCAAAACGATCATCGCCCAGCGCCTCAAACAGGCAGGAATGCACTGGACCACCGCCGGCGCCGACGCCATCATCGCCCTGCGCTGCCGCGAAGCCAGCAGCACCTGGGAAGCCATCTGCAGCACGATCAACACTCAGACACGCACTGCCTGACCAGGCGCGCCCCCAAGATGATCTTGACTACCTACAAAATTGACGTGCACCCCTGCCCCGATCAGGTTCGTCAACCTCCCAACGACACAAATCGGCGGTCTGGAGCGTCTCTCGCGGTACTGGCTTCGCTCGAGCTTCCAGCTGGTTGTGACGTGGCGTGACCAGCTGGGCCGGTCTACGTTGGGTTTCCGCTCAATCGCTGGGACCCGCAGCTGGCCCAGCCTCCCGGGTCTCAGCCCGTCCCGGAGGTACCCGATGACCACTGCTGCCCCATCCACTGCCCTCGCCACGATCCAGCCCGCCTTCACCGACCCCGAACGGCTCGCCCTCGCCGGATTCCTGGCCGGATACCGCGGACTGACAAAAGAGGCTTACACGCTGGACCTGCGCCAGTTCACCACCTGGTGCCGCACCCGCTCCCTGCCGCTGTTCGCGGTCCGCCGCGCCGACATCGAATGCTTCGCCAGAGAACTCGAGGCCAGAGGCCGCGCCCGCGCGACCGTCACCCGCCGGCTGTGCACCATCGCCGGGTTCTACCGGTACGCGGTCGAGGAGGAGCTCCTGGACCACTCCCCGGCCGCGTATGTCCGGCGGCCGCGGCTGGATTACGAGTCCCATGCCACCGCCCTGGACCGCAACGAGCTAGGCCCGCTGCTGGTGGCCGCCGGGCTCGGGCCGCCGACCGAGCATGCGCTGACCTCGCTGCTCGCGCTGAACGGGCTGCGGGTCTCAGAGGCCACCGGCGCTGATATCGAGCACCTGGGCCTGGAGCGTGGCCACCGGACCCTGACGATCACCCGCAAGGGCGGCAAGATCGTCACCATCCCGCTCGCACCCCGCACGGCGCGAGCGATCGACCTGGCCACCGGCGAACGCTGCGACGGCCCCGTCTTCCTCACCGAAGACGGGCGACGGCTGGAACCGGCACGGCGCCGGGCGGATCGTCCGCAAGATCGCGCGCCGCGCCGGGATCACCAAGCCCGTCGGACCGCACACGCTCAGACACGCGTTCATCACCGCCGCAGTTTGGACGCCGGCGTGCCGCTGCGCGACGTGCAAGAGGCCGTCTCCCACGCGGACCCGCGCACCACGATCCGGTACGACCGGGCCCGCGGCAGCCTGGACCGGCACGCCACCTATATCGTCGCGGCCTACATCGCTGGCGCCGCCCGGTAACCACACCGCCTGACAGAGCCCCGCCTGGCGGCTGCGGCCGCCAGGCGTGCAGGCCTGCAGCCACCCGATGACCACGGCCGCGAGGCCGTCACAATCCGCGACTTAACCGTGAACAGGAACAGGAACCGCCGATATGATCGGCCGCCCCATCGTCAGATAACCGTTTCCACTGCGTACCGAATGGTCGTTATGGCGCCGGGTGGCCAGGGCGGTGGGCCAGGTCCTGGCATGCCTGGCGTACCGGCACGCCCGCCCGGCTGGCGGCGGCGCGGATGTAGGCGACCGCCGCGAACAGGGCGTACTGCCAGAAGTCGTCGGTCTGCCACCAGGCCACCTCATCAAGCAGGTCCGGTTCGGTCCCGCCATGAAGGGCTGCTGCGGCCAGCGCTGCGT
Organism: uncultured Actinomycetes bacterium; assembly: GCA_963744065.1. GTDB lineage: Bacteria > Actinomycetota > Thermoleophilia > Gaiellales > JAICJC01 > DASUHT01. The sequence goes on along the minus strand of CAVUSN010000006.1, from coordinate 273,444 downwards.
ACTGGATCTTCTTGTTTTCCCGGCCGCGGAAGGTGCACTCGGGCAGGAACCGCTCGCGTAGTCCCGCCAAGGGCAGCGGGTCGGCCCGGCTGGCCCCGCACCAGTTCAGCGCGTCCGCCGCGACGTGGAGGAACACCTCGCCGGGGAAGGTGTTATCCCGCGGGTGCAGCGGCGCAAGCTCGCTCACCAGCTCGAAGATGTCAGTTTCGCGGGCGAGCCCGTCGAGCAGGACACGGCGGACGGTCACGGTGTCCTCGGGGGCGGGCCGGTTCCTGGCAGGCATACACCGACGGTAGGGCAGAACCACCGATCGCCGGCGGCTTACATCGGGTGCCTGGACCCGGAACTCAAAGGTGCCCTGCTGATCCGCGCGGCCGAGGAGCACGTCAGCGTCTCTGAGGTGATCCGCCGGTACTTGCGGGCCAGGTGAGCGCAGAAAGCCACGCGAGCCAGCAAGGCCAGCCGGAGGAAACGATCTGGACCGGGCCCCGGTCCCGTCGGCCGACGCAGCGCAGTCACGCCGCCCGCCTGTCACGCTGCGTCGTTGCCCTACGAGCTGCGTCACGTGCGTGAACCGCTCTGGGCGGTGTTTCTCGCGCCGCGTTCAGCTGCGGAACCGGGTCCCGGCGGTGGCGTACTCGGCGAGCAGGGGTACCGGGGTGAACGCCGGGTCACCGGTGGCGGTGTGCATCGCCTCCAGGACGGTGACGACGTGCGCCGGGCCGGCGTCGTCGAGCATCTGAAGCGGCCCGCGGGGGTAACCGCAGCCGAGCATCATCGCGATATCGATGTCGACTGGACTGGCAAAACCGTCCTGGAACATCCGGACGGCGTCGTTGAACTGCGCGTAGGCGAGTGTCGCGGTCAGGAAGCCAGGCCGGTCCCGCGAAAGGACCGCGTTCAGGCCGAGCTTGGCCGCGAGCGCGCGCGCCTTAGCGGCCGTGCCCGCCGCGGTCACGTCCGGCAACACCAGCTCTGCGAGCCCCGGCTTGCCGTCACCTGCGCCGGTAAAGCGGATACCGACCACATCGGCCGGATGGCCCGCGGCCAGGGCCGCGTCCAGGACCCGGTGTTCCGGGTCTGCCGCCACGATGACCAGGCCGGTCTCGGCTGATGGCTGCGGCACGACGCTGATGCCGGCCACAGTGATCTGGCTGGCCAGCTCGTCCAGCAGGCCGCTCTGGTCCCTGATCAGCGCCACCTCGGCGGGAAGAGGCGCAGACGCCAGGTGCTGGTCCTCAGCGGCAGTCGCGGGGGTGCTGTGCCGGTAGTCATAGAACCCGCGTCCGCTCTTGCGGCCGAACAGCCTGGCATCGCACAACTTGCGCAGCAGGGACGCAGGCGCGTAACGGGTGCCGCCGAACTCAGCCTGGAGCACCTCCAGGACCGCCAGGGACGTGTCCAGGCCGATCAGGTCGAGCAGGGTCAGCGGCCCCATCGGCAGGCCGAGCCCTGCGGTGGCCGCCTTGTCGATGTCCTCGCGCGTGGCCTGAGCGGTTTCCAGCAGCCGCACCGCGTGGTTGAGGTAGGGCACCAGCAGCGCATTGACGATGAACCCGGCTCGGTCGCTGACCTGGACGGGAGTCTTGCCCAGGTCACGGGCCAGCAGAGCCAGCGTCTGGGTGGTTTCCGGCGAGGTGAGCACGGTGGAGATGACCTCGACCAGCTTCATGACCGGAGCGGGATTGAAGAAGTGCAGTCCCGCTACCCGGGCGGGATACTGCGTGCCGCCCGCGATCTCCGTGACCGATAGCGAGGAGGTATTGGTGGCCAGGATCGCGTTGGCCCGGCAGGCCTCGTCCAGCTGGGCGTACAGGCTCCTCTTGAGGTCCATGCGTTCTGGTATGGCCTCGATCACCAGGTCGGCGCCGGCCACTCCGGCCGCGATGTTGTCCGTGGGCCGGATCCGGGCGAGTATCTCCTCCCGTGCGGTATCGGTGAGCTTGCCCCGGGTGACCGCCTTGTCCAGGGAGGCGCGCAGCCGGGCCATGCCCTGGTCCAGGAAACTGGGGTCGATCTCGATCGCGACGACCCGGCGGCCGCTGCGGGCGACTAGCTCGGCGATGCCCGAGCCCATCAGGCCAAGCCCGACCACCGCCACCTCGCGGATATCGGCCGACTGGATCACGTTACTGGTCATGTCGTAGAGCCTTTCGTCTAGCGGGTACGTGGTCGGCCACCGCGCTCGTCCAGCCAGGCCTCGGGCGGTGGAACTTGTGAAGCTGTCACCGTGACGGCGGCGTGCTTATCCAAGCCATCTGACCTCTAGTACACCCGGCGCGGCGCGCGCCAGACGAGGGTCTTCGGTCCTTTCCGAAGACCCTGTGCACGCCCGATCGCTCGGGCGGGCCGCCATGGAATAAGGGGCCAGTCCACGCTCCGGGAACAAGCGGCTGCCATGCGGACCTGCCATGCTTGCGTTTGCCGGCCGATTCGTGGTTACCGGGCACAAGCCGGCCCAGGAGGCCAGGTGCGCCTCGGTGAGGAAGTACTCCGCCGTCTCCGGCCCGCTCTCAGAGATGATCACCAAGGCCACTCTCGGTCCGATCCCCGGGATCGTGATCAGCAGGTCCGGCTGGCGGCCGAAATCCGGCGCACTCGAGCGGAGCCCGGCATGTTGCCACGCCATCCTTGCCTGGGAGCACGCGGGCATCATCCCCGGCCCTCACCGGTAAAGTCCGCAAGGCCGCGGATACGGACACCGGCTCCGCCGGTAACCTCCCCTGGCCGGGTCAGCTCCCGGCCGGTGCTCAACAATCACGGTCAGGTCCGTGGACATCGCACCTTGGATGTTCCGGCCGTGTCTGGCACCAGGGCAATCTGGCCGTCGCCAGACCCCGGTCCTGCGGCCGCGTGACGTTTTGGCGCGCTCACGACCAGGCTCTTCTGGCGCGAGGCGGGCGTGGGCGGAGCTGGGCACGGGCGATGGAGAGTCGGTGACTGCGCTCAGCGTCGGGGTCACGGCGGCGGGAGCTTGATCGCGACGGGGGTATCCGGGCTGAGCAGGTGTGACTCGCCCCGGACGAGTACGTTCAGCGGCTCGCCTTCCTCGACGAGGTAGCGCTCCTCATCATGGGTGAGCTTGACCCGGAGCTGCCGTCCGCAGAAGCGTAGCGAGAAGGCGAGCTCGTTCCAGGCGCGCGGCAGCCTGGGCGCGAAGGACAGCCGGCCGTCGAAGTCGCGGACGCCGCCGAACCCGAAGACGAGCGAGGACCATACGCCGGCGGCCGAGGCAATGTGGACTCCGTCCGAGGCGTTGCCGGCCACGTTGCCCAGGTCCATCAGCAGCGCGTACTGGAAGTACTCCAGGGCCTTGTGCTCTTCGCCGATCTCGGCGGCGATGATGCTCTGCACGCACGCCGACAAGGACGAGTCGCCGGTGGTGAGCGGGTCGTAATAACCGAAGTTGCGGCGCTTCTGTTCCTCGGAGAACTCGTTGCCGAGCAGGAACATCGCCAGCACGATGTCGGCCTGCTTGAGCACCTGGTGCCGGTAGATCACCAGCGGGTGGTAGTGCAGCAGCAGCGGGAACTTCTCGCGCGGCGTGCTGTCCAGATCCCAAGGCTCACGGTCAAGGAACGTCTCGTCTTGCGGGTGAATGCGGCGTTCATCGTCGAATGGGATGTGCATCGCGGCCGCGGCGCGCTCCCAGGACTCGACCTCGCTGGGCTGAAGTCTGACAGCGTGCACGAGCGCGGTGTAGTCCCCGGGCCGCTCCTCGCGCAGCCGGCGGACGGTGGCGGCGGCGAAATTGAGGTTCAGCCGGGCCATGAGGTTGGTGTAGGTGTTGTCGTTGACCACGGTGGTGTATTCGTCGGGCCCGGTCACGCCGTGGATGTGGAACCGCTTGTCGGCGCCGTAGAAGCCGAGGTCCTGCCACAGCCGGGCGGTCTCGACGACGATTTCCGCGCCGATCTCGCCGAGCAGGCGCAGGTCACCCTGGACGTTGGCGTAGCGCATGACCGCGTAAGCGATATCGGCGTTGATGTGATACTGGGCGGTGCCCTGCTGGAAATTGGACGAGGCCTCCTCGCCGTTGATGGTCCGCCACGGGAACAGCGCCCCTCGCTGGCTCATCTGGGCCGCCCGCTCCCGCGCGCGGCCGAGCATGCTGTGCCGGAACCGCAGCAGGTTCCGGGCGATCCTGGGCTGGGTGTAGGACAGGAACGGCAGGACGTAGACCTCGGTATCCCAGAAGTAGTGGCCCTCATAGGCCTGCCCGGTCAGCCCCTTCGCCGGGACTCCGGCCCCTTCGGCGCGCCAGGACGCCTGCGCGATCTGGTAGAGATTCCACCGGACCGCCTGCTGCTGCCGCACCGGATTGAGCCGGGCCTGCACCCGCACGTCGGCGCGGTCCCAGAACCGGTCGAGATTCGCGCGCTGAGCCGCGGCGAGCACGTCGAACCCGTCCCGGACCGCGCGGTCCAGGGTCCGGCGGCACCGGTCGACGAGCTCGGGGACCGGGATGCTCCGCGAGGTCTGGTAGGTCGCGTACTTGGTGATCCGGATCGGGACGCCCGGCACCGCATCGGCCGTGAGGAGTACCTCGCCCGTCTCATCGTCGAGGGACCCCGTCGCCTGCGACGAGCACGCCGCGTCGATCACGTGGTCAACACCGACGCCGAGCGTCATCCCGCTGCTGGTTGTCTGGTAGCCAAGCAGGATGCGCTGCCCGGCCAGCTCGGCAGCTTTCGCGTTGAGCACCCGGTGCGGCAGGACGGTCGCCAGGCGGGGATCTCCCGGCCGGTACTCGGGCAAGTCATCGGCCTGGCGGGCGTCCTGGCGGTTGAGTACCAGTGAGGAGATCACGACAGGCGCCGGCTCGTCGAGCATCGTGACCTCGTAGGTCATCGCGACCAGGTGGCGGTGCTCGAGCGAGACGATCCGGCGCGAGCGGACCCGGACGTGCTTGCCGGCGTCAGTGGCCCACACCAGCTCACGGGTCAGCGTCCCGGCCCGCATGTCCAGGATCCGCCCGTAATCCTGCAGGCGCGCGGTCGGCAGGAAGAACGGCTCGTCGTCCACGTAGAGCTTGATGATCGTCGTATCAGGCACGTTCACGATCGTCTGGCCGGTCTTGGCGAGCGCGGGCGCGCCTTCTGCATGCACAATCGGCCAGGTCTCGTGGAACCCGTTGACGAATGTCCCGGGGACCAGCGCCGGGCGGCCCTCCTCGAAGCTGCCCCGGACGCCGACGAAACCGTTACCCAGCGAGAAGACGGTCTCGGTCAGGCCGACAAACTCATCTGAGTACCGTGCCTCCACGATGCGCCACTCATCCGCCGGGTACAGATGCACCGGCGGCAGCACGATCCTGCGCTTGAGCATGATCTGAAGGTAATCCGCCGCGCGCCATACCAACAGACGGCGCCGATCGCGGCTTCCGCGGTCATCCGGCTGCGCCCGGGCATCCCGGCCGCTGCACGCACACCAGGACGGGGGTGGCCCGCGCCCCGATGCCGCGCTGGACACCGGCAGCCGCCAGGCCGGCCACGACGGGCACCTTGCCTGCGGGAACGCAGCCACCCGCATGCGCCCGTAGGGTCGAACGGCCCTGTCCGGGGAGTCCGTTTGTGCCAGCCACGCAGGCCGTCCGGGCTGCCCGCACCGGACCTTGCCGGTACTCCGGTCCGGGTGACCTGCCTAAAGTCGCATGGATAGGATCCCGTCCAGCTTGCTAGGCTATGTGCGAAGGTCAGGTGTCACGCCCGGTGAGCAACAAGACGTCCGGCGCCCCAGCGCGAAAGCCGATCGGCGTGTTCCTCCTGGATGATCAGGAGATCGTCCGCCGGGGGGTCCGGGGCCTTCTCGAGGCCGAGCCGGACATTGAGGTGATCGGCGAGGCCGGCACCGCGGCCTCTGCGCTGGCCAGGATTCCGGCGCTGCGCCCCGGCGTCGCGGTGCTCGATGTCCGGCTGCCGGATGGCGACGGGGTCTTGGCCTGCCGGGAGGTCCGGTCGCGGGCGCCCGAGGTAGCCTGCCTGATGCTCACCGCCTTCAGCGACGACCAGGCGCTGCTGGATTCGATCATGGCGGGGCAGCTGGCTACGTGCTCAAGCAGATCCGCGGCTCGGATCTGGTCGGCGCGGTCCGCGTGGTCGCCTCCGGTCAGTCGCTGCTGGATCCTCACGCGGCGGGCAAGGTGATGGCCAGGCTGCGGGACGAGGCGGACCGGCGCGACCGGCTGGCCAGGCTGACCGCGCGGGAGCGCCAGGTCCTGGAACTGATCGGGGACGGCCTGACCAACCGGCAGATCGGCGAGCGGCTGTCCGTTGCGGAGAAGACGGTGAAGCACTACGTGTCGGTACTGTTCGTCAAGCTCGGCATGGAGCAGCGCACCCGGGCGGCCGCCTACGCCGCCCGTGTATTTGATAGTCGCACGTCCGAATTGAGCCAGGACATGAAGATCACCGACCGGAAGCCTCCGTAGATCAGTGCTGCGTGTCCCACCCGCACCGGTCCATCGCTTCGGCAGGTCAGGATCCACCGCGTGCCCGATCCGGACGCCATTGCCCGGTATCGTCCTCCCCGTCTTGTCAGACGGTCGTGACAGATCGCGGAGGCGACCTGCCCCGGCGGTCTTGCCCGATCGCCTGCGGACCTCCGGCTAACCCTCATTAGCCGGGACCTACGTCCCTGCTTGCCTGGTCTTTGCTCCAATTGACTTGCCACGTGTTCCTGGGCGCCGAGATAGGGCTGGACGTCGGCTTCAACGCCGCCAAGGCCAGGCTGGCGAACCTGGCCCGCGGCGGGCTGCTGCAGCGCGTATCCCATCACGCCTACGACGAGCTGGGAACTGGCCTGGCCCGGGTCGGCCCGCTAGGCGCCGCGCCGGGCATGTCCAGGCTGGTGGCGGTGCGGTTCAGTGACATGGCGATCCATGAGGACTTCGCTATCGAGGCGATGCGGTGGGAAGCTATCGGTCCCGGAGGAGCGTTGTTCCCGGCTCTGGACGCCGACATCAAGCTCACCCCCGCCGGGGAAGACGCCATCATGCTCATGGTAGCGGGGATCTACCGGCCGCCGCTGGCCGGCCTGGGCACCGGACTGGACCAGGCGATCATGCACCGGGTCGCCCAGTCCACGATCCGGGCCTTCACCCATCACATCGGGGCCGCCATCGCGCACCCGGCCGCCGCGCCCGAAGCAGGACACACCTGGATGCTGCCGGAGCCTCCTCCCTGGCCCGAGCCCGCCACGCCGTAGACCCGGCGCGCCCCGCCGGAGGCATCCAAGCCCGTCGTACCGTCAGCTCCGGAATATGCGCCGCCCGGGCTCCTACGCGGCCTGACCTGCACAGGTCCCTCGTGCCCTTCTCCTTTCCATCCTCCTCGATAGCTGCCATGACTCATCCGAGACCCATGGGCAGGCCGGCTGGTAGCCGAGGATGAGGGAGCCTATCGGGACGAGGAGGCCGACCTGGTCGCACACGACGCCGGGATCGATGGCGGTGCGGCGACCGCGGAGGAGGCGGCCATCCACGCAGTCGACGACGACGATTACGACATCCGCTGCGGCGACTGACGGTCTTCGCTGTGCCCGCCCAGGACCTGCGCCCAGCCCTGTCGAGCGGACCAACGTCCCTCCCGGTCAGGCCGGTCGACTCTACGGATGTCCGGATCGGCGTGTCTGACTGAAACAAGGTTGGCTCCGGCGGCTTGTCTTGCCGGAGTATGGCCATTTTCACATGGCGGACGAGAAGGACGTGATCACCGTGGCGGCTGAAACGCCTATCGACGCGACCATGAACACTACGCGCACGGCCGGTGAGTCAGCGAACACCGGCGGCGCTGAGTCAGCCGGCGCCGGCGCGCTGGATCTGCTCCTGCCCCACGCTACTGTGGGCGTGCTGCGCAGGTTCCGGCCGGATGCCAGCATGACGCGCTACGCGCTCCGGCTGGCCAGCCGTCCGGGGACCGTGGCCGCGCGGTCCGGTAAGCTGGCCGCGGAACTCGCCAGCATCGTGGCGGGCCGTTCGGCAATCGCTCCGCAGCCCCGCGACCGCCGGTTCGCAGATCCCGCGTGGAGCGGGAACCCGCTGCTCAAGCGCACCCTCCAGACTTACCTGGCGGTCGGGCAGGCCGCCGAGAAGCTGCTGGCTGACGCCGAGCTGGACTGGCGGGACAATACACGCCTGAAGTTCGTGCTGACCAATCTCATCGCTGCGTCCGCGCCGAGTAACAACCTGCTGATCAGCCCGCCCGCGTGGAAGGCGTTCATCGACACGGGCGGCCTGAGCGTCGTCCGGGGTACCCGTGCCTTCGTCTCCGATATGGCCTCTTCTCCGCGCATCCCGACGATGGTGGCACCCGACGCGTTCGAGATCGGCACGGATCTCGCGGTGACGCCGGGGGCGGTGGTGGCCCGCACCGACGTCTTCGAGCTCATCCAGTACCAGCCGACCACGCCCACTGTGCACCAGTTCCCGCTGCTCATGGTCCCGCCGATGATCAACAAGTACTACATTGCCGACCTCGCGCCGGGCCGCAGCATGCTCGAATTCTTTGTGGCGCAGGGATATCAGGTCTTCGTGATCTCCTGGCGCAATCCCGGCAAGGATGCCCGGAATTGGGATCTGAACACCTACGGCAATGCCGTCATGGAGTCGGTGAGTGCGGCGCGCGAAATTACCAAGGCCCCCAAGATCAACCTCATCGGCCTGTGCGCCGGCGGTATCCTCTCGTCGATGGTCGGCGCGCACCTGAGCGCGACCGGGCAGCTCGATCAGGTCGCCAGCCTGTGCCTGGGCGTGACGCTGCTGGACATGACGGAGGCGGGCACGACAGTCTCGCTGATGGACGAGGGGACTGCCAAGGCGTCTATGCTCGCCAGCCGCGCCCGCGGCTACATGGACGGGCGCACACTCGCCGGGGTGTTCGCCTGGCTACGGCCCGACGACCTAATCTGGAACTACTGGGTCAACAACTACCTGCAGGGAAAGCCCCCGCCCGCGTTCGACATCCTCTACTGGAACGCCGACAGCACCAGGATGCCCGCGGCACTTCACAGCAACTTCATCGAGATCGCCATGAACAACGCGCTGACCAAGCCCGGTGCCGCCAGCATGCTCGGTTCCCCCGTCGATCTGTCCAAGATCGACGTCGACAGCTACGTCGTGGCGGGCATCGACGACCATATTTCGCCCTGGCCGTCGGCCTATCGCGCCACCCAGCTACTCGGCAGCAGCAACATCCGGTTCGTGCTCTCCAACGCCGGGCACATCGCCGCCCTGGTCAATCCGCCGTCGAACCCGAAGGCGACCTACCGGCTCGCGCCCGGCAACCCGCCCGATCACCGCGAATGGCTGGCCCAAGCCGAGACGGCGCAGGGCAGCTGGTGGCCTGACTACACCACGTGGCTGGCGGACCGCAGCGGCGGCATGAAGCAAGCCCGGCGCACGCTGGGCAGCGCGAAATTCCGGCCGCTGGGTCCCGCACCAGGCACCTACATCCTTCAGCGGTAAGTGACGGAGCGCTATCCTCGCGGAACCGGACGCCGAACCCGCCGCGGGGATAGTGACATTTCAGGGCCCGGTGGGCGGCGGCAGCGAGGCAGGTTCTGGCCTCACGCAGCGCGGTGACGAGTTCGGCGGCGGCCTTCATCCGGCGCGCACACGTTCAGCACCCCATGTGGCGAATATTTTCACCGCAGGTAGCTTCTCGCTATGACCATGCGCTGCACTCATCTACGTGCTCCTGGCCCTGGCGATCGTCATCGCGCTGCTCGGCATCGGCAACACGGTCGCCCTGTCGATCTTCGAACGCACCCGCGAGCTCGGCGTTATGCGCGCGGTGGGAATGACGCGCCGCCAGCTCCGCACCACGATCCGCTTGGAGTCCGTGATCATTGCCTCGCAGGGCACGCTCATCGGCCTGCTGGTCGGAGTGTTCTTCGGCTGGGCACTCGTTCTGACCCAGAAAAACCAGGGAATCACCGAGTTCAGCGTCCCGTACCTGACCTTGATCATCGTGATCCTGCTGGCACCACTCGCCGGCGTGGCGGGGGACACCCGTCCCGCAGATCAGGCCATGTGACAGGCCCGGGCGGTACAGATCCCAAGCTGATAGTGCGGGTTCGATTCCCGTCACCCGCTCCACGATATAACCGCAGGTCAGGAGATTCTCCGCGAGATCTGGCCTGACCAGTCGAGGGTCATCAGATAAGCCGCCAGCCAGAACGGCCGCCAGCACACCGAGCTAGCTGGGACGGTGGCCAAACGTCCAGCGGCGCCGCCAGTGCGGGACGAAGGGCCGCCGTGCCCGCTGCGTTCCCGATCGGAGGAGCGTTTGCGGGTAGTCACGATCGCTCACGGTCAAACCATCGAGATCCCCGCAGGTCACGGAATCAGCAGGTCGCAGGCAAGCAGCGCCACAGACTTCCCAAGCTGATAGCGTGGATCCGATCAACCTCGCCGCCGTAGCGACTGGTCATCCCTACCGGCGCGGGCTCATGCGGCCTCATCCAGGCAACAAGGAGGTCGGGCCGATGACACAGATACCGGTCGCCATCGGGGCCAGCGTCAGCTGTACCGATGGGGCCACCGGTCATGTGGTCCGCGTGGTCGTTAACCCAGTCGGCCTTACGGTCACCCATCTGGTGATCGGGCCGAAGCACCCGCACGGGCATCATATTCACCGGCTCGTTCCGGTGGACCTCACCGAGATCACGACGGAAGGAATCCGTCTGAGCTGCACCAAGGCCGAGTTCGACAAACTCGACCCGGCCGAAGAAACGCATTTCGAGGAGGTCTGGGAGCACCCGGCCTATGAGCCGGACCAGGTGTGGTGCAGGCGGCGGACGGTCACCTACGATTCGGTGCCCGTAGGCGAAGTGCAGGTACGCCGCGGTGAGCATGTCCATGCTACGGACGGGGATATCGGGCAGGTTGAAGGCCTTGTCATCGACCCCGATAACCATCAGGTGACGCACATACTCCTGCAAGAGGGGCACCTGTGGGGACGCAAGGAAGTCGCCATCCCTATCGGGGCGGTCACCAGGGTCGAGGCCGGAATCCGGCTCAACCTCTCCAAGCGACAGGTCGAGGATCTGCCGCCTGTGGCGATCGAGCACAATCCTCTCGTCGTCCTATATGGCCATAGACGGACGCGCCATGCGGGGACTTAGTGGGTGACGCCGGAAGTTCGTCGAGGGTCGTCAGGCTGCCTCCGGTAGTTCGGCCGGGTTTTGGGCGGCGTGCTCATGGGCGCTGATCCGGTCGAGGAGCCGGGCCAGGTCTGCGGCGGTGAATTTCCAGTTGAACGGCCGGGCGGTCTGGTTGTAGCGGTCCACGAACGCGAGCAGGGTGCCGGCGAGTTCATCCAGGCTGGCGAAGTCGTTGGGCGAGATGACTTTCTTCTGGGTGATGGAGAAGAAGATTTCGGCTTGATTCAGCCAGGAGGCGTGGACCGGGGTGTGGATCATGATGGCGTTCGGCCAGGCGTCATGCAGCCGCCTGACGGCGGCCTGGCCGCGGTGGTCTGAGCCGTTGTCCACGATGACGAACACCCGGGGCGCGTCCTTGTACTCCGGCAAGCTCATGACCTGGCTCATCAGGTCCATGAAGGGGGCAATGCCGGTGGTGGCCGGGGTGGCGGCGAACACTTTCCCGGTGTGCACGTCGAGCGCGGCCAGCAGGGCGAGGGCACCGTGCCGGACGTATTCGTGCTCGACCCGCACGGGCTTGCCGCGCGCGGCCGGGGCGGTGGGGCGGCAGCGGCCGCGGGCCTGGATGGACGGCTTGGCGTCCACGGACAGGATGCGGTCGCCGGGCCGCAGCCGCCTGCCTTGGTGAAACCCCTGGTACAGGTCGAGGATGACAGATGCCCTGGCGGCGAAGTCCGGGTCGCGCGGGGAGATCCACGACTGGTACTGCCAGGGCTTGACCGGGTGCTCGGCCAGGATCCGCAGCACCGATGACACCGAGAGCTGGCGGCCCAGCCCGGCCCTGGTGATCTCGGCCAGCAGTTCCGGCCCGGTCCAGCGCGACAGCGGCACCCCGGTCGCGGCGGGCAGCTGGCAGGCCAGCGCGACGACCGCGGCCCGGGTCAGCTCGCTGATCCGCCGCGGCCGCCCGGAGCGGGGCAGATCAGCCAGCCCGTCCAGGCCGCGGCCGGCGAACCGGCCCCGCCACTTGCGCACGGTGTCCGCGGTGATCCGCAGGTCCGCGGCGATCCGCGCATTGTCCCGGCCGCGCGCGGCAGCCAGCACGATCTGCGCGCGCAGCCGGTCCCGGTGCGCCGTCTTCGCCCCCCGGACGCGTTTCTTCAAGGTGGTACGCTCGCCGGCGCTCAGCATGACCGGCACAGCGCGAAGCAGCGGCATGGCAGCTCCGGGTCAGATCACAGCGATGCAATCCGCTCCCGGGCACGGGATCCTAACCGGCCCGGGCACCGCCGCGCGGCATGATGGGGCACATGCCCGCCATCCCGGAACCGACCCGCAGCTCGATCATCTTGCGGCTGCTGGATCACGCCGAGAAGAACTGGCCGCAGCTGGCCAAAGTCCGGGCCAGATACCACGGCAGCTTCGCCTACATCACCGGCGTGCTCCGCGACGGCAAGCAGATCCCGCTGTTCCGGCTGCGCTACGGCGGCTCCGCCCACTCCTTCGGCTTCGCGATCTACTCCGCCGCCAGCGACCGCTACGAAGACGCCGTCCTGCGCACCGGACTCCCGATCGGCACCCCGCAAGAAGCCCTCGACACCGCCTGCACCGTCCACCTCACAGAGCCCGGACACGAACCCGAACCCTGACCCCGACGAACTTACGCAGTCACCCACTAAGCTTGCTATTTAACCCCTGTTTCAGGAGTTGGGTCTGTCAAGCTAACGGTGTAACTTCTTCCTCTGTTGTTACTTGCGTCCCGCACTGAGGCGGCCGTCGAAGGTGATGTCGAAGGCGTTCAGGGCGGCCTTCCACCGGTTGGTCCACCGCTGGCGGCCGCGGCCGGTCGGGTCCAGGCTCATGATCGCCAGGTACAGGCACTTCAGGGCTGCCTGCTCGGTCGGGAAATGACCGCGGGCATTCACGGCGCGCCGCAGCCGGGCATTAATGGATTCGATGGCGTTGGTCGTGCAGATGACGGTCCTGATTTCCCGGTCGAAGGCCAGGAACGGCACGAACTCGGCCCACGCGTTCTCCCAGAGCCGGATGATGGCCGGGTACCGCTTCTCCCATTTGCCGCTGAATTCGGCGAACCGGTCCAGCGCCTCGGCCTCGGATGCCGCGGTGTAAACCGGCTTCAGGTCCTTCGCGACCTGCGCCCAGTCCCTTTTCGATGCGTATTTGAACGAGTTCCGCAGCAGATGGACGATACACGTTTGCACGATGGTCTTCTCCCACACCGCGCTCACCGCGTCGGGCAGGCCCTTGAGCCCGTCGCAGACCAGCATGCACACGTCCCGCACGCCGCGGTTCTTGATCTCGGTCAGGACCCGCAGCCAGTACTTGGCCCCCTCGCCGTCGCCGTGCTCCCCGGCCCACAGGCCCAGCACGTCCCGCTCGCCGTCCACGGTGACGCCCAGCGCCAGGTAGATGGGCCGGTTGGCGACCTGGCCCTCACGGATCTTCACGTTGATGGCATCGATGAAGATCACCGCGTACACCGGATCCAATGGCCGGCTCTGCCAGTCCGCCAGGCCCTCCATCACCCGGTCGGTAATGGCCGTGATCGTCTGCTTGGAGACCTCCGCGCCATACACCTCGAGCAGATGCGCGCTGATCTCCCCGTGGGTGAGCCCTTTCGCCGACAGGGAAATCACCATGTCGTCGACCCCGGTCAGCCGCCGCTGCCTTTTGGCGACGATTTTCGGCTCGAAGCTGGAATCCCGGTCCCGCGGCACGGAAATCTCCACCGGCCCGGTGTCGGTGATTACCGTCTTGGCCCTGCGCCCGTTGCGGGAATTCCCGCCGTCGCGGCCTTCCGGGTCATGCTTGGCGTATCCGAGGTGATCGTCCAGCTCGCCTTCCAGCGCGCCCTCGATGACCATTTTCGTCAGCCTCCCGAGCAGGCCGCCCTCGCCGGTCAGCTTCAGCCCGCCGGTGCGGGCCCGCTCGGTGAGCTCGCGCACCAGCTGCTCGTCGGCAGCCGACAGCTCCACCTCATCCCGGACCTGGTCCGTCGTCACGTCAGTCATCTGGTGTCTCCTCCGTCTCGGAAGTTACACCGTTGAGATTACAGTCCCGCCGCGGACACGCCGTTGCGGGTGGTTGACGGGCGGGCCGGGATGGTGATGAATACCTGTCGTGCCCGACGTGCCCGGTGGTCCCTCCGCGGAGGATCTTGCTGCGCTGCCGCATGCGGAGCTGGCGGTGCGGCTGGCTGAGGCGTACCGGCTGATCGCCGTGCAGACGGCGCAGGCGGAGGAGTTGTCCGCGCAGGTCACGGTCTTGCAAGCCCGGGTGGAGGATCTTGAGCGGCAGGCGCGCAGGGACTCCTCCACGTCGTCGCGGCCGCCGTCGTCGGACAGCCCGTATAAGAAGCAGGGCCGGGACCGGCCGGCGCGGGAGCGGGGGAAACGGCGGCCCGGGAAGCAGCCGGGCGAGCCGGGGACGACGATGCGCCTGGCCGGTGACCCGGACGAGCGGCTGTTCTTCCCGCCGGCCGCGTGCCGCGGGTGCGGGGAGGGCCTGGCCGGCGAGGCGGCCGTGGCGCAGCGCCGCCACCAGGTGACCGACATCGAGCCGGCGCCGGCGCCGAGGGTCACCGGGTACGTGGCGCAGGCGAAGCAGTGCCCGTGCTGCGGGACGGTCACCGAGGGCGGGCTGCCTGTGCACGTGCGGGCGCGGGCCAGCTTCGGGCCGGAGGCATCCGCGCAGGCCGCGAACCTGACCGCCGGCCACCACATCCCGGTTTACCGGGCCACGCTGGTGCTGTGCCAGCTCGCCGGCCTCACGGTCTCCGCCGGGTGGATGGCCGGAATCCGCGGGAAGGCCGCCGCGCTGATCGGGGCCAGCGGGTTCGCGGACCGGGTTCGGGAGCTGCTGCGGGACGCGCCGGCGGTGCACGCGGATGAGACCCCGGCCCGCGCGGCGGGCGGGATGCGGTACGTGCACCTGGCCTGCACCGCCTACCTGACGCTCATGCACACCGGGGACCGGTCCGCGGACGCCATCGACGCCGGGCATGTTCTCCCCGGCTACGCCGGCATCATCGTCCGCGATGGCTACTCCGGGTACTCGCACCTCACCGGCGCGCTGCATGCCTGGTGCGGGGCTCAGTATGCGGAACCGGGGATTATGCGGAACGGCGCGGCCGGGGTGGCGCGGGTGGCTTGCCGTGGCGGGGATCGCTCAGTTGCCGGGGCTGGGAGGTTCTGCATAATCGCGGCTGGCTGACGGATGCTTCTCTCCGCAGGCATGGTGCCTGGGAGAGGAGGTCAGCGATGCAGTCGTGGACGAAGGTGAGGGTGGCTGGGCCCCTGGCGCCGTACGCGCGAGGTTTTGGCCGGGAGTTGCGCGGCTGCGGGTTCACGGACCTGTCCACCGCCGAGCAGTTGCGGCTGATGTCGCACCTCAGTCGCTGGATGACCGGTGAGGGCCTCGACGCGTTGAGCTGCGAGCAGATCGCTGCGTACTGTGCGGCCCGTAAGGCCGGTGGCTACGTGGCCCGGCTGACGCCGGGTTCCCTTGGGCGGCTGCAGGTGTTCTTGCGGGCGCAGGGCGTGCTGTCGGCCTCACCGGCCGCCATGCCGCCGGCCAGCGCAGAGGAGGAGCTGCTTGGCCGCTATAGGGCCTACCTCGCCGAGGAGCGGGGCCTGGTGCCGGCCGTGATCTCGCAGTACCTGAGGACGGCGGCGCTGTTCCTGGACGGATACCCGGGGGCAGCCGCCGGGCAGCGGGGACTTGATGCCGCCGCGGTCAGTGCCTTCTGCGTCCGTGAGCTGCCGCGGCGCGGCCGGGCAGGCGCGGTGAACCTCGCGAGCGCGCTGCGGTCCTTCCTGCGCTTCCTCCACGTGGAAGGTCTCGCCGGGGCACCCCTTGCGCAGGCGGTTCCCGCGGTGGCCAACCGCAAAGGATGCGGCCTGCCCCGGGCACTCCCGCCGGCGACGGTCGCGAGGCTGCTGGCGAGCTGCGACCGGCGGACCCGGCTCGGGCGCCGGGACTACGCGATGCTGATGCTGCTGGCGCGCCTGGGGCTGCGCGCCGGCGAGGTCGCGTCGATGTCCCTGGACGACCTGGGCTGGCGAGCAGGCGAGCTCACCGTGCACGGCAAGGGCGGCCGGGATGACCGGCTCCCGCTGCCTTCTGACGTCGGCGCGGCGCTCGCCGCCTACCTGCGCATCCGGCCTAAGAAGGTCAAGAGCAGGGCGGTGTTCTTGCGGGCAACGGCTCCGGCCGGCGCGATCACGCCGCGGGCGGTCACCTGGGCGGTGCATAACGCCTGTGAACGGTCCGGGGTCCCCAGCGCCGGGGCGCACCGGCTCCGGCACAGCCTGGCCACCCAGATGCTGGCAGCCGGGTCCTCGCTCGCCGAGGTCGGCCAGGTCCTGCGGCACGCCAGGGTGGCGACGACCGCGATCTACGCGAAAGTCGACCATCGTGCGCTGGATGCACTCGTCCTTCCCTGGCCAGGAGGCGAGTCATGAACGGGCAGCCACTCCGGGCTGCGCTGGCTGAGTACCTGGCGGTGCGCCGTTCCCTTGGCTTCAAGCTGGCTCGTGACGGCCTGCTGCTGGAGCAGTTCGTCAGCTTCTGCGAGCAGGCCGGCGCCAGCCGGGTGACCAGCGAGCTGGCGCTGGCCTGGGTCAGCGCACCAGCGAAGGCCTCCGCCGGGTGGCTGGCGATGCGGCTGACCGTCGTGCGCGGCTTCTCGAGCTGGCTGCAGGCCAGCGATCCGGCCACCGAGGTGCCGCCGCTCGGCTGGCTGCCGCCCCGCCGGCGGACGACGCCGTATCTTTACTCCGCGGACGACGTTGCCGCGCTGCTGGCGACGGCGCGGCAGGTGCGCTGGCCGCTGTCGGCGGCCACCTACGAGACGCTCATTGCCTTGCTTGCGGTGACCGGCATGCGAATCGGCGAAGCCATTCGTCTCGACCGCTCGGACCTGTCGCCCGGCGAGGGCCTGCTCACCATCTCGGACTCGAAGTTCGGTAAGTCCAGGCAGCTCCTGCTGCACCCGAGCACGGTCAGCGCGCTGGGCCGCTACCTGCGCCGCCGCGGGGAGCTGTCACCGGTACCGGGTGAGCCGGCCGTGTTCGTCCACCCGGCCGGCAACCGCCTGAACTACGAGGCCACGCAGCAGATGTTCAAGGTCCTCCTCGGCCGGGCCGGGATCCGGCCCCGCTCGGACCGCTGCCGGCCGACTATCCACGGGCTCAGGCACTCCTTCGCCGTGAACACCCTCATCCGCTGGTATCACGAGGGCGCCGACGTGCAGGCCCGGCTGCCGCAGCTGTCCACCTGGCTCGGTCATGCGGACCCGAAGTGGACCTACTGGTACCTGTCGGCGTCACCGGAGCTGCTCGCGCTCGCCGCCGAGCGGCTCGAGGCGCCGCCAGGGACGCGATCATGAGCACGATCGCCCCGGCGCTGCAGGAGTACTTCACCCAGCGCCTGATCGGCCAGCGGCAGGCCAGCCCGCACACCGTCGCGGCCTACCGGGACTGCTTCCGGCTGCTCTTCGCCTATATGGCCCAGACCAGCGGGAAGCAGCCAGCCGAACTCGGCTTCGAGGATCTCGACGCCACCACGATCAGCGGGTTCCTCACCCACCTTGAGAAAGAGCGCGGCGTGACCTGGGTTCGACAGTTGAGCGGGGTTTCTGGGCGGTGGATGGGATGATGGTGCAGGTCAGCGGGTTCCGGCTAGCGGCAGACCGCGAAGGTGCCTAGTGACACGGTTTGCTTGATCACACTGCGTTGACCTCGGTAAATGCCGTGATCCTCTAGTTGGCAGACCTGCTAGCCTTCACGCTGTGTACGTGAAGGCGTCGTCGCGCAAGACGAAAGACGGGCAGGTCATCCGGTACCTGCAGCTGGCCCATAACGAGTGGGACCCCCGGGCCGGGGTCTCGCGCACCAAGGTCCTGCATTCCTTCGGCCGGGAAGACGAACTCGACCGGGACGCGGTCAGGCGCCTGGTCGCGGCGCTGTCCCGGCTGCTGGATCCGGCTGACGCCGTCGCGGCGGCCTCGGCGGGCGAGCTCACGCTGACGTCCTCGCGCCCGGTCGGCGGCACGTACGCTCTGGACCAGCTGTGGCGCCGGCTCGGCCTGGACGCGGTGATCCGCCGCCAGCTCACTGGCCGCAGACTGGATCCCAGGGTCGAGCGGGTCCTGTTCGCGCTGGTGGCCAACCGGGCCCTGGCTGCCTCCTCCAAGCTCGCCGCGGCCGGCTGGATCAGCGGCGACGTGCACATCGACGGCCTGGATGAGATCGACGAGCAGTCCTGCTACCGGGCGATGGACTACCTGCTCACCATCGAGCCCAGCCTGGCGGAAGAGGCCTACCGCCAGGTCACGGACCTGCTTAACCTCGAAGTCGATCTGCTTTTCTTTGACACGACCTCGACCTATTTCGAGACCGGCGAGGAAGACGAGCCCGTGCCGCGCGACGAAGACGGCCAGCGCGTGGCAGAAGACAGCGACGAGGCTGTCAAGGAGACCGGGTTCCGCGCCCGCGGCAAGTCCAAGGACTCACGCGATGACCTGCCCCAGGTGGTGGTCGGCATGGCGGTCACCCGCGACGGCATCCCGGTCCGGGTCTGGTCCTGGCCGGGCAGCACCACCGATACCGACCTGATCCGCCAGGTCCGCGACGACATCAGGGAATGGACCCTCTCGCGGGTCATCTGGGTCGCCGACCGCGGCTTCACCTCACGGAAGAACCGGCGGGCCCTGATGCGCGGCGGCGGCGGGTACATCATCGGGGAGAAACTCCGCTCCGGCTCCGCGGAGGTCAGGGCGGCACTGTCCCGGCAGGGCCGCTACGCCACCGTCAAAGACAACATGCAGGTCAAGGAAGTGAACATCGGCACCGACGACCGGTTCGTGCTCTGCTGCAACCCGGCCCAGGCCGAACGCGACGCGATCGTGCGCGCGGAACTCGTCGCGCAACTCGAAGAAGTGATCACCGGTGCAGACAAGCTGACCAGGACCGAACGCGCCCGGATCGAGGGCACGCTATCGGGCAAGCCCGGGCTCAGGCGCTTCCTGCGCGTGACCCCCGGCGGGCTGCTGCGCGTGGACAAGCAGAAGATCAGGACCGAGACGAACCTGGACGGCAAGTACCTGCTGCGCTGCTCAGACCCGCACCTGTCCGCCGAGGACATCGCCCTGGGCTACAAGCAGCTCCTGGAAGTCGAACGCGGCTGGCGCGACATGAAGCAGATCCTTGACCTGCGGCCCGTCTACCACCGGCGCGAGGACCGCATCCGCGCCCACGTCCTGCTGTGCTGGCTCGCCCTGCTGCTGATCCGCGTCGCGGAGACCACCGCCGGCGAATCCTGGACCTGGAACCGGATCCGCACCGAGCTCCAGCGCATCCACGCGGTCACCTTTACCGGCCCGGCCGGGACCTTCCAGCAGACCACCGAGCCGGGCAAGCCCCAGCGCGACATCCTGACCGCGCTGGGCCTGGACCCGCCGAAGAAGATCATCGAGATCAGCCCGAAGCCCTGACCAGCACGTTCCTCAGCGCCTAGTGACACGCCCCGTCACCGGGCGCTGAGCCATATCCGCAGGTCAACACTCCTATTCGTCGACTAGAGCACTACCCCAACTGTCGAACCCAGGCGTGAGCGTCGCCACCCGCAACGCCAGGCTGGTCGCGCTGCGCTCGTGGTTCACCTTCGCCGCGCACCGCCATCCCGAGCACGCAGCGCTCATCGCACGGGTGCTCGCGATCCCGTCCAAGCGCCGCGACCGCCCGCTGGTCAGCTTCCTGGAGCCTGACGAGGCCGACGCGCTGCTGAAGGCACCCGGCACCGGGCGCTGGACAGGACGGCGCGACCGGGCCCTGCTCACCTTCGCCGTGCAGACCGGCCTGCGGGCATCGGAGCTGACCGCCGTGCGCAACGCCGACATCACCCTCGGCCGCGGCGCGCACGTCCAGGTCCTCGGCAAGGGACGCAAGGAAAGGGCCGTCCCGCTGTCCAGCCACACCGTCGCGGCCCTGCGCCCATGGCTCAGCGAACGAGGCGGAGATCCCCGCGGACCAGTCTTCCCCGGTCCTGGCGGGCATCGCCTCAGCCGCGACACAGTGCGAAAACTCGTCATCAAGCACGCGCGCTCAGCAGCAGCGGACTGCCCCTCACTCGCTGCCAAGAAAATCGGCGTTCACACCCTTCGCCACACCTGCGCGATGACCCTTCTGCGCAGCGGGGTTGACCTGGCCACCATCGCACTATGGCTGGGACACGAGGATCTGCGCACAGTCCAGATCTACCTCCACGCAGACCTTCAGCTGAAAGAACGGGCACTCGCGCGGACGACCCCGCCCGGCACAGCACCCGGACGGTATCGCCCGCCTGACCCCGTCCTCGCCTTCCTGGAGAGCCTGTGATTATGCAGAACCTCCCAGCCCTGGCAACTGAGCGATCCCCGCCACGGCAAGCCACCCGCGCCACCCCGGCCGCGCCGTTCCGCATAATCCCCGGTTCCGCATACTGCGACTTATGAAGAATTCTTCATAACGCGCACCTGCTCAGGGACCTGAAGGACCTCTACGACTTCGAGCCCGGAAAGCAGGGCTGGGCCTCGCAGATGGCAGCCCTGCTCATCGGGGCCCGCGGCGCCGCGCGGGACGCCCGCGCGGCCGGGAACGCGGCCCTGGACCCGGAGATCCCGGGCAGCCTGGTCACCCGCTACCGGGCACTCGCCGCGGACGGGCTGGCGGCGAACATCTACCGGCGTACCGCCACCGCCGGGGACGCCCGCCGGATCGCCCGCCGGTTCCTGAACTTCGAGGACATGATCCTCCGTTTCGCCACCCGCCCTGACCTGGACATCTTCACCAATTATCCCGATGCTGCGGTTATGCCGATGTTCGCGGTTCGCGGCGGTCCCGCCGCTGGTCAGGGCGGTGCCCTCGCCGCATAGTGCGGCATAACTGACGAGTGATGATCTGCTCATCCCACCCGAGCGAGGTGGAGAGGAGAAGATCATGGAACGTCGGGAACCAGAAGCGGGAGTTCCTGGGCTGGCGGAGTACGCGGACGGGTTCGTCGCCTGGCTGGGCGGACTCGGGTACTCGCCGCGGACCTGCGAGGCGCAGGTCGCGCTGCTGCGGCATCTGGCCGGCTGGCTCGCGCAGCAGGGCGTGCCGCTGGCCGGGCTGAGCAGCGAGGTGGCCGGCGAGTACGCCGCCGTCAGGAGGGACCGGGTTCAGCTGCGGTCCGGGCGTGCGCTCCGGCCCGTGCTGAGCTACCTGCGGGAACTCGGTGCCGTCCCGCCCGCCACGGTCGTCGTATCGCACGAGCCGGTGGACGTGCTGCTGGCTCGGTTCGGGGGATGGCTGTCCCGTGAGCGGGGCCTGGCCCCGGCCACGGTGTCCAGCTACCTTCACCAGGCACGGCCCTTCGCCGATGCCTGCGCCGGGCAGATCGGCGTCCTGACCGCTGCCCGGGTCTCGGACCTGGCCACTGCGGGTGCCTCGGGACTGCGGCCCCGGTCCGCGCAGGTCCGGGCGAACGCCGTGCGGGCGCTGCTGCGCTTCGCGTGGCTGGAAGGCCTTACCGCCGTTCCGCTCGCGGGGTTCGTCGGGTCGTTCGCCGCCCCTGCCGGCCCGGCCGTGCCGAAAGGCCTCAGCCCCGCGCAGGCGGCGGAGTTCCTCGCGTTCGTGCGGGCGGCCCCGGGCGGGCTGCGGAACGAGCCGATGATGGCGCTGCTGCTGCGGCTGGCCCTGCGGGCCGGGGAAGCAGCCGGGCTGCTGCTGGACGACATCGCCTGGCGGCAGGGGGTAATCACCGTCCGCGGCAAGGGAAACCGGGCCGACCAGGTTCCGCTTCCGGCCGACGTCGGCGGGCTGCTGGCGGGCTACCTGCGCGAGGGCCGCCCGGCCGGGACGGCGCACCGGCAGGTGTTCCTGGCGCTGGACGCGCCGCACGCCCCGGTCACCCATGCCGCGGTGACGAGCGTCGCCGGCCGCGCCCTGCGCGATGCCGGGATCCGCGGCGACGGGGCCGCGCACCTGCTCCGGCATACCGCCGCCTGCGGCGTGCTCGCCGCCGGGGGCGGCCTGGCCGAGGCCGGGCAGTTGCTGCGGCACGACGGCCCGCAGGTGACGGCTGTTTACGCCCGTTCCGATCTGACCGCGCTGCGGTCGGTGGCCCGGCCCTGGCCGGATGAAGGAGGACCGCGATGACCGCCGGCTTGCGCGCGGCTATCGGAGCGCACCTGGCCGCGCGCCGCGCCCGCGGCTACCGGCTCGAAGGTCGCGAGCAGCTGCTCGGATCGTTCCTGGACAGCCTGGAAGCCCGCGGCGAGACCCGGATCACGGTGCCCGCCGCGATCGCGTTCGCGACCGCCCCGGCCGGGACCGCCCGGGCCTGGCACGCCCAGCGGCTCGCGGCCGTCCGCTCGTTCGCCGGCTACGTGCACGCCCTGGACCCGGCCGCAGCCGATCCCATCCCGGGCGGGCTTATCCCTGGCCGGATCACCCGCCGGGTCCCTTACCTGTATTCCGGCGAGGAGACCGCCCGGCTCATGGCTGCGGCCGGCGCGCTGCCGTCACCGGTCCTGGCCGCCAGCATGCGCACGCTCATCGGGCTTCTTGCCAGCACCGGCATCCGCAGCGGAGAAGCCTTCGCCATCGACGCCGACGACCTCGACATCACAGGACAGGTGCTCGCGGTCACCGGCAAGTACGGCAGGAAGCGGCTGATCGCGCTGCACCCGTCGGCGGCTGCGGCGCTGTCGGGCTACCTGCGGTTCCGGGAGCAGCACGCCGCAGGCGGCACCGCCGCCCTGCTCATCGGCCGGGCCGGCCGACGGCTCAACGGCAACACGGCGCGCAGGATCTTCCGGTCGCTGGCCGCCGGATGCGGACTGGAACCCCGGCCCGGCTGCGGCTCCCCGAGACTGCACGACTTCCGCCATGCCTTCGCGGTCAGCACCCTCCTCGACGCGCACCGCCAGCGCCTCGACGTCGATGCGCGCATCGCGGTCCTGTCCACCCATCTCGGGCATATCGGCCCCGCCCACACGTACTGGTACCTGACGATCACGCCCGCGCTCGCCGACGCCGTCTCCGAGCGCGCGGCCCTGTATTACCAGGGAGGCAACTTCCGATGACCGCTCTCGCCCCCGCCGTCGAGTCGTTCTTCACCGGCTACCTCACCGCCCAGCGCGGCGCCAGCCCGCACACCATCGCGTCCTACCGCGACACGCTCCGGCTCCTGTTCACGTGGATCCGCGAGCAGTCCGGCACCCGCCCGTCCGACCTCGACTTCGCCGACGTCAACGCCGCGACGGTCAGCGGCTTCCTGGCCATGCTCGAAGACGAGCGGCACAACACGAGCCGGACCCGCAGCCAGCGGCTCGCCGCCATCCACTCCCTGTTCCGCCACGCCGCCCTCGGCCACCCCGAGCACGCCGCCCTCATCGCCCGGGTCCTGGCCATCCAGCCCCGCAAGCCGTCCCGCAAGCCGGTCGCCTGGCTGACCGAGGACGAAGCCGACGTCCTCCTGGCCGCCCCGGACACCGGGAGCTGGACCGGCCGCCGGGACCGCCTCCTGATGCTCCTCATGCTCACCAGCGGCCCGCGAGTATCAGAGGTAACCGGTCTCACCTGGGCTGATGTCACCCTGGACAGGCCCGGAGCCCGCGTCCTCTGGCACGGCAAGGGCCGGAAAGAACGGCTCAGCCCGCTCCAGCAGCCCGCCATCACCGGACTGCGGCAGTGGCACCGCGAGAACCCCGCCGGTCCCGGCAGCTTCGTGTTCACCGCCCGCGGCACCGCCAGGAAGATGAGCACCGACGCCGTCGCGGAGCGCATCAAGATCCACGCCGCCTCAGCAGCCGCGACATGCCCCGGGATCGCCGCCAAGAACGTCACCCCGCATGTCCTGCGGCACTCTTTCGCGATGAAGCTGCAATCCACAGGCGCCGGCGGGCCGTCCATCGCCCTCATGCTCGGACACGAATCTCCCGCATCGACACGTCCCTACCTGCACGCCGACCTCGAACTCAAGCAGAAGGCACTCGACCGGACCGCACCGCCGCACACCCGGCCGGGCCGCTACACGCCCCCTGACAAGCTCCTCGCCTTCCTCGAAAGCCTGTGAGACTATGCCGCACTATGCGGCGAGGGCACCGCCCTGACCAGCGGCGGGACCGCCGCGAACCGCGAACATCGGCATAACCGCAGCATCGGGATAATTGTCCTTATTCCGAGTTCCGGATAAGGACAATAACGAAGCCGAGCGGACCATCCGCCCCGTCAAGGTCCAGCAGCGCAGCTCAGCAGGGTGCTGGCGGACAATCGAGGGACTCGCCGACTTCGCCGTAACCCAGTCCTACCTGTCCACCGCGGCCAAATGGGGCATCAGCAAGCTCGACGCCCTCCGCCACCTATTCAACGGCCGCACATGGCTCCCGCCCGGACTCGAACCCGCCGCATAACACGACCACGCCCGCTCGCCACCTCAAGCCGCTGACGCTTGCTGAATAGTCGCTGGTGCCCTCCGGGACGCCGTGCGGCGTGAAAATTGGGGGGGGTGCGGGTCTGCGGCGGGCTGGGGTTGCTGCCGCTTTGCGGCCGGGCCGGGCCGTGCATGCGCGGTTTCCGTCTCGCCGGGGCGGCTGCGGGTGGAGGATGGCCGCGGCCGTCCGCTGACGCCGTCGTATCGTGGCGGGCCTGACCCCGTTGAATAGTCTGTGCGCCGGGAGCTGTTCTTGAGGGCTGTGAACTGGTGCTTCGAGCCCGCGGATCAGATTTCCGCTTGCCCCCGGCTCCTGCGGGCGGCCGCGACCGTTAACCGCGCTGTCATCGTAGGAGATCACGATGGAGGAAGTCGAGGACGAGCCGCTGTTCTGCGAGCGGGTCGCCGGGATCGACATCGGCAAGAAGATGATCATGGTCACGATCCGGGTGCCGAGCGAGTCCCGCAAGGGGGGCCGGCAGCAGGAGACCCGGGAGTTCGGCACTACGCGGAGGGAACTGCTGGCGCTGGCGGACTGGCTGCGCTGCTGGCAGGTGGAGCGGGTCGGCATGGAGTCCACGTCCGATTACTGGAAGCCGGTGTTCTTCCTGCTGGAGCGGGAGGGCTTCGACTGCACTTTGTACCAGGCGTCGCAGGTCAAGGCGCTGCCCGGGCGGCCGAAGACCGACAAGCTGGACTCCGTCTGGCTGGCGAAGATCACCGAGCGGGGATCGCTGGCCGGCAGCTTCGTGCCGCCGGAGGAGATCCGCCGGCTGCGCACGCACACCCGCTACCGCCGCAAGCTGGTCCAGATGCGCACCGCGCAGAAGGAGCGCTGCGAGAAGGCTGCTGGAGGACGCGCACCTGAAGCTGTCGTCGGTGATCAGCGACATCCACGGGGTGTCCGGCCGGGACATGCTCGGCGCTATCGCGGCGGGCGAGCGCAACCCGAAAGTGCTGGCGGACAAGGCGCGGGGCGTGATGCGCGGGAAGATCAAGAAGCTGGAAGAGGCCCTGGACTGCTCGTTCTTCACCGAGGAGCACGCCTTCATCCTGCAGATGATGCTGGACAGCATCGACCAGCTCACCGCCCAGATCACGGTCCTGGACGGGAAGATCGCGGAGACGCGCGTCCGACGACGCCATCCGCTCGCTGATCATCTCGTCGCGGCTCTTGGGCACCACCGAGTTCGCCGTCATCCACCACACCGACTGCGGGATGCTCACGTTCACCAATGCCGACCTGCGGGCCAAACTGGCCGACGAGGCCGGCACCGACGCCTCTGGGATCGATTTCCTGACCTTTACCGACCTCGCCCAGAGCGTGCGCGACGACGTGCATCGGATCCTCGACACCGAGCACTTGGACGACTCGATCACGGTCTCGGGGCACATCTACGACGTGCACACGGGCAAGATCGAGACGGTCGTCCCGGCCACCACGAGGGCGACCGCCTAGGCGGCTATCACGGCCGGTGCCAGGAGGTGGTTCCTCTGAACGCCTGCTGCGGCTGGTCTGCGGGCACGCTGGCTGCGTCCCACGCGGCGTGCGGTGCTCAACGTGGTGAAACCACGCCTGCGCTCCGCTCGCCGCTCGATCCTTGCCAGCGCGCCCGCATCCTGCGCCTCGCAACGACGCCATACCCTCCAGGCACGTGCCTGGCACCGGCCTTCTTCGGCTCACCAGGGCGTTGGGATGGCTGAGGCCAGCGAGCGGGCGCCGTCGGCCACGGCGCTCGCCGTGTTGCGGACGGCGTCCACGACCCGGCGGGCCTTGCCACGGGCCCATCGCGCCGCAGCCCCGCCCCGCGCCGACAGCACAGGCCACGCCTGGTAGAGCGCAACGCCGGCCATGATGATGGTGCCGGCCACGATCAGCGTGGCGCCCACCGGCGGAACCTCCATGCCGGCCGCCCCGACCACCACCAGATCGGTGCCGGCGGTGGCGAAGCCGGCCAGTTGGACTGCGCCGCCGGCCGCCTGCAGGCCGCCCAGGATGCGCTGGCGGCGGCTCGAGCCGGTGGCCAGCATCGCCCCGCCGATCAGCACCGTCAGCACGGTGCCCGCCGCGGTCAGCCGGGTCGCCCACAGGCCCGGCCCTGAGATGGCGAACCCCGACGTCAATCCGACCCTGACCAGCTCCTCGACGCCGGATGCGGTGTCCCACACCGCGCCTGCGGACGCGGCCACCGCGGACACGGTGCGGTTGGGCACCAGGGTGAGGGCATTCAATCCCAGCCTGCTCAGGTGCTTGACGCCGGCCAACCCGCCCAGGGTCAGCCGCCCCTCCCCCGCCTCGGCCATCCGGGCGAGCCGGCCGGCCGCACCGGACGCCGCGTCGCCCGCCTGCCCGAACACCGACCACCAGGCACCGCCGGCTCTCGACGCTGGCATGACGGGCTGCGGATAGTCGGGCACGCCGCCGACCGACCCGTCCGGCGCGCCGTCGGGGTTCGGAGTTGGCAGCAGCCGTACCGCCCCGGCGAAGAACCCGATGGCGGTCCTCAGCCCGGTCGCGGCCCGCACCACCAGAGCGGCTGCTGAGCGGTCGCCCAGGGCCTCGGAGAGCGCACCCACCAGGTCGCCGGGGTGCCGGCGCTGTGCAGCCTGGAGCGCCGCCGCCGCCTGCTGCGGATCGGATTCCACGCCCAGCTCGAGCTCGGCGGCCAGCACGTTTGCCGGCACCTGGTGGCTGACCGCTGCCCGCTCCACGGCGGTCGGTGGCTGGAGCGCGCCGGCCGACGCCGGCAGCAACCGCCCGAACCCGTCCCAGCCAACGCCCGCCAGCGGCTCGAAGCTGACCTGGGCGCCGGTGTGCGGCGCCACCACCACCTCCCCCGCCCCGGCGTACAGGCCGACGTGGTAGGGCGCCCCGCTGGCCGACCCCATGAACACCAGGTCGCCCGGCTCCAGATCGGCGGCCGTGATCGGCTGGGACAACTGCCACAGCTCGGCCGCGGTGGGCCGGCCTGGCAGCTGCACACCGGCCTGGGCGTAGGCGTAGTCGACCAGGCCCGAGCAGTCGAACCCGCCCTCGGCCCGGCTCTCGCCGCCCCACACGTAGGGCCAGCCGATCTGCGCCTCGGCGGCCGCCACCACACCCGCCCTGCCGGTCGCGCCACGCAGGTCGACCGGCCGGAATGCGTGCGGATCGAGCGTCGCCGTGAAGCTGACCCCGGCCCTCGACCGGGCGGGCAGCCGGTCGGCCCGCTCACCCGCGACCGGGACGCTGCCCCTGACCACCACCGCCACCTGGACATCCACGGCCGTCGGCACGCTGCCCCGGTGCTCGAGCCGCAGCGACTCCAGGCGGGCGCCGTTGGCGGCCGCAGCGCGCTGGGCGGCCTGCCGAAGCTGTGCAGTGTCGGCGTCCGGCTGCGCCGCCAGCAGCTGCGCGGCGGCGATCGAGGCCATGTCGGCGGCCCGCTGAGCATGCCCGCCCTGGGCCCGGATCTGGGCCAGATGGACGAGCACCGCGGCACCCAGCAGCAGCGACACGATCACGCCCACCGCAGCGACCGTGAGCTGGCCGCGCTCGTCGCTCACGGGCCTTCCGGCCGGATTGCGGTTGAGCGCACCGTGAAACAGCCCACCGACGCGGTCACGACGCACGTCCGCACGCTGGCCACGACCCGTCTGCCCGAGACCGTCACCTGCCGGCTCAGGGCGGCCGGCAGCGGCCGGCCCTCGGCCGTCAGTGCCGCCGCCTGACCGGCCAGCCGCTGGGCGGTGTCCTCCGCCCGCAGAACACGCAGGACGTCCATGCCGCCCACCATCACGGCCACCATCAGAGCCGCCGCCAGCACCAGCTCGACGGCCGCCTGCCCGCCCTCCGGGAGGGTGTCTCGAAGTGGCGCCGTGAGCGAGGCGCAAGATGCGGGCACGCTGGCAAGGATCGAGCGGCGAGCGGAGCGGAGGCGTGGCCGTAGGCCACGTTGAGCACCGCACGCCGCGTGGGACGCAGCCAGCGTGCCCGCAGACCAGGCGCAGCAGGCGTTCACTTCGAGACACCCTCCCAACTCACTGCTGGGCCACCTCTGCGGTCGCCTCGAGCCGCGGTGAAAACCCGGGGATGAGCGTGTGCAGAACGACCGTGACCGTCAGCCGTCGGCCCTGCCGGCGCACCTGCAGGCTCGAACGCAGGTGGTCGGGCAGCGCGCCCGATACCGCCGGCCGCACCGGCGCGCCCACCATCGCCGCCCGGGCGCCGGCGTGGGCCGCATCCTGCACCGACACCACCGCCCAGGCGGCGACCAGCCCCTGCCAGGCGGCCAGCGCCAGGATCGCGAGCACGGGGAGCAGCACCACGGTCTCCACACTCGCCTGTCCACGCGTCCTGGCCATGCCCACAAAGCTAGGCGGCGGGCCTGTCACGGAACAAGGCGCGAACGGTGTCGGGAGTGTGCCAAGGCGGCTGCTACGATCGACGCAGATGAGCGAGTCCGAGAGCCCACAGCCGGCCGCCAACGGCGCCTCGCCCAACAACAGTGCGGGCGAGGAGCGGCAGTTCGTGCACTTCTCGTTCTACAAGCTCGACCGGGCCTGGCGGCGACTGCCGGCTGCCGAGCAAGAGGCCGGCCGGGCCGAACTGGCCGAGGTCATCGAGTCGTTCGGCGAGCGCTTCCCGGTGCGCGCCTACACAATGGCAGGCCTGCGGCCGGACGCCGACATCATGCTGTGGAAGGTGTCGGAGCGGCTGGAGGACTTCCAGGAGTTGGGCACCGCCATCTCCTGCACCGCCCTGGGCGGCTACCTGGACACCCCGTACGGCTACCTATCCATGACCCGCCGCTCGCAGTACGTGAAGGGCGAGGGCCGCTCCATGCACAAGCGCGGGCGGATCCTGTGGAACCCCGATTCGCGCTACCTGCTGATCTACCCCATGGTCAAAACGCGGCCCTGGTACCAGATGTCCAAGCCGGCCCGGCAGGGGATCATGAACGAGCACATCGCCACCGGCCACCAGTTCCCGACGGTCAAGATCAACACCACCTACTCGTTCGGGATCGACGACCAGGAGTTCGTGGTCGCGTTCGAGACCGACTTCGTGGGCGACTTCCTCGACCTGATGATGACGCTGCGCGAGACCGAGGCCAGCATGTACACCGAGCGCGACACGCCCATCTTCACCTGCATCAGCGTGTCGGTGGCGGACGCGCTGCGCTCCCTGGGCGGGTCTGGGATCTCGGCCGAAGCACCGGCCTGAGCGTGAGGGTCTCGGTCACGTCCGAGGGTGGCCTGACACTCGAGTTGACGCTGGCCCGGCGAACGCGCATGGCAGGCACAACTTTCCGCCCACGGTCTGAGCTGAAGCCACGCGCCTAGGCGCCCGGCGTCAGGATCCTGACGTCGTTCAGGGCTGCACGGCCCAGTCCGCAGGCCGAGCAGAAGTCGACGTAGACAGAGATGTGGCGGCCGCGCAGATCGCCCACGACGTGCCCGGCCGGCAGCAGGAACAGCGGACAGAAGCAGCGCGAACCGTGCTTGGTCAGGGAGATGTACTGGACGAGGGCTAGGCACACGCGCCCCGGGTGTGCGTACGAGCCGCGTGCCGGCCGGCATGACAGTTGGCGGTGGACGTGCAGCCCCCAGACTGCGGGCCTATCGCCGGGGACGCGCATGATCCGGCAGGCTGCGTGGGGTGGGCACGACGCCTGTACCGCCGAACGCGAACGGACCGGCTGGCCGACCCAGTAGTCGACGACCATCTGGGGCGGTCCGGCCGGGTTGGCCGCCTGGATCCCACCGATGTCAATCGTGGTCGTGCTGTGCGCCGCTCCCGACGAGCAGCCGAAGCAGCCGCTCGCCAGCACCGCGAGCGCGACCAGCGCGAGGAGTCTCCGCATGCTGATGGGACGCCGCGCCGAGGCAGGAAGTTCCCTCTCAGTCGCGATCGGCGACGAACACGCAGTTGCGCCGCCGAGCCCGCAGCGCACACGATCTCGGGAGCCGTCTCCAGCACGGCCAGGCCGCCGTCGCCCGAACCCGCGTCCAGCACCCGCCGCGGCCTCACCTCGGCCAGTGCGGCCAGCATCGTGTCGATCGGCTCACCCGCCTCGCGCAGCCAGCCGGTGCGATCCAGCCGGCGCATGGCATGCCGGTCGAGCGAGGCGTACTCGCGGGCGACCAGGTCGGGATCATTGATCGAGTCGGCCATCCGTAAGGATGTTGTAAGGGGCGCCGGCGCCCGTATTCAGGGCCGTCCATTGGCCCCAGAATGTGATCATGACGGGCGGACGGACGGAGAAGCGGCCGGCGGCTGCGCTCGACGGCAAGCGGGCCGCGCAGCTGGAGGCGGCGTTCCGGGCCGTGCACCCCGACCTGGTCGCCTACCTGCGGGTGGTGGTGGGCAGCTCAGCCGAGGATCTGGCGTCGCAGACATGGGTGGACGCTCTGGCGGCGGCCGACCGGTTCAGCGGAGACGCGGATGACCTGCGCAGGTGGCTGTTCACGATCGCTCGCCGGCGCGCCATCGATCATCGCCGGAGGTGGTGGCAGCGTCGGGTGACTCCGCTGCCGCCGGACCAGTTCGAGCCGGCCGCGGCTGCGGCTGACGAAACCGAGGATCGCGAGGCCACACGCTGGGCGCTGTCTCAGATCGCACGGCTGCAGGCCGACCAGTCGGAGGTGGTGCTGCTGCGAGTTGTGGCTGGGTTCACCGCCGACGACGTCGCCGCCATCACCGGACGCACGGCGACCGCCGTCCGGGTCACCCAGCATCGGGCGCTGCGCCGGCTGGCGCGAGAACTCGGGGATCTGCGCGGGGACGAGGTGTAACGCGGATGAGGCGTCTCGCGATGTTCTGGATGATGATGCGAAAGCCACAGCTCGACTCCGAGACCGCCGACCGCATGCTGGCCGGCGAGATCGCGCCGGCTGACGCCCCGCCCGGCTTCCAGGCCGTGTGCGCCGCCCTGGGGGCGGCTCGCGGCGAGCCCAGCCACACGGCGCTTCGGATCGCGAGTCGACAACGTCCAAGCAGGAGTCAATCGATGATCGCAACGCTTCCCCGCCCTCGTCGGCTGTCCACGGCCCTGGCCACCGCCGCCGCCCTTGCGGCGATGAGCGGCGCCGCCTACGCCACGGGCCTGCCAAGCGCAGCGTCCAACACCGCCCATGGCGTGCTGCAGTCCCTCGGGATCGCGGTGCCCGGCCCCAATGTCCACGCCGGGTCGCACCCCAACGGGTCCGCGCCGGCACCGGTCGATACCACCAGCTCCACGCAGCGGGCAGCCACCGACAGCCCGCGCACCCCGGGCGGCGGAGCCTCCAGCGACCGGCAACAGGTGGGCCGCCACACCGGCGAGGGCAAGGGGAAGGGCGCAGAGATCTCGACGCTGGCCCGCACGACCACCGCGACCGGGGCCAGCAAGGGCGCTCAGATCTCCGCCGCCGCCAGTGGAGGCAAGAGCCATGCGGGTCAGCATGGTCACGTCTCCGGCGGCGCGGGACAGGCGCACCAGCCCAAGCCCCACTCCGCGCTCTCCGAACCAGCACAGCCACCACAGTTCCTAACGGTGGATAGCGATCCGCTCCCGGCCGGCCCGTAACTGGCCATGCGGAAAGCGGCCCGGGGCGCCTTAGGCTGCCGCCCCGGGCCGCTTTACAAGTAGTAGCGCTTGGATTCCTGCCAGGCGTAGAACGCCACCACCGCGCCGGCCAACCCCAGCGCCACCACCGGCACCTCGAACCCGCCCAGCGAGATCAGCCCGAACTGATCCAGCGACCACATGGCGGCTGCCACGCTGAGTGCGCCGATGCCGGCATACAGCGCGTTTCGCTGCCGGTCGGGCATGAGCGAGATGGCGGTCAGATTGTTGCGGTACCAGGTGTAGCCGAAGTACCACATGAGCACGATGAAGAGCAGGCCCAGCGCGCCGAACACGATGCCGGCGATCTGCTGCGACTGGTTGAAGAACACCGTCGCCAGCACGGCCAGGCCGACGATGATCAGCCCGCCCCGCACCTGGTCGCGGGTCATCAGTGGGGCCCTGTCATGAATGCCCGCACCCCCAGCGCCGCCACCACCGCGGAGCCGACCGTGAACAAGAGCAGGTTTCGGCGGCCGTCCTCACCTCGCAAAGCATACGGGTAGGCGATGGCCAGTAGGGGCAGCAGCCCATACACGAAATGCAGCCTGTCGCCCGGCTCGTAGCCCTCCGAGAGCAGCGTCAGGCCGAGTGTCGCCTGCGCGATCACGAGCGTCTGCGCAAGCGCCAGCAGGTGCGTGAAGAGCCGCCCGGGTGGGGCGTTTCGGCGATACCCGATGTATCCCCAGACGGCAACTGCCAGGTTGGCGGCGATCAACAGCGACCCCACCACGGCGTGCACCTCGGGCATGCCGAAGGACGCTATCAGCCACCTTCGGGCAGCGCTTGGGGTAGCGCCCGCAGGCGTGGCGCAAGCACCGCCAGCCAGGCCGTGGCCAGGGCCACGATGGCGGCCAGCAGCAGCAGTCCGCCGCGCGGGCCGGAGTGGTTGACCAGCGGTCCGATGGCCAGGGTGGCGACCACCTCCATCAGGATCATGGCCAGCTGAATGGCGGCGGTCATGCGGCCCATGACCGCGTTCGGCACCACCCGCAGCAGCACCGAGTTGGTGACCACCCGGAAGCTGGAGGAGCTGAACCCGACCACCCACATGAGCACGAAGAACACCGCCACGCTGGCCGGGAGGGCGGCCACCAGCAGATAGCAGGCCGTGGCCGCCGCCACCGTCGCCACCATCACCGGCCATTCACCCAGCCGCACCACCAGCAGCGCGGCCAGGAAGCCCGAGGCCAACCCGCCCGTGCCGTAGGTCATGTCGGCCAGGCTGTACACGGTGGCCGACCGGTGCAGCACGTCCAGCACGTAGGCCACCAGCACCACGTTCAGGCTGATGGTGGCCACGAACGGCATCACACTGATGACGCCGAATGCGGCCACGGGCCGGTTCTCACGCAGATAGGCGACGCCCTCCCGCAGCATGGTCGCGAACGGGGCATGGTGCTCCGTGGCCGCCGGCCGGTGCTGCAGCGCGGCCAGGGCCAGCGCCGACACCGCGTACGATCCGGCGTCGATCGTCAGCGCCCACCCGAGTCCGAAGCGGATCAGGAGCGGCCCGCCCAGCGCGGCACCGGTGAGGAATCCCATCTGGAACAGCACCTCCACCAGGCCGCTGACCTCGACCAGCTGGTCTGGCCGAACGATCTCCTGGACGAGCGCTCCGACCGACGGCCAGAACACGTTGTGCCCCAACCCGATCAGGAAGGTGAGGGCGTAGATGGCCCAAAGCGGCGGGCTGCCGGCGAAGGCGAGGGCGGCCAGCCCGCCGACCAGCAGCATGCGGGACAGGTCGGCCCAGATGCACAGCATGCGCCGCGAGTAGCGATCGGCCAGCGGGCCCGTCACCGGCAGCGCCACCAGACCGGCGCCCAGCCCGGCTGTCCACAGCAGCGCCACGTCGGTGGCCGATCCGGTGCGCGTGAGCAGGTACCAGCCGAGCGCGACCAGGTGCAGGCCGCTGCCCACCGAGGACAACGCCTCGCCGACAAAATAGAGGCGGAAGTCGCGGTCGCGGAGCGGAGCGAACGTGGTCGACATTTGCGTGTCCGGACCGTCGGGGCCACCGGCCGGCCGCCGTGGCGCGGGTGACTAGAGTACCCGCCGGGATGGTCGAGCAAGGACAGCCGGCACCGGACTTCGATCTCGAGTCAGACAGCGGCGAACGGGTCTCACTGCGCGGCCTGCGCGGCAAGCCCGTCGTCCTCTACTTCTACCCCAAGGACGACACCTCCGGCTGTACCACCCAGGCCTGCCAGATCCGCGACAGCTGGGACGAGTTCGAGCAGTTCGGCGCGGTGGTGCTGGGCGTCAGCCCCGACGACGCCGCGTCGCACCGCAAGTTCCGCGCCAAGTTCGCGCTGCCCTTCCCGCTGCTTGTCGACCCGGACCACGCCGATGGCCGAGGCCTACGGGGTCTGGGGCGAGAAGAAGAACTACGGCAAGACGTACCAGGGGATCGAGCGCTCGGCCTTCGTGATCGACGCCGACGGCACGCTGGCCGCCGTCAAGCGCAACGTCAAGCCCGACCAGCACGCGCAGTGGGCGCTGGCCGAGCTGGCCAAGCTGCCGGACTGAGGTGACCGGCCGGCTTCCGCTGGACGGCCTCCGCGTCCTCGACCTGACGCAGATGCTGGCCGGCCCCTTCTGCACCATGATGCTGGGCGACCTGGGCGCCGACGTGGTCAAGGTCGAGCGGCCCGACGAGCGGCGACGGCAGCCGCCGCTGGGGCCCGCCATTCCGCGGGCGGCGAGAGCGCCTACTTCCTGCAGGTCAACCGCAACAAGCGGTCGATCGCGCTCGACCTGCACCCCGACGCCAGGCCGTGATCGTGCGGCGCCTGATCGCCTCGGCGGACGTGGTGCTCGCACAACTTCCTGCCGGCGCGCGACCGCCCGCTACGGGGTCGACTACGACGCGTGCGGGCGGTCAACCCGAGCGTGGTGCACTGCACGATCCGCGGCTACCCGTCCGACGGGCCCGACGCCGAGCGGCCCGGGTACGACTTCCTGATGCAGGGCCTGGGCGGGATCATGAGCATGCAGGGCGAGCCGGACGGCGAGCCGATCAAGGTGGCCGTTGCCATCTCCGACATCGTGGCCGGGCTGTTCGCCGAGCTCCGCCGTGCTGGCCGCGCTGCTCGAGCGCGAGCGCAGCCGGGCGCGGCCGCGAGCTGCGAGGTGTCGCTGCTGGACGCGCAGGTGGCGTGGCTGGCCAACCGGGCCGGCGACTGGCTGATCGCCGGGATCGAGCCGCAGCGGCTGGGCAACGCCCACCCGTCGATCGTGCCCTACGAGACGTTCCACGCCGAGGACGGGTACGTCAACCTGGCCATCGGCACCGACGACCACTTCCGGCGCTTCTGCCGCGAGGCCGGGCGCGGCGACCTGGCCGACGATCCGCGCTACGCACACCAACGCCGGCGGGTCGAGGGCCGCGGCGTAGCTGGTGCCGCAGCTGCCGGGACTGATCGCCGATCGCGCCGGTGGCGCGAGTGGATCGAGGTGCTGGAGCGCGCACACGTGCCGGGTGGGCCGGTGCTGTCGATCCCGGAGACGTTCGCCGGGCCGGCCGCGCACATGGTGGAGACGGGTCGCAGCACCCAGCCGCCGGGCGAGATCGGGCTGGTGCGCTCGCCGATGCGGCCTGACGGCCGAACGGCCCGGCAGCCGGCTGCCGCCCGCCGCGGCTGGGCGAGCACGCCGCGCGAGGTGCTGGAGGAGCTGGGCTACGGCCAGAGCGAGATCGCCGAGCTGCTGGCCGGCCCCTGCGCGCCTCGCTAGAATCAGCCCTCCCCGCGCGGATGTGGCGGAATTGGTAGACGCGCACGGTTCAGGTCCGTGTGGCCGTAAGGTCGTGGAGGTTCAAGTCCTCTCATCCGCATCGCCGGCAGGCAGCCGAACCGCCGCCGACGCCGCACTGCCTGTCACGGCTTCGGATCCTCTTCCGAGCCGTACAGCCCGCCCCAGTAGCCGCGTTCAGCCTGGCGCTCATCGTATTCCGCTCCGTGCGTGTCCATTGACTCGATGTCGCTCCAACTCTGGTTCGCCGGCACCCGGCCGCCGCGCCAGCGCTCTCCGCCGGCCGAGGACGTGTCCACCATCCATGCTGTGATGGCCACGCTACCGACCATGGCGAGCAGGCTGATGAACGGGGACGCGCCGGCGATCACCATGACGCTGGTGGCCGAATCGCTGTTGATCAGGCCGTGGGCAACGACCAGGGTGGCGATCAGCGGCAGCATCGCACCCGCCACCGCGGCCAGCACCGCGTTGCCCAGGCCGACGGTGCGCCCGGACATGCCGGGCGACAGCATGCTGATGGCGACACCGGTGATCAGGGCACCCGCGATGCCGGGCCCGAACGTCAGCAGCAGGGTCGGTTTGGGCGAGTCGCCGCCGCCGGCGGACGTGATCAGGGTGCCGGTGGTCGTGGTGCGCATCAGCATCAGCCCGAAGTAACCACCGGCGAATCCGCCGATGAAGCGGGCAACCAGCACCGTCACCCACACCGGGCTGTTGCCGTTGGAACCCGCCGACCAGAACATGTCGAAGCTATCGGCCGGCCGGGCCAGGATCTTGACCGTAGTCCACGCCGGCCGCGAATCCACGCTTTCTTGACTGCAAATACCGCAATCCGGCGAGGGCGGCGCAGGCCCGGAGTGTCCAGAATCCTCTCTCGTGGCGACGCAGTACCAGGATCTCCGCAATTCCCGCCGGCTCAATGTCGTGGACAGAAGATCCCCCTCCCTCTCTGGACATGATGTGCCGGCGGGATTGCGGATGGTTCGAGCCTTGGACCGCGCCGTGCTCGAGGTCGCTCGCCGGTTGGACTTGCGCCCGATGGAGCTGTACGCACTGCTTCTCCTGCGTGCCGGCGGGCGCCTCACAACCGCAGCGCTGGCCGACCAATTGGCCGCCAGCCCCAGCCAGGCCAAGCAGCTCGCGCTGCGGCTGTGCGTGCGGGGGATGGCCGAGCGCGGCAGCCCAACCGGG
The DNA here is from genome assembly GCA_963744065.1 of uncultured Actinomycetes bacterium. Lineage (GTDB taxonomy): Bacteria > Actinomycetota > Thermoleophilia > Gaiellales > JAICJC01 > DASUHT01. The sequence continues at coordinate 236,326 of CAVUSN010000006.1, read as the reverse complement.
CGCACGGCGTTGACGCCGCTGGGCGAGGCTGTTGCCGACGGCGCCGAGCGAGACCTGCGGATCGTGATGGCCGAGCGGATGAGCCGGATCGACGACTCCTCGCGCGTGCATGGCCGGGCCACCCTGGCCCACCTCACGCTGCCCGCCTGAGAAGCTTCGGACCGGGTCAGGCACCGTCACGTCTTCTGTGACGGTGCCTGACCCCGGGGTTTAATGCACTACATGGGACTTCTCGATGGCAAGCGGGCGCTGGTCACGGGCGGCAGCTCGGGCATCGGCGCCGAGATCGTCCGCCGCTTCCGGGCCGAGGGTGCGGCGGTCGCCTTCACCGGACGCGACGCCGCTCGCTGCCAGGCGGTGTCGGACGAAACCGGCGCCTCACATGTGCTGGCGGACGCGCGCTCCGATGCCGACACCGAGCGGGCCGTCACCAGCGCCGTGCAGCTGCTGGGCGGGCTGAACGTGCTGGTTTTGAACGCCGGCACCGGCGTTACCGCGTCGCTGATCGACACGCCGACAACCGAGTTCGAGCGGATCCTGGACGTGAACGTGGTCGGCTACCTGCGCTACGCCCGGGCCGCGCTGCCGCACCTGGAGCACTCCGCCGGCGGCTCCATCGTGCACATCTCGTCCGACGCCGGCCTGATCGGCGAGGACGACATCGGGGCCTACTCGGTGTCCAAGGCAGCGGTGGTCATGCTGGCCAAGATGCTGGCCATCGACTGCGGGCCGCGTGGCGTTCGCTCCAACGTCATCTGCCCCGGCGACATCGCCCCCGGCATGCGCGACCTGCGCCGGCAGAGCCAGCCGGACGCCCAGGTGGACACAACCGGCTGGCCGCTGCCGCCGGTCGGCCGGATCGGGCGCGCGGAGGACGTCGCGGCGGCCGCGGTGTTCCTGGCTTCCGACCAGTCAGCGTTCTGCTCCGGGACTGTTCTGCTGGTCGATGGGGGCATGCGCGCTGGCATGCGCAGGGGCGGCCGTCCGACAACTTGAGCGGGCGCCGCCCTACCATTTTGCGGCGGTTTGCTTCATACTTGCTGCTGTTCTTTGCCGCGGGCCAGTAACTGCGGCACTCCTTTTCCCCGTCTTCCGGAGGATTCAATGTCCCAACCTGGAGGTGCGGTCGAACACACGACCGCCATGGCTGTCGAGGAGAAGGCGAAGCTCCAGAAGAACCTTCGCCGCTTCGACATGCTGTTCTTCACCGTCTGTGCCCTCGTCGGCGTCGATACACTGGGGCAGGTCTCAGGCTTCGGGGTGGCGACCTTCACGTGGATCGCCATCCTGGCGGTCATCTTCCTGCTCCCCTACGCCCTGGTGATGGCCGAGTTGGGCAGCGCCTTCCCCCAGGAGGGCGGCCCGTATGAGTGGATGAAGATGTCGTTCGGCAGGCTGCCGGCGGGCATCGGTTCGGTCCTGTACTGGGTGACCAACCCGCTGTGGGTCGGCGGCACCCTGTGCTTCACCGCCACAGCCGCGTGGAGCGTTCACCTCCACACAATCGGCACGCGCAGCGTCGGCGACTACGCCTTCAAGATCGCGTTCATCTGGATCTCGATCGGCGTGGCCATCGTGTCGCTTCGCTACGGCAAGTGGATACCCAACGTGGGCGCCATCATCCGCCTGGGCGTGCTCGCGTTCTTCTCGGTCACCGTGCTCATTTACGCCATCGAGCACGGCGTTCACGGTCTATCCCTGCAGCACCCGTTCGCCACGCCGGGCAGCAGCGCCGTGGTGATCTTCCTAGGCCTGGTGCCGCTGCTGCTCTTCAACTACGTCGGCTTCGAACTGCAGAACGGCGCGGCCGAGGAAATGGTCAACCCGCAGCGAGACGTGCCGGTCACCGTCCTCCAGAGCATGATCATCACCATCCTGGCCTACGGCATCCCCGTTTTCGGCATCGTGGCAGTGCTGCCGTCGAGCAAGATCACCGGCATCAGCGGGTTCCTGGACGCGGTCGGCCAGACGTTCTCGGTGTACGGCTCGGCCGGGCACTTCCTGACCCAGGTGATGGCGATCGGCTTCATCTTCGCCCTGGTCACCTCGGGCGCGGTGTGGATGATCGGCTCCGACCGCATTCAGGCAGTGGCGGCGTACGACGGCGCAGCGCCAGGCTTCTTCGGCGTCTTCCACGCCGGCCTGGGCACGCCGGTCCGCGTCAACGTCATGTCAGGCATCGTGTCGACCATCTTCATGTTCGCCGCGCAGCGGCTGGCCTCGTCCAACACCTTCCTCGTGGTGCTGTACCTGGCGACCTCGACCACGCTGCTCAGCTACCTGCTGATCTTCCCGGCGGGGATCAAGCTCCGCCTCAGCCAGGCCGGCGTCCACCGGCCGTACCGGCTGGGCAAGATCGGCAACGGCTGGATGTGGGTGTGCAGCATGATCTGCCTCGCCTGGATGCTGTTGGGCTCGTGGGTCGCGCTGTTCCCGGGCCTGTTGGAGGAGGCATTCGGACACTCCTATCCGATCTCCTCACCCGACTACTATGGGGTGAGCAGGGTCCGTTACGAGGCGTTCACCCTCGGATCGCTCGGGGTGATCGTCGCCGTCGCGGTGATCGGATACGTCCTCGGCGCCCCGGTGCGAGCGCGTCAGGTGGACATCCCGATCGAATCCGGCCTCGAGCCGGCGACCGGCGACTGATCTGCGACGGTGGGGGGGCGGCTGCTGCCGCCCCCCCCGCCGTCTTCACCCCTCCGCGTAGGCCAGAAAGCGGGCCTGAAGTTCGGCCGCGGCCGCGCCCGCATCCGTTGGCCGAAGCGGCCCCGCGGCGTAGCCGAGCCGCTCGTGCAGGACGTCGGCGGCCTGCTGCGTGAGCGTGACCGTGCCGTAGGCATCGATCTGCTGGATGCCGTCCCAGCGAGCCGCTCGCTCGTTCACCTCGCGCGCCGCTTCCAGCGGCCAGGGCAGGTCGGGCCACACCGAGAGTCCCGCCGCCAGGGCCGGATAGCCGCCCGGCAGCCCACCCAGTGCCGGCACGTTGACCGCGGTCGGCAGGTCTCCCAGCAACGCGTCGAAGAGCGCCCGGGCGGTGGCCGCCGTCACCCGGTGCATGTCCTGGCCGGGCAGAAGCGGCCACGGCGAGCGCAGGATCGCCTCGGCGTCGGGCATGTCGGGGTCGATCAGGAACGGCGGCAGATCGCCGTCCGCCGACCCATAGCTCTGAAACGCGAACGGGCACAGCGCATGGTGCGCCGCCATCCGCACGGGCTGCGGGAACTTGGCGGCCAGCTCGGCCACGTTGCCAAGACCGCAATCGACGCGATGTCCGGCGGCGGCCAGCACCGGGCCGGTGGCGTCGGGGTAAGACGCGACGACCGTGAACGGGCCGCCGCCCAGCCGCTCGCACACCTCCAGCAGCGGTGCCAGGTGAAACGGCAGCCAGGCGCCCAACCCCACCGCCTCCAGCGGCGCCCGGCGCTCGGCGGGTAGGCCCGCCAGCACCCACCACGACTGCATGCTGGGCGCCAGCACCGCCAGGTCGTGGCCATCTCCGTCCCATTCGGTGGCCGCCTGCACGTCTGGCCGCCGGCCCAGCGCGCCGGCCACCGCCCGGCACTGGCCGGCCACCGCCCGGCAGCGCTCCTCGCTCCGGCCCGCGATCACCAACCGCCCCACAGCCGGGTGGGCGGCCAGCACTTCAGCCAGCATCGCGCCCAGGCTGCCCGGGCCGACGACTATCGCGCTCACATCTCGCATCGTCCGACTACATTAGCCACGCATGCCTCGCCCCACGATCGGCCTCACCAGCTACTGGACGCGCGCGTCCATGTCGCATTGGTCGACCGACGCCGTGCTCGTCTCGCAGGGCTACGTGGAGGGCGTGCGGCTGGCCGGCGGGCGGGCGCTGGTGCTGCCAGCCGACCCGACATGGGCGACCGATCCAGACGACGTGCTGGACATGCTGGACGGGCTGCTGGTCGTGGGCGGAAACGACGTCGCCCCGGAGTTGTATGGCCATGAGCGGCATCCTCTGACGGGGATCCGCCACGAGCAGCGCGACTCGGTGGAGTTCGGGTTGGTGGGGCGGGCGCTGGCTCGGGAGATGCCCCTGCTCGGCATCTGCCGTGGCATGCAGGTGCTGAACGTTGTCCGCGGCGGCACGCTCGACCAGCACCTGGCCGACTCCGTCGACATCGGCCCCCACCGGCTGGATGACGACACCTACGGAGTGCACGAGGTGATCACCGTGCCCGGCACCACCACCGCCCGGGTGGTCGGCGAGCGGATCACCGTGCATTCCCACCACCACCAGGGCGTGCAGACGGTGGGCGACGGGTTGATCGTCTCGGCACACGCGCATGACGGCGTGATCGAGGCCATCGAGGACCCGCAGTTGGCCTTCTGCATCGGCGCCCTGTGGCACCCGGACGTCGAACCCGGCGGTGGCGGCGCCCCACTTTTCGAAGCATTGGTGGAAACGGCCGCGGCTGCGGTATCGTGACGGACGTGGGCACACGTCTGTGGCACCCCTTCGCCGACATGGCCAGCGTCAAGTCGGACGAGCTCGTGATCGCCCGCGGGCAGGGCGCGCTGGTGTGGGACGAGCAGGGCCGCGAGTACGTCGACGCCCGGGCCGGCCTGTGGTACTGCGGGGCAGGCCACGGCCGGGCCGAGATCGCCGACGCGACGGCAGCCCAGATGCGCCAGCTGGCCGGCTACGACACCTTCGATCGGCTGGCCAACCGGCCGGCGCTCGACCTGGCCGAGCGGGTGGCCGATCTGTCGCCCTTCGCCGACGGCGCGGTCTTCTTCACATCGGGCGGGTCGGAGGCGGTGGACACGGCCGCCAAGCTGGTGCGTCGCTACTGGCACGCGCTGGGTCAGCCGGTCAAGCAGACGATCGTGCACCGCGAGCACAGCTATCACGGCATGAACGCCTATGGCACGTCTCTGGCCGGCATTCCGTCCAACCGAGAGGGCTTTGGACGCCTGATCCCGGATGTGGAGGCGGTGCCGTTCGACGACGCCGACGCGCTGGAGCAGTTGTTCGAGGAGCGGGCCGAGGTGGTGGCCGCATTCATCGGCGAGCCGGTGATCGGGGCCGGCGGCATCCTGCACCCGCCGGATGGCTACTGGCAGCGCGTGCGCGAGTTGTGCACCCGCCACGACGTGCTGCTGGTGTCCGACGAGGTGGTCACCGGTTTCGGCCGGTTGGGCGAGTGGTTCGGCTGCCAGCGCCTGGGCTACGAGCCCGACCTGATCACCTTCGCCAAGGTGGTCACGTCCGGGTACGTGCCGCTGGGCGGAGTGATCGCGTCAGGCAGGGTCAAGGAGCCGTTCTGGCGCGAGCCCGGGCACGCGATCTTCCGGCACGGATTCACCTACTCCGGCCATCCGACGGCGTGTGCCGCCGGCCTGGCGAACCTGGCGATCCTGGAGCGCGAGCGGCTGGTCGAGCGGGTGCGCGAGATGGAGCCGGTGCTGGCGGAGGGTATCGGCCGGCTGGCGGGGACGCCGGGCGTGGCCGAGGTGCGGTCAGGGCTGGGCCTGCTGGCGGCCGTCGAGATCGACCCCGAGTTGCGGGCCGCCGACCCGGGCGTGGTCGAGCGGATCGTGGTCGCCTGCCGCGAGCACGGCGTGCTGACCCGGGGCATGGCCGGCCGGGCGCTGCAGATCTCGCCGCCGTACGTGATCTCGGAGACCGAGATCGGGCGGATCGCCGAGGGCATCGCCGCCGCCGTGGAGCAGGTCATCCCGGCTGCCAAACCTGCGTGAGTGTGTCTGGCATCCGTCGGGTTTTGTGACGGTGCCTGACACCGGCCTGTAGGCGATTCAGGCGACGAGGCGGCGCACGGGTTCGACCGCGCGCCGGTCGGGCGTGGCCAGGAACCGCTCCACCGCCACCACCAGCCGCACGTCGCAGCGCCGCTCAAGCTGCTCGGCCACCCGCCGGGCCAGCTCCGGCTCGCACCGCAGCGTGCGCATGGCCGGTGTGCCACCTCGGGCGGCCATCGCCGGCCGCTCGGCGAGCGTCTGCACGGTGCAGGCCAGCGCCTGCCGGTGGGCCTCCGACACCAGCACGGCCCGCCGCGCCTCGACCGCCTGCCGAAGCTGCGGCGCCGGATCGACCGGCGGCTCGCCCAGCTCGGCCAGGTGATCCAGCGCCCGCCGCCGGCGATCGCTCTGCGCCATCCGCGCGACGATGGTCAGCCCAGCGGCGGCGATGCCGACAGCCCCAACCATGTCCGCCGGGGCCGGCGTTGCCAGACCCACAGCCACCCCGGCGCCCGCGAATCCCGCCGCGCGGCCGGCCAGCCGCTGACGCGCGTGGGCTGCTGCAACGGCGACAGAGGCGCTGGCCCGGTACCCCAACTCCCACACGGGAGGCTCGTACTGTCGGCTGAATCGTGTCACCTGCTAAACCATAACACTGGTGTAGTTACCAGTCAAGTCGTTTTGGTGGTATGTTTCTTCGTATGTCCGAGAACCGCCCACCCGCGCCAGATCCGCTCCGCCTGGTGGAGGAGTTCGTGAACACCATGGACGTTGAGACGAACGAGGACGGGATTTCCTTCCCGGAGAACCTCACGGACTGGCTGGACGCCCGCGGCTACCCGGCGTCCGAGGATGTGGGCCGGGCAGTGGCCGCCCGCGAGGGCCTGCGGGCGCTGCTTTCCGGCAATGCCGGGCTGCCGGCCGACCCGGAGGCGATCGAGGCGCTAAACGCCGCCCTGGCCCCTGTCAGCGTCCGCTTCGACGCCGGCGGGGCGCGGCTGGAGGCGCATGGCGACGGTCTGGACGCGCTGCTCGCGGACATCTCCCAGGCCGCCGTCCAGGCCATGGCCGACGGTACGTGGCCCCGGCTCAAGGTGTGCCGCAGCGACGATTGCCGGTGGGCCTTCTACGACCGCTCCAAGAACCGTTCCGGGGCGTGGTGCACGATGGCCGTGTGCGGGAGCCGCGAGAAGGTGCGCGCCTACCGGGCGCGCCACGCCTAGTCGCGCTTGCGCTGCAGGTCGAGGAAGGGCAGATCGGCCACCGTCGCACCGACCCAGCCTCGCTCCCCCTCCACCGACCACTCCATGCGCAGACGCGTGCCCGGCTCGGCGAAGCGGCGGTCAACCGATGCCAGGGCGATCAACCGCTTGAGCAGTGGCGACCAGCAGGTCGAGGTGGCACGTCCGACCTGGCCGCGGCCGCGTGAGACCAGCGGGATAGGCTCCCGGTTGACCGTGGCGTGCACCTCCGGCGGCAGGTCGTGGCGGGCGAACTCTGCCTCGATCCCCTCCCAGTCCACGTTCAGGCCGACCAGCCGGCGGCGTGGGCCTCCGGCATTCTGCTCGGCCTCCAGCGCCCGCCGGCCGACGAAGCCGCGCTTGCGGAAGTTGACCAGCCGGCCCATCCCGATCTCAAACGGCGAGTACTCGTGGTCGGCGGTCATGGCCGCCCGAGCGCTGGTGTAGTCCACCTCGATCAGCACCAGCCCGGCCTCCACCCTGGCCACGTCCATGGCCCGGATCCCGACCGGCCGCAGCGCGTGCTCCTGGCCCGCCTCCAGCAGCGCATCCCAAACCTCCCCCGCGGCCTCAGCCGGGATCCATAGCTCGTAGCCCAGATCACCGGTGTAGCCGGTGCGGGAAACGTCGATGTCCGCCCCGGCCAGGCTGGCCGGGCGGCGCCGGAAGTAGCCCAGGTCTGCGAAGGAGGCGCCGCTGGCGGCCTCCAGCACGGCCCGCGCGTGCGGGCCCTGCAGCGCCAGGGCAGCGGTCTGGTCGGTGATGTCGCGCAACTCGACGTCCAGCTCGCCCGCGTTCATGCGCAGCCACCGGTAGATGGGATCGGCCGCCGTCCACCGGAACCGTCGCTCGTCCAGGCGGGCCACGGTGCCGTCGTCGATCACCTTGCCCCGCTCGTCGCACCAGGGCGTGTACATGACCTGCCCGACCGCCAGCTTGGTCGCATCGCGGGTGACCACCCGGTCGACCAATCGCAGCGCATCGGGCCCGGCCAGCTCGTACTTGTACAGCGGCGAGACGTCGATCAGGCCGGCCGCATTGCGGATCGCGTTGTACTCGATGTGGTGGTCGTCGGCGTACACCGCCGCCGCGAACCTGCCGGCCCAGTCGCCCCATGCCAGCTTGGCGTTGAGGCCCGCGGTACGGTCGTGAAATGGCGTCCCGGCGCTCATGCTGGGGGCGCAGGCTAGCATTTCGCGGCCATGCCCCAGCGCTACGACGCGATCGTCATCGGCGGTGGCCATAACGGCCTGGTATCCGCCGCCTACCTGGCCCGAGCCGGCATGCGGGTGGTCGTGCTGGAGCGCCGCCACGTGCTGGGCGGGGCGGCCGTCACCGAGGAGATCGTGCCCGGCTTCCGGTTCAGCGTCGCCTCGTATGTGGTGTCGCTGCTGCGGCCGGAGATCGTGCGCGACCTGGAACTGCCCCGCCACGGCCTGGCCATCCTGCCGCTGGACGGCACGCTCACGCCTCTGGACGACGACTACCTGTGGCGGTCCGGCGACCACGGCCGCACGGTGCGCGAGCTGCGCCGATGGTCGCTGTCGGATGCCGAGGCCTATGAGGACTACAGCCGCCTGATGGTGCACATGGCCCGCTTCATCAAGCCCATCCTGTCGGCCGTGCCGCCCGACCAGGGCCGCCTGAACCCGCGCGAGTGGCTGCCGCTGGCCGGCCTCGGCCGGCGCTTCGGCGAGCTCCCGCGGCGGCTCAAGGACACCTTCATCCAGCTGATGACGATGAGCGCGACCGACTTCCTCGACCAGTGGTTCGAGACCGACCCGCTGAAGGCCACCATGTCGGCCTCAGGCATCATCGGCACCTTCCAGGGCGTGCGCTCGCCGGGCACCGCCTACGTGCTGCTGCACCACTACATGGGCGAGATCGACGGCGCCTTCCGGGCCTGGGGCATCCCCAAGGGCGGCACCGGCGGCGTCAGCCTGGCCATCGCCTCGGCCGCCCGCGAGCTGGGCGCCGAGATCCGCACCGAGGCGCCGGTGGCCCGGATCGACGTGGCCGGCGGAGCCGTGCGCGGGGTGACGCTGGAATCCGGCGAGGAACTATTCGCCGACACGGTGCTGTCCAGCGCCGATGCCCGGGTCACCTTCAGCGGCCTGCTGGAGCCCGGCACGCTGGACCCGGAGTTCGAGGCCGCGCTTGCCCGTTACCGCTTCCGCGGCTCGTCGGCCAAGGTCAACCTGGCCCTGGACGGCCTGCCCGAGCTGACCTGCCTGCCCGGGCGCGGCGAGCACCTGCGCGGCGCGATCAGCTTCTCACCCTCGGTCGAGTACATGGAGCGGGCCTACGACGACGCCAAGTACGGGCGGTTCTCGCGCCGGCCGTACCTGGACACGATCCTCCCCACCCTGGTCGACCCGGACATGGCCCCGCCCGGAAAGCACGTGATGAGCTGCTTCGTGCAGTACGCGCCCTACCGGCTGGCCGACGGCGCGGAGTGGGACGACGCCGCCCGCGAGGCGCTGGGCGACACGGTGATCGACACCATCGCCGAGCGGGCGCCCAACATCCGCGACCTGATCGTCGGCCGGCAGGTGCTGACGCCGCTGGACATCGAGCAGCGGATCGGCCTCACCGAGGGCAACATCTTCCAGGGCGAACTGTCGCTGGAGCAGCTCTTCTTCAACCGGCCGGTGCCCGGCTGGGCGCGCTACCGAAGCCCCGTCGGCGGCCTGTGGATGTGCGGCTCCTCCGCCCATCCGGGCGGCGGCTTGATGGGCGCGCCGGGCCGCATCGCGGCGCTCGAACTGCTGCGCGAGCGCAGCCGCGGTCGGGGGGCGGCGCGCACGTGAGCCGGCACGACGTGATCGTGGCCGGAGGTGGCCACAACGGGCTGGTGTGCGCGGCCCTGCTGGCCCGCCAGGGCCTGGATGTGCTGGTGCTGGAGCGGCGCGAGCGGGTGGGCGGCATCCTGGACGGCCTGGTGGACACGGTCGGCGGCCTGCACGCCGGGTTGGCCGATGAACTGGGGCTGGCCGGCCGCGGGCTGCGCCTGCTGCATCCGGCCGTGCGCATGCTGGCCCTGCGCGAGGATGCGCCGCCGATCCCGTTCTGGAGCGATCCGGCGCGTACCGCCGAGGGGCTGGCGGCGGTGTCGGCCGCCGACGCCGAGGCCTACCCGGGCTATGACGCCCATGTCCGCCTGCTGGCCCGATTCATGGCTGAGCTGGCGGAGGTGACGCCGCCGCGGCTGGATCGGCTCAGCCCGCGTGACGCCGGCGCCGCCATCCGGCTGGGCCGGGCCTACCGGCGGCTGGGCGAGCGCGGCGGCCGCGAGCTGACCCGGGCGCTGCCGATGGCGGCCGCCGACTTCGTGGGCGAGTGGTTCACCGAGGATGCGGTGCGCGGGCCGCTGGCGGCGCTGGGCTGCCGGCACACCGCCATGGGCCCGTGGTCTGCGGGGACGACAGCGGTCATGCTGGCTGCGGCCGCGCGGGGCGGCGGCGCGGCTGGGGAGACGGTGTTCGCAGCCGGCGGGCCGGGCGCGCTGGCCGAAGCCCTGGCCGGAGCCGCAACCGGCGCCGGGGCCGAGATCCGCACCGGCCAGGCCGTGGCCCGGGTTACGGTGGACGGCGATCGGGTGACCGGCGTTGAGCTCGAGTCCGGCGAACGGCTGGAGGCCTCGGCGGTGGCCTCGACGGTCGATCCCAAGACGGTGCTGACGCGCTGGCTGGATCCCGAGGTGGCGGGCCCACAGCTGCGCTGGCGGGCCGCCAACATCCGCACCCCGGGGTCGGCAGCCCGGGTCGAGCTGGAACTGACGGCGCTGCCGGAGTTCGCCGGCGTGGACGACCCCAGCCTGCTGGAGGGGCGGATCGTGATCGCGCCCGGTGTGGACGAGGTCGAGAGGGCCTTCGACTGCTGGAAGTACGGCCAGGTCAGCGACCGGCCCTACCTGGAGGCGGTCATCCCGACAACGCTCGAGCCGCCGGCCCAGGGCGCCGCCCACCGCATGCACGTGCGCGTGCAGTGGGTACCGCACGCTGACGGGCTGGGCGAGCAGGTGGCGGAGCGGACGATCGAGCAGTTGGAGCGGTATGCCCCCGGCCTGTCCGGGCTGGTCAGCTCGACCATGGTGCTCACCCCGTGGGACATGGAGCGGGAGTACGGGCTGCCGCGGGGCCACCTGCTGCACGCCGAACCCGGCCTCGACCAGCTGTTTGCATGGCGTCCGGTGGTGGGCCTGGCCCGCTACCGGCTGGGCGTGCCCGGCCTCTACCTGTGCGGGTCGGGCGCGCACCCCGGCGGCGGCGTCAGCGGGCTGCCCGGCCGCAACTGCGCGCGCGAACTGGCCCGCGAACTGCTGCGGGCCCGATAACCGCGCGCCCAGCCCGGTCGGCGCAAGCCGGTGCCAGGCACGTGCCTGGCACCGGCCTCGTGAGCCTCACGCGTGCCGGTGGGTGTGGCCGTGATGCAGCAGATTGTCCACGTGCAGCGTGTGCTCCAGCGCGCCCAGCCCGTGGCGCGTTCGGGTCGGTAGGTCCAGCCACAGCGCCGGCGCCAGCAGCGAGATGGCCAGCGGCACCACCGCCGACCACGCGACCGCGGCTGTGAAGCCGTGCTCGCCGGCCACGATCTCACCCCAGATCGGCCAGGACATGAACCCGATCACAGCCAGCAGTGCGATCTTGATACCTCGAGAGGGATCGTCGTGTGCCTGCATGGCTCTCCTTTCCCGTTCCGTCGACTAGCGGCCCACGGCCGCGAGCATTTCTCTGGCTGCCTCCGCACCGCGCGGATCCAGCCGCAGCACCGCCTCGGCGGCGGCAAACAGGTCGCGCAGCGAGACGATCCCGACCACCATGCCGTCCTCGGCAGCCACCGGCAGGTGGCGCACGTGCAGCCGGCGCATGGTGTCCGCCACCCACAGCAGGTCGGCGTCGGGAGGCGCCGTCGTCACCCCTCTTGTCATCGCCTCCGACACCGGCAACCCGCGCACGTCCTCGCCGCTTGCCATCAGCCGCAGCAGGTCGCGTTCGGTGAAGACGCCGGCCAGGCGCGGCCCGTCCATCACCAGGCAGGCGCCCACCCCGCGCTCACTCATAACCCTGGCAGCGTCCGCCACGGTCAACTCAGGCGGACAGGTGACCAGGTCGGTCTGCATGATCTCGGCGGCTCGCATTCGTGCCTCCTGATACGACCCAGTGTCGTACCATTCTACACAAGCTCCGCCGGATCGAAAGTTAGACGGGTGCGCCCTCGGGCTCAACCGCGAGCGGGGCCTCGCGTGCGGCGGGCGGTTCGATGGTCAGGTTGGGCAGCACCCGGTCGAGCCAGCGCGGAATCCACCAGGTGCGCTCGCCCAGCAGCGTCAGCAGCGCCGGCACCAGCGTCAGCCTGATGATCAGCGCGTCGGTCAGGATGGCGATGCCCAGCAGCAGCGCGAACTCCTTGGACACCCGGTCTGGGTTCAATAGGAAGGAGAAGAACACGCTGGACATGATCAGGCACGCGGCCGCGATCACCCGGCCCACGCCCGCCACACCGTCGCGGATGGCCTGGTTGGTGACCGAGCCGTGCACGTGCTCCTCCCGGATCCGGCTCATCAGGAACACCTCGTAGTCCATCGAGAGGCCGAACAGGATGGCGAACGCGATCGGCGGGACGAAGCTCTCGATCGGGCCCGTGTGGTCGAGGCCGACCAGGTTCATGCCGTGGCCCAGCTGCACGATCAGGGTCAACATGCCGAACCCGACCATGGCCGACGTGAGCGTCGTCAGGGCCGCCTTGACGGCGATCACCAGCGACCGGAAGGCCATGGCCAGCACCAGGAAGGTGACTCCAATCACGTACAGCAGGAACTTGGGCGCGTTGCCCAGGATCTTGTTGCCGATGTCGGTGAAGGCGGCATTCTCGCCCGAGACATAGGCATGCGCGCTCGACCCCGCCAGCACCTGCGGAATGACCGTGTGCCGCAGCGCGGAGACGATGTCGTCGGTCTTCGCGTCCTGCGGCGCGTACTGCGAGTAGGCGTTGACGATCGCCACGCTGGCCTTGTCCGGCGTCTTGGCGTTGTAGATCGGCTTGTCCACCTGGGCCACGCCGGGCACACGACGCATCGCGGCCTGGATCTTGACCGCCGCCTGGTGGTCTTTCTGCATGTCGATGACGACCGGGATGGGGGCGGTGAAGCCCGGCCCGAATCCGTCCTTGGAGGACAGCAGGTCATACGCCTTGCGGATCGTCTGGCCCTTGGGCGCGGTGCCGTCGTCGGCCAGCCCGAGACGCACCGAGAGCACCGGCGAGGCGAGCGGCCAGCAGCAGCACGATCGACACCGGCAGCACGATCTTGGCGTTTCGCGACACGAACCGCCCCCAGGCCGCGATCGGCGTGCGGGCCTGACCCTGCCGCGAGTCATCCGCCTTGGCCAGGCCGAGGCGGCCGTTGTCGATGCGGTGGCCGAGCAGCGACAACACCGCTGGCAGCAGCGAGTTGGCGAGCAGCACCGCGGTCAGCACGCCGAGCGCGCTGCCCAGTCCCAGCTTGGTGATGAAGTCGATCCCGATGAAGGCGAGGCCGGTGATGGAGATGGCCACCGTCAGCCCGGCGAAGATGACCGCCCTGCCCGCCGTGGCGCCGGCCGCGGCCGCGGCCTCCCGAGGCTCCAGCCCGTCGTGCAGAAGCTGGCGGAAGCGGGTGACGATGAACAGCGTGTAGTCGATGCCCACGCCGATCCCGATCATCGGCACCAGGATCTCGGTGATCGTGTTGAAGTTCGTGATCCGCGCCGCCAGGTAGAGCAGCATGAACGCGCCCAGCACCGCGGTGATCGCGAAGAGGATGGGGATGGCGGTCGGCACCAGCGCGCGGAAGAGCACGATCAGGATGAAGAAGGCCACCACCAGGCCGAGGATGTCCGACAGGCCCTGCTGCGGCGGCGGGTTCTCGGCGCCGCCCGTGAACTGCACGTCCATCTGGGCCCTCTGGCCGGCCGCCTGTAGCTGATTCTCCACGTTGACGATGTCCGACCGCTTGAGGTCGAAGCCCTGCTTGTCGAACTGGACGTCGAAGAAGGCGATCCGCCCGCTCTTGGCGAGCGACTGCGACTTGGGCGCCAGCGGGTTGGAGGGGAGGCTGGCGTCCTTGGCGGTTGTGTCCAGCTGGCGCTCGGCGCTGCGGCCGATGCTCAGCATGTTGTCGATCACGTCCTGACGTTCTGTCGTCTTCAGCGTCTGGCCGGGCGGGGCAGCGATCACCACGCGTAGGTAGTCGCCCTTCTGGCGCGGGAACTTGGCCGTGATCAGGTCGGTGGCCTTCTGGAAGTCGGTGCCGGGCACCTTGAAGTCGTTCTTCAGCTTGCCGCCGACGGTGCTCACGGCCACGATCAAGACCACCATGGTGACGGCCCAGGTCGCGATTACCCGCCAGGGATGATGGGCGCAGTGGCCGATGAAGCGGGCCAGCGTGCCGGAGTGCGCGATCCGGCGTTCGTGTTCCAGCATGTTGGGGTCGTGCTCGTCGTTCATGGGATCACCTGCCAGCGGTCGAAGTCGGACTCTAGCGTCGATCGCCCGGGAGCCCAAATAGCATGAAAACGGCCTGAGAGTTGACCTCAGGCGGGTGTAACTGAGCCCACAAGAGGCCGCTCGCGCAGGTACGGGAGCGGCCGCGCCGGGTCGGCCGAATCGATCTCGCGGGCCAGCCGGTGGCCGTCGAAGATGGCATCTGCGATCAGCCGCGGGGCAACGCAATCGCCGGCCGCGTAGACCGCCTCGATGCCTTCGGCCTGGAGCGCAGCCCGGTCGGCAACCAGTTCGCGGTGCAGGGCGTCGTCGGAGATCCGCTGCGTGACCAGCACCACGGCGTCGGCGTCCAGTTCCAGCCGGCGGCCGAACTCCGCCTCGCCAACCAGCCCGGCTGCCGACACCTCGACCGGCAGCACGCCGCGGTGCGTGCCGATCCCCAGCTCGTGCAGGCGGTTTCGCAGCCGGTAGCCCTCCAGCGTCTGATCGCAGTAGGGGGCGACGGCATCGAAGCAGGTGACCAGCTCGACCTGGTGGCCATCGCGGGTCAGTTGCTCGGCGATCCCGGCGCCGGTGAAGTAGCCCTCCAGGTCGAGCACCAGCGCCCGTGAGCCGGGCACCGGCTTGCCCTCCACCATCACCTGCTCCGGCGTCAGCACATGCGGCAGCGACGCGTCGGCGCCCGGGATGGGGGCGCGGGTGAAGCCGTTCAGGCCGTCGCCCGCCCACCGCGCGCCGGTCGCCAGCACCACTATCTGGGCGCCGTAGTCGCGCACGGCGGCGGCGTCCAGCGGCATGTCGGGGACGAACTCCAGATTCGCCAGCTTGGCGATCTGAGCCCGCCGGTAGGCGATCACGTGCCCCCACTCGCCCAGACCGGGCAGCCGGGTCACCCAGCGCATGTTGCCGCCCAGGTCGTCGCCGGCGTCGAGCAGGTGCACCAGTTGCATGCCGCGCTTGGCCAGCACGATGGCGCATTCCATTCCGGCCGGGCCGGCTCCCGCCACCAGCACGGCGCGGTCGGCGTTGGCGGCCCGGGTGAACCGCTCCGGGTGCCAGCCGCGGCGGTGCTCCTCGCCGGCCACGGCGTTCTGGGTGCAGCCCAGGTGCATACCCCACACCGAACGCGAGTAGCAGGCGTTGCAGCCGATGCACTCGCGGATCTCGTCGTAGCGGCCCTGCTCGATCTTGACCGGCAGGAAGGGGTCGGAGATGGAGGGGCGGGCGGCCCCGATCAGGTCGGCCACCCCGCTTCGCACCACGGCCGCCATCTTGTCGGGGTCGGTGAACCGGCCCACCACCACGATCGGCTTGGCGGTGGCCTCGCGGGCCCGGCCCGACCACTCCAGCTGGTAGCCCTGCTCGAAGAAGCGGGACGGCCCGGAGTCCAGCCGGCCGGGGCCCTGCATGGAGCCGATGGTCACGTCCCACAGATCGACCATGCCATCGGCAGCGCGGATGAAGGCCAGCCCCTCGTCCAGCTCGACACCCGACAGCTCCAGGCTGTCGGCGGCGATCCGAACGGCGATCGCGGTCTCCTCGCCGATCGCCTCGCGCACCTGCTCGATCGCCTCCAGCCAGAACCTGGCCCGGTTCTCGAACGAGCCGCCGTACGCGTCGGACCTGCGGTTGAAGACCGGCGACAGGAACTGGGTGGGCAGATAGGTGTGGGAGCCGTACACGTAGACGATGTCGAAGCCCGCCGTGCGCGCCCGGCGGGCCGCCGCCACCCACTCGGCCTGCACCCGGCGGATGTCCTCGCGGGTCATCGCCTTGGGCACGGTGATGCCGTCGAAGTCGCTGGCCATCTGCGAGGGAGCGAGCGGCGGCAGCCGCGACTCACGCTGCTCGGCGAATACGCCGCCATGCCACAGCTCGACCCCGGCCAGCGAGCCGTGCTCGTGCACGGCGTCGCACATCAGCGACAGCGCGCGGGCGTCCTCGTCGTCCCACAGCCGCGCCGACACGAACGGCTTCTCGTCCGACTCAGGGCTGATGGAGCAGTACTCGGTGCACACGGCGGCCCACCCACCCTCGGCCTTCATGCCCCGGAAGGCGGCCTGCGTCCACGGCTTTTCGACGCCGAACCCGGTGCAGTGGGGGACCTGGTAGAAGCGGTTTCGAAGCGTCTTGGGCCCGATCGCGACCGGCTCGAACAGGATGTCGTGACGAGGATCCCGGGGCAACGATTACTCGGCCTCGATCTCGGACCGGCGGCGGGCGATGAACTCGCCGATGGCCTCATCCACGCCCGGGTCGATGCCGGGGTCGGTGTAGCCCTCGAGCAGCCGCTTCCACTCGGCGGTGGCCGTCTGGTCGGCGGTCGGGGATCCCTGCTTCTGCCAGTTGACGTATGCCTGGGAGCGGAAGATGGGGCTCATGAACACCCACTCGCGAAAGTGCGCCAGGGTGTGCGTGGAGGCCAGGAACATGCCGCCCGGCCCCTCCTCGCGCATCGCCTCCATGGCGAACTCCTCATCCCCCACGCCGATTCCAGCGCCGATGATGTGGAACATCCGCAGCACCTCGAGGTCGATCACCAGCTTCTCGTAGGAGGTGGTCAGCCCGCCCTCCAGCCAACCGGCGGCATGCAGCACGAAGTCCGAGCGGGCCAGCACGGTGGCCCACAGCGTCATGGCCGTCTCGGCCGCGGCCTGGGCGTCCAGCGCGTTGGCCGAGCAGAGGCCGCCGCCGCCCCGGTAGGGCAGCCCGTACCGGCGCGCCAACTGCCCGCCGGCCAGCGTGCCCAGCACCGACTCCGGCGTGCCAAACGCGGGCCCACCGGTGCGCATGTCCACGGCGGTGAAGAAGCTGCCGAAGAGGCACGGCACCCCCGGCCGCAGCGTCTGCGCCAGGGCCACCCCGGACAACGCCTCCGCCACCTGCAGGGCCAGCCCGCCCGCGATGCTGACCGGCGCGGTCGCGCCAGCCAGCAGGAACGGGGTCACGATGATCGGCTGGTTTGCGGTCGCCCACTCGCGCAGCGCGTCCACCATCAGGTGATCCCACACCAGGGGGCTGTTGGGGTTGACGACGCCCATGATGGCCGGCCGCTGCTCGATCGCCTCGCGGCCGCCGCAGGCGATGGCCGCAAGCTCCACCGAGTCCCGGGCCTTCGGCCCCGACGTGCCGTAGCACACGTACGGCTTGTCGGACCAGCGCAGTATGCAGGCGTCCATGTCCATGTGGCGGCTTCGCTCGTCCAGGTCGGAGGCCTCGACGGTGCCGCTCTGCAGACAGGTCAGAAGCTCGGCTGCGTGCGCCAGCTTGACCAGCTCGACATGGTCGGCGTAGCTGCCCTCGCGCCTGCCCCGCTCCAGGTCGGAGCAGAACGGCGAGCCCCCGGACGGCGCCAGCACCAGGCTGCCGCCGCCGATCGTGAGCGCCCGCTCGGGGTTACGCGGAGTGAGCGTGAAGGAGGCCGGGGCCCGGCCCACCATCTCGGCCACGAACTCGCGATCCCAGCGCACGCGCTGGCCGTCGACGTGCTGGCCCTGAGCACGCAGGGAGTCCAGCGCCGACTCGTCGCGGACGTCGGTGCCGATCTCCTCGAGAATGGTCATGGCCCGCGCATGCACGGCGTCCAGACCCTCCTCGGACAGCACCTCGAGCGCGCCCTCCCCCATGAACCCTGCGGTTGCAGCCATCGAGCGAATCTAGCAGGCAGGCGAATGAGCCCGCCTTCAGTGCGTGGCGACCAGATCCCGGTCGGGCACGATCTGCCAGCGCTGGGCTGTGTCCAGCAGACGCTCGTCCAGCGGCCACGCGTCGGCCGCCTCGGCGCCCTCGTGGGCGGGCGAGCCGCCCTTCAGGCGCATGCAGCCGGTGTTGTCCCCCACCCGGTCGATCGCGTCCAGGTCTGCCTGGCTGAGCACCGTGTGATCCGGCACCGCTGCCAGTTCGGCCCGCTTGCGCTCGACCGGCTTGGCGTCCGGCCCCGGCTCCTGGATCAGGGTGGGCACGACGCAAGCCACCGCCGGCTGGGCCAGCGTCCACTGGCAGGCCAGCTGCAGCGGCGTCAGTCCATGCCTGTCTGCGATCGGTCGCAGCTGGTCGAGCTTCGAGCGGGCCTGCGCCACCCAGCCGGCCGGCCGGAAGCTGCGGTGGTCGCGCTCGCCCAGCAGGCCCTCGTCGGGCAGGTCGTCGTGAAAGACGCCGCCGTAGTCCACCACCCGGGCCAGCACCTTGCACGCCGGCCCGCTCACATGCCGGCAGCGCCAGCCGGCCCGGCCACGGCTCGAATGGGTTCAGGATCAGCATCGCCCAGTCGATGTCGGAGCCGTACCGCTCGACGCAGTCGATGACGTCCAGCGTGAAGCCATTGGCAGGCCCCGGAGCCACCCCCAGGCCGTCGGCCAGGCCGGCGTCGCGCAGCCCGGCCAGGGCGTCCCACACCAGCGGCGAGGAGTACCCGGTGCGATCCGGGTTGTGCAGCATCAGCAGGTCGAAGCGCTCGACCCCGCACCGCTCCAGGCTGGCCTCAACCGCGCCCCGCAAGTAGCCGGCGTAGTCATCCGGCCCGCGCAGGGCGGGGTCGGTGAAGCGGGGGTAGCCCTTGGCCCCCTGCCGGGTGCCGGTGGTGAAGTCGTGGCCGACCATGCCCACCAACTGGAAGCTCTTGCGATCCAGCCCGGCGATCGCCCGCCCGACAACCCGGTCGGCCTCGCCCTGTCCGTACACGTCGGCGGTGACCAGCGTGTGGATCGCCTCGTCCGGGCGCAGCAGCGCCACCAGCCGGTCGTCCTCCAGGGGCTGGCCGAAGTGCATGAAGCGGCCGCCGCTCCAGGCGCCGAGCGCGAGGTGGCCGAGGTCTGGCATGGGGTGAAGCGTGCCACACCGGCGGCGCCGGTGGCGGCACGCTCAGCCGGCAGTCTTCAGCTCGATCCGGTAGCCGTCCGGATCGCGCACGTACACCGCCCGGCCCAGGCCGAGCGCGCCATAGGCATCGAACGGCGGCGTGTCGATCTCGGCCTCTGCGGCGGCCAGCTCGGCCACCAGGTCGTCCATCGACCCAGCCACGTTCAGGGCGAGGTGGTCCCAAGCCGCAAGAAGCTCCGCCGGGCTGGGGGCGAACCCGGCGGTGGGCACCAGGTGCAGGATCGCCGCAGGTGTGATGCGTAGCGTCAGCAACGAGGTGCGGCCGGCTCGGAACGCCTCCAGCCGCTCCGGCTCCAGCCCCAGCAGATCGCGATAGAAGCCAAGCGACCGGTCGGCGTCGGCGACCCTCAGGTTGACGTGGTCGAAACCGGTCACGTGCATGCGCGAACGCTAGCCCTCATGTCCGGCAGCTCGCTCAACCCGCGGCGCGCAGGCCGATCTCTGGGCTGATCCGACTTTGCCGGGGCAGCGACGGACGCGACGGCTCGAAATCAAACTCTGCGGCTGCGGTCCGCCCCTTAGCGCTGGCCGAGATCCCGAGCGGCTGCTGCACGCCGCCGACGCCGCCCTGTATGCCGCCAAACGCGCGGCCGCAACTTGGTCGTCGTGTACAGCCAGGAGGCGCCGGCAGAGGCCGGTGCCAGGCACGTGCCTGGCACCGGCCGTTGCAGCCAGGAGAGGCCGGCGGAGGCCGGTGCCAGGCAGGTGCCTGGCACCGGCGTTGAACACCTAGGTCAGCGAGGCGAGGGTGACCGTGACGGTGGTCGAGTGGCCGCCGCGGATGTAGGTGAGGGTGATCTTCGACCCAGCCGGCAGACTCAGGATCTTGTTCACCAGCGCGTTTGCCGTGCGCATGGTCTGGCCGTCCACCGCGGTGATCACGTCGCCGCCGGTGGGCACTGGCGCGCCGCCCACGCTGGCCTGCCCGGTCGCCCCGTGCAGCCCCGCCTTGGCGGCCGGCGAGCCAGACCTGACACTGGCCACCTCGACGCCCAACGGCATCCCGGTGGCGTTGGCGATCTCGGGCGTCACCGTCTCCGGGTAGATGCCGAGGAAGGCATGCGTTGCCTTGCCGTGAGCGAGCAACTCACCCACGATCGTGCGCACCGTATTGGACGGCACCGCAAATCCGATACCCACGTTACCGGCCTGGCTCGAGCCTGCGTAGATCTGGCTGGTGATGCCGACCACCTGGCCGCCGGTGTCCAGCAGCGGACCGCCGGAGTTGCCGTGGTTGATGGCCGCGTCGGTCTGGATGGCGTTGTTGATGGGGTGGTTGTTGGGTGAGGTGATGGTGCGCCCGAGCGCGCTCACGACGCCGGTCGTCAGCGTGTCGGTGTATCCGAACGGATCGCCGATGGCGACCACGCTGTCACCCACCTGAAGGGCCGACGAGTCGCCCAGCGTGAGCGGCTTCAGGCCGAGCGAGGAGGACACCCGGATAACCGCCACGTCGGTGGTCGGATCGGTGCCGACCAGCGTGGCCGTGGCGGTGGTGCCGTTGTCGGTTTCCACCGAGATCTTGGACGCGCCCGCCACCACGTGCGCATTGGTGACGATGTCGCCGTCGGTGTCGACGGCGAAGCCCGTGCCCTGAGCCGTCTCCCCACCGCTCCCGCCGCCGCCAAACGGGCTGGACGACCCGGCCGGGATGCTTGACGTGATCTCGACGATGCTGCCCACGGATCGTTTGTAGATCTCCGCCGCAGACAGCCCGTCGGAACTGGTCGCGACCACCGGCGACGCCGCCGGCAGGGTGCGCGTGATAACGGTCGTGCTGGTGGAGGGCGCGGACGTCTCGTGCACGACCACCACCGCAACTCCCGACCCGACCGCGGCCGCCGCAACCACAGCTGCCACCGGCTTCATCAACCTCATGACGATTCCTTTCCCGATTTCGGACGCATCTCGATGCTAGTACGATGCCGCGCCCACCTGGGTTCTTGCGGAGCGTCGGGTGTGAGTTTGCTCAGAGAAACGTCGAGGCGGCCCCGGGGCCGCCTCGACGCATGATCCGCGAGTTGAGCGGACGGTCAGGACGCCGGCGCGACCTTGAACTGGGGCACCGGTACGCCACCGCCACCACCGCCGTCTCCGGGCCCACCCGGGCCGAAGTGCGGGAACTTGCCGGTGACGAAGGCGTCCACGAACGTCGTCACGTGGCTGAGGATGTTCGCCTCCTGGCTCGAGCTCATGCGGTGCGCGTTGACCGCGGCATCCAGCTTGGTCTTGAAGGCGTCCACGATCGCGCCCTCCAGGCCGGACACCGACTTATTCTGGTCGGTCGCAACCTGAGCCAGCGTCTTGCCGCTGCGCAGCTGGGTCATCAGGCTCTGGGGCGTCAGGTCGAGGTACGTGGCGGCCGTCTGGAAGAGCCCGCCGAACGGTCCGCGACCGAGCCCGAACCCGAATCCCGGGTCGCCTCCGAAGCGGTGCCGATGCCCGAAGAACGGGAAGGCGGCCGACGGCCCCATCCTGTGGCCGGACTTGATGCCGGCGATGATGGCCTTGGCCTGCGCCTGGGTCAGCTTGCCGTCCTTGACGGCCTGCTGGATCTGGTCGATCTGGGCCTGCCGCAGCGCGTTCTGCAGCGCGGCCGGCGTCACGCCCAGCCGCTTGGCCGCGTCGGCCAGCACCGCCTGCTGGAACGGTGGGCCGGATGACTGGGTGGCCGCGTAGGCGACCCCTCCGGTCAGGCTGAGACAGGCAACCGACGCGATCGCGGCCAGTCGCGGGCGAGACCGCGCCCAGCCGTATGCAGTTCGAACGGACATCGCAACGCTCCCTTTCGAATTCTCCTTCTCACAATGAATCGCGCACAGATTCGGATGCGTCAATGACCCGATCGGAGTTGGCTGTGAACCACGTGAGGCTCATTCACAGGACGCTCACAGACAGGTCTCAGCTTGGGCGACTACGGTGGGTCAGGTTTCGAGATCGGGAGGAGTTCCGTGAGCACCGTAAATGACGAGCGAGCCGAGCCGGCCGGGGCGCGCATCCTGGTGGTGGACGACGAGGAGAGCATCACCCAGCTGGTCTCGACCGTCTTGCGCTACGAGGGCTTCGACGTGGAGTCGGCCGCCGGACGGGCGGCGCCGCGGTCAAGCTCGCCCGCGACTTCCAGCCCGACCTGGTGGTGCTGGACGTGATGCTGCCCGACCTCGACGGGTTCGAGGTGTACCGGCGGCTGGCCGAGGGCAGCGACCGCCTGCCGGTGCTGTTCCTGACCGCCCGCGACACCACCGACGACCGCGTGCACGGGCTCACGCTGGGCGCCGACGACTACGTGGGCAAGCCGTTCAGCCTCGAGGAGCTGGTGGCGCGCGTGCGCGCGGTGCTGCGCCGCACCCGGCGCGCCGCCCAGGAGGCGTCGGTGCTGCGCTTCGAGGACCTGGAGCTGGACGAGGATGCCCGCGAGGTGCGCCGCGGCGGCCGCGAGATCGAGCTGACGCCGACCGAGTTCAACCTGCTGCACTACCTGCTGGCCAACGCCGGCCGGGTCGCTGTCCAAGGCCCAGATCCTCGACCACGTGTGGCGCTACGACTTCGGCGGCGACTCCAGCGTGGTCGAGACCTACATCAGCTACCTGCGCAAGAAGGTCGACGCCGCCGGGAGAGCACGCCGCTGATCCAGACGGTGCGCGGATTCGGCTACGCCATCCGCGATCCGCGAGGTGCGGTGCGACTGCCCGGCGCTTCCGCCGCTGTCGCTGCGGATCCGCCTGACCGCGATCACCGTCCTGCTGGTGGCGGTGGGCCTGGTCGCGGCCGGCGATGGCCACCCACCAGCTACACTCGAGTCGTTCCTGGTCGACCGGGTCGACCAGCAGCTGGCCGCGGCCGCAGCAGCGGCCCCGGCGCCTTGCTCGGCGACTCCCGGCGACGGACCCGATTCGAGTCTGCGTTCCCGAGCGGCTCCTTCGTCGCCGTCGTCGGCCCGCGCGGCCGCGTGCCGATTCGCAGGTACCAGGCAGACCGACAGCACCGCTCGGAGAACCTGGCGCGGACTGCCCGCCGGGTACTCCAGCGGCGGCGGATACCGACTGTTCTCCGCGACGGCGCCGCGCCGGTCAGCGGCGGGACCAGTTCCCGGGGACACGCCTCGTGGTCGGCATCCCGCTGCGCGACGTGAACGCACGCTCAGCGAGCTGACCGCGACGAGGTCCTGATCGGCCTGGTCGTGCTGGCGCTGGTGGGCGGCCTGGCCTACGCGCTCGTCGGCGTGGGCTGCGCCCGCTGGCGCGGATCGAGGACACGGCCGGCCGCGATCGCCGCCGGCGACCTGTCCCGGCGGGTCGAGGCAGACCGAGCCCACGCACCGAGGTCGGCCGCCTCGGGCTCGCGCTCAACGCCATGCTGACCAGATCGAGGAGGCGTTCGCCGAGCGCCAGGCGTCCGAGAACCGGCTGCGCCGGTTCGTGGCCGACGCCTCGCACGAGCTGCGCACCCCGCTGACCTCGGTGCGCGGCTACGCCGAGCTGTTCCGGCGCGGCGCCGCCGAGCGGCCCGACGACCTGGCGAAGGCGATGCGCCGGATCGAGGCCGAGGCGGCCCGCATGGGCGTGCTGGTCGACGACCTGCTGCTGCTGGCCCGGCTCGACCAGGGCCGGCCGCTGGAGCGGGAGCCGGTCGACCTCTCGGCCCTGGTCACCGAGCTGGTGGCCGACGCCCGCGCGATCGAGCCCGACCGGCCGATCGAGCTGGAGGCCGCGACGGACGTGCGAGGTGTGCGGCGACGACGCCCGGCTGCGCCAGGCGGTCGGCAACCTGCTCGCCAACGCCCGCGCGCACTACGCCGCCGGGACGCCCATCAGCGTCCTGGTGGCGGCCGCCGAGCAGGCCAGCGTGGAGGTGGCCGACCACGGGCCGGGGATCGCCGCCCGAAAAGGCCGAGCGCGTGTTCGAGCGCTTCTTCCGCGCCGATCCCTCGCGCAGCCCGCGCCAGCGGCGGCACCGGCCTGGGGCTGTCGATCGTGGCGTCGATCGCCGAAGCGCACGGCGGCCGGGCCGAGCTGGTCGAGACATCCGAGCACGGCACCACCTTCCGGATCGTGCTCCCGCTGGCGGCGGCCGGCCACGCCGGCGATCAGCCCTCCGAGCCGGTGCCGACCGCCGAACAGCAGTGAAGAACCTGCAAAGCGGCATATCCGGGAGTTCTCCAATCGACCACCGTGCGGACACCCCGCGCCTCTCCCGAGATCGCATACTCAGGCCATGAACACCGGCTCACGAGTCCCTCTCCTGTGTGAACTGCACTCGCACACCCGGTGGAGCGACGGCCAGCTCAGCGTGCGTGAACTGGTGGACATGTACGGCGGCAACGGCTTCGATGTGCTGTGCATCACCGACCACGTGGTGGCGGACGGGGGCATGATCAGCCGCGAGCTCTTCCCCGACTACCTCGCCGAACTGCGGCAGGAGGCCCGGCGCGCCCGCCGGGTGTACGACCTGCTGGTCATCCCCGGCCTGGAGCTGACCTGGGACGCTGAGGATAACGACGGCTCGGCGCACGCGGTGGCTATCGGATTGGAGTCTCATGTCGGACTGGAGGACGGGTTCGAGGCGGCGCTGCACGCTGCCCGCGACCGCGGCGCGGCCATCATCGCCGCCCACCCACATGGCATCGAATGGTCGGCCGACGAACTGCGCGTGACCCGCTGGTGGTGGCTCGACCGGCACCTGCGCGACCTGGCCCACCGGTTCGAGCTGGTAAACCGCCACCAGGTGTTCGCCTGGGTCGCGGCCGAGGGGCTTCCGGCGGTGGCCAGCGGCGACTGCCACGGGCCACAGCACCTGGCCACCTGGAAGACGCTGGTGCCGGCATCCCGAACCGCCGCCGACGTGATCGATTGCCTGCGCTCATCGCAGGCGACGCCGATCACCCGCTTCCAGCCCGAATCGCCGCTCGCGGCGCATGCCGATGCCGGCGTCCGCTCGCTGGTCACGACCGCCATCCGCGGCAACGGCGCGCTGCGCCCGACCGGCTGAACGTCCGACGGCGGACCGCGACCTGCGGCCCGCCGTCAATCGCTCTGTGCTGTCTAGCCGTCGGAGCCGTTGTCGCCGTGGCCGGAGCCCTGGCCGCCGTCATCCGACCCATCGTCCGAGCCCGGGCCCTGGTTCTGGGAGGGTCCGGGGTCGTGGTCGGCGCCCTGCTGGCCGCGGTCATCGCCCAGCTCCTGCTCGGCCTGGGAGTCCTGACCGCGGTCATCGCCCGGCTCCTGCTCGCCCTGCGCGGCCTGGCCGCGATCAGCCTTGGCCGTGGATGCCGCCGTGGCCCAGGCGTTCGCGTGCCGAGCGGCCGGGCGCACGGCGGGCTGTTTGGGCACGCTGGCGTGGCCGTGGTGTGTCTGCGCGTAGGCGGCTGTGCCACCCAGCGCCGCGGCCAGCACGGCCAGAATCGCGGTCAATCGGGTCATGTGTGACGCCTCCTGCCAAGAGAATGTCGGGGCCTGCACCAGTGACCACGCTGAGAGAACGCTGAGGTTACGTAAGCGCGCTTACGTCGGCAGGTGGGTGACTCAGAAGCCCATGTCGGCGCCCAGCGGGGTCGCCGTCTGCGCCTTGCCCAGCAGGGGCAGGCCCCATATGTTCTCGATCGCGCCCAGCACCGAGTAGTCGGAGTAGGCCGTCCCGTCCTGGGTGCCGGGCGTGACGTAGGCGCTCATGGCGATGGTGGCCACGTGGCAGCCCGCGCTGTCGATGTTGGCCACCGTGGTGCAGTCGATGCCGGTGCTGCCGGATTCGTCGCCCTCGTCCCAGGTCAGGATCACCATGGTGTTGCCGGCCTGGTAGTCGGACGAGGCAAAGATCTTCGGAAGCAGCGACTGCAGCCAGGCATCGCCGGTCTGGATGCGGTTTGCCTTGCTGCCCGCGCAGCCGGTCACCCAGTGCATGTCGTTGCACTGGTTGGGCGCGATGAAGGTGAAGGCGGGCAGTCCGGCGGGGTTGAACCCGGCCACCGTGAACGGCACGTCGGATGTCTTGCAGCTGCCGTCGCCGCCGGATCCGGTCTGCAGGTCGTTGAACCACACGCCCGGGTTGTGGCCCGTCTTGTAGGGGAACACTGACGAGCTGTCGCAGTTGGACGGCATGTTCTCCTCCAGCGCCGTCCAGGCCTTGCCGTCCGCGTCCAGCTGGTGCATCAGGTTATCGGCGGCCGAGTGCTGGGCCGAGCCCGTCCACGGCACCAGCTGGCCGGACATGAGGGCGATGTAGTTGGGCTGGGATGGGTGGGTGGCGCCCACCGCGTTGGTGGCCAGCGCGCAGTCGGAGGCGATCTGGTTGGTGTACGGCGCCTGCGGCGAGCCGATCAGCGAGCTGTAGCCCAGGTTCTCGTCCATGATCACGATCACGTGCTGGTACGGGGGCGGCGAGCCGGACAGGATCCCGCACGGGCCTCCGCCGCCGCCACCTCCGGACTGCGTGGTCACCGTGGCCGGCGGGCTGGACGCCGCCGACGTGTTGCCGGCCCCATCGAACGCCTCGACTGTGTAGAAGTAAGGTGTAGAGGGCTGCAGCCCGGTGTCGTGGAAGCTGAGCGTGCTGCCGCCCACGCTGCCCACCTGGGTGCCGTCGCGCAGGATGTTGTAGCCGGTCACACCGACGTTGTCGTTGGAGGCGTCCCAGAAGACATCGGCGGTGGTCGAGCTGGATGAGCTGGCCTGCACGTTCTGCGGAACGGTGGGCGCCATGCCGTCAGTCCCGGCCACCACCAGGCTCAGATTGTCGATGTCGAAGCTGGCCTTGGCCTTGGGCTTGGCCTCCGCCACGTTGACCGTCAGCGTGTCGCCTGACTTGACGGCCGTGTAGGCGACCACGGGGAAGTCCTGCCAGGAGGTGGTGGTGGTGAGGCACTGCTGCCCGGTGCCGACGTTGGTGGTCTTGCCAGCCGGCTGCTCCTTCAGCTTCAGGCACACGGTCTGGCCGGCGGTGGTGCTGGAGACCGAGCCGGACAGGTCGTAGGTGGTGCCCGCGGTGGTCGACTTGACCGGCTTGGTGGACGTGAACGCGTACATCTGGGCCGGCGTATTGGTGACGGTGATGCGGGCCGCATGCCCGCCGCCGTCGCCCGCCACCAGCGTCAGCTTGCCGCCGCTCCCGCTCCACCCGCTGAGCGATCCGCTGCCTCCGCCCTCAAACGTGCTGTTGGAGATCAGGTTGGTCGCGGCCAGCGAGGCCACGGCGGCGCCCAGCAGCACGAATGCTGCAGCCACGAACGCCAACCCCACGGAGGCGACCCTCCCCACTCGGTCGATTGTACCCGCGTCTACCCCTTTTGGGCTAGATGAGCGGCCATGCCCAGCCTGCACACGGCCTACGCCGTGATCCTCGGCGTGTGGGGCGTCGCCCTGGCTCGGCGGACGTGGCTGCGCGCACTGTGGACGCTGTATCCGGCGCTGGTCGTGTTCTCGATCGTGGCCACGGCCACCACTTCCTGCTGGACGCGCTGGCCGGAGCCGGCGTGGCCAGCCTGGCGCTAGCCGCCGCCACCGCCGTTGTCCACCTGCCCGCCCTCCCGCGCCAGCCCGTTCTCGCGCATCGCCCGGCGGTAGGCGACGGCCACCGCGTCGAACTTCAGATGCAGCTCCTCGGCCAGGTCAAACGGAACCTGTTCGGGACGCTGTGACTCGACGATCCGCTGGTCCTGGTTGAAGATCGTGTCCTCGAAGGCCCGCAGCACATCCGGCGGCTGGTCGAAGTCGTAGTTTCGGCCCATCACCACGTAGCCCACACAGGCATTGGCAGCCACCGGCTGGGAGGCGAAGAAGTACACCATGCCCTGCTCGCCGCCCCAGCCCAGGCGCAGCACGATCGTGTACGGCAGATGCAGCTCGTAGCGGCTGCGCCGCTCCGGGTCCGTCCGCTGCTCGTTCGCGAAGACCGGGAACTCATCCCCCTGGGGCGCCTCCGGGCGGACGATCTGGTAGCGCAGCACGTGGCCGTCGGTGTCCACGGTGTGGGCCGGCACGACCGGCCGCTCGGGGTCGCCCAGGAGGCCCGGGTGCACCCACGGGAAGTGGCCGAAGTCGGTGAAGTTCTCGAGCTGACGGGACGAGTCGGAGGCCCATCGGTAGGGGCCGGCCCGCACCACCATCCAGCCGGGATCGTCCAGCTCCGGCACCTCCGGCAGCTGGAACCGCGGCTCGTCCAGCGCCACCCACACCAGCCCGTAGCGCTCCTGCGTGGCAAACGCCGGCACGCGGGCTTTCGAGGGTACCCGGGTGGGGTCCTCCAGCTGCGGGATGGCCACGCACACGCCGTCCGAGCGATAGCGCCAGCCGTGGTAGGGGCAGACGATGTGGTCGCCGTCGGTCCAGCCCAGCGACAGCGCCGTGCCCCGGTGCACGCACAGGTCGGTGACCGCGTGCACCGCCCCGCCGGTGCCCCGCCACAGTGCCAGTGGCTCATCCAGCAGGCGGCTGGCCGACGGCTGCTCGGACACCGTGTCGGAGTAGGCGACCGGATGCCAGCAGCTGCGCAGGGCCTGCATGTCGGGGGCTGCCGTGGGGGCGTGCATGCCGCTAGCCGTTGGATTCGCTGGACTCCACGACGCGAATCGTCGCATACTCGCCCCTGGATGACGACTGGAGCGATGCTCGAGCAGCTGACCGCGCGCCTGGCCGCCACAGGCTTCGTCGCGGCCGCGGACGAGGCCAGTCAGCTGGCTGCCGCCGCCGGCGCCGACCAGACACGGCTCGACCAGCTGGCCGCGCGCCGGCTGACCGGCGAGCCGCTGGCCTGGATCACCGGCAGCTCCCGCTTCTGCGGACTGGACATCCACATCGATCCGGGGGTGTACGTGCCCCGCCCGCACACCGAGCTGCTGGCCCGGCGCGGGCTGCGCCGGCTGCCCGCCGGAGGAGTCGCGATCGATCTGTGCACCGGTTCGGGGGCGCTCGCGGCGACGCTCATGGCCGGCCGCCCGGACGCTCGGGTGGTGGCCACCGACATCGACCCGCGGGCCTGCGTCTGCGCCCCGCTCGAGAGCCGGCTGGCATACGACGGCGGCGGTGACGGCTCCGACATCCTGCGCCGGGCCCTGGCCGAGGCGCCACCCAGGCTGCGGCCGGGCGGCCTGTTGCTGCTGGAGCTGGGCGGCCGCCAGCTGGACGGGCTGGCCGATGACCTGCGCCTGCACGGGTATGCCGAGGTCAGCCCGCTGGTCGATGACGACGGCGACGTGCGCGGCTTCGAGGCGACGTTGACCGGGGTTTAGACTGGCCCGATAGTGACCGACGATGCAGGTGCGGCGGCCGCAGTACGGACGTTTCTGATCGCAGACGTCCGTGGCTACACGAGATTCACCCAGGTGCACGGGGACGAGGCCGGTGCGCGGCTTGCCGCGCGCTTCGCCGAACTGGTGCGCGAGCAGGTGCAGGCCCGCGGCGGCCAGGTGCTGGAGCTGCGCGGCGACGAGGCGCTGTGCATCTTCGACTCGCCCCGCGCGGCCATCCGGGCGGCCGTCGACATCCAGCGCCGGTGCGCGGAGGAGACGCGGGCCGATCCGGCACTGCCGCTGCCGGTCGGGATCGGGATCGACGCCGGCGAGGCGGTTGCCGTCGAGGGCGGATACCGGGGCGGCCCGCTGAACCTGGCCGCCCGGCTGTGCTCGCTGGCCCAGCGCGGGGAGGTGCTGGTCTCCGAGGGCGTCGTTCACCTGGCCCGGCGGACCGACGAGGTGATCTACGTCGACCGCGGACGGATGCGGTTGAAGGGCTTCGACGAGCCGGTGCAGGTGATGCAGGCCAGCTTCGAGCTCGACCTGCCGGACGAGGCGCCAACTGCCAAGCCGCGGGTCACGCCGATCCGGCTGGCGGCGGCCGCCGTGGCGCTGATCGCTGTGGCGGCCGGAGTGGTCGCGTTGGCCGCGACGTCGGGCGGCGGTCACCGATCGATCCGGCTGGGCACCAACGTGGTCGGCATCCTGGACAGCTCCGGGCGTGTCGTCGGTCAGGTCAAGCTGCCCGGTGCGCCGCAGGGCGTGGCCGCCGGCGCCGGGTCGGTGTGGGCCACGGTCGGCGCCGCCGACGAGGTGCAACGGATCGGCCCCGTGGCACGGGGGGTGGTCGACACCGTCCAAACCGGCAAGGGCAGCGATCCGACCGGTGTCGCGGTCGGCGGCGGGGCCGTCTGGGTTGCCGACAGCGGCACCGGCACGGTGTCATGGATCAACCCCCGTAACGGCGACGCCGTGACGCCGATCCCGGTCGGCCAGGGGCCGGGGCCGATCGCCTTCGGCGAGGGCGCAGCCTGGGTGGTCAACACGACCGACGGCACGCTGCAGCGGATCGACGCAGCCAGCCTGAAGCCGTCCAAGCCGATCGCGGTCGGCGGCTCGCCGGATGCGGTGGCCGTGGGCGGCGGCTGGGTGTGGGTCGCCGACAGCGGCTCGGGAGCCGTGATCAAGATCGACCCGAAGACGCTGCAGGTGATCGCCCGGCCGAGGGTCGGCAACGATCCCGTGGCGCTGACATTCGGCGGCGGCTATCTGTGGGTGGCCAACGCGGCCGACGGCACGGTCACCCGGCTCGACCCGGACACCGGCGTCGGCAAGCCGGTCACGGTGGGGGCGAACCCGACCGGGATCGCCTACGGGCCGGCGGGGGTGTGGGTGACGCTCGGCACGCCGCCGACGGTGGCCCGTATCGATCCCCAGCTGCAGGTCTCGACGACGCCAGTTGAGAGCACCCCGCAGGCGGCCGCGGTGGTCGGCGACGAGACATGGGTGAGCGCCCTTGCTCCCCCCGCCACCCACCGCGGCGGCACCCTGACCGCCGTCTTCGACACTCAGGATTTCACCCCCGGCTACAGCCCCTTCGACCCGGCGGTGGGGCCGTACGGCGACCACTGGCAGCTGCTCTCGATGCTGCACGACGGGCTGCTCACCTACCGCAAGCTGGGCGGCGCGGCCGGCCTGCAGGTGGTGCCCGACCTGGCGGTGGCAATGCCGACCATCTCGGACGGCGGGCGCAGCTACACCTTCCAGCTGCGAAAGGGCATCCGCTACTCCACCGGGGCGCCCGTGCGGGCTTCGGACTTCACCTTCACGATCAAGCGCCAGATCTCGCCGCCCGCGCTCACACGAGGCTCCGGGGGCTACTACCAGCAGGTCATGTTCGGAGCGATCAAGGGCATCCTGGGTTGCCTGCAGCACTACGCGACCTGCTCGCTGGCCGATGGCATCCAGACCGACGACGCCACCGGCACGATCACGCTGCACCTGACCCGGCCGGATCCCTCGCTGCCCCAGAAGCTCGCCACAACCTTCGGGATGCTGGTGCCGCCCGGCTCGCCCGGGCCGCAGCTCGGCAAGCCGGTGCCGGGCACAGGGCCGTACATGGTGTCGAAGATCTACAAGAACGGCGAGCAGGGGTTCCTGCTCGTGCGAAACCCCCACTTCCGCCAGTGGTCGGCGGCCGCGCAGCCGGCCGGCTACCCCGATCGCATCCGCTACGTCTCGGCTCGCAATCCGCAGGCCGAGCTGGCCGCCGTCGAAGACGGATCAGCCGACGTCATGATCGACTCCCCGGCGGCCTCGGGGCTGCCGGCCCTGGCCACCCGCTTCGCCGCGCTGGCCCACACCCACGCCAACCTGGTGACCGACTACCTGTCGCTGAACACGCGGGTCGCGCCGTTCTCCAACCTGAAAGCGCGACAGGCCGTCAACCTAGCCGTCAACCGCCGCACGCTGGCCGATATGGCGGGCGGCCTGCAGGTGGAGACGCCGACCTGCCAGGTGCTGCCGCCGGGCATGTTCGGCTACGCCCCGTACTGCCCGTACACCGCCGGCTCCACCTCGGCCGGCATCTGGACGGCACCCGACATGGCCCGCGCGCGGGAGCTCGTGCACTCGTCGGGCACCCGCGGCGACCGGGTCGTGATCTGGGCCTGGGGCGGCTCGACCAGCACCCACCTGGTGCCGTACCTGGTCGGGGTGCTGAACGATCTCGGGTACCGCGCGTCGATGCACGTCACACCCGCCACCTCGGACGGCTTCGGCGAGTGGAACACGACCACCGCGAACTCCAAGTTCCGGGTGTCGGCGGTGATGACCGGCTGGGCGGCGGACTACCCCAACCCGGCGGACTTCATCGACCTGCTGCTGTCGTGCAGATCGTTCGTGCCCGGGAGCCCGAGGAACCTGAACACGTCGGAGTTCTGCGACGCCGATCTGGACAAGCTGATCCGGCAGGCCGAAGCCGTGCAGGTGCGGGACCCCGGTCAGGGTTCGCGGCTGTGGCAGGAGGCCGACCGGGAGGCGGTCGACCAGGCGCCGTGGGTGCCGATCCTGAACGGCGTGGGCGTGAACGTGCTGTCTGCCAGGACCGGCAACTACCAGTGGAACCCGGAGTGGTCGGTGCTGCTCGACCAGCTGTGGGTTCACTGATCAACGATCAACCGGGGTCAGGCACCGTCACGGACCACGTGACGGTGCCTGACCCCGGTTGAGGTTCACTGATCCTTCAGCCGGCAGTCCGATAATCCCACCGTGGTACGCGGTCTCCGTCTTCTGCTTATCCTGGATGGGATCGGGATGCTGGTCGCCTCGACCATCTCCGATCCGATCGGCTCCGACGTCGCCTTCGCGCCGCTGATCCTGGTCTCGGTGCTGGCCGGCATCGCCTGCCTGACCGCGGCCATGGTGCGGCCCCGGCAGCGGCTGGACGTGGCCTGCTCGGCGCTCACCATCGTCGTGCCCTTTCCCTTCCTGGCGCTGGGCGCCCCGTGGGGCCAGCGGGCGGGCGGGGTGGCGCTTGTGGCC
The DNA here is from genome assembly GCA_963744065.1 of uncultured Actinomycetes bacterium. Taxonomy (GTDB): domain Bacteria; phylum Actinomycetota; class Thermoleophilia; order Gaiellales; family JAICJC01; genus DASUHT01. The sequence goes on along the minus strand of CAVUSN010000006.1, from coordinate 203,236 downwards.
GTTCAGGCCGTCGCCCTGGTCGGTCTGCGCGGGCGGGAGCGGCCGCTGGCCGGGCCACGCGGCGTGCTGGCCGCGCTGGTCATCTCCACCGCCCTCCTGCTCATCCTCAGCGTGGCCCTGGTCTGGTACGGCGCGACCTATCTGGAGCCGGCGCCGAAAGGGGTGTTCACGCGCGGGCCGTACCTGATCCGGCTGACCACCGGCGAGGCTGACTTCGCCTGGCAGACCCGATCCGGTCAGCACGTCTCGCTCCAGGTGCAGGCACCGGACGGGTCGGTGGTGCCAGCCGTGAACGGCCGCGTGTCGGGTCTGCGTCCGGGCACGCGCTACGTGTGGACGGCTGACGTGGGTGGCACATCGGCCGCGGCCGGCGCGTTTCGCACCGCCCCCACCTCGACCGCCACACCGATCCGCCTGGTGGCATTCGGTGACTACGGATCGGGCAACGCCCACGAGTACGCGGTGGGCCGGCTGGCCGCGGCTGCGGATCCGTCGCTGTTCCTGTCGGCCGGCGACAACGCGTACCTGCTGGCGGCGCCGCCGTTCCTGAACCGCGCCATCTTCAGCCCGCTGCGCGGCCTGCTGGCCGAGGCGGCGCCGGTGGTCACGCTGGGCGAGCACGACCTGGCCTGGGACAACGGCTCAGCCGTGATCTCCGCACTGCATCTGCCCGGCCACCACTACGCCGCCCAGTACGGCCCGGTGCAGGTGGTGGTGTTGGGCCTGCAGGCCGACAGCTCCGCGCTGGCCTACGCGACCAGGACGCTGGGGCGCTGCCAGCCGGCCTGCCCGGTGCGTTTCGTGCTCGTGCACCGGCCGATCGACGCCGCCAACCCGATCATGCCGCTGCTGCGCCGCCGGCACGTGGCCGCGATCCTGGCCGGCCACCTGCACCGCTACGAGCGGCACGTGCGCTCAGGGGTGCTCGAGTTCACGCTGGGCACCGGCGGCGAGGGACCGGGCGGGGCGTCGTTCACCCGTCCAACCGCCGACGCGCTGGTCTCCTTCGAGGCCTACGGCTTTCTCGAGATCGACATCCACGGAGACGCGATCATCTATAGGTTCATCACCGACCAGGGCCAGACCCGGGACACCGTGCATCAGCCGATCCCGAACGGAGTACGACCATGACCATCATCCCCGACGACGCCACCATGATCCGAGACGACCAGCCCTATCGGGAGTTCCAGGACGGCCGGATCCGCGTGTACGGCTACACCTACGACACCCAGGCGGTATCGCAGATCTCGACCGTGGCCGGGCACGGCTGGGTGACCGAGGCGGCGCTGATGGCCGACAACCACCTGGGCTATTCGATGCCGATCGGCGGAGTCGCCGGCTACCGCGAGATGGTCTCGCCGTCGGGCGTCGGATACGACATCGGGTGCGGCGTGATGGGTGTGCGCACCGGGCTCGTGCTGGACGACGTACGCGCCGACCTGGGCCGGCTGGCCGACGAGATCGCAACCCGGATCAGCTTCGGCATCGGCCGCAAGAACCCCAACCCGGTCGCCCACGCGCTGTTCGACTCGCCGGCCTGGAGCGAGGTGCCCGAGCTGACGGAGACCGTTCACGGGCGCAAGAACGACTGGTCGCTGCGTACTCGAGCCGAGCAGCAGCTGGGCACAGTCGGTTCGGGCAACCACTACGTCGACCTGCTGGTCGAGCCCAGCGACGGCTCGCTGTGGGCGGCCTGCCACTTCGGCAGCCGCGGCTTCGGGCACGGGGTGGCGACCGGGTTCCTGAACCTGGCCGCCCACCGCAGCTTCTTCGCACAGATGCCGGGCGGCGAGTCGATGCACGCCGCCCCCAGCCTGCTGCCGCTGACCGAGGCGGCCGCGACCGAGCTGGGAGCTCGGCCGCAGGACGCCGCCGGTCGGGCCGAGATCGGCCGTCGCTATCAACTGGCCATGCAGCTGGCGGGCGAGTACGCCTATGCCGGCCGGGAGTATGTGATCTCGCAGGTGCTGGGGCTGCTCGGCACCACCGCAACCGAGACCGTGCACAACCACCACAACTACGCCTGGTCGGAGCAGCACCACGGGGAGCAGGTGCAGGTCGTGCGCAAGGGCGCCACGCCGGCCTTCCCCGGTCAGACCGGGTTCATCGGCGGCTCGATGGGCGACTGGGCTGTGGTGGTCGAGGGCGTCGACTCGGAGCTGTCGCGGCGGACGCTGCGCTCGACGGTGCACGGGGCCGGACGGGTGATGAGCCGCTCGAAGGCCAAGGGCAACCGCAAGGGCACGCGCGAGGGCCTGATCACGCGCCAGATGATGGCCGAGCGGCTGGCCCAGTTCCGGGCCGAGACCGGCTCGCCGCTGGAGGTGCGGGGCGGCGACGTGGACGAGAGCCCGTTCGTCTACCGCCAGCTGGACGAGGTGGTGCGCGCGCACGAGCAGACCGGCACCATCCGGGTCACCCACCGGCTGCTGCCGGTGGTCGTGGTGATGGCCGGCGCGGATGTGGTCGACCCGTTCAAGGACTGAGCGGAGACGAAAGGAGGCGAGCATGCACGAGCCACGGCGCGACCTGACCGCCGCCGAGCTGGCCGATGCGGTTCTGGCCAGCTTCGCAGGCGCCCCCAACGAGCGCTTCCGCCAGATCGCGGAGAGCCTCGTCCGCCACCTGCATGCGTTCGTCTTGGAGGTGCAGCTGACTGAGCAGGAGTGGTTTGCGGGCATCGACTTCCTGACCCACACCGGGCACACGACGACGGACGCGCGCCAGGAGTTCGTGCTGCTGTCAGACGTACTGGGGGTGTCAATGCAGGTGGTTGGGATCAACCACCCCGGCGCTGACGGCGCGACCGCCTCGACCGTGTTCGGCCCGTTCTTCGTGGACGGCGCGCCGGAGTTCGCAAATGGTGACGACCTGGGCGCCGGCGCTCCCGGCCAGCCCTGCTTCATGCAGGGCCGCGTGCTTGCAACCGACGGCACGCCCATCGCCAACGCGGTCGTGGACGTGTGGCAGGCCGACGAGAACGGCTTCTACGACGTCCAGTACGAGAGCCTGGACGCCCCCCGCGGCCGTGGCCGCCTGCGCACCGAGGACGACGGCCGGTTCTGGTTCTGGTCGGTTCTGCCCGAGGCCTACCCAATCCCCGAGGACGGACCTGTGGGGGAGCTCTTGCAGGCCGCGGCGCGCAGCCCCATGCGGCCCGCCCACGTGCACTTCATGGTCACCGCGCCCGGGTACCGGCGGCTGATCACCCATGTGTTCGCAGCCGGCGATCCGTATCTGGAGAGCGACGCGGTGTTTGGTGTCAAAACGTCACTGGTGACCGAGTTCGAGGCGCACGGCCCCGGCACGGCGCCCGACGGACGGCAGATGCACTCGCCGTATCACACGATGACCTACGAACTGGTTGTGGCGCCGGAGAGAACCAACGTGTGAACCGTTATCGGACGCCCACTGCTATACTGGGATACGCGCACTTCCTGTTGGGTGCTTGACCGCCGAGTATGGGCGGCCCCCGACCTTCCGAGTGCGCTGGGTCGCAGTACGACCGGTTTCCCCCGGGGCTACCGCTTGCTGCATTGACGCGCGACCGACGCTCTGGATCTATCGAGGAAGGGAGCAGGACTATGTATGCCCTGATCCGCCAGTACGACGGTCTCGACGCCGAGATGCGCGAGACAGCGACGCACAAGGCCAACACCGAACTGCGGCCGATTCTGGCCAAGACAGACGGGTTTGTCTCCTACGAGCTGATCAAGCCTGATGGCAAGACCGACGCCATCGCCTCGATCAGCGTGTTCGATACGCGCGCCCATGCCGACGCTTCCCACAAGGTTGCGGGCGACTGGGTTCGTACGAACCTGCCTTCTCTCAATCCGCCCACGCGGGTTGCCGGAGACCTGGTTTCGCACTAGGTGAAAGCTCGGGGGGCGGTGCTGCACTGGCCGCCTCCCGTGCATCTCTCTAGCGACGCAGTTGAATACATTACAACCGGCGGTTATGAATCGCGTTGGAGTACCAATGCTCAAGAAGGAATATCGCATCTACCTCGAGTATCGATCGTATCTGTTACGTCGACTCGCAGAGGCCACGAAGCTGATCGAGGAACGTTACCGAGCGGGCCACATCCACGCCCTCGAGGTGGCGCTTGAAGAGCACGACCGGCTGTTCCGCGCCGGACAGCCCGTCTAACCGCCGACGGCCGTCCGCACCAGCGGGGCCGATGTAGGATCGGCGGTAGATGGCCGCGCCGCGAGGCATTTCGGTCGGCGCTCCAAGCCGCTGGGTGTGGGTCGTCGCCGCCGTTCAGATGGGAGTGCTGTTCGCGACCAGCACCCGCTACGGGTACCACCGCGATGAGATGTACTTCATCGTGGCCGGATCGCACCTGGGCTTCGGCTATCCCGACCAGCCGCCGCTGGTGCCGCTCGTGTGCTGGGCGATGCACTCGATCGCTCCTTCGTCGCTGACCGTGCTGCGCACGCCCTCGGCTCTCGTGGCGGGCGGGACCAGCGTCCTGGCGGCACTGATCGCGCGCGAGGTGGGCGGCGCCGCTCGGGCGCAGGTGCTGGCGGCGGCGTGCACCGCCACCTCGGGATTCGCGCTGGCCACCGGCCATTTCGTCACCACCACCACCTTCGACCTGCTCACCACCACCGCGCTGGGCTGGCTGCTGGTGCGGGCGGTCGTCCGCCGAAGCGGCGGCTGCCTGCTGGCCGCGGGCGTGGTCACGGGCATCGGCGTCGAGGCGAAGCCGCAGGTCGGACTGGTCGCGTTCGTGATGCTGGCGACGCTGCTCTGCGTCGGTCCGCGCTGGGCGGTGCTGTCACGGTGGACGGCGGGGGGCGCCGTTGCCGCTGTGGTACTGGCTGCGCCGTACGTGATCTGGCAGCAGCTGCACGGCTGGCCGCAGATCACCGTTGCCCACAACATCGCCGGCAGCGCCGAGGGTGGCCGGATCGGGTTCGTGCCGTTCCAGCTGGTCATGGTCAGCCCGCTGCTGATGCCGGTGTGGGTGGCGGGCCTGGTCGCCCCGTTTCGGCGGGCGGGGTGGCGGCAGCTGCGCTTCGTGCCGATCGGCTACGTGGCACTGGCGGTCATCTACATCGCCGGCGACGGCAAGGCCTACTACCTGGCCAGCCTGTATCCGCTGCTGCTCGGGCTGGGCGCGCTGCCGGTGGCCGAGTGGGCCGCCCGCCGGGCGCGGCGCACGAGGCTGCTGACGGTGGCGGTCGTGGCCAGCGCTGTCTCCAGCGGCTTCGTCGCACTCCCGTTGCTGCCGGCGGGTGACCTGCAGGGGAGCGTTGCGCTGGCCATCAACCCGGACCTCGGCGAACAGGTTGGCTGGCCGCGGTTCGCGGACACCGTCTCCACCGCATGGCACCGCCTGCCCGCCGCCGAGCGCCGGCACACCGCGATCTTCACCGCCAACTACGGTGAGGCGGCGGCGGTCGACCTGCTGGGCCCGGCGCGCGGGCTGCCGCGCGCCTACAGCGGCCACAACGCTTTCAGCGAGTGGGGCATCCCTCCGCCCGCCGACACCCACACCCTGCTGCTGGGCTACGACGGCCCTGGCGATGCCGGGCCGTACTTCACCGCCTGCCAGACGCTCGCCCGGGTCAACGACGGCGTCCATCTGGACAACGACGAGCAGGGGCTTCCGGTCATGCTGTGCCGGCCGGTCGGGAGCTGGCAGGCGCTGTGGCCGCGGCTGAGGCGCTATCAGTAGCGCGATGGCGGCGCACAGCAGCTCACAGATCGTCCTGATCCGGCACGGACAGACCGAATGGAGCCGGGCCGGCCGGCACACGGGCCGCACCGACCTGCCGCTGACGGCGGAGGGCCGCCGCCAAGCCAAGGCGGTCGGGCGGGCGCTGCGCGGGCGGCGATTCTCACGTGTGCTGGTAAGCCCGCTCACACGCGCCATGGAAACCAGCCGGCTGGCGGGCTTTGGCGAGTCCGCGCAACAGCGGCCGGAGCTGGCCGAATGGGACTACGGCGACTACGAGGGACTGACCACCGACCAGATCCGGGCCACGCGTCCGGACTGGACGCTGTGGGCAGATGGCGTCCCCGGTGGTGAGACAGCAGACCAGGTGGCGGCCAGGGTCGATCGGGTGGTCGCCGAGCTGCGCGCGGCGGCGGGCGACGTGGCCGTGTTCGGGCACGGCCACTGTCTGCGCGTGCTGGCGGCGCGCTGGCTGGGCCTCGCGGCCGACGCGGGCCGCCTGCTCGTGCTGGACGCGGGCTCGATCAGCGTGCTCGGCTACGAACACGAGACGCCGGCCGTCCGGCTGTGGAACGAGCGGCCGGCGTGAGCATGCACGCGCCGCCCGAACCGAGGATCTCGGCAGCGTAAGCGGACCGCGACTGTGAGCAGTGACTTCCCACGAAACCTTCCCCCCAGATGCGACCATCGAAACCCGCCAATCAGAGGGTGTCAACGGCGGTCGGTCACGGTAAGTCGCCCCACGAGTGGGAATCTCGGTGGCCGCGGCGGAAGGGGAACCCGAAACCCGCACTGCTACCATCGCCGGGTGGACTACTTCCCCCCGCTTGTCAGCTCGCACTGGTGATCGTTTGACCATGCCGCCCGTGTGGCGGCCGAGCGCGCGCGAGCCGGCGGCCCGCGCCGCACCGACGAAGACGGAACGGCCTCGGGCCGGCAGAACTGGGTGATCCGCGCGCGCCGGAGGTGGGCTCGACCCGAGGCGCTGGACGCCAGGCGCAGCTAACGCCGGATGTCAGGCGGCTCGGCGGGAGGATCGCTTCGTCCGGTACATCGACGCATCCGCGTAGCGGATCAATCCGTCCACGGTGTCCGCATCGCGGCCGAGTACCGCAATCCCGACGCTGGCGCTGATGACGTGAGCAGTGCCGGCGAGACGCAGCGGCGCCCTGAGCGCATCGTGCAGACGGCCGGCGAGCTCGAGCGCCACCTGCTCGGCGTGCTCCACGGTGTCAGTCGGGCCCGCCAGGAGCAGGAACTCGTCCCCGCCCAGGCGGGCGGCGAGGGCCGACCCGGCCTCCGCCCTCAGCCGCTCTCCAACCGCCACAAGCGTGTCGTCGCCGGCGGCATGTCCCCAGCGATCGTTGACCGCCTTGAATCCATCGAGATCCACAAACAGGACGGCAATCGACGATCCCGTCTTGTGCGACGCGACCACGGCCGCCTCCAGCCTGCGCTGAAACCACGACCTGTTGGGAAGCCCGGTCAGCTGGTCGTGATCCGCTGCGGCCTGCAGCAGCTCCTGCATCCGCCGCCGCTCGGTGATGTCGTTCACGATCCCGTCCACCAGCAGCCGGCCATCGTCGGCACGGCGCGGCCGGCAGCGCTCCCACAGCCAGCGGATGCGCCCGTCGAAACCGCACATGCGGTACTCAAACTCCGTCGATTGGCCGGCGCACTGGCGCGCGAACACCGCGTCGTAGGCGGCCCGGTCGTCGGGGTGCACGCATGCTTCCCATGCCTCTTCGGGGTCCATGCCCGGCGGAATCGGCCCGAGCAGACTCTCCACCGCCTCGCCGATCCATACGGTGCATCGGTAGCTGCCGTCGGCGCGAGCCTCGAGCTCGTAGATGTGGACGCCTGCGGCGCCCCCCACCCGGCGCAGGACGCGCGCGATCGCCACGGCCTGCGCCGGATCGCCGTCCCAGGGTCGAAAGCCCGCCTCATCCATGTCTCCGCCAGGTATCGACCGCCGGGCCCACATACCTGAGCCGCCTCGGCGGCGGCGGCCACCTCGCCGCAGCCCTCTAACCCTTTCCCAGAGCCAAAACGATGGAGGCGGCGGGAATCGAACACGCGTATCATTCCGTTCGCTCTAGAGCTGTGTTCTTCTTCGCGCCCTAGAGTGTGCCTGGGCGGTCATACGGGGGACGTCTCGAGCAGGGCGAGCTTTTCGCGGGCTTGCGTCGCGGAGGCGATGGACTCCTTGAGCTCATAGCATGCGATCGCCCGCTTGTAGAGTGCTGCGGCTTGGTCGACGGTGCCTGCCCGCGCGAGCACGTCGCCGTGGTCGAGCAGCGTGTTGCCCAGAACCTGCGGGCTCTGGATCCGCTCGGCGATCTCGACGGCGGCGCGGGCATAGCCGTCGGCCTGCTCGAACTCGCCCCGGCGGGTGCACACGCGGGCCTTTGCGCGCCGCCACAGGATCTGCGTGATCAGATCGTCCGCCGCACCGTACTCGTCCGCCGTACGCGCCGCCTGTTCGGCGTCGTCGAGCCGGCCGGCGGCGGCCAGATGCAGGGCGAGGTAGCCTCGAATCGTCGATTCGATCGCCCGGGCGCCGATCTCGTCGAGGATCCGGCACGAGGCCTCCGCGTGTTCGATGGCGGCCGCAAGGTTCCCCGCCAGCGCCTCGATCTCGCCGCCCAGTTCGCCGCGGGAAAACGCGACGCCTAACTCGTTTCCGGCGTCCTCGAGTCGCGACAGGGCCGTGGCGAAGGTACTGCGCGCCTCGTCGAACCGTCCCAGCATGGCCAGGCAGAGCGCTCGCTGCGCGGTGGTGCCCGGGAACGCCCAGGCCGTCTCAAGCTCGTCCAGCCAGCGCAAGTATTCCGTCACCGGCGTCGACCCCGACCGCTTGGCCGCGCCCAAGTTGAGGAACAGCTCGGACTCCAGGTGCGGCCGGCCGGCTGCGCGGGCCCACTCGAGCGCGTGCTCCAGCGCTGCATGCTGGTCATCGTGCAGCACATCCCAGTTCTTTCGCTCGGCGACGGCCATCCAGTACAGGACCAGCCCGTACGGGTCCCCGGCCGCTTCCAGCTCCGCGAGAGCGACCTCAAGCACCTTGTCGAGCGCGCCGCCGGTCGCGGTTCCCTTCAGCCCTTCGAGCATCGTCTCGAGCAGCTGGCCGCACAGCTCGGCAAGGCGATCCCCCCGGGCGGCACCACGCGTGACGAGCGACGACGCGCCTTCGAGCGACTCGTCGAGCCGGGAGACGTGATACGAGGCGAAGACTGTGTCGATCTCGAGATCGACACGGATCTCCGCATCGCCGACAACCGCCAGCGCGCGCGAGAGAAGGCTCCATGACGACTGCCAGTCGTGTCGCAGGTAGGCTCGACGGCCGGCCTCGCTCAGCCGCGCCACCGCGCGGTGGCGCAGCCCCGGCGCCACTTCCTGGCCCAGCTCGATGCGGTAGCGCACCGCCTGTTCGAGGTGGTGGCCGATGATCTCGTCCCGCTCGATCAGCTCTGCAGCGTGCTCGACCAGCCAATCCGCGAACCGCTCGTGCAGCGTCGCCCGCTCGGCCTTGGGCAGCGCCTCGTACGCGGCGTCGCGGATCAGCAGGTGGCGGAAACGGTACGCGTCATCGCCCGGCAGCACCGCGCGGTCGGGCCGCACCAGATCTCTGCGCACCAGCATCAGCAGCCTCGACGACACCTCGGGCTCCTCCGGCGCCAGCGCGACGACCGACCCGCGATGAAACACCCTGCCCTCCACCGACCCGCGCTCCAACACCACGCGCTCGGCCGGCTCCAGCTGATCGAGCCGCGCAGCCAGCAACGCCTGGATCGTGGGCGGCACAACGACCTCGTCGCTACCTTCGCCGCGGATCATGGCCAGCATCTCCTCCACGAACAGCGGGTTGCCGTCGGCCGCCTCGCGGATCCGCTCGTGCAGACCGTCCGGCACGTCGCCGAGGTGGTCGATCAGCTCGTCAGTCTGCTCGGCGGTGAGCGGCTCGAGCAGCATCGTCTGCGCGTTCAGCTTGCCGCCGCCCCAGTTGGGCCGCTTGTCGAGCAGCTCCGGCCGCGCCATGCACAGCAACAGTATCGGTGCGTCGCGTGCGAAGTCGGCGATGTGCTCGATCAGCTCGAGCAACGCCGGCTCGGCCCAGTGGATGTCATCGAATACGCAAACAAGCGCCCGCTCGCGGGCGGCCTCCTCCAGCGTTTTTCGCACCGCCCACGCCACCTGGTCGGCGATGCCGCTCTCTCCACCCTCCCCCAGCAGGCCGTCGATAGTGGCGGCGGCCGCTGCGTCCTGGGGCCGTCGCTCCAGCTGCTTCAGGATCTCGACCACCGGCCAGTAGGTGATGCCCTCGCCGTAGGACAGACAGCGGCCGCGGACAACGGTAGCGTCGACCCCCGCCAGGAACTCATACACGAGCCGCGACTTGCCAACGCCGGCCACGCCGAGCACGGTCACCAGGTGGCAGGAGCGGTCGTCGACGATGCTCTGGTAGGCGGCGGCCAGGACACGCTGATGGCGCCCGCGGCCGATCATCGGCGTGGCCAGCTGGCGCCGCGGCGCATCCGGCAGGATCGCAATCATCCGCCACGCCTCGACCGGAGCCGACTTACCCTTCAACGTCAACGGCTCGGTCTGCTCCGCGTCCAATCGATCCTGCACCAGCTGATAGGTGGGCCCGCCGATCAACACCTCGCCCGGAGCAGCCGCCTGCTCGAGCCGGGCCGCCACGTTGACGGCGTCGCCGGTGGCGAGACGCTCCTCCGTGCCGGTTACCACCTCGCCCGTCTGGACGCCGACCCTCCCCTGCAACCCGAGTGACGGGAGCGCGTCGCGCATCTCGGCGGCGGCACGAACAGCGCGCAACGCATCATCTTCGTGCACCGTCGGCACGCCGAAGACGGCCATCACGGCGTCGCCGATGAACTTCTCGACCAGACCGCCATGCCCCTCGACGATCGACCGCATCCGCTCGAAGTACCGGGCCAGCAGGCCCCGCAGCGCCTCCGGGTCGAGCGACTCGCCCAGCTCGGTCGACCCCGTAACGTCGCAGAAGACCACAGTCACGGTCTTGCGTACCTCGCGCCCGCCCGGCCCCCCCGCGGCGGGCGCGCCGCACTCCGGGCAAAACCGGAACGCCGCCTCCGTGGCATGGCCGCATGAGTGACAAACCGCCATGGGATCAGCCTATCGGGAACGCGCGGATGACACGTAGGCGCAGTTCGTGCCATTGCGCTCCGCCCAAGACCGGCCCGGTTGAACCAACGAATGGAGACGGCGGGAATCGAACCCGCGTATCCTTCCGATCGCTCTATGACGCTTGCTGTTCGCTGTGTACCGTAGTGGCAAGATTCGGGGGTCGCTCCCAAACCCCACTACAGCGGGATGGCGGGGCTTGCCACCAGCGATTCCAGGCGCGTGAGCAGTGGATTCGCCGCGATCTCGGCGAGCCGGTGCCGAGTCAGTTCGACGATCTCGGGCTCGATCGCATCGGGCCCGATCAGCATCAGTGCGTCGATCACCGTCATGGCGTGGTCGAGGGGCGTGTCGAGCTGCTGCCACTCGTCGAGTGCGCGGCGGAAGCCCTCACTCGCGACATCGGGGCGACCCTCGATCGCGTCGACGCATGCTTCCAGCGTCAGGCGGAGGTTCGTGATCCACCGTGTGGTCGATCGCTGGGACGTAATCAGCAGCGCTCGAACCCGCTCGGCATCGCGCATCCACGACGCCGCGTGTCCGGCGTCGCGCAAGGCCATCGGCGAGTTGCCGCCCGAGGGTTCCTCGTCGATCGCCTCCTGCCCGGACTTCAAGGCATCCACCAGCTCGCCGGCCATGAGCTCCACCAACGAATGCGCCCGCAGGTACCACGTTCGTGACATGACGAATTCGGTGTTCCGTGCTCGCTCGGCGACGTCAGCGAGGGCCTCGCGTGCCGCGTCGATTTCCCCGCGATAGCCGGAGAGGAGCGCCACGCCCATCTGCAGCCCCGAACGCGCGATCGGCGCGAGTTCGACCTGAGCACGCAACGTCGCGATCTGTTCATTCGCGATCGTGAACTCGCCGAGGTCGGCGGCCGACTCGACGGCGTTGGCGGCGATCATGTCGGCGATGGCCACGTAACCCGCCCCGCGGGCCAGCTCCTGGCCTTCCACGAGGTAGCCCAGGGACGCGCGAGGGTCGTCATCGTTCGCGAGGATGCCAAGCAGCAACAGCGTTTCGGACTTCGTCTTGCGATCGCCCGATCGCTCGCACAGCTTCAGCGCCCCCCGCAGCAAGATCTCGGCCTCGCGCGGCCTACCGACTGTCGACAGGCTCCACGCCTTCATCCCGAAGATGAATGGAAGCTCGGTGGTGCGACCCTGGCGCTCGAAGATCGCCAACGCTCGGTCGATGAACGCCAGGGACTCGTCGTTGCGTGCAGTCTGCGTGGCGATCGCACCCAGGGCAGCACAGAGTTGCCCGCGCGCGTCCTCGCATTCGTCGCCTTCCAGGCCTTCTAGGGCTTCCAGGGCCTCGTTGGAGCTCCGCCAGGCCTCGGCTTGACGGTCCTCACCGGTCAGCGCGGGCGCCATCAGGGCGGTTGCTCGCCCGGCTCCCGCCAGGTCTTTGGCGACACGGTAGACCTCGACGGCTTCGGTGAGCAGGTCGAGCGCGCGCAGGGGCTCTCCCGAGTCGGCCGCGGTTTCGCCCGCCTTCTCTAGCAGGGCCGCTCGGGCCGGACCCGATGACGTGATAGCGAGCGCTTGATCCAGGTAGCCCAACGCCTGCGAAGGTGAGCCGAGCGACGCTGCTCGGGTAGCCGCTTGCCCGAGCCAGTCACGCGCCCGCGCCGCCAATGCATCCGCGTCGGGCCCTTCAGGTGTTGCCCGGAACGCTTCGGCGTAATGGGTAGCCACGACGCCCGCGAGTTCCTCATCGCCGACCGCCTCAAAGTGATGAGCCACCGCCAAGTGACGTTTGCGGCGTTCCGCTTTCGCCAGCTGCCCGTAGGCGACCTCCCGGATCAGCGCCTGCACGAACTGGAACTGTCCCCGTTCCGGGGAGCGCGGGTCTGCCTCGAAACTGAAAAGCTCCTTGTGCACGAGACCCTGCAGACGGCCTCCGAGCTCCTCCGCTGCGATCGCGGTCACGGCGGAGAGCGCTTGCACCGTGAAGCTCTTCCCAAGCACGGCGGCATCCTGCAGTACGGCGCGATCCTCCGAGGGAAGCGCATCCAGGCGCGCGGCGATCAACGCGTGCAACGTCTCGGGGATATCCAGTTCGCCGAGCTCCCCGATCAGCTCGTACGCGTCGTCACGCACCTGGATCGATCCACGGTCGGCGAGCATGCGAACAGTCTCGACCGCGTACAGGGGAACGCCTTCAGAGTGCGAGACGATGCGTTGGATGGCGCCATCGGGAGCCCCACGCACGAATCCGCGCACCAGCTCGGCCATCGCGCCGTCTGAGAGAGGCTCCAGATGGATGGCCGTGAAACTCCGCAGACCGCGACCCCAATCAGGGCGACGGTCGGCCAGCTCCGGGCGGGCGAGCGTCACCAGCACGATCGGGCGCGATCGGGAGAACTCAAGCATCGAACCGATAAAGTCCATCAAGCCGCCATCCGCCCACTGCAGATCCTCGAAGACCATTGCAACTGTGCCCTCTGCGGCGATCTGCTCGAAGAACGAGCGCCAGGCCGCAAAGAGCTCGTCGCGCCCACCAGTCGGACGTTCCTCCAATCCGAGCAGGTGAGCCAACCGCGGGGCGATCCAGCGACGCTCATCGGGATCGGCGACCCAGCGCTCGAGGCTATCAGCAAGCTTCGTTCGCGAGATCTCCGGCGGGTCGGTCTCGGCGATCTCGGCTCGCCATCGCACCATCTCACCCAGAGCCCAAAAGGTGACCCCGTCGCCATACGCAGGGCAACGGCCGCGATGCCAGTAGATGGTCTCGGTGAGGCCGTCGAGGTACTTCGATAGCTCCTGAGCGAGCCGAGACTTCCCGATACCACCGATCCCAGTGACCGACACGAGACGAGCACGGCCCTCTCGACCAGTCGCGTGGACGAGCTCCTTGATCTGGCGAAGCTCTTCAGAACGCCCGACGAACGGAGGCTCGACGTGGTCGGATCGGTGGACGCCACCGCGATCGGACACGATGCGAAGCGCTCGAAAGGCATGGACAGGCTCGTCCTTGCCCTTGAGAGTAAGCAGACCCGCATCATCGAACGCAACGGCGCGGCCCGCCGCCCTGGCAGTCGCCTCACCGACAAAAACACACCCCGGCTCAGCCATTGACTGGAGACGGCTCGCGGTGTTCACCAGGTCGCCGGTGACGATGCCCTGGCCCGTGGCAGCCGTGTCGGTAGCGGCCTCACCTGTGAGCACGCCGACGCGTGCATCAAGCGATGTACCGGTCCGCTGGCCCAGCCCGCGAACGGCGTCGACAAGCTCGAGCGCGGCGCGGATCGCGCGCTCTGCGTCGTCCTCGTGCGCGACGGGCGTACCCCAGACGGCCATGACGGCGTCGCCGATGAACTTCTCGACCAGACCGCCGTGGCGTTCGATCGCATCGCGCACGAGATCGAAGTACTGCGACAGCAGATCACGCATCTCCTCCGGATCTCGATGCTCACTGATCGTTGTGAAACCGACGATGTCAGCGAACAGCACCGAGACGAGACGCCGTTCAGTCGTCGTCACGAGAACAGCGACCGGCGTAGCGGCCGCGACGGCGGGCGTCGACGTGAGCGCCGCTCCGCACTCGCCACAAAAGCGCGCATCGGCGGTATTCGCAGACGCACACGCAGGGCATGCCAACGCGAGCGGCTCCCCGCACTGCTTGCAGAACTTCCGCCCCGCCTCATTGTCGCTTCCACATTGCTGGCAGATCATCCGGCCTCCTGGCGCCCGGCCAAGCGTAACGCAGGAGGACACTCGCCCTCTGACGAGGAACCCTCGGGACGCCTCGGGCGACGCCGCAAGTTGGTCAGTTTCGATCGTGGTCGACCCAGACAGGACGGCGGTGTTCGTATGGGACAGTTCCAGAGTGGCTCTGGCAGCGAGATTGCGGCGTCTTCTCGCGCTTCTGGTTCACACTGCTACCGGCTAATGGTTCACATGGATCCACGCGAGACCGGCGGCAAAGCGACGGCCGCCTGAGATCGCCGGACTGGCGCCGGTCTTGAAAACCGGCAATGGCCGTCAAGGTCATTCGTGGGTTCGAATCCCACCCCCGCCGCTCAGGGAGTCGAAGACGCTGTGGTTAAGCCGTTTCGAGGCATCGGGAAAAGGGCGTACCGGGACTCTCTGACCGAGGCGCAGGAGGTCTGGGAGCTGCGGAAGATCGGCTACTTCAAGATCGGGCAGCGCTCGTAACGCGTCTCATCCGGACGCTCCACGCGATTCGCGGAGGACGAAAAGAGATGCAGCGACGTCATGAGCTCGCAGGAAGGGCGGTAGACGGGCCACAGGCTTGCCCGCGTGAGCCGGGCCTGGACAGGTGTGGAGTGAGGCGACATCATGGCCATGTGCCGCGCGCTGTCCCCAGTGGAGTGGTGACCCTTCTGTTCACGGACATCGAGGGGTCGACGAGGCTGCTGCGCGAGCTCGGCGATCGGTACGGCGACGCGCTCGACGATCACCGCAGGATTGTGCGTGCGGCCTGCGCGGCCCACGACGGCGTCGAGGTCGACACCCAGGGTGACGCGTTTTTCATGGCGTTCGCGCGCGCGTCGGACGCGGCCTGCGCAGCCGCGGACGCCCAGCGGGGCCTGGCGGACGGGCCGATACGCGTTCGGATGGGACTCCACACCGGCGAGCCTCGGGTGACCGACGAGGGGTACGTCGGGATCGACGTGCACAGGGGCGCGCGCATCGCAGCCGTGGGCCACGGCGGCCAGGTGCTGCTGTCGCAGACGACTCGCGCGCTGGTTGACCACGAGGCGCGCGACCTCGGTGCGCACCGGCTCAAGGACCTGAGCGCGCCCGAGCGCATCTACCAGCTCGAGATCGAGGGGTTGCCGGGCGAGTTCCCGCTGCTGAAGACGCTCGAGGCGGGGATGAAGAACCTGCCGCTGCCGCGAACGTCGTTCGTCGGCCGGGCGTCGGAGCTCGAAGCGATCGACCGTCTGCTGGATGACCCCGGCTGCCGCCTGCTCACGCTGGTCGGGCCGGGCGGAGCTGGGAAGACCAGGCTCGCTCTCGAGGCCGCCGCTGGCCGCGTCGACCGCTACCCGCACGGCGTCCACTTCGTCCCGCTCGCCTCAGTCGCCTCGCCGGACTCTTTGGCGCCCGCCCTTGCGGAGTCGATCCAGTTCGCCGTCGACGGCGCCCACAGCGGCTTCTCGGCGCAGGACCAGTTGCTCGACTACCTCGGCGAGCGCTCCACGCTGCTGGTGCTCGACAACTTCGAGCATCTGGTCGAGGGCTCCGGATTCCTGAGCGAGGTGATCGAGCGGGCACCGCACGTCGAGCTGCTGGCGACGTCTCGGGAGCGACTCAACGTGCAGAGTGAGTGGGTGTTCGACGTCGATGGCCTCGGCCTCGCGGAGAACGGGGACGGGAGCGCCTCGGCAGTGCGCCTGTTCGTTGAGCGGGCCAGGCAGGTCGTGCCGGGCTTCACCCTCGACGACACATCGCAAGCGCTCCGCATCTGCCGGCTCGTCGACGGCATGCCGCTTGGCATCGAGCTCGCCGCTTCGTGGGTGTCCATGCTCTCCCCCGCCGAGATCGCGGACGAGATCGAGGGCAACATTGACTTCCTCACCACGTCGATGCGCGACGTGCCGGAACGGCACCGCAGCCTGCGAGCGGCCATCGACCAGTCGTGGCGCCTGCTCACCGACGAGCAGCGCGACGCGTTCTCGCGCCTGTCCGTGTTCCGCGGCAGCTTCGATCGCGGCGCCGCGGTCGCGGTCACAGGCGCCGACCTGCGCCTTCTCTCCGAGCTGGTTGCGAAGTCGCTCCTGCGGCGTCCGGACTTCGGCCGCTTCGAGCTGCACGAGCTGCTGCGCCAGTATGCGGCCGAGCAGCTGGCGGCGTCACCCGGCGAGGAGGCGGACGCCCGCGAACGGCACGCGCGTCACTACGCGGCGATGCTCATGGAGCGGCGGGCGGCACTCCTTGGCCCGAAGCTCGCGGTCGCGCGGGACGAGCTGCGGGGCGAGCTGGACAACGTTCGCGCGGCAGCCGAGTGGACTCTGGCGGAGGACGACGAGCACGCGGCGCTGGAGACGCTCGAAGCCCTCAACGTGTTCCTCTGGATGCACAGCTGGTTCGACGCGGCGGAGACGCTCGAGCGGCTCGCGCGCGCGGCCGGCTTCAACCGCGACGAGCCCGCAAATGCGAGCGCCGTCGCGCTGGCGGCGGCGATGTACTCGCTCGCCCACGGCGCCCGGCTGGGGTACGACCCGGCGGCGGAGGAGCTCGCAGCACGTTGCCTGCCCGTCCTGCGCGCGCGGAACCTGGAGCGGGAGCTCGCACTCTGTCTGTGCGCGCTGGGGATCATGGCGGTGTATCGAGACGTCTACCCGGAGGCGGTGGGGTTCCTCGAAGAGGCCGCGGAGATCGCGAGAGCGATCGGCGACAGGCTCACCGAGAGCGGCGCTCTGATCGATCTCGGTTGGGCTCGACTCCTCCAGGACGACCTGGAGGCAACCCGCGACGCGTTCGAGGGTGCGCGCGTCCTCGTAGAGGAGCTCGGCAACCCGCTCCTACGCGCGTACACCACCAGCAAGCTCGGCCTCCTCGCGGATGCCGAGGAGCGCTACGAGGACGCGCTTCGGCTGCACCGGGAGGCGAACGACCTGTTCGCGTCCGTCGGTGACGCCGGAGGAGCGGCCTACACGCTCAGCCGCGCGAGCATGAGCGCGTTCGGTCTGGGTGACTACTTCGAAGCCTTGCAGCTCGGGCGCGCCGGCTACGAGGCGTTCTCGGAGGTCAACCACCGCTGGGGGATGATCGCAGCGCTCTGCCGCATCGGCTTCGCCGCCCTCGCGCTCGGAGACGGCGCCGAGGCGCGGCAGCGTTTCGGCGAGGCCCTCGGGCGTGCGCACGCCTCGCAGGCGGTCTCGCTCGAGCTGCTCGCACTCAGCGGGATCGGCGCGTGCCTCGCGAACGACTCCTCCGAGCAAGAGCGGGCTGCGGTGATCCTCACGTTCGCGATGCGACACGGGCAGCTGCCCCCCTCGTACTCCTTCGCCGCCCGTCCCGCCCTCCAGCGGCTCGAGGCAGAACTGGCGCCGGAGCAGCTCGCAGCTGCCCGTCAAGCGGCCGCCGCCGCAACCCTGGAAGAGCTCGAGCAGACCGCACGCGAGTCCATCTGAGTCGCGTCGGCAGTGGAGGCGGCGGGAATCGAACCCCCGCACCATTACGATCGCACTGAGTTGCGTCCTACGCTGACACGCATGGCGTAGGGTCGCTGTGACGACCTGCCAAGACTCGATGCGGACGGAGCCGGAATGATCACTCATACGCGGCTGGAAAGCGCTCACCTCGCGGGGAACCTGCTGGGAGATCCGAGCGAACGGGACGTGTTCGTGTACCTGCCTCCGGGCTATGACGAGTCAGACGGCCGGTTCCCCACGGCATACCTCCTCCATGCATACGGCACCTCGGCTGCCGAGGAGGTGACCCCGGCCACCGACGGCCTGCGTTGGCGGCCACCGCTCCAGGACGTCCTCGATCCGGTGTTCGGCCGTATGGGAGTGCCGCCGATGATTGTCGTGATCCCCGACGGTTCGTCGCGCTGGGGGTGTGGCCAGTGGGTGGACTCGCCCGTCACCGGCAATTTCGAACAGTACGTGCTGCACGACGTCATCCCCAATGTCGACGCGACGTACCGCACGATCCCGGCCGCGCGCAGCCGCGGCGTGTTCGGCTTCTCGTCCGGTGGATTCGGCGCCTGGAACCTCGCCTCCCGCAACCCCGACGTGTTCGGCGCGATGGCCGTGCTCTCGGCCGACTCGTTCCTCGACATGACCCACAAGTTCATGCTCTACAAGTACCTCGACAGCATCTGGCCCGAGCCGCCGAATGGTCCGGTCGAGGGCAACGACTGGTCGGAGATCGTCTACGACTACGCCGCCACCTACTCGCCCAATCCTGACAACCCGCCGTTCTACGTCGACCTCCCGGTCGCCTTCCCCAGCGGCGAGCTCCTGCAGGACGTCTGGGATCGCTGGCTCAGCTTCGACCCCGTCGTCAACGTTCACGACCGCCTGGAGAACCTCCGCAAGCTGTCCGGCATCCTGCTCGACGCCGGCTCCAACGACGACTACAACCTGCACTGGGGCCACCGGCTGCTCAGCCACTACCTCACCGAAGCCGGCATCGCCCATGAACACCGCGAGAACCCCGGCAACCACGGCGGCCGCGCCAACGAGCGCTACCAGATAGCGCTCGAATGGCTGTCACAGATTCTGGACGGCGAATGAGGATCGCCGACGCGGCCCCTTCAGCGTCCACGTGAACCATGCCTCATCACTCCACGAGCCGGCGGGGCGGAGCATCGAGTGTCGAGCTTCTCGAAGAATGCCGCGACTGCCTACGGTGCGGACTCGACCCCTTCGAGGAAGCGGTCGAGCACGGTCACGATTCCGTGTCATTCCGTGATCGTATATCCGCCGAGTCGGGGTACCGAGCACAAACGTGATCATCCAGCACCCCCGCGGGGGACTCGGCGCTCCTGTCCTCTGAGTTAGCGGGCCCCGCGAGGCGCTTCAGGTCCCCAAGTCAGCTGCGTCACGTCGGCGGAAAAGGACGTCTCGATCAGGTGCAGTGAAATTCCGGCTGCCGCCTTCGCCTCGAACACATCGCCAATTCCCAGCTCTGGCGGGACGGCGCGCGCGATGTCTACGAGCCATGCCCGCACGTCTGCCTCGTCCGCGGGCTCATCGAGAATCCCGTACAGGCTGAAGCGCGGCGGTGTAAACGTCTCGTCGAATTGCATCAGGACATCGCGCACCCGAAGGCCTGTCGGCCGACGTTCCCTTCGAGCGACCTCTTCGCCGATGCGCTTCGCCAGCGGCGCGAGCCGCTCAGGGACGGCCGGCCGGTCGTATCTCAGGCCGAGCCACTTCTTGAAGGCCGCACGTCGACCCTCCGACATCGGATTAGACGAGACATCCGGAGGGAGCGCGGTCAACGCGGAAGCGGAAATCTGCATCCGGGGAGACGTCGCCAGCACGAACCTCGCCGGATCGGCGGTGAGCAGAAACCTGTAGGAACGAACGCCCCAATCGGTAGGCGCGCCCTCGCGGAACACAGGCCCCAGTTCAACCGTAGCGTCGGCTGCTCCAGAGTCCAGTGATGCTAGGTCGCAGCGTACGAGATCCTATCCCGCAATCCGGGAAAGGGCGGCGAGGCGTCGAGTTCAGGAGCCCGACGGAGCGTCATCCAAGCCGGCTGGTGATGCTCCGCCACGCCGCACCAGCGCATGGCGCTGACAGCAAGCGTCTGCGCGCAGCGAACGAGATCGTCGATCACGACCGACTCGTCCACCTTGTGCCCCTCGAACGGGCGGCCCGCCGACCTCGCCCAGACACTTCGCGAGCGGTACGCCATGGACATTGCCGGCCACTACAACCGCCCCGACATCTTCGACCTGACTGTCGACAGGCGCCGCAGACCACAGGTGTCTTGGCTCTCCGACCCGGCAGAGGCCCACGCCGGCGACGACGCTGTTCACGTCGGACAGCAGTAACCAAGTCGCGACGACCGAGCCTCGTGCAGTCACTGCGGCGCGGCATGATCGATGCGAAGAGCCAGCGCGACCACCAACGGATTGCCACTTCACCCGGCCACGCTAGCGGCACCATCGGCGGCGGCCTCGGCCCACTCATTATCCGGGCATCCACGAGGCACCGGAGTGGATGCGCCGTTCGGTCTGGGTGACCACGAGCCAAGCGCGGGTCGCAGCGGCGGGAGTAGCGCACTCCGCCGCCGCCGCCGCCGTTGAGCCGAACAACTGCGGTGTTGAAGACGCCCCTCGTTTGGCTCTGGCAGCGGGATTGCGTGATGCGCGCGCCAGCTTGTGCGCCAGTCCGCCAACCGTACGTCGGCCGGAGCCAAAGGGGTCCTACGAGGCGGGATCCCTTGATTCAGGAGGGCAAGCGCCGCGACGCGCCTCAACTGGATGCACATCTGTCCAGCAGGTCATCGTGCCGATGCGGCCACGTTGGTGCTTCTTCCTTGTCCTCTAGGAGGGTGGCTGCGCGGTTCGACGTCTTGATTGACATGTAGGCCGAACTTTGATATCCATTGCGCCTTCGTATGCCCGTGTTCGTCGTTTCTACGGCGTTTCTAGCCGATTCGTGGTGGAAAGGAGATGGAGATGGCATCCTCCGCTGCTGCGGGGCCCGCCGGGAGCGATCGAGGTCGGCCGTCGTTGTTTGCGCGCCAGTCCTCGGGGCTCTTGCGCGAACTCTCCTTCGCGGACACCGCGTGGTATGGGGTGTTCTCGAGTGGAGGTCTGTTCGCCTTTGTGTTCCTGTTCCCCGGTCCCCAATTCTTTTCGCCGGGGATCAGCATCCCCCTGATGCTGGTCTTCACGCTCGTGTACGGGGTGGTGATCTATTTCGTCTATGCGGGACTGGGCTCGGCGATGCCGCGGGCCGGCGGCGACTACCTGTACGAGAGCCGCTCGCTCCATCCCGCTGTCGGCTTCACCGTTCCGTGGGCGTGCCAGCTCGTGTTCTGGCTCGCTTTTCCGGCCGCGGGCGCGTTCGTCGTGACCTCGTTCGGCCTCGAACCGATCGCGCAGAAGGCCGGATGGACGGGCGTCGAGTCGTGGCTGTTCGGCAAGAACGGGACGTTCATCGTCTCCGCGGTCGTCGTGGTCCTGTGCTGGGCGCTCACGGTGTTCGGCCTGCGGGTGTACCGCCCGCTCCAGCGCTGGGTGCTCGTGCCGGGGATCCTGATCGCAACAGCGACGATCATCATTCTCGAGCTCGCGAACCTGGGCACGAACTTCGGCTCTAAGTTCGACGCCTACTCGGGCAACCAGATCACTACGCACTCGGTCGCGGCGGCCGCCACCAAGGCCGGCTACCACTCGCCGAGCTTCAGCCTTGGCCACACCCTGATCTGGGTCGCGGTCTTGGCCGCCTATGTGCCGTATACGATGTTCTCCGCGCAGGGGCTGCTCGGGGAGGTGAAGGGCGCTCGCAACATGTGGCGCCTGTACGCCGCGTTCCTCCTGCCGGGCATCCTCGTGTCGATGGTCATGCTCGCGATCCCCTACCTGCTGATCCAGGACATCGCGGGCACGAACTTCCTAAACCAGTTCGCTTGGGCCTACAACTCGGGAGGTATCGCCCCAACGTACTCGCCCAACATCGGGGTCTTCATCTCCATGCTCTCGAGCAACTGGATCGTCACGATCCTCATCGCATTTGGGTTCATCTGCGGCGGCTTCGGCATCGCGAACGTGGTGTTCGTGAACGCGTCACGGATCATGATGGCGATGGGACTCGACGGGTCGCTCCCGAGCTTCTTCTCGGACGTCTCCGAGAACCGGCACACGCCGATGAAGGCCGCGACGCTCTGGAGCGTGCTGGCGCTGGTCGTCGCCGCAGTGTTCGCATACAAGCCGAGCTGGGAGACGATCATCTTGATCGGCGGCGCGATCACCTCGGTCACCGTGGTCGGGTTCACATGCCTGGCGGCGACGGTCTTCCCGTACCGCTCGAAGGACATCTACGAGGCGTCGCCAGTGGCTCAGTACACGATCGGGGGGGTGCCGCTGATCTCGGTCGCCGGTGCGGTTGGAACGATCGCAACTGGCGCGCTCGTCTGGGTCGCGCTGACCAACTCGCAGCTCGGCCTCACCTCAACCAACGCCCGACTCTCGATCGGCGGTGCGTTCGTCACAGGCATCGCGGTATTCGTAACGATGACGGTGTACCGCCGCTCACAGGGAGTTGACACGTCTCTCGCCTACCGGTACGTGCCACCGGACTGAGCCAACCGTACACATTCCCGAGCAGGTAAGAACGTCCAGAGAGGAGCATGCAGACATGGCCACGACCCCTGAAGTGCGTGACTACTACCACACCTACGGGCGCCTAGAGGGCGAGGACGACTTCCCGAACTCGCTGATCTCGGGAATCTCGACATTCCTCGGCGCGCAGGTCATCCCTCCGATCACCGAAGATCTCAAGGCGGCCGGCGTGAAGGCTGCCGTGCTGGGCCTGCCGTGGGAGCACACCAACACGTGCCGTCCCGGGGCAAGCTACGGGCCGCGATCCATCCGGCGAGCGACCGAGCACTACCTCTCCTATCACGGCGAGTTTCAAGTGGACCTTTTCGATGAGCTCCACCTGACCGACTGCGGCGACGTCTCGATTGTGCCCGGTAACGCAAAGCGCACGTTCGAACGAACCGAACGGTGTATCACCGAGATCTACAACGCAGGTGCGTTCCCGATCATCTTCGGCGGCGACGACTCGTGTCCGATCCCGGTGACCAGTGCGATGAGCAAGCTCATCAACGGCAAGATGGGCTACATCCAAATGGACTCGCATATGGACACGGCAGAGGATGTCGCCGGAGAACGGCTGAACCACGCATGCCCGGTCAGCCGAGCGGCCGAGCTCATGGACCCGCGCAACCTCGCACTCGTGGGGATCAACGGCCCGCTCAACCCGCGCAAGGAGCGCGAGTACGTCGACCGAACGGGCATCCAGATGATCACGATCTGGGACATCGACGAGTGGGGAATCGACAAGACGGTCGAGCGGATCCTCGAGATCGCATGGGACGGCACCGACGGCGTGGTACTGCACACCGACCTCGACGTGATGGATCAAGGCTATACGACCGGCGTGACAACCCCCGAATGCGGTGGCCTGTCACCGCGTGAGGTGATCAAAATGATCCGCGCATTCGTTCGTGAGGGCGTCGAGGCCTACGTGATCACCGAATGCTCGTCGGTCTACGATCCTGCTAACAAGGCAGCCCGGGTCGCCGTGCGGCTCGCCATGGACGCCCTCGGCGTCCGGGCCAACCCCAACGGCACCGGCCGCGTCTGAAGCCTGGATCGGAGGAGCCGTGCGGATCGGTCGTGCCAAGAGGGGCAGCGCTGGCCCCGGGAGGATGCGCATCCTGTTCGCGACCGATCTGCACGGCTCTGATGTCGTCTTCCGCAAGTTCCTGAACGCCATCCCGGTGTACGAGGCCACCGTGGCGATCCTCGGTGGCGACCTGACCGGCAAACGGCTCGCGCCGATCGTGCGCGTCCCCGACGGGTTCAAGGTCTCCGTGATGGGGGAGGATCTCCACCCCCGCAACGACGAGGAACTCGAGCCGATCCTGCAACGCATCCGGAACCTCGGCCAGTACCCGCTCGTCATCTCTCCTGAGGAGCTCGACGAGTTGCACGATGATCCAAGCATCGTCGAACGGCACTTCGAACGCGAGTGCCGCGAGCAGGTCGCCGACTGGATGCGCCGCGCCGCGGAGCGGCTCTCGCCGCTGGGTATCCCCCTCTACGTCACGGGCGGCAACGACGACTACCTCTCCATCGAAGGCGTCCTCGACCAAGCCGAGTGGATCACCAACGCCGAGGGCCAAGTGCTCGACCTGAACTCGAACATCCCGATGATCTCCACCGGATACGGCAACCCGACACCGTGGAGGTGTCCCCGCGACATAAGCGAGGACGACCTCGCCGCCCGGATCCACCGGATGGCAGACCGACTCGCAGACCCACACCACGCGATCTTCAACCTGCACGTCCCGCCGTTCGGCTCAGGCCTCGATCACTGTCCAAGGCTCGACACCTCGGTCGATCCGCCCCGTCCGGTCGCCGGCGAAGAGATCAGCGCCGGCTCCACCGCCGTCGTCGAAGCGATCCGCACCTACCAACCCGCCCTCTCGCTGCACGGCCACATCCACGAATCCGCCGGGATCCGACACATCGGCCGCACGATCTGTATCAACCCTGGCAGCGAGTACGGCGAAGGAGTGCTGCGCACGGCCGTGGTCGACATCGACGGCGACCAGATCGCACCCCAACTCCTGGCCGCCTGATGCCCGGGCCAAGCCAGACCCACCGCGAACAGGCCGAGCTCGGCGACCTCGACCTGCGCATCTTCCAGGAACTCCAGCGCGACGGGCGCACACCGTTCGTCACCCTCGCGGAACGGCTCGGAGTGTCCGAGGCCCACGTCCGCCGCCGCACCGCGCGCCTCACCGAGGCCCAAGTGTTCTCGATCACCGCTGTCGCCGATCCCAAGGTGTTCGGCGTCGACTGCATGGCCTGGCTCGGGATCAACGCCCACGAAGCGCATGCCACATCAATCGCCGAGACCCTCGTCGCCCAACCCGAGGTCGACTACGTCGTTCAAACCGCAGGCGGCTTCAACATCATGGCCGAAGCCGCGTGCCGCTCGACCGCGGAGCTCTACCAGCTCCTGCGCCGAATCCGAGACATCGCGGGCGTGCAGCACACCGAGACGTTCGTCTACCTGAACCTCTTGCGCCAGCAATTCCAGTGGTCGCTCGACGGGGCACGCACCGCGGTGCACGCAACGGGAGACGTCGCCCTCGACCCGCTCGACGTCACGCTCGTGTCCGAACTCCAGCGCGACGGCCGCGCGAGCTTCCGCGACATCGGGCGCAGGCTTCACGTCTCGGAACGGACCGTGTCGGCCCGGGTAACCAGGTTGATGCAAACGAACCTCCTGCAGGTGATCGCCGTCGGGAACCCGCTCACGCTCGGGTTCGAGGCCATGGCCTGGCTCGGAATCCGCATCGCCGAGGGCCACAACCTCGAGGACGCCGCCGGCGCGCTCGCCGATGTCCCAGGCATCGACTACGTCGTCCTACCCACGGGCCGTTACGACCTTATGGCCGAGCTCGTTTGCCGGGATCAGCGAGAACTTCTGGGCATCTTGGAGCGGGGCGTCGGTGTCATTCCCGGCATCGCCCACGTCGAGACCTTTCTCTACCTCCGCCTCCTCTACGCCAGCCCTGTCGGCGCGTGGGGGGCAAGCCGATCCCTGTCCATCGAGGCGCAGGCAGCGCGCGCTCAACAGTAAGGATAGGTGGGCTACCGGCTGAATGCGTGGATCGGCGTGCGCTGCCGCCCCGGGGCGTTTCGGCGGGTTGCCGAGGAGCTGGCCGCGTTCCACTCGGTCAGGTATGTGGGGGCCTGCACGGGAGCCTACGACGTGATCTGAGCTGCTGAGCTCCCGTCGATCGGAACTCAATCAGGACCTCGATCTGCACCGCTTGATTACATGGTTGCGTGTCCAAGGACGCGCGTCATTGGCCGGCGTCGAGGGGGTGTACCTGCAGCACCTCAGCGAGCCGGCCGTCGTGGACGACCGGGATCAGGTTGGTGGTCATGTCGCCGTTGCGGTTGAAGCTGAAGCTCCCGAGAATGCCGTCCGTGATGCTGACCTTGAGCAGCGCGCGCGTGACCGACGCCCGCGTGCCGTCCGAGTGGGCGATGGCCGCTAGCAACACCTGAGCCGCCTGGGCGGCGTTGGCGGAGTAGGCGCTGACCTCGCCGCCCGGCTGTGTCAGTCCGAACGCCCGCACGAATCGCACACCGGGGGCGAGGAGCTGCGCGCCGGGGTCGAACACCCCCTCCGCGGCGATGTACATCCCCGGCGGGGTGGGCGGCGTGCTGAGCCCGGCATCGCCGATGAGCGTGATCCCCGGAATGGCGCGTCTGGCCGCGGCGAGGAAGCTCTGCAGGTCGGTGTTGGTACCCCCGGTGCCGAGCTGGGTGCCGCCGCTGACGAAGATGCCGTCGACGCCCTGTGCCTTCAGCCGCGCGACCACTGCGGCAGTGTGCGCCGGGCGTGGCGTCGCCGGGCCGATCACCTGGATGCCTTGCTGGCCGGCCGCGATCGCGAAGGCGTCGGCCACCACGACCGGGTAGTCGGGAGTGAACCAGCTACTGCGGTACACGTAGACGCGGTGCAGCCCGAACGTCTGCGCGAGGTCCGCGGCTGCCACCCCCTGCAGGTCGTCGGCGGGAATCACCCGGGCGTAGCTGACCAGGCCGGTGGGCCGGAACCGCTCGGGCTCGTTGGCTTGCTCACCGGGTCCACCGTGCGTGAGCCCGGGGCGCGAGTTGGACGGTGATACCGCCGCCAGCGGTCCGGCCCGGTTCAGTGTCGCCAGCTGTTCGACAGCGCAGACCGAGGTGAACGGCCCGATCATGCCGATCACGCTGTCGGTTCGCGCGTAGGCACGCGCGGCCGCGCTGCAGCTGGCGGTGTCCGGCGCGCCGGTCCCCGGCGAGACATCGTCGCATACCTGGTATCCGAGCGGGTAGCGGCCGGCCCGGAAGTCGTGCGTGCGCAGTTCGTAGAGGATCGCCTGGCTCATCGGCAGCCCCTGCGGCTCCAACCATCCGCTGATCGGCAGGTCGGCGACGATCAGGAACTGGGGTGATGCGGAGCCGTGCACCACCGCGCCGCAACCCGCCCCCGAAACCGATGTGATGCTCGTCGAGTCGGTCGAATCCGCTTGCAGGCCATCGCCGCCGGCCACTGCCACCAGCACTCCACGCGAGTCGACCGCGACCGCCTCGGGGATTCCGCCCACCGCGATCCGGCTGCTACCGGACCGGCCGTTTGCAGACACACGAGAGAGCGTCCCGTCAACAGCGCCGGACACCCACACGGCGTCGCCGACCGCCGCGAGGCCGAGGGCGCCGGCGCCGACCGGCAGCGATCGGGTGTGCACCGGCGGTCCTGGATCGATCCGCCAGATCCGCCCCGGACCGGGGTCGGTCATCCAAACCGCGCCTGCGCCGACGGCGACCGGCCCGGCCGAGGTGCCGGGTAGGTAGACCCGTTGGACGACTGTCGCCGACCTCGGATCAATCCGGTAGAGCGTCGCCACCGACCCTCCGGCCGCGGCCCAGACCGATCCCAGCCCTGCGGCCAGCGATTCCACGGACGGGACGCCGCGGGCGCGGTTCGTGACGTGCAGCCGGACAGGATCGACGGCCACCAGCGCCGGTTCCCCGACCCAGACCTTGCCGCCCGCGTACGCCAGGGGAACGCTGCCGCCACCCCGGGCGCCGGCAATTCCGATGCCGGGTAGGCGCACGCGTCCGCTCACCGCAAGGGTGGCCTCGTCGAGCCGTTCCAGGGTCGCTCTGAACGTGGCCCTTCCGCTGCCCGCAGATGAGTGGACGGTGAGGACGCTCACCCACAACCAGCCTCCGCCGACCGTCAGGTCAACCGGAGTGGCACCCGGCGAAACGGTCCGCACCCTGCCACTTTGCAAGTCAATCCGGGAGATGGTGCCGTCGTCGGCGTTGAGCGACCAGGCCACGCCGGCCGCGGTGACCAGACGTGTCGGCGTGTGACCAACCGGGTACTCCGCCATGACGTGACCAGTGGACGGATCGACCAGCGCCACCGTGTCTCCCGGCGCTGCGGCGATCGACACGACGCCACGACCACCTCGGCTCACGACCAGACCCGCCGCCACCGCCGCAGCCGCCAGCACGCCGACGCCGGCCGCGAACAGCCGCCAGCCCAGCCGGTGACGCGGGGCGGGCGCGGGGCGACGCCGCGGGCCACCCAGGTGGTGGTCATGGGCCAGGATCGACCGCTCGAGCCGCTTCAGCTCCTCGGCTGGCTCGATGCCGAGCTGCTCCGAGAGCTCGCGCCTGCCTTCGGCGTAGACCTCCAGCGCCCGCGCCTGCCGCCCCGATCGGTAGAGCGCCAGCATCAGCTGCCCGCGCAGCCGCTCACGCAGTGGGTTGCGGCTCACCAGTTGCTCGAGTTCGGCCACCAGGCCTGCGCCACCCCCCGCGGCGAAGTCGGCATCAATCCGCTCCTCGGTCGCCGCCAGCCGCTGCTCCTGGAGGCGCGCTATCTCGTCGCGCGCGAGGGAGTGGTAGGCGACGTTGGCGAGCGGCTCGCCACGCCACAAGGCCAGCGCCTTGCGCAGCGTCGTCAGGGCCTGGTCGGCGTCGCCGCCGGCCAGGTCGGCGCGCCCTTGCTCCACCAGCGCCTGAAAGCGATCGACGTCGGTAGCGCCTGTCGGAACCACCAGCTCATAACCACGCCCGCGCGTCACCAGCACCTCGTCGGCTCCGTCGCCGAACGCCCTGCGCAGCGTCGAGACGGCGTTCTGCACGATCTTGACCGCAGTCTCCGGTGGTCGTCCGTCCCACAGCTGTTCGACCAGCGAGTCCGTCGACAGCGCGTGGTTACGCTCAATGAGCAGCAGCGCCAGCAACTCGAGCGGCTTGCCCGCACCGACCGGGACGGACACGCTCCCGCGGCGCACCTCCAGTGGGCCGAGCAGCAGATACGAGAGCCCCTCCACGGTGACAGGTCACCGTATCACCCGAATCATCCGAATTACCGGCGCTCTGACCGCATTCTTGCCGGGTGGTTACCGGTCTTCAGGACGATCTGCCGGTCGCGATCGCATTGGGCGATCGCAGGATCCGAAGGAGCGGTCATGAGCAGCTTCACCACCACCACTCGGGCAGTCGTCGTCGCACTCGCGATCGCCGGCGTCGCCGCCCCGGCCGCGCTGGCGCACGACGTGACGCCGAACATCGTGCCCACCAAAGCCCAGCACGGCAATCCTGCGGGCCTGCTACCGCTGATCACACCCACCGGTTTGACCCAGCATGCTGTGGTCGCTCCCAAGGCCCAGCACGGCAATCCTGCAGGGTTGCTACCGCTGATCATGCCGACTGGCTCGACCGAGCATGTCGCCGGGATGCCGGCGACCGTAATCATCCGTACCACCCCCGTCACAGGCTTCGACTGGGCCGCCGCACTGATCGGCGCGATGGTGGCGCTGGCAGCGGTGCTGGTCACATACGGCGCCGCAACCGTGTGGCGGTCGCGCAACACCGACCTGGCCGACGAGCGCGGCTAGGTGCGGGTCGGCTGGTGCGGAGGTCGGCTCGAGGGCAGGGTGCTCCCGGACGCGGCAGCGATCGCACCGCCGATGGCTGAGGCAGATGGGTGAGCCCGTGAGCCTCGCCCAACAGGTAGCCGGCTCTGTGGGGCGCGAGCGCGCCCCACAGACCGGTAAGGGGCTGCGCCGGCACCAGGCCGGGGCGCGCGGGATTCGCAGTCCGAGTGGTCAGCTGCCGAAGACAGCGTGCCGCCGAGGCGCGGGTAGATTCGATACACGTGCTGTCAGGACCGGCTCGCCTGGCAGTCCGGGCAATACTTCGGCTTTCGACCGCGTACGCGGCGTCGCTCGAATCAGCGACCACAGGAGACGCACTCGAGCGTCTCGATCTCGATCGCGTTTGTACTAACGGTTGCCGTCGGCATCGGTGATCGGATGCCCCGCCGGCTAGGCCGTTCGAGCTTCGCGGCCGGCGACATCCTCTTACTTCGCAATCGCCGCGCAACACGCGCGCGCGGCGGTCGGGTTGCGGTCGTGTTCCGGGAGGCGTAGGGTCGGTTCTCCCTGCTCGGGAGGTGGTCCCGCTGAGGCGTTGGGCGGTTGCAGGCGTGGGTTGTGGAGTGTTCCTCCTGTCCGTGCCTCTGCTTGGAGTCGGGTGCGGCGGCGACTCACATGCTTCCTTGCCCGCGGTGGGCTGGAAGTTCCGACGTGAGGCGCTGTGTCGGTTAGCGCTGGCGCGGAAGCGCACCGAGCGGTCGCATGTCGTCTGACGAGGGCGGCGTGGTGGTTGAATGCCACGAGCTGCGCAAGCGGTTTGGCGAGTTGGAGGCCGTGCGCGGGGTCAGCTTCGAGATCGCGGCGGGCGAGACGTATGGGCTGTTGGGGCCGAATGGAGCGGGCAAGACGACGACGATCTCGATGGTTTGCGGCCTGCTCGACTCGGATGGGGGCGAGGTGGTGGTGGCTGGGAAGCCGCTGACGACGCACAGCACTGCCGCAAAGGCGGCGATCGGCTTCGTGCCGCAGGAGCTTGCGATCTATCCGGACTTGACGGCGAGGGAGAACCTGGGGTTCTTTGCTCGCCTGTACGGGCTCTCAGGGTCGGAGGCGAGTAGGCGGGTGGACGAGGTGCTTGGGGTGATCGGGCTGGCTGACCGCGCCGGCGACCAGTCAAAGACGTATTCGGGTGGGATGCAGCGGCGCCTGAACATCGGTATTGGGCTGCTGCATAAACCGAAGCTGCTGGTCTTGGACGAGCCGACGGTCGGAGTTGACCCACAGAGCCGCAATGCGATCCTGGAGAGCGTGGAGGCGCTCTCTGCCGAGGGTATGGCCGTGCTCTACACGACGCATTACATGGAGGAGGCGGAGCGGTTGTGCGACCGGATCGGGATCATCGACTTGGGCCTGCTGAGGGCGGAGGGCTCGCGCGCGGAGTTGGTGTCGCTGGTGGGAGAGCATGACCGCGTCCGGTTGGAGGGCGTGGGCGACCTCGAAGCTGCGGCCGTGGCCTGTCGCGCGCTTGCGTCGGTGCAGACAGCGAGCGTGGAGGACGCCGGGCTGCAGCTGATCGTCGACCAGGCGCGTAGTCTGTTGCCGGAGCTGCTGCAGGTTGTCGGGGGTGCCGGCCTATCTGTTCACTCAGTTGAGGTGGTGGAGCCGGACCTGGAAGCGGTGTTCCTGCATCTGACCGGCAAGGCGCTGCGGGACTGATGGCATGCATGCGGCGTTCTTGATCGCGGGCAGGGATCTGCGCCAGCGGCTGCGCGACCGCTCTGCGTTGCTGGTAGCGATCGTGGTGCCGCTCGTGTTGGCATCGATCTTTGGCCTGATCTTTCGCAACGTGACAGGTGGGCACATCACCTTCACCGTCGGCGTGGTCGACCAGGACCATGGCCCAGCCGCCCGCGCATTCGTATCGCGGGCGCTGGGGCCGCTCGAGCAGCAAGGCCTGCTCAAGGTACAGATGGAGAACAGTCTTTCAGCAGGCCGCAGCGCGGCGGACCAGGGCAAGGTCGCGGCCACGTTCGTGCTTCCGGCTGGCTTCAGCACGGCCGTCGGTCACGGCGGTGTGCCGGTGCTGCGCGTGCTGGGAAGCCCCGACCAGCCGATCGGAACGCAGGTAGCCGAGTCGATCGCCCAGTCGTACGCGGCCCAGATCGACACCGTACGCATCGCCGCTGCCACCCTCCACCTGCCGAGTGCGAGCCCGGCGCTGTTTGCCGCAGCGCGTGACCCGGTGCGGCTCGCCGACGTCTCCACCAAGAGCAAACAGCTGAGCGCCGGCACCTTCTACGCGGCCGGGATGGCGGTCTTCTTCCTCTTCTTCACCGTCCAGTTCGGGGTCTCCAGCATTCTCGATGAGCGCCGCGACGGCACGCTCGCGCGCATGCTGGTCGCGCCCATACCTCGCAGCTCCGTACTGGTCGGCAAGCTCTTGACGAGCATCGTTCTGGGAGTGATCAGTATGACCGTGCTGGCGCTGGCAACGCACTTCCTGCTCAACGCGCACTGGGGAAACCCGTTCGCCGTCGCCATCCTGATCGTAAGCGGTGTGCTCGCCGCCACTGCGGTGATGGCCCTGGTCGCAACCGTGGCGCGCACGCCCGATCAGGCCACGGCCTGGCAGGCAATGGTGGCGCTCGTGCTCGGGATGCTCGGTGGCACCTTCTTTCCGGTGTCGCAGGCGGGTGGGTTGCTGGCGGCGCTCAGCCTGGGGACGCCGCAGGCCTGGTTCATGCGCGGGATCGAGAATCTCGTCGGTGGTGGCGGTGTAGGTGTCGTGCTGGGGCCGGCCCTCGCGATCCTGGGGTTCGCTGCCGTCACCGGCACGCTGGTGCTCCTTCGGGCAGGAAGGCTGCTTGCGCCATGAGGGCGCTCGCGATCGCAGCAACCGATCTGCGCCGCCTGTTTCGCTGGCGGGCAAACCTGTTCTTCCTGTTCGTCCTGCCGATGCTGATCATCCTGCTGTTGGGTGCGGCCTTCGGCTCGGCCGCGGCCCGCATCGGAGTGCTCGGCGGACGCGGCGGCCCGCTGGCACGCCAGTTCGCGGCCGCGCTTGACGCGCGTCCCGCCACCGACCTCCGCACGTACACGAGCGCGAGCAGCCTGCAGCATGCCGTCGCCCACGGCGATCTCGACGTCGGCCTCGTCATTCCCAGCAACTATGACCGCCTGCTGCGATCCGGGGCAGCCGTCACCATCGACTATTTCGCGCGGCCCGACTCCGGCGCGCAACAGCTTCGCACCACAATCCAATCCGTCGCCGCCAACCAGAGTCGGCTGATCGCCGCCGCCCAACTCGTCCAGCACCAGAGAGGCGCTGGGTTCACCCAAGCATTCGCCCTCGTCACGCGGGTCGCCGCGAGCACGCCGCGCGTCTCCGTGCCGCTCACCGACGCCGGCGGCGGCAAGTACACCGGCACCACGGGTCGATTCACGACCGGTGCCAGCGCCGAACTGCTGCTCTTCATCTTCCTCAACTCGCTGACCGGTGCGTCCGCCCTGATCGAGACGCGCCGGCTCGGCATCGCCCGCCGCATCCTCTCCACCCCGACCTCGCCCCGCACCCTGATCACAGGCCAGGTGCTCGCACGATTCGCCGTCGCGCTCGTACAGGCCCTCATCATCATCTTCGGATCGCTGCTGTTCTTCGGCGTCGACTGGGGCGACCCGCTCGGCACTGGCGCCGTCGTGCTTGCCTTCTGCCTCGTCAGCACCGGTTTCGCCGTTCTCATCGGTAGCCTGTTCAGCAACGAACAGCAATCCCGCTCCGTCGCCTTCCTGCTCGGCCTCGGCCTGGCCGCACTCGGCGGCTCCATGGCACCACTCGAAGTCTTCCCAAGCACCGCCCGCACCATTGCCCACGTCACTCCACACGCCTGGGCCAACGACGCCTTCTCCAAGCTGCTTAAGCACGGCGGCGACCTCGGTAGCGTTCTCCCCCAAGTCGGTGTCCTGCTCGCCTTCGCTGCGGTCGTCCTTACCGCCGCGACCTGGCGGCTCCGACACGCTCTCACGGCCTAGCCGACGGCCTGGGGGTTTCCGCAAGCGAGTTCGGGGCCCGCGCCGATGCGAACACGTGGGGTTGCTGCAATCCTCGGCCGTGAGTAGCAGCGCGACGGCTACTCGGGAGGTGAGCCAGAGTGAATGTCGTCCCGCACAGGAGGCTCGGCTCCACCGTGGCGGGTTCTTCCCAACCGGTTGGGGGTGGTTCACGATGACTACCCACATTCACTTGCCTTCTGCGGCTGAGGTGCCGCATGCCGCGCGGCACGCCGCGTGGTTCGCGTTCGGGAGTGTGGTCGCGTTTGCGATCCCCTACATCGGGATTTCGGTGCTGGATCTGCAGCACGACCTGTTCTACGGCCTGTATTTCGCGGGAACCCTCGCGCTCCTGGCCACGTATGTCCGGTCGGAAGACGTCGATCTGCGCGCCATGTTCACGCGGAACTGGAAGTGGGCCATCGGTCTCGGCGTGATCGGTGCGTTCGTGATGGCGCGCAACGTGCTGGCAAACAGCGATGCCACGCCAAGGCCGCATGGCGGCTACTTCGTGTTCGAACTGCTCTGGCGAGGAGTCGGCTACGGCATGATTGACGCGCTGCTCCTGACGGCATTCCCCTGCGCGGTGGCGTACGCCATGCTACGAGGGCACATCGGCGGGATTCGCGGCCGCATCCGCTACACCGCGGTGGCGCTGCCGTTGATTCTGCTGATCACGGCGGCCTACCATCTCGGCTATCCGCAGTATCGGGAGGATGGCGTCGGTCAACCGGAGACCGGGAACACGATCATCTCCGTCCCGACGCTGCTGACTGCCAACCCGATCGGGTCGATCGCGATGCACGCCACTCTGCACATCACCGCCGTCACCCACGCCTACGAAACGCCGACGTACCTACCCCCACAGACCTTCGTCACGTCGAAGTAATCCCGAGGAAACAGAGCCGGGCCGACAACCGCCGGCCCGGCTCTCCCATGCCCCAAGCAGTGCATGCTCACCCTGACTCCCGAGAAAGTCTAGGATCGCAGCGTGAAGGGCCAACCCTTAAGCCGTTGTCAATCGAACGTCCGGCGCGAGATCGGACGCTTCTATGTTGTCAAGGCGGGTGTGGGGATCTCGCGTAGTCGGTGGTAGAAGTGGCGGGCGAGCGCGCGTTTGACGCAGCGGCGTGCCTCTCGCGTGGTTTTGCCGGCGGTGAGCAGACGCTGGTAGTAGGTGGCGGTCTCGGCGTGGTGGTGGATGCGTTGGAGGGCGATCACGTGCAGCGCCCAGTTGAGCTGGCGGTCGCCGCCGCGGTTGAGCCGGTGGCGGTGCTGTTTGCCGCTGGAGGCGTCGACGGGGGTGGTGCCGGCGAGGGCCGCGAAGGCAGCCTCGCTGGTCATTCGGCTGGGATCGCCGCTGGAGACGAGCAGTTGCGCCGCGCAGACTGCCCCGACGCCGCACTCGCTGAGCAGTTGCGGCGCCGTCTCGGCGACGATGACAGCGAGGCCGCGGTCGATTTCGGCGATCTCGTCGGACAGGCGCTCGACTCGACGAGCGATCCGACGCAGGACGTCCGCGACCGGGCTTGGTCGAAGCCGGGCGGCCTTCTTGGCAAGACCGTGTTTGGACAGCGACGCCAACTGCTGGCGAAGTGGATCGGGCGCCGTTATGACCAGCGCGCCGAGCTGGTTGAGCGCGGCGGTACGCGCCCGCGCAGCGCCGCGGCGCTCGAGCAAGAGCAGCCGCAACTGCTCGCGCTGACCGCCACCACGAGGCACGCTCAACCCCTCTCCTGAGACGAGTCTACGCGCCGCCAAGGCCGCGTCGATCAGGTCGTTCTTGCCGCGGCGACGCTCGCCGCGGCGCGGCCGCTCACACTCATACACCGTCATTCGCTCAGCCTGCAGGAATCGCACCAGGCCCGCTCCGTAGCTGCCACAGCCCTCGACGCCGAAGACTGGGCTACCCAGTCGCACCGCCCACGACAAAAGACGCCGGTAGCCGACCGGCGTAGCCGCCACAGTGCATGTGTCGATCTGGGCTCCCACCTGATCGAGGGCCACCGCCACATGCACCTGCTTGTGAGTGTCCACCCCGATTGCCACCGTCCACTCGTTCACGTAGCCTCCCCGCATCGATGTGGTCGACCGGCCTGGACAGGGCTGTGTCGGGCAAAGGCACGCAAGCTTCTATCAGGTCACCGGCCAGTCGAGCGACGCGACGGCGGGAGACATGTCCGATTCAAGGCAGGATCACAATCCGCCAGCTTGGTTGCGGGTCATCCCGCCGCCGCATCGCACTCTCAGCCACGCCCCGGACGGACGCAGCCACCAGCGACGCTACACAGCTTGGTTGAGCTGGTTGTGATGGAGGCGGCGGGAATCGAACCCGCGTCCACGACCGCACGATGAGAGCGTCTACAAGCGTATTCCGGGTTTGGCATTCGCCCTGCGGCTGCCCCCGGACGGGCCACCGCGCGGACTAGCCCCTCTTTGAAGTCCCGGTCGGCGGCGGAGGCGTTCCCCCTTCCGGCAAGCCCGCTGATGACGCCGGCGATCCCTCCCGCGGGCTGGAGGGGCCGACGCGCTACCTAATTAGGCAGCGAGTGCGAGATCAGATTCCGCACTTGCGGTTTTCCAGGGATTTTACGAGGCCACCTGGAACCTCGGCTTGCAGCTCACACCGAGAAACGACCGTGTCGAAACCAGGGCGCCCCCGATGAGACTGACCGTAATTCTAGCGGTCCGGCGCGGTTGCTAGCGTTCTCGCGTGCCGTACTGCCCATCCTGCGGCGGTTTCCACGCCGAAGACGCCGGCTTCTGCCCGTTCTGCGGAGGCCCCGTCGGCGACACGCCGAGGCCGGTCAGCTACTCCGGCTTCTGGAGACGTGTCGGGGGGTGGGTCATAGACTCGCTGGTGATCGGCGTTCCGCTCGCCATCTTCGACGCGCTGGTGGGCGGCAACGGCCTGTCCACAACCACGTCGACCGATTCCCAGACGGGCGCCACCGTCACCCATTTTCACTTCCATCCGGCGCGCTTCTTCGCGCTCTTCGCCCTCCAGCTCGTCGTCGCGGGAACCTACTCCGTGCTCATGCAGACGTCGTCCAACCAGGCGACGCTGGGCATGATGGGGGTGGGCATCAAGGTGACCGGGGAGGACGGCCAGCGGATCACCCGTGGCCGTGCACTCGGCCGCTACCTTGCGTACGCCGTTCTGACCCCTGTCACGGTTGGCCTCGGCTTGCTGCTGATGCTGGTGACCAAACGCAAGCAGGCCCTGCACGATCTGATCGCGCACACGCTCGTGGTCCGCGCGCGGGACTAGGAGGCTCACGGTGGCCTACTGCCCGAACTGCGGCGCCCAGCATCCCGACGGCGCTGAGTTCTGCCCCAGCTGCGGCAGGCCGTTGGGGGCCGGGGTAGCCAAGGCGGCCAAGGGCTACGGCGGGTTCTGGCGGCGATTCGTCGCCTTCGTGATCGACGGGCTGATCATCAACATCCCATTGGGGCTGATCGCCCGGCTGGGCTCGTCCGACTCTGGATTTCGCAGGCACTACCACGGACATCGTGGCTACTACCTCCACTACAACGGCGTGTGGGCGATCATCGCCCTGGTCGCGCACTGGCTGTACTTCGCATTGCAGGAGAGTTCGGCCCGGCAGGCCACGCTGGGCAAGATGGCCATGGGGATGCGGGTGACCGACGGTCAGGGCAACCGGATCTCCTTCGGCCGTGCCACCGGCCGCCACTTCGCAAAGCTCATCTCGGCCTTCATCCTCTTCATCGGGTTCATCATGGCCGGCTTCACCAACCGCAAACGCGCCCTGCACGACATGATCGCCGACACCCTGGTCGAGAAGACCTAGCCGCGCCGGTATGGCCTACTGCGTCGCATGCGGCGAGGAACTTGCTGCTGACGCCGCCTTCTGCGGCAGCTGCGGCGCCCCGACCGGCCAGCCTCCGAGACCGCAGCATGTGGTCTACGGAGGCTTCGGCCGGCGTCTGGTCAGCAGCCTGATCGACTTCCTGGTGCTCGGCATCCCGATCGGGATCCTGGCAGCGATCGCCATCCTGCACGGCTATCGGTTCGGATTCCACTACCGCCCGCACGCCCATGGAACGCAGCCGGTGATCACGCAGCCCAGCGCGCAGGGCCAAGCCGTCATCCAACTGGTCAGCGCCGTCCCCTCCTGGCTCTACTCGGCGCTCTTCATGAGCTCGTCGTGGCAGGCCACGGTGGGCCAGCGGATCATGGGGCTGCGGGTGACGGGCATGACCGGCGAGCGGATCAGCTTCGCCCGCGCCAGCGGCCGCTACTTCGCCTCAATCGTCTCGGGCTACCTGCTCGGCATCGGCTACCTGATGATGCTGTGGTCGAAGCGAAATCAGACCCTGCACGACCGGCTGGCCGGTACGCTGGTGATCCGCGATATGTGAACGATCCTCGGCCTGCGGCCGTCCAATCCCCAACCAGCTGGAGGTACAGCGTGCGGATGCGGAGAGTGGCGACGGTGGCAGTGGCGGCTCTGGGGCTGCTGAGTGCGGTCGGCGCAGCAGGAGCGGCGCCGGTACGCGTATTCGAGGTGTCCACCAGTCCGATCGTCAACATCACCGCGGCCCAAGGCCGCGGGGTGTGGCTGACGCGCAGCCAGGTCAGGGAGTGCGACATCATCCACACCGGCCTCTTGGAACGAGGCGAGAACGCCGTCATCACCCCGTGCGTTGACGCGCAGGACTCCTCCCCGTTTACCTCGGCGGGGTTCACCATCGGCCGGCAGGACGTCGCCGCCGCCAAGCTTCCCGGCACGCACGGGCTGAAGGCGATCTGGCGCCAGTTCGGCGGCGGCAACAACGAGAGCGACTGGATGCTTCTTGCCTCCACACCGGGCGGCGGAGCTACCAAGCTCGGGTTCTGGGACATCCCCTGCGGCGCCGGCAACTGCTTCTCGGGCGGGAACGGACTGGGCCCGGTCGCCGGTCGCGACGGGGTGTTGCTGTATAGCGTGATCCATTGGACAGCCACGTGCAGCGGCGACGTCAGCTGCCTGGCGGCCACCGGGCCGGGCGGAAGCATCCGCCGGGTGGTCGGCGGCGGCACGCCGCCGGTCGTCGTCCCCGGAGCGCCTGAGGCGGCCGAGATGGTCACCGCCGGCGGCCGCTTGGCCGAGCAGACCTTCGACGGCAGCGGCCACCCCAGCGCGACCATCCAGATCCGAGACGCGATCACCGGAGGCCTGCTGGGAACGATCGCCTCCTCGGGCACCATCCACGCCATGGCGATGTCGCAGACCGAACTGGTGGTGCTCGAACACGGCAGCCACGGTACCCATCTGGATCGATATGACGCGCACACCGGGGCGCCGTTGGGATCTACCTGGCTGCAGCCGGGCACCGACCTGGCGTCAGTCGCCATCGAAGGCAACCGGATCGTCTACCAGAACCACCATGAGGTGCGGGTGTTTCGGATCGACCTCGGCCGCGCGACCACCGTGTACCGGCAGGACCAGCTGCGGATCGACCTGCTGATCGACCAGAACGGTGTACGCTGGGTGGTCTCGAAGGGCACCGGCGAAGGGGCAAGCATCCAGGGGATCGACTTCCGCTGAACCGCCTACCCTGCACCGGTGGCGGCGCTCTCGACCAAGCGGCTTAACCGCATCCTGCTGGCCCGCCAGCTCTTGGTGCGCCGCCGCCGGATGCCGACGCTGGCGGCCATCGAGCACCTGGTCGGCATGCAGTCGCAGGCGCCGCGGGCCGCGTATGTGGGCCTGTGGACGCGGTTGCACCGGTTCAGGCCGGAGCAGTTGGAGAACCTGATGCTCTCGCGCCAGGTCGTGCGGATCGCGCTCATGCGCTCCACCATCCATCTGGTGTCGGCAGCCGACTGCCTCGAGCTGCGGGCGCTGATGCAGCCGGCGGTGACCCGCACCTCGCGGCACACGCGCCTGCGGCAGGCGGCCGGAGTGACCGACGCCGAGCTGGCGGCTGCCGGCCGCGAACTGGTGGATGAAGAGCCACGCACGTTCGGCGAACTGGGGCGGCTGCTCATGGAGCGCTGGCCGGGCTGTGACGCCACCGCCCTGGCCATGGGTGTACGCGAGCTCATCCCGCTGGTTCAGGTGCCTCCGCGGGGGCTGTGGTCGGCCGGCGGTGAGGCCCGGCACGCCTCGGCGCAGTACTGGCTAGGTCGCGAGCCCAAGCGCGCGTCTGAGGCGGCGCTCGACCGCCTGCTGCTGCGCTATCTGGCCGCCTACGGCCCGGCGTCGGTGCGAGACGCACAGGCGTTCACCGGCCTAACCGGGCTGCGCGAGCCGTTCGACCGCCTGCGCCCGCGGCTGGATGTGCACCACGACGACCGCGACCGGGAGCTGTTCGACGTGCCCGGCGCGCCGATTCCCACCGCCCGCCTGCGGGCCCCGGCCCGCCTGCTGCCCGAGTTCGACAACATCATGCTGGCCCACGACGACCGCCGCCGGATCCTCGCCGACGGCGACATGTCGCTGCTGGCCCTGGCCAACGGGTTGAAGCCGGCGTTCCTTGTGGACGGTTTTGTGGCCGGGAGTTGGAGGCTGCGCCGCGGACGAGAGGCGTCAACGCTTGAGCTGACCCCGTTCGAGTCAGTTCCGCGCGCCGCACTGGCGGAACTGCGAGACGAGGGGCGTCGGCTGCTGTCGCTCGCCGCGCCAGAGCTGAAGCCACACGTGGTTGTCAGCCGGTAGCGGCCGCCACTCAACGAGTGCCGCTGCGCCGCACGAGCAGCTCCAGCTTGGCCCGGTGCAGCAGCGCCACGGCGGGCATGGTCGCCTTCAGCAGTCTGGGCGCGGCCGGCTCGGCGCACAGCGCGGCACGGATTGCGCGCATCCCCGCGGCCCATTCGCGGCGCTGCACGTGCCGGTGGGTGAGAGATCTGGCCTGGATCCGGTACAGTCGGCCCGCTCGCCGATGCAGCTCGATCCGGCCATGCCAGGCGATCCTGAGCGCAAGGATCGAATCCTCAGCCAGGCTCATGTCGCCGAACCCGCCCGCGGCGCGCACGGCGTCGGTGCGAAACACAGTGCCGGTCGTCGTCGAGAGCGCCGACAGAAACGCCAGCTGGTAGAGGGCGAACAGCGTGCGGTGGCCGGCGAACACATACGCGGGGCCGCGCGGCCGCCGGTTACGGGCCGCCCTGCCGCGCTCCGGGTACCAGTCGAGCACACTCGTGGCGCACGCGACCAGTCCGGGATCGGCGTCCATCCGCGCAGCACAGAAAGCAAGGGTTCCCGGCAACATGCGGTCGTCAACGTCGGCGAAGCACACATAGCGGGTCTCGACCGCCCCCAGACCCACATTGCGGGCCAGTCCGGCGCTCAGCCGCCCACCCGTCTTGCGCACCTCGACCCCAGCCGGCAACCCCGGCAAGGTCTGGCTGGAGGCGTTGTCGACGACGAGTATCCGCGGCCGCGGCTCCTGGGCGGAAACGTTCTCCACCCAACTGGGGAGAAAGCGGCAGTACTCGTCCCACACGGGTGTGACGACGGTGACCGGCATTCGGGCCCATCCATCCATTGGCCTCGACCCGGCCGCGTGCGGCGGGTCTCCGCCTGCGGCCCGCAGTCTACTGCCGGGTGGCGGCGCGCGCCCATCAGCCACCTGCAACTCGCCCCAACTAGGCAGGCGGCGGCCGACCCGGCGGCCATCGGAGAAGCAGCGTGCAAGCGGCAACTAGGCGATGAACAGCGGCAGCTGCTGGCGTTCGCCGAGGCCAGTGGCCGCGGGCTCAGGTTGGCATCAGGTCGTAGCGGCGGCCGGCTGTTCCGCCGCAGCGGTGCTGTGGCGGACGAGGTAAACGGCGACGGCCAGGGCGATCGCAAGCCCGCTCAGGGCCCCCAGCTGCAATAGCAGATTGGTCAGCCCGCGGCCAGTGGCCGGAAAGCTCTCGATCGACGCCGTCAGGATCAGCGTCCGCCGGACGACCGCGATCAAACCGATCAGCAGGAACGGCTCGGCCGACAGCTCGTGCGTGTGGATGACCAGCGCCAGCGTATACACCAGCTCGGCGACGATCAGCATGAGCAGAATCCGGTCCAGCACCAGGACCCCGACCTGAACGGCGTTCGAGCCGCTGGAGAGCGCGTTCCGCATGTCGTTGATCGTGCCGACCAGCAGGAAGGCCGCCGCGACGGTCAGGAACAGTCCGACCGCAAGATAGATCACGGTCTCCAGCAGATGCAGGAGCCGATGCGTGACCTGAGGCTGGCCCTCGGCGGTCGCCATCCTGGCCCCAGATTCACCGTCAGGTCCTGGAACCCTGCCCGGCCGTGGTCCTCACGAGTACCAGGCAGGCGGCTCGCGGCCCGGCGCCGGCGGCTCCGCGCTCTGCCCGCCCGCGTACTCGGCCCGGCCGGTATCGGCGCACAGGATGCTGACGCCGTCCAGCCGCTCGGCCAGGAGGCGCGCCGTCACGTCCTGCATGGCGGCGTCGGTGACAGAGGCCTGCCCGTCGGTCTCGATGGCCACCAGAGCCTCATCGTCCTCGGCCAGGTAGGAGGCCCGGACGCCGCTTCCCGACAATGGCTGCTTCTGCCAGTGAAAGCCGATCCCCTCCAACTCCGGCCCCCACTCCATGCGGTAGCCGAGCGGCTCAAGCGCCATCCGCACGGCCTCAACCGGCACCGCCGGGAAGCGCAGCTCGAGCCTCACCGGGCTACGACCACAGCAGCTCGAAGCGCTGGAGCACGATCTCCGAATCGTCGTCGACGGTCGCGCCTCCGGCAGCGAAGAACCGCAGGTGCTCCTCGCGCCAGTACTCCAGGCTGCGATCACCCTCACCCTCGGTCCATGCGAACTCCGCATCCACATCCCCGAACCGGCGGACTTCGACGTCGGTCGTGCGGATCACGCAGACCGGCTCGCCACGCCCGTCGAGGATGACGCTCAGCTCGCCGGTCTGCGGCTTGGGCTCGTCCTCGTCGTAGGCGGCGAACAGGCTCGCCGTGGCCCGCTTCGGACCGTCACGGACGAGCAGGGCAAGGTCGGTCGCCAAGGCCTCGGTGTCGCCGAAGGCCGAGGCGGTGTACGGGCCGTCGATGCCCGTGGCCGCCACGAACCGCCTCCAGAAGCTCTCAACATTCTCGCTCGTCATCCCCCTCACCGCGCGCCGCGCTCGCGCTCGCGAAGGGCGCGGTCGATCTGGCGGCGGGCGTCGCGGTCGGCCAATCGCCTGTCGGCGGTCCGCCCGCTCCTTGCCCCGGGCCAGGCCCAGCTCCAGCTTGACCCGGCCGTCCGAGAAGTACAGCGCCAGCGGCACCAGCGTCATCCCCCGCTGCGGCCACCTTGCGCGCCCAGCTGTTCGATCTCGCGGCGGTGCAGCAGCAGCTTGCGGTCGCGCACCGGCTCGTGGTTGGCGACGTTGCCCTGCCGGTAGGGGGCGATGTTCGCGCCGACCAGGAAGACCTCGCCGTCGCGCAGCTGAGCGTAGCTCTCGCGCAGGTTGCCGCCGCCGTCGCGCAGCGACTTGACCTCGGTGCCGGTCAGCGCGATGCCGGCCTCCACCCGCTCCAGGATGTGGAAATCGTGGCGCGCGTTGCGGTTCTCGGCGATCAGCTTGCGTCCCTTGCTCATCTGCGAGATCCTACGCGGCGACGGCCGCGGCTCGGCCGTCGTCGCAGCCCCGGCAGCCGCTGCGAGGCGATGAACAGGCCGCCGGCGCCACCAGCAGCACGGCGCACAGCCGCGTAGCCCCTGCCCGTACCCCGAGCGCTGCACGATCATAGCCGACCAGCGGGAAGAGCCACAGCATCTGGATCGAGAACGCCGCCTCGGCGATCGACATCGAGGTGGCCCGGAACTCCGAGCGGGTGTTGTGCTGCAGGTAGGTCGAGAGCGTGACGTAGACCAGCTCCGGCACGCCCGCCACCGCCACCAGCACGATCACCGGCAGCAGCAGGCCGGGCAGAGCGGGCCGA
This sequence comes from uncultured Actinomycetes bacterium, assembly GCA_963744065.1. Classification (GTDB taxonomy): domain Bacteria; phylum Actinomycetota; class Thermoleophilia; order Gaiellales; family JAICJC01; genus DASUHT01. The sequence continues at coordinate 159,806 of CAVUSN010000006.1, read as the reverse complement.
GCACCAGCCCCACCACCGAGCTGGCCGGCGCACACCACCACAGCTCGCCGTCAGCGAGCCAGCGATCGGCATCCGCCCGCCCAGCCAGCGCAGCCGGCGCCGACCAGCATGCCCGCCGCCCAGCACGAAGCCCGAGCAGGGCGTCGGACGCCCCCCGCTCGTGGAACAGCGGCGCGGCGTAGAACCACGCGCTCGGTGATGGCCGCCCAGTAGCATGCTCCAGGCCAGCGGTCAGCACGCCAGCCGAGGCGAGCGGCGAAGCGCCGTCACGCCCGCGTACGCGCCACCGCAGGCCGTGCCCGGCGCCTCGCCGCGGGCGTCGTCCGGCAGCCGGGTGGCGATCGCGCTTGCGATCAGCGCGCAGATCGCCGTCAGCCAGAAGGCGAGCCGGCCGCGACCAGCGTCGCGATCAGGCCGCCGGCCAGGAACGAGATCGCGCCCGCGAACTGGAACACCGCCCACAGGCCGCCCAGCATGCGCGGGAACTGCGCCTGGGCGTCATCGTGGGCGAGCGCGTCGAACAGGTAGGCCTCGTCCGGCCCGGTGCGCAGCGCGAAGGCGACCCCGTGCACCGCGCCGGCCAGCGCAGATCAGCCCGAAGCCGGGCGCGTACACGTAGCCCAGCTCGGCGGCGGCGGTGAAGAAGCCGGCGGCGACCAGCAGCCGCGGCGGCCGAGCGCGTCGGCCAGCGCGCCGGTCGGCACCTGCGCGGCCAGCATGCCGACGTGCAGCGCAGGCCTCGACCAGCCCGAACTGCGGCCAGCGAGAGCCCGCGCGAGAGCAGGTACACCGCCCAGATCGGGCCGGTGAAGATGATGCCGTTGAAGAGCTGGTAGAGACGGAAGACGGTGAGAGCTCGCGCGTTCATGATCCTCGAGGTTCGGGGAGCAGGGCAGTGGCGACGGCTGCGAGGGCACCTGCAGGCGCACCTCTCCCGTCAGGGAGCGTGCTCAGTGCGAAACGCGCGAGATGGAATGGCGCAGCAGGGCGAGCTGATCGGTGCTGGGGCTGCGCGGATCCATGGCGGCCGTCAGGATAGCAGCGTGGCAGCGAACGCGGCCAGATCGGGCTCGTCGAGGTGACCTGGCCGGCGGCCGGGCGAAGCTCGCGCCCTTGCCGGTGCGCACCAGGCAGGTGCGCATGCCCGATCGCCGCGGCCGGCGCAGGTCGCTGACTCGAGGTCGTCGCCCACCATCATCGCCTCGGCCGGGCTCGGCGCCGAGCAGGCCGCGCAGGCGATGCGGTAGATGGCGGGCGACGGCTTGCCCACCACCGTGCGCCGTCACGCCGCGCGGCGTACTCCAGCCCGGCGACGAACACGCCCGCGTCCAGTGCCGGGCCGCGACGCCGTCGGCCACCACGCGGTTGCGCTGCATCGCCACCAGCGGCATGCCGTCCAGCAGCGCCCGGAAGACGCGCGTTCAGCGCCGGATATGTCCAGCTCGTCGTCCGGGCCGCCGAGCAGGATCACGTCGGCGTCGCCGGGGTCGTCGCACCAAGCCGATGCCGCGTCAGCTCGCCGCGGCGCCCTGCTCGACCAGAGCATACACGACGGCCGCGCCGGGGTGCTCGCGTGCGCAGGTGCTGCGCGGCCGCATGGGCCGCGGTGACGATCCGCTCGGACTGGGAAATCGATGCCCATCGCCGGCCAGCCGTCCGGCGATCTCCGCCCGCGTGCGGCCGGTCGTGTTGGTCAGGATGGCCAGCTCGAGGCCGCCCGCCCGCAGCGCTCGCACGGCGCTCGGCGCCCCGGGCAGCGGCCGCCCAGTCGACGTGCAGCACGCCCTCCATGTCGAGCACGACGCCGCCGCAGCACGGCTCAGCCGATGCTCAGCGCGGCGTCGATCACCTGCGCGCGATCGGCGCAGCCGTCTGGCCGCCCACGCCGCCGTGGACGATCAGCACCGCGACCGCCACCCGCGGGGCCTCGGCCGGGCGCGAAGCCGATGAACCAGGCGTCGCTCTTGATGCCGCGGGCCGACCTCGGCGGTGCCGGTCTTGCCGGCCACCGTCGCCCCCGGCAGCTCGCAGCGGACGTGCCGGTGCCGTAGCTGACCACGGCCCGCATCATCGTGCGCCACCTCGGCGGCGATCGTGGGCCGGGATCACCCGGCCGGCGCGGCTGCGTGTCGCCGACCGCTGGTGGCGTGCATGCACGACGTGCGGCGGGTGCTGGACGCCGCCGCGAGCCGATCATCTGCGCCACCGACGCCATCTGCAGCGGCGCTGGCCTCCACCCCGCCCTGGCCGATCCCGGCGACGCCCAGCGACAGATCGCTGGGCATCCCGCGCCGGCATCGCGGGTGACGCTGGTCGGCGCCGGGTAGGCGATGGTGGGCTTGCGGTTGAAGCCGAAGGCGTCGGCCATCGCCGACCAGCCGCCTGGCCCCGACCTGGTCGGCCAGCGGCGCGAACACCGAGTTGCAGCTCTGACGGCGAAGGCGTCGCAGCAGCGTGCCGCCGCACAGTCCTCGTGGTGGAAGTTGTGCAGCTCGCCAGCCGTTCAGGACGACGTAGCGGGCGTAGGCGTAGCTCGTCTCCAGCGTCGCCTTGCCGGCCTCGAGCGCCGCCGATGCGGTCACCGTCTTGAACGTCGAGCCGGGCGGCTGGATGGCGTCCATGCCCAGCCCGGCATCCGCCAGCACAGCACCGGTGCGAGCGGATCAGCACCACCACGCCGCCGTAGCGGGCGCCCAGGGCGGCGTTGGCGGCCTGCTGCATCGAGAGCTGCAGAGCGTGGTGATCACGTCGTGCGGTTTGCGGCCCGGGCGGGTGGCCAGCACGCCGCGGCCCGCCGGCCGCGGAGAACGCATCCAGGTCGATCCGGGGCGCGCCCGCCAGCACCCGGTCGAGCGACTCCTCAAGCCCGCCCTGGCCGTACGGCAGCGTGCGCGGCCAGCCATGCTTGGCGCGCTGGGCGGCCTGCGCCGGGTCGGGCGCCTTCACGTATCCCGTGACCTCGGCGAAGTCGGCGCCCTGCGGGTAGCTGCGGGCGGTCGGCCGGCCCTTCTGCCAGCACCTCGCCGCTGGGGGCCAGGATGCGCGCCACGGGTGAGCGGCGGGCGCGACCTGCGCACCAGCTGCTCGCCGGGCAACAGCCCGGGGAAGGCAAGCGACGGCGTCCAGGCCACCCGGTAGCCGTGCCGACCGAGCACCAGCGGCAGCCGCATGGGCTGGCTGAGGTGGCCGAAGAGGCGCGTGCCGGCGTCCACGGTAAAGGTGGCAAACGCAGGATGCGCACGCATCGGGCCAACCACGTGCAGCCCGCTCAGGCTGGCGGTGGCGGCGGCGTCCTTGTAGGCGCGCTCGAACGCGTTGAACGTGGTCGTGCTGATGGGAGGCGCGCGACAGCAGCGAGTACATGGTGTCGTAGTCGCCTGCCTGCCAGGCCTCAACGAACGACCGCACGGTGGCGGCGGGGTCGGGCCCCTTCTGCGCCGCGATGGTCGGGCCGGGGCTGTGCGCGGCCAGGATCACCGCAACCGCAGCCGAGATCGCACCCAGCAGGACGATTGCGGCAAGCCAGCGCGTCCACGTGCCTCCCAACCGCCGCATCCTGGCATTCTGCATCAGGCGGGCGATTCCAGAAGCACCTTTCCCGCCAATCGGTCGATCGACCGCACGCCGACGGTGATCGGGTCGCCCAGCCGCAGCCGATGGCCGCTGCGCGCGCCCACCAACGCGACCCCCAGGGGATCCAGGGAATACCGCTCCGCGCCCAGCAGGCGGGCCGGCAGCAGACCCTCGAACACCTCGCCGAAACGCACGAATGCGCCCGCGCCGATCACCCCCACCACCTCGCCATCGAACCGCGCGTCCCAGCCGGCGTCGTACAGCCGGCGGTCGAGCAGGTGGGCCAGGCAGATGTCGGCGGCCCGCCGCTCCAGGTCGGCGGCGGCCCGCTCGGCTCGCGAGCTGTGCTCGGCCACCGCCGCCATATCGGCCGCCGCCGGGCCCTGCTCGAGCCCCAGTTGACGCACCACAGCGCGGTGGCAGACCAGGTCGGGATAGCGGCGTATGGGCGAGGTGAAGTGGCAGTAGGCCGAGCTGGCAAGTCCGCTGTGGCCGAGGTTGGCCGGGTCGTAGCGGGCCTGCTTGAGCGCCCGCAGGAGGAGCGAGGTGAAGGCTTGGCGGCCGCGACCGGAGGACCGGCTGTAGCCGGCGACGGCGGCGCTGAGACGGCCGGCGTAGGCCGCCGAGTCGCTCCCCGTGTGCAGCTCCGGCATGGCCGGTGTGGGCACCTCGAGCGCCTCGAAGCGCTCGACCAGCGCCTCCAGGGAGGCCGCCTCCGGCGGCTCGTGCACGCGGAAGATGGCCGCCCGGCCGGCACCTGACAGCAGCTCGGCCACCGCCTCGTTGGCGGCGATCATCAGCTCCTCGATCAGCGTGTGCGCGGGCGAGCCCGGCTCCGAGCGGGCGTCCACCACGAAGCCCTCGGCCAGCGTGAAGGCGATGTCGCCACCCTCCACGTCCAGCGCCCCGCGGGCCAGCCGGCGGCGGCGCAGCGCCTCGGCCGCCGCCGATGCGGCCGCCAGCGCCGCGGCCAGGCCACCCGGCGCCGGGCCGCCGGCCAGGATCCCGTCAGCCTGCGGCATAGGTGAAGCGGTGCGCCGAGCGGATCACGCTGCGGCTGAAGCGGGCCGGCCGGCCCTCGCGCAACTCGACCGTCAGCGTCCACCGGTCGCGGCCCGGCTGCAGACTGCACACCCCGTCGGACAGCTCGGGCGGCAGCATCGGGTCGACCCGGCCGGGCAGATAGGTGGACGTGGAGCGCCACTCGGCCTCCGCGTCCAGCGCACCGCCGGTCGCCACGAACGCCGACACGTCGGCGATGTGCACGCTGATGGCGGGTGGATCGCTGGCCAGATCCACCGACAGCGCGTCGTCGAAGTCCCGGGCCGTGTCAGGGTCGATCGTGAACGTCTCCAGCTTGCGCAGGTCGCGCCGGCCGGGATCCTCAGGCAGCGGATCGTGCGGCAGCTGGTCGAGCTCGGCCAGGGCGTCGGCCGGCCAGGGGTCAGTCAGCCCCGCCTCGCCGGCCAGGGCATGCATCAGCGCGTCGATGTCGGACGCATCGCCCAGCCGCTCGTACACCCGGCCGCCGCCCCGCCCGGCCGGCTCGACCAGCACCAGCTCACCCTCCGCCGCCGGGGCGCGGCGGCCCAGGGTGAGCGGCGGCCCAGGGTCGAACAGCGGCTCGCCGACCAGCACGCGTCCGCGGCGGACGACGGTGCATGCGATCAGGGCCGGGGCAGCGCCCCCGGGCTCGGTCAATGAGCGGCCAGTGCGTGCAGGGCGACGATCAGCAGCGACCTCCCCCCGGCTGGGACGGCCAGCGTCGGACGCACTCCGCGCCCCTCCACCACCACGCCGCCGGGCAGCATGAACCTGGCCACCGTCAGCTTGAGGGCGCCGCCGCCGGGCAGCGGCAAGACAGACTGCACGGTGCCCTTGCCGTAGCTGTGCTGCCCGATCACGATCGCCCCGTGCGCGCGCAGGGCGCCCGCCACCACCTCGGCGGCGCTGGCCGTCTCACCATCGATCAGCACCGCCACCCGCAGCGCGCCGACCGCCGTGTGGTTGGCGGTGAACTGCTGGCGCGGCTCGTGCCGGCCGACGGTGGTCAGGATCGCGCCGGAGTCCACGAACACGCGCACGACGCCGACCGCCTCGGTCAGCAGGCCGCCGGGGTTGCCGCGCAGGTCGAGCACCAGACCGCTGTCGTGCTCCTTGACGGCCTGAGCGGCCAGTTGACGGACCCGGGCCGCCGTGCGGGTCTCAAAGTCCACCAACCGCACATACCGGAAGTGCGACCCACGGAAGGCCACCCGGCGGGTGGTGGCCGCGGGGCTGGTGACGGCGCTTCGCACCAACATCAGCTGACGCGGAAGCGCCGCGCCGCCCCTGGAGACACCCAGCCGCACCCGCGAGCCGGGGGCGCCGGCGATCAGCCGCACCGTCATGCGGTAGGGAAGGCTGGCCAGCGACGAGCCGTTGATGGTGGTGATGATGTCGCCGGCCCGGATGCCGGCGATCCTCCCAGGCAGTCCGGGCTGCGACGCCAGCACCACCAGACCGCGCTGGGCACGGGCCAGCGACAGCCCCAGCCCGCCGTAGCTCCCGGCCTCGCTCTCGCGCAGCTCCAGGTACTCGAATTGCGTCAGGTAGCGCGTGTACGGATCGCCCAGTGCGCGAAGCACGCCGGCCACCGAATGCGCGCTGAGAGCGGCCCGGGGCAACGACGTGACGTAGTGGTCGCGCAGGTCGGCCAGCACCTGCTGGCGCAGGCCGATCGGGGCCGGCGCAGGCGGCGCCGGCGCGGACGAGTAGTGCGAGCGGACCTCGAATCCGACCGCGAACGAACTCGCGATCGCGACCGAGGCGCCGAAAAAGAGAATTGTGCGGCGCCAGGACACGCTTCCGCCGGCGATTGTACCGGTTTGCTCTAGGAAGCTCTAACGGAATGAATCGTGGATGGCTGGCCAGCGGCGCGCCAGTAGGGTGTCACGGCGCGGCGCAGCGCATATCCGGAGGCAATCTGGGCAAGCCGCGCCGTGACTCCATACGCGAGCGCGACGCTGTCAGACGCCGCGAGGCATTTCGTTCGAGCTTCTGGGTCCGGCTGTGATCCGGTGAGCCGCTGGGCCAGCTCAAACGCGCAGGAAGCGGCGCAACGTGAGCATGGATCCAAACCCGCCGAGCATGAGTCCGAACAGGCACAGAACCCCCATCAACGTCAGCACTCCGACCGACCTGGCGGGGTCGGTGAGGCCGCGGTTGATGCTGTTCAGAGCGGCGTAGACGATGCCCAGCAGGGCCAGCGCAGCGCCGGCGCCGACCAGGCCGGTGATCATCCCCTCCAGCATGAACGGCAGCCGCACGAACGAGTTGGTGGCGCCCACCAGCTTCATCACCTCGATCTCACGCCGGCGGGAGAAGATGGAGAGCCGGATGGTGTTCTGGATCAGTACCACGGCAGCCACCGCCAGCAGCACCATCAGCCCGCCCAGGAAGTACAGGATGTACTTGGTGGTGCGCAGCACGCGGTTTGTCACCCCCGAGCCGTACTCCACGCAGGGCGACGAGCCGCAGTCCTTGACCTCCCGGATCTGACCCAGCTGCAAGGCCACCTGCGAGGCCTTGCTGGGATCGGTCAGCTTGACCCAGAAGGACGGCGGATACGGGTTTGAGCCCACCTGGTTGGCCAGCGACCGGTCCTGTTTGGAGACCATTGTCAGCGCCTTGGCCGGCGACACGTACTCCACGCTCTTCACGTACGGCAGCGCATTGATCTGGTTGGTCAGATGCGACAGGGTCTCCTGGAACTTGGCCTGGGCCTCGGCCCCGGGCAGCGGGTCGGAGATGTAGGCCTTGATCGTGACCTGGTTTCGGACGCCGACCGTGTAGTCGTACACCCACTTGCCCAGCGACACCGTCACGCCCAGCAGGAAGGTGACGATCAGCACCGTGACGATGGCCGCCAGGGTGGTGGCAGCATTGCCGCGGATCGAGGACATCGCCTCGGACACGAAGAACCGCCACTTCATCCCTCATACCCTCCGCGGCGGTCGTCGCGCACGACCCGGCCGGACTCCAGCTGGATCACCCGGCGGCGCATCTTGTCCACCATCTCCCGGTCGTGGGTGGCCATGACCACCGTGGTGCCGGCGCGGTTGATCCGGTACAGCAGCTGCATGATGCCGACCGAGGTGTCGGGGTCGAGGTTGCCGGTCGGCTCGTCGGCGATCAAGAGCGGCGGGTGGTTGACGAAGGCCCGGGCCACCGACACCCGCTGCTGCTCGCCGCCCGACAGCTCGTGCGGGAGGCGGTCGCTCTTGTCGGCCAGCCCCACCAGGCCCACGATGTCGGGCACCTTGCGGCGGATCTCAGCCCGCGACTTGCCCTGCACCTGCAGCGCGTAGGCGACGTTCTGGTACACGGTGCGGGTGGGCAGCAGCTTGAAGTCCTGGAACACACAGCCGATGTTGCGGCGCAGCACCGGCACCTTCGAGCGCTTCAGCTTGGGCAGCGACTTGCCGCCCACGATCAGATTGCCGGAGCTGACGTCGAGCTCCTTCAGCAGCAGCTTGATGAAGGTCGACTTGCCGGATCCGGACGGCCCGACCAGGAACACGAACTCGCCCTTGTCGATCTGCAGGGAAACGTCCTGCAGGCCGACGACGCCGCCCTGGTAGGTCTTGGTCACGGCGTTGAACAGGATCATCGCGGCCGCGGCCGAGCGCACCTGCCCGTTGGCATGCGCATCCAGTGTCGGAGTGGCCGCTCCGGCGGACGGCTCCTGGAGATCGAGTTCGTCGTTCATGGGTCGAATCCGCACCCGAAATGGGCTGGCGGACTGCTCTTCAGGGTACTCTCCTGGCCGGATGCACGCAAACCGCAAGCGCCCGGTTTGCGCTCAACCATGCGGATTAGCGGCCATCTGGGGTCAGACCCCACCGCGCCGTCTTTACAATCTCATCGACCCTGCCGCGGCTGGAGATGGAGCAGTGTTGGTGCCAGGTACTCGTCGACCGGCTGTGACGATGGTGACCGTCACAGCCGCCCACCGGTACCTGGCACCCGCTGGTCTGTGGCCGTGAGGGCCGCTCACCGGTACCTGGAGGTGGCTCCTTAACGACGTCGTCACGAGGCGCAGGATGCGGGCACGCTGGCAAGGATCGAGCGGCGAGCGGAGCGCAGGCGTGGTTTCACCACGTTGAGCACCGCACGCCGCGTGGGACGCAGCCAGCGTGCCCGCAGACCAGCCGCAGCAGACGCTCATTGAGGAACCACCTCCTGGCACCCGCTGGCCGGTGGCCGTGACCGCCGCCCACCGGTAGCTGGCCCCGGGCTAGCTGCCGTCCGCCGCCCGCTTAGCAGGTAGGCGTGGATCAGCTCGTCCAGGTCGCCGTCCAGCACCGCCTGGGCGTTGCCGATCTTGATGTTGGTGCGGTGGTCGTTGACCATCGTGTAGGGATGCAGGACGTAGGAGCGGATCTGACTTCCGAAGGAGATATCCTGCGCCTCCCCGCGTTCCTTCGCCAGCGCCTGCCCGCCGCTAGCTCCTGCTCGCGCTCGACCAGCCGCGATCTTCAGGATGCGCATCGCCTGAGCCTTGTTCTGCAGCTGCGAGCGCTCGTTCTGGCACTGCACGACGATGCCGGTCGGCAGGTGCGTGATGCGCACGGCCGAGTCGGTCTTGTTGACGTGCTGGCCGCCGGCGCCCTGCGAGCGGTAGGTGTCGATGCGCAGGTCGGCATCGTCGATCTCGACGTCGACGTCGTCGTCCACCAGCGGCGAGACCTCGACCTGGGCGAAGCTCGTGTGCCGGCGGTGGGCGGAGTCGAACGGCGACAGCCGCACCAGCCGGTGCACGCCCTTCTCGGCCTGCATGATGCCCGTAGGCGTTGTCGCCGATCAGCGTGAAGGTGGCGCTCTTGAGGCCAGCCTCCTCGCCCGGCGTCTGCTCCAGAAGCTCGATCTTGTAGGCCCCGGTGCTCGGCCCAGCGCTGGTACATGCGCAGCAGCATCTCGGCCCAGTCCTGGCTGTCGGTGCCGCCCGCGCCGGCGTGCACGCCGACCACCGCCGGGCCGGAGTCGTACTCGCCGGTGAACAGCGCCTCCTCCTGCAGCAGGCCGACCTCGCGGGCCAGCCGGTCGAGCGTCGCGCTCCAGCTCCGCCGCGCCACTCGTCGTCGTCGGCCGCCATGCTCGAGCATGCTGTCCAGCTCGCCGGCGTCGGACTCCAGCGGGTCGTAGGTCTCCAGGCGGCGGCCGCGCGCCGGCTCGCTCGGCCGACACCTTGACGCCGCCTGCTGGTGTCGTCCCAGAACCCGGGCGCTCCATGGCCTTGTCGAGCTCGGCCAGGCGCGCGCGCCAGCGCATCCGGGTCAAGGTAATCACGAACCCAGTGCAACTGGGCTCTGATCTCCTCGACGGCGCCCTTCAGATCCTCCAGCGAGCGCGGTTCGGCGGCTCATGGCCACGCTACGCGCCGTGGCACCGCTTGTACTTCTTGCCGCTGCCGCACCAGCAGGGGTCGTTGCGGCCGACGTCGCTGCTCGGGGTCGACGCTGCCGCTGCTCGACCACCGGCAAGTCATCCATGTCGACGCTCCTGGTCGCCTCCTCCGGCCCGGCCGCCAGCGCCTCCAGCGTGGCCGCGTCCTCGTGCCGGTAGCTGAGGTTGCCGCGCGGCGCCGATGACTGCGGCTCGAGGGCGCCGTTGCCGCTGCCGGCGTCGACCTCCACCTCGGCGTGCATCAGCGCGCGCACGACCTCCTGCTTGATCAGGAAGCTCATCTCGTCGAACATCTCCTGGCCCTCCGGCCGGTACTCCACCAGCGGGTCCTTCTGGGCGTAGCCGCGCAGCCCGATGCCCTGGCGCATGTAATCCATGTTGTCGAGGTGCTCGCGCCAGCGGGTGTCGGTCACCTGCAGCGTGATCCAGCGCTCGAGGTCGCGCGGCAGCTCCGGGTTGTCGCCGCCCACTGCTGCTCGCGCTCCTCGTAGTACTCGACGGCGTCGTTGTAGATGACCTCGATCAGCTCCTCGCGAGGGCGTGGCTGGCGCCCTCGTACTCGGCCTGCGGGATCCGGATCGGGTAGACCGAGTCCAGCGCCACCCACATGCCCGTCCCAGTCCCAGTCCTCGGCGTAGCTCGCCGCCGGCGTGCGCGTCGACGGCTGCCTCGATCACGTCCCAGATCCACTCCATCACCGACTCGCGGATGTCCTCGCCGCGCAGGATCTCCGCCGCCGCGCGTACACCTCCTTGCGCTGCTCGTTCAGCACGTCGTCGTACTTGACGACGTTCTTGCGGTTGACGAAGTTGAACTCCTCGACCTTCTTCTGGGCGCCCTCGATCCGCTTGGTGAGCATGCCGTGCTCGATCGGCTCGCCGTCGGCCGGCCCGAGCTTGTCGAGGATCGTGTAGATGCGGTCGCCGGCGAACAGCCGGATCACCTCGTCCTGGGCGGACAGGTAGAAGCGGGTCTCGCCGGGGTCGCCCTGGCGGCCCGGAGCGGCCGCGCAGCTGGTTGTCGATGCGCCGCGACTCGTGCCGCTCGGTGCCCAGCACGTACAGGCCGCCGAGATCCGGCACGCCCTCGCCCAGCTTGATGTCGACGCCGCGGCCGGCCATGTTGGTGGCGATCGTGACCGCGCCCAGCTGCCCGGCCTGCTCGATGATGTGCGGCCTCGCGCTCGTGGTTCTTGGCGTTCAGCACCTCGTGGGCGACGCCGCGCCGCGTCGAGCAGCCTGCGACAGGTGCTCGGACACCTCCACCGAGATCGTGCCGACCAGCACCGGCTGGCCGATCTGGTGGCGCTCGTCGATGTCGTCGGCCGACGGCCGCGAACTTCTCGTCCTTGGTCTTGAAGATGAGGTCGTTCTCGTCGATCCGCGCACCATCGGCCGGTTGGTCGGGATCGGCACCACCTCCAGGCCGTAGATCTCGTGGAACTCGGCCGGCCTCGGTGGCGGCCGTGCCCGTCATGCCGGCCAGCTTCTCGTACATGCGGAAGTAGTTCTGGATCGTGACCGTGGCGACGGTGACGTTCTCCTCCTGGATGCGTGACGTTCTCCTTGGCCTCGACCGCCTGGTGCAGGCCCTCCGACCAGCGCCGGCCCTCCATGATGCGGCCGGTGAACTCGTCGACGATCTTGACCTCGCCGTCGATCACCACGTACTCGTCGTCGCGCTTGTACAGCTCCTTGGCCTTGATCGCCTGGATCAGGTGGTTGACCAGCTGGCCGTTCTCGGGCGCGTACAGGTTGCTCGACGCCGAGCGCCTTCTCGACCTTGTCGACGCCCGACTCGGTCGGGCGAGGCGGTGTGGAACTTCTCGTCCACCTCGTAGTCCTCGCTCGTTCTGCAGGTACGCTGACGGCGCGGGCGAACGCGTAGTAGGTCTCGGCCGCCTGCTCCGGCTCGCCGGAGATGATCAGCGGCGTGCGCGCCTCGTCGATCAGGATCGAGTCGACCTCGTCCACGATCGCGAACCAGTGGCCGCGCTGCACCGTGCACTCGAGCGCCGGCGCCATGTTGTCGCGCAGGTAGTCGAAGCCGAACTCGGAGTTGGTGCCGTAGGTGATGTCGCAGGCGTAGGCGGCGCGCCGCTCATCGTCCGGCATCATCGTTCTGGATCACGCCGACCGAGACGCCCAGCGCCTGGTAGATCGGGCCCATCCACGCGGCGTCGCGGCGGGCCAGGTAGTCGTTGACGGTGACCAGCTGCACGTTCACGCCCGGCGAGCGCGTTCAGGTACAGCGGCAGCGTGGCCACCAGGGTCTTGCCCTCGCCGGTCTTCATCTCGGCGATGCGGCCCTCGTGCAGCACCATGCCGCCGATCAGCTGGACGTCGAAGTGGCGCAGGCCGATCGTCGCGCCTGGACGCCTCGCGGACGCACGGCGAACGCCTCCGGCAGCAGGTCGTCGAGGTCCTCGCCCGGCCTCGAAGCGCTCGCGGAACTCGATCGTCTTGGCGGCCAGCTGCTCGTCGGATCAGCGCCTCGATCTCGGGCTCCAGCGCGTTGACATCGCGCACGCGCTGCTCGAGCCGTTTCAGCGTCCGGCCCTCGCCCGCGCGCAGGATCTTGTGGAACACGCTCATCCGGGGATGGATGGTACCAACGAGCGCCGATCCCACCCGGCCCCCGGAGCAGACCTACTCCTCGCGCGCAGGCTCGATCAGCCCGTAGTTCCCGTCCCGCCGCTTGTAGATGACGTTCACCTCGTCGGAGTCGGCATTGGTGAACACGAAGAAGTCGTGCCCGATCAGCTCCAGCTGGAGCATCGCCTCCTCGTGCGTCATCGGCTTCATGTTGAACTGCTTCGTCTTGACGATCATCGGCGGTCGTCCTCCTCGGGCAGCTGTGCGACCGCGGCCGGCGGCGGCGAGGCGTGGTTGGCGATGTGCTGGGCCTGCTTGCGCGTGCGCCGTCTCGCGGTAGCGCTTCGACCTGGCGTTCCAGCTTCTCGGCGACCAGGTCGATCGAGGCGTACATGTCCGTCGACGACTCGCGTGGCCCGCAGCACGGGGCCCTTCGTCCACACGGTGGCCTCGGCCACCTGGCTGCTCGGAGATGCTGGGGTTGTGCTCCACGACAGCTCGAGCTCACACCGGCTCTCGTCGGACAGGTGCCGGGAGAGCTTGCCCAGCTTGCGCTCGGCGTACCCGAACAGGGGGTCGGTGACGTCGATGTTGCGACCCTTCACCTGCAACCGCATCGGCATCTCCTTGGCTCGCGGGTGAGTCCGAACCATAGTCGCTGCACGGGCCCGCTCTTTCAGCGGCCCCGAATGGCGGGAGGTGGTTCCTGAATGGCGTCGTTGTCGAGGCGCAGGATGCGTGCCCGCAGCCAAGCCGCAGTAGACGTTCATTCAGGAACCACCTCCGGGCACCGCGCGGGCCAGGGTGACCGCGTGCACCTCCCTGGCGCCCGCCGTGCGCAGCGCGCGGGCGGCCTCCGACAGGGTCGCGCCGGTGGTGTGCACGTCGTCGACCAGCACCACCGCAGGCGGCGCCGGGCCGGCCGCACGGAAGGCGTCGCGCACGTTCGCCCGGCGGTGCGGCCGAGTCCAGCCCGCGCTGCGGGCGTCGGCGGCCGGCCGCCTCCAGCAGCGGCTGTGCTGCCGCCGACCAGCGGATCGCCAGCGCTCGCGCGAGCAGCTCGCGGCGGGTGGTAGCCGCGCTGGATCAGCCGCCAGCGGTCGGCCGGCACCCAGGTGACCAGCCTCGGCCGGCGGCGCCGGTACGGCGAGCGCCACCAGGCCGGCCGCGGGCTCCGCCAGCCCGCGCTGGGCGCCGTCCTTGAAGGCGTGCACCAGATCGCGCGCGCGGCCCTCGATAGGCCAGCCCCGCTGCGGGCCGATGCGAACCCCAGACGGACGCCGCGGCAGCTTCGGCACTCGACGCACCCACGCGCCGTCGGCATCCCGCAGCGCTCGCACAGCGGCCCGCCCAGCAGCGGCAGGGAGCGCAGGCAGGGCCCGCACAGCGGGCCGCCCGAGGCCAGGCAGAGGCAGCAGCCGGGCGGCGCCACCAGGTCGATCGCACGGCATCCACCGACGATCGCCCGGCGGCCCGCAACGCGGCTGTCACGAACCGTCTGGAGAGTGCCCCAGGATGTTCGCAAGACGCGCGGCGATCTCGTCCCGCCGGGCATCCAGCTCGGCGTCGTCCTTGACCGGCAGGAAGCGTGACTCCGGGCCCGACCGGGGCACCTCGCAGGAACCGCGTCTCGAGCCCCGATGTGAGCTCGCCGACCAGCCGCTCGAACTGCACCGCCGGCCGCCCGTCGACCTGCTTTGAGCACCGGAAGCAGGTCCACGGCATGTCCAGATCGGCCAGCGCCCGAGCGTCGGCCAGCAGCGTGTTGGTGTTGAAGACGCCCACCGCCGTGCGGTCGAAGTCGGCCGGCAGGCGAAAGTCCTCGAGCACGACCGGCCGGCCGTTCCAGCGCACCGGGATGCCGCCGACATCGTCCCCCGGCGTCACCACCTCGACCGTCAGCGGGCCGCCGTGGTCGATGTGCCAGCCCAGCAGCAGCGGGTCGATCGCCGGCGCCCAGGTTGTCGAGGTTGGCGATCCACACGTACCGCCCTCCGTCAGCCAGGAACGCGTCCAAAAGGCCGCTTCGGCGAAGCGCCTCGGGCAGGTCGCCGTGGCCTGTGGCGTGCGCGCTGGGCTCCCCCTCGAGCATCCCGGAAGAGCCGCCCCTCGGGCGTCAGCCGAAGCGAGGCCGCCCTGCTCGAACACGTCGACGTCGGCGGCCCCGGACGGCCGCCAGAGCCGCCCGCAACGGGCCGTCGGTGGCCGCGCTGCGTCATCGCCCACAGGCGCAGCGGCCGCCGCTGCGATCCGCCCAGGCGGTCGCGCTCAGACAGCCGCAGCATCGAGGAACGTGCGGCCGGGCAGGGGCTCCACCAGCGCCTTGACCACGCCGCCCATGCGGGTCGCCATGCCGCCCGCCAGCACCACGAAGGCCAGCCTGCCCTCGGCCAGCGCGCGCATCCCCAGCGCGGTCAGCCGCTCGCCCTCGGCGGACCCGCGCTCGGCGGCAGGCGGCCGATGTCGTCGGGCTGCGGCGGCCGCACATCGCCGTCCACCCGGTTTCGCCCGCTGCCGGCGGCGATCCCCTGCGCCCACTCCAGCAGCCTGGCCGGGCGGAAGCCGCGCGCCTGCAGGCGCGCGACCAGGTCGCGGGTCGAGGCCGGCCAGGTCGTGCGCCAGATCCCCCGGGGACGCGCTCAGCCAAACCGGTAGGGCGGACGGTGGACGCCGTGCTCGGTGACGATGGCGCTCACGAGCTCAGCCGGCGTGACGTCGAAGGCGGGATTGTAGACCGCGACACCCCTCGGGCGCGGCGTGCCCCCGCCACCTCGGCAGGGTCGCGGTGCTCGATCGGGATGTCGGCGCCCGACGGCAGCGACGCGTCGATCGTGGACGTCGGCGCGGCCACGTAGAACGGCACGCCGTGGGCGCGCGGCCAGCACGGCCAGCCCGTAGGTGCCGATCTTGTTGGCGGTGTCGCCGTTTGCGGCGATCCGGTCGGCGCCCGTGACCACGGCGTCCACCTTGCCCTGGGCCATCAGCCAGCCGGCCATGGAGTCGGTCACCAGGGTGGCCGAGATGCCGTCCTGCGCCAGCTCCCAGGCGGTCAGCCGGGCGCCCTGCAGCAGCGGCCGGGTCTCGTCCACCCACACGTGCAGGCTGGGGTCGCGGCCGTGGGCCGCAGCGGATCACGCCCAGCGCGGTGCCGTAGCCGCCGGTGGCCAGCGCGCCGGCGTTGCAGTGGGTGAGCACGCGGGCGCCGGCGCCGCAGCAGGTCGGCGCCGTGGTCGCCGATCTGCGCGGCAGCGCTCGACCTCCTGCTCGTGCAGCTCGCGCGGCCGGGCCTGCCGAGGCGTCGCGCAGGACGCTGGCGTCGGCGTGCGGCGCCCGCGGCCACATCGCGCATCTGGCCGACCGCCCAGGCCAGGTTGACGGCCGTCGGGCGGGCTGCCGCCAGCCCGTCGCAGGCCCGCTCCAACTCCTCGCGCAGCACCTCGGCGACCGGCGGCCGAGCGGGCGGCCGTCATCGCCACCGCGTAGGCGGCGGCGACCCCGATCGCCGGCGCGCCGCGCACGACCATCGCGCGGATCGCCTCGACCACGTCCGGCCAGTCGGCTGTAGCGGCGTCTCGAGCGCTCGCCGGGCAGCCGCCGCTGGTCGAGCAGCACCAGCGTCCGGCCGTCCTCCTCGAGCCGGACGATCGCGTGCGGCGTCAGCGGGTCGAGGCCGGCCGTCACGGCCCGGCCCGTCAGGTGCCCTCGTCCCACGAGGCCAGGTAGTTGCGCTGCTCCTCGGTCAGGCGGTCGATGCTCGACGCCCATGCTCGCCAGCTTGAGCGCGCGCCACCTCGTCGTCGATCTCGCGCGGGCACCGTCGTAGACCCGCTGCTCCAGCTCGGTCGTGGTTCTTGACCGCGTGCTCGGCGGCCAGGGCCTGGTTGGCGAAGCTCATGTCCATCACCGAGGCCGGATGGCCCTCGGCGGCGGCCAGGTTGACCAGCCGGCCCTCGGCCAGCAGGTAGATGCGGCGGCCGTCGGCCATGTCGAACTGCTCGACCATCGGCCGGGCGACGGTCACGGCGCACGGCCAGCTCGCGCAGCGCCGGGATGTCGATCTCGACGTTGAAGTGGCCGGTGTTGGCGAGGATCGCGCCGTCCTTCATGACCTCGAAGTGCTCGCGGCGGAGCACGTGCTTGTCGCCGGTGACGGTGATGAAGATGTCGCCGATGCGGCGCGGCCTCGGCGATCGGCATCACCCGGTGAAGCCGTCCATGACGGCCTCGAGCGCGCGCAGCGGATCGACCTCGATCACGATCACGTGGGCGCCCATGCCGCGCGCGCGCTCGGCCAGGCCGCGGCCGCACCAGCCGTAGCCGCACGACCACGAAGGTGCGCCCGGCCAGCAGCACGTTGGTGGCGCGCAGGATGCCGTCGAGGGTCGACTGGCCGGTGCCGTAGCGGTTGTCGAACAGGTGCTTGGTGTTGGCGTCGTTGACGGCGACGATCGGGAATCCGAGCACGCCGTCGGCCTCCATCGCGCGCAGCCGGATGACGCCGGTGGTGGTCTCCTCGGTGCCGCCCATGATCTCGCTCAGCATGCTCCGGTGGCGCTGGTGTGCAGCACGCCGATCACGTCGGCGCCGTCGTCCATGGTCAGCTGCGGGTGGTGGTCGATGGCCGCCTCGATGTGGCTGTAGTAGGTGTCGGAGTCCTCGCCGTTGCACCGCGAAGACGGAGATGCCGTAGTCGGCGACCAGGGCGGCGGCGACGTCGTCCTGGGTGGACAGCGGGTTGGAGGCGCACAGCACCACGTCGGCGCCGCCGGCCCGCAGCGTGCGCATCAGGTTCGCCGTCTCGCTGGTCACGTGCAGGCAGGCCGCGATGCGCAGGCCGTCCAGCGGCCGCTCGGCCGCGAAGCGCTCGCGGATCGCGGCCAGCACCGGCATCTGCCGGTCGGCCCACTCGATCCGGCGCTTGCCAGCGGGCGCCAGGGCGAGATCGCGCACGTCGTGAGGAATGGTTGTGGTCATGCCGGCCATGATAGCCCTCGCCCACCGACCACCCTGACGCTGGTGGAGATGGAGCAGTTTGGGTGCCTGGCACCGGGCCGGTGGTCCTGCTCGGGCAGGGATTCGAGCCGGTCCTTGAGCGCGCCGATGCGGTCGACCGGGGTGGGATCGACGCCCGCGCGCGATGGCCGCGTGGTAGCTCACCCAGTCGCCGTAGGCGACCAGCGAGAAGGCGCGGGCGGTACGGCGTGTCGCCCAGCGCCTCGCACCTCGCTCGACCAGGCACGGCGTCCGACGCGATCAGGTCGCGGGTGGCGTCGATCATGCGCTGCGTTCTCGGCCCGGCTCGCTGGGGTCGCGCAGCATCACCGCCGCGAACGGCGCCGCGAGCTGCGCCCTCCCAGCCGACGATCTCGTTGTGGTCGAGCTCGGGGAAGGCGTGGCTGAAGGCGGCATCTTGGCGTTCTCGTTGAGCTGTGTCTTCCACCGGTAGGCGACCGCCGCCAGCGGGCCGGCGCCGTAGACCAGCGGGACGGTGGCGGCCAGCCGCCGGCCCAGCGTCGGCGGCCGCCTCGCGATCGACCAGCTCGGCCCCGGCCGCCGCCTGCTCGGCCAGCCCGGACGGCGCCAGCCCGGCCGGCCGCGAACGCGCCCGCGATCGCCCCGAACAGGTAGCCGAGCGCGGCCCGCGGCTGCAGGCCGCCGGGCACCAGCGCGAACGGCACGCCCCACTCGGCGGCCAGCTCGACCAGCGCCCCGCCGCCGGCCACAGCACAGCAGGCGTCGCGCCCTGGGCGTGCGCCTGGTCGGCGCAGGAGAGCGTCTCGGCCGTGTCGCCCGGAGTAGCTGACGCACACCACCAGCGTCCCCGGCCCGGCCCAGCGTGGGGATCCCGAATCCGCGCACGCGGGTGATCGGCACCGGGCAGGCGCCGGCGATCAGCGCCGCGCAGCAGCTCGCCGCCGATGCGCCGAGCCGCCCATCCCGGCGAACACGACCGCCGACGGGCATGCCGACGTCGGCGCCGGCCTCAGCGCCCGATGCCGGCCGCCCTCCCGCAGCTGCTCCGGCCAGCCCCGCGATCGCCTGCTCCCATGCCCTCCGGATCCGGTCTACCACACGCTGCCCGTCCCTGCCCACGACCGTGGTCTCCACCACCGCCCGGTCATGCGACACGCGCTCCCGCGCAGGAGCACGCGACGCTGGATGCACGCGCGCACCGGAGCCGATCACGGCCCCCGGCGCCGACCACCGATTCGGTCACCTCGGCGTCCTCGGCTCGACGCTGGCGGACGGGTCGATCAGGCCGCCCGCCGGCATCCGCTCGCAGGTTCGCGGCCAGGTAGCTGACTCGGGCGTGCCGATGTCGAGCCAGTGGCCGCCGCGGCGCATGCCGTACAGCCCGTCGCCGACCAGCCGCGGGAACACCTCGCGCTCGACCGACACCGCCGGCCCGCGGGCACCAGCTCGAGCACGTCCGGCTCCAGCACGTAGGTGCCGGCGTTGATCGTGTCGGCCGTCGGCCGTGCCCGGCGGCGGCTTCTCGATGAACGCCCGCACGGCGCCGTCTCGGCTCGGTCCGCACCAGCCCGTACGCGGCTGGGATCGTCGACCGGCTGCAGCGCGAGCGTGGCCCGCGCGCCGCGCTCGCGGTGAAACGCGACCAGCGCGGTCAGGTCGAGGTCGGTCAGCACGTCGCCGTTGCAGACCAGAAACGTCTCGTCCAGTCCGGCCGCGGCGAAGCGCGATGGCGCCGCCGGTGCCCAGCGGCTCGTCCTCAACGACGTACTCCAGCGCGGTCGCCGAAGTGCGCCCGGAGCGCATCCGGCAGGTAGCCGCAGGCCAGGATCACCCGGTCGACCCCGTGCTCGGCGCAGGTGGTCGAGCTGGTGCTCCAGGAACGGCCGGTTGGCGATCGGCAGCATCGGCCTTGGGCGGCGCAGCGGTGAGTGGGCGCAGGCGGGTGCCCTAGCCCTCCGACCAGGAGACCGCGATCACGCGGTCGTGACCGGCGGCCGCAGCTTGCCCAGGTCGGCTGGATCGCCGGGACGGCCGACCGACTCGTAGACGAAGCCGGCGGCCCGGGCCTGGGCGGGGTCGAGCAGGTTGCGCCCGTCCACGATCAGCGGCTGGGCCATGGCCTCGCGGACGGCCGCCGAGGCCAGACCGCGGAACTCGCCCCACTCGGTCACGATCACCGCCGCGTCGGCGCCGCCGACCGCCTCCAGCATCGACCCCGCCAGCTCGATCTCGTCACCCAGCAGGCGGACAGCGGCCGGCATGGCCACCGGGTCGTACGCCACCACCTGCGCGCCCTCGGCCAGCAGCCGGGCCGCCAGCACCAGGCTGGAGGCCTCGCGCATGTCGTCGGTGTTGGCCTTGAAGGCCAGCCCCAGCAGCGCGATCCGGCGCCCGCGCAGCGGACCCAGGTGGCGCTCCAGCTTGCCCACCACCCGCCGCTTCTGCAGCTCGTTGACCTCGATCACCGAGGTCAGCAGCTGGAAGTGGTAGCCCGAGTTGCCGGCCAGCTGCTTGAGCGCGCGCACGTCCTTGGGGAAGCAGGAGCCGCCGTAGCCGATGCCGGGGCGCAGGAAGTGCGGGCCGATGCGCTCGTCCAGGCCCATCCCGTGCGCCACCACCGACACGTCGGCGCCGATCTCCTCGCAGACGTTGGCGATCTCGTTGATGAACGAGATCTTGGTCGCGAGGAAGGCGTTGGAGGCGTACTTGATCATCTCCGCGCTGGCCACGTCGGTGCGGACGACGGTGGTCTCCTCGAAGTTGGCGTAAAGCGCGGCCACCGCATCGGCGTCTGCGTCCGTCGAAGGCGCCGATGACGATCCGGTCGGGCTCGATGAAGTCGGCCACCGCCCGGCCCTCGCGCAGGAACTCGGGGTTGGAGACGTAGCCGACGTGCGTCATGCCCGCGGGCGTCCAGCTCGTGCCGCAGCGCGCTCGCCGGTGCCCACCGGCACGGTGCTCTTCATGACCAGCACGAACCGCTCTCCGGTCTCGGGCAGCTCGTCGATCACCGTGTGCACGCGCGACAGGTCGGCATCGCCGGAGTGCGGTGGGCGGCGTGTCCACGCACACGAAGACGATCCGGCAGCGGCCGAGCAGCTCGCCCAGATCGAGTGTGAACTGAAGCCGGCTCGCGGTTTCGCTCCAGCAGGCGGTCGATGCCGGGCTCGTAGATCGGCACCTGGCCCGCCTGCAGCGCCTGCGACCCGCTCCGGGTCGATGTCGCGGCAGATCACCTGGTGGCCGAGGTCGGCGAAGCAGACGGCGGTCACCAGCCCGACGTAGCCGACCCCGATCACACCGATCGCCGGCGTGCTCACCTGGTGGGCGCCAGCGACCGCGCGATGGCGATCATGTCGGCGTTCGAGAGCTCGTTCAGGAGCGTGTTCTGCACCCAGTAGACGACGCCGTGGACGTTGTCCACCAGGGCCGCCATGTAGATGTGCGAGCCGTTGAAGTAGAACTGGAAGCGGTGGCCGTTCAGGGTGCGGGTGGCGCTCGGGTTCTGGAGGATGGGCGCGTTCACGAAGCGGGTCTCCTCGATGCCGAAGTAGGAGCCGGGGATACCGTTCAGCTGCCAGTACGCGTACAGCGAGTTGGGCCCGTTGCCGGCGGCCTTGATGTTGTAGAAGCGGATCGGCTCGCCGGTGGAGCTGAACTCCTGGAAGCTTCCACCGGTGGGAAGCGCGGTCGGGTACATGCCCGGCAGGTGGGCGGCCCGGGCGGCGTTCTTGAAGTCGGTCAGGTAGTCCTGGGTGGCCGTCATGTCGGACGGCAGCTTGGGCGTGGCCACCTTGGGCGCCTTGATCTTGAGCTTGCCGGAGTAGGTCGACCCCAGCACCACCGCCAGCTTGGCGGTCAGCTTGGCCTTGTGGGCGAAGTGCATGGGCGTCGGGAAGATCGCTCCCACGCCGATGATCTTGGCCAGGTCGTGCGCAGCCACCTTGTAGCCAGGCGCGTAGAAGATCCAGGTGTGCTTGAACTTGGTGTTGGGCGCGTTGCCGTCGGTCGTCCGGTAGCTCCACGAGCCAAGCCCGTTGGCCACCTTGGCCGCCAGCCCCTGGCGGTCTGTGCCGTTCAGCACCGCCACCCGTGGCACGGTCGAGGGCTTGACGGCCGGCTTGAACTTCTTGGTGTGCGGCTTGGCCGGCTTGGGCAGCTGCGCGCCCGGCTGGGCGATCTTCCACGGGTGCTCGAACAGGTACACCGCGTGGGTCATGTCGGACGCCGGGTCCTCGACCACCGAGGCGCTGCCAGCCATGGTCGAGTATTCGTGCTGTAGGCGGACGCTGACGATCCGCCCGTGCAGCGAGTAGATGAGCGCGGCGTACTGGCGCATGGTGCCCAGGCTGGGTGTGTTGCGGCCGGTGAACTGCAGGTTGTGGGAGACGTCGTGCACGAGGCGAATGAGCGTCGGCAGGTCGCCCAGGCTGAGGCCGTGCAGGCGGTTGGCGGCGGCCTGCTCGAACTGGTGCAGGAAGAGCTGCTGGCGGGCGTTGCGGTAGAAGTCCGAGTCGGTGTGCCGGTAGCGCGAGAAGGCCAGCGCGTTCGACCCGTCCAGCAGCTGGTAGCCAGGATCGATGCTGATCGCGGAGTACGTCTCCGAGATGGGCAGGCCGGCGTTCGAATGCTGGTAGTTTTGGTCGACCGGGATGTACACGCCGCCGATGTCGCTGACCAGCCCCTGGAAGCCGCTGAAGTTGATCACGGCCAGGTAGTTGGGGTGCACGCCGGTCACGTTCTCGACCGTCTGCAGGGCGAGCGTGGCCCCGTTCGCGCCCTCGCTGAAGGCGGCGTTGATCTTGTCCATGCCCACCCCGGGGATGTCGACGTACAGATCACGCGGGATCGAGAGCAGCGAGATCAGGTGGTGGATGGGGTCGACCCGCACCAGCATCAGCGTGTCGGAGCGGGGCGGCGCGGTGCCATCGGTGTAACGGTGGTCGGAGCCGATGACCAGGATGGTGGCCGGCTGCTTGGCGAGCGGCAGCGTCTTCTTGGTCTGCGCCAGCAGGTGCTGCGCCTTCTTGACCGATGGATCGAGATGGGTGATGTTGCTGACCTGGGAGTACAGCCACCAGGCGCTGAAACCACCCACCGCCAGCACCACCAGCAGCACGCCGCCGGTCGTCCACAGAATCCGCCGTCGCCACACATGCTTGGTACGCGGTCGCTTGACCGTGGGCCCGGGGTCGCCGGCGCCGCTGTACACGTTCATCGGCCGCTTCGGTGGCGGGGGCCCGCCGGGCGGGCCTTTGGGCGGGGTCTGAATTGCCAAGGCTTCGAGGGCTTCTGCGCGGGTCCGCGACGAGCCCGCTGAGTATAGACCGGGTATTCGACCCGGCTCGCCGGACTCCTCAGCGGCCTCCAACGTTCGCGGGGCAGCCCAACGAAGCCGATCGGCGGCCGTTCCAGCGCAAGCCGATACTCTGCCGGCCGCGATGCAAACACCGTCGCTGTGGCAGGAACAGGACCGCTGGACGGGGCTTCCGGCCCTGGATCGCGACCGGTCGGCCGACGTGGTCGTGGTCGGCGCGGGTGTCACCGGCTGCGCCTGCGCTCTGGCGCTGGCGGAGCATGGGCGGCAGGTGCTGGTGCTGGAGAAGGACATGGCGGCGGCCGGCGCCAGCGGCCGCAACGGCGGAGTCGCAGGGCCCGGCAGCGGCCTGGATCTGACCGCCGCCGCCGCGCTGATCGGCCGCCCGGCGGCGCTCGAGCTGTACCGGGCCACCGCCGCCGCGACCGACCAGATGCTCGCGCTGGCGGCCCGCCGAGGGGCGGCCGGCGCGGTGCGCCGCACCGGCAGTCTGTGGCTGGCCGCGGAAGATGAGGCGGCCGGCCTGGCCGACGCTGTGCGCGAGCTGGCCGCGGCCGGGTTCGACTGCCGGGAGGCCCCGGAGCTGATCCCCGGGCCGATGCGGGCCCACTTCGTGACCGCCGCACACACCCCGGCCGGGTTGAGCCTGCAACCGGCACGCTGGGCGCGGGCGCTGACCGGGGCAGCCATCGAGGCGGGCGCAGCGGTGTTCGAGCAGTCGCCGGCGGTCGCGATCGAGCGCCGGGGCGCCAACTGGCTCGTGCGCACACCGTCAGCCGCCGTCAGCGCGCGGGCGGTCGTGGTGGCGCTGGACGGGCTGTCCGCCGGCCTGCTGCCCGAACTGGAGGGGATCGTGTACCCGGTGCGCGGCCAGATGCTGGCCACCGAGCCGCTGGCGGACACCGTGATCGGGATGCCGACTCACTCCGACCACGGCTTCTTCTACCTGCAGCCGACGGCGGACGGCCGGCTGGCGGCCGGCGGCGGGCGGCTGGCCGGCCTGGAGTCCGAATACACCTCCCGGCTGGCGATCACCCGCCCGGTGCAGTCCGCCATCCAGCACTACCTGGCCGACCGCATGGGACTGGGCGATGCCCGCATCAGCCACCGCTGGGCCGGAATCATGGGCTTCTCGGCCGACCGGCTGCCGGTGGCGGGCGAGCTACCCAGCAGGCCTGGTGTCCACGTCGCCGCCGGCTACAGCGGCGTCGGCAACGTGCAGGGGTGGGTGTGCGGACGGATGGTGGCCGACCTGGTATGCGGCGTGGAGCACCCGCTGGCCGAGGCGCTGGGGCCAGCCCGATTCGCTGCCGGCGGCGTGCTGCGTGCGCCGGCGGTGCGGGCCGAGCAGGCCGAGAGCCGCGCGCTGGCCGGCGCCTTCGCCCGGCTCAGCTGAGGGCGTGCCGCAGGTGACGCAGAAGCCCCGCCACCGAAGGCCGGCCAGCGGTCGGTCAGCAGATTCGCGTACGAGGTGATCCGCGCCATGTAGCGAAGCGTCCGCTCCACGAAGCCGAACATGCCGCGCGGGAACCGGCCGGTGATGAGGATGGCAAACCAACCATCAGCAGCCGGAAAACGTCGTCAGCCGCGAGGCGCGCCTGTGATAGGCGACCGTGTGGTGAACCGGGTACGGCTCACCTGCCAGGTCCGGGACGCTAGCCGGGGTGAAGGACGGCGTCCATCTCGGGCTGGAACCAGGGGTAGCTGTCCGAAAGCAGCAGCGCGTAGGCCCAGAAGCGGACGGCGAACCGCTGCGGCTGCTCCATCACGTCGGCCATGCCGTCAGGCAGCCGGCCCCAGAACACCACCGCGAACCACGCCACCGGCGCGCACACCAGCGCCACCACCACCTCCAGCACGAGCAGCGGCAGCACCGGAAGCAGCGCCGGCAGCCGCAGCCATGGCCGGCCGGCCACCTCGGGCAGCTCGATCTGCACCGGCTGATCCGGGCGGCTGAACGGGAAGGCCGGCGAGAGCATGCAGGCGTAGCAGCTGGCTCGAGCCGCGAACGCGAGCCCCGCCGCCGCCACGCCGTGCAGCGCTCGCGGGTAGCGGCCGGTCGCCAGCCGGGCCGGCCAGGCCACCAGGGCCGCGACGATGGCCGCGGCCAGGAAGACCACGGCAGCCAGGACAGCCACGGCGGCCGGCGGCAGCCGCAGGAGCGCCCCCAGCCGGCCATGGCGAGGCCTCCGGCCGACAATCAGCCGCACCGGGTGGGTGACGTCGGAGCGCACCCACGGCGTGGGGATCGGGTCGGGTTCGGGCGCGGGCCGAAGCGGGGCCCCGCACCTCGTGCAGAACGCGTGCTCGAGTGACTGTTCGGCGCCGCAGACCGGGCACTGCTGGTCGAAGGGCGCGATCGCCGCCGCCGCGACTGCCGTCGGTTCGGCCGCAGGCCCGGCGTCCTGCTCGCTCAGGTCGGCGCCGCAGGTCGTGCAGAAGCGTGCGCCGGGAGCCCGTGCGCCGCCACAGCGGATGCAGAAGCGGGCGGCCGGCCGCCCGTTCAACCGCGCGCGGTCTTGACCAGCGCCTCGGCGAAGCCGAGCTCACGGCGAGCCGCGAACTCGTCAGCGCCCTCGGCGCCGGCCTCGGCCTGCTCCAACGCCGCCCGGGCCGCATCCAGCCTGCGGGTGGCCTCGGCGACGTCGATGCCCTCCGCCGCCACCGCCTCGCCGACCAGCACCAGGGCGTGGTTCCGGCGCACCTGCAGGAAGCCGTCGTCCACCGCGAACCGGTGCAGCTCGCCCGCCTCGTCGGTGATCCTGACCTCGCCCGGCGTCAGCACCGAGACCAGCGGCGCGTGGTTTGCCAGCACGCCCAGCTGACCGGCCGCACCGGGCGCCACCAGCATCTGTGCGTCGCCCTGGAAGGCGAAGCCCTCGGGCGTCACCAGCTCAACCGGATAGGGGGTGTGGTCAGGCACCGACGTTCACCTCTATGCCGCCGACTTCGAACTCATCTGCTCGGCCGCCTCGACGGCCTCCTCGATCGGCCCCACCAGGTAGAAGGCCTGCTCGGGCAGGTCGTCGTGCTTGCCCTCCAGGAGCTCCTTGAAGGATCGGATGGTGTCCTCCAACTTCACGTAGCGCCCCTCGCGGCCGGTGAACGGCGAGGCCACGAAGAAGGGCTGGCTGAGGAAGCGCTCGATCTTGCGGGCCCGCTGCACGGTCACCTTGTCGTCGTCGGACAGCTCGTCCATGCCCAGGATGGCGATGATGTCCTGCAGGTCCTTGTAGCGCTGCAGCACCTGCTGCACCTGGGTGGCGACCTGGTAGTGGTCGTCTCCCAGCGACGCCCGGCTGGAGAATGCGGGAGGTGGAGTCGAGCGGGTCGACGGCCGGGTAGATGCCCTTCTCGGAGATCGACCGGGACAGCACCGTGGTGGCGTCCAGGTGGGCGAAGGTCGCGGCCGGGGCCGGGTCGGTGAGGTCGTCGGCCGGCACGTAGATCGCCTGCACCGAGGTGATCGAGCCCTTGTTGGTCGAGGTGATGCGCTCCTGCAACTGGCCCATCTCGGTGGCCAGCGTGGGCTGGTAGCCGACGGCGCTGGGCATCCGCCCGAGCAGCGCCGACACCTCGGAGCCGGCCTGCACGAAGCGGAAGATGTTGTCGATGAAGAGCAGCACGTCGCGCCCCTCCTCATCGCGGAAGTACTCGGCCATGGTGAGGCCGGTCAGGCCCACCCGCAGGCGGGCGCCCGGCGGCTCGTTCATCTGGCCATAGACAAGCGCGGTCTTCTCGATCACGCCCGACTCGGTCATCTCCAGCCACAGGTCGTTGCCCTCGCGGGTGCGCTCGCCCACGCCGGCGAACACCGAGAAGCCGCCGTGCTCCTGGGCGATGTTGTTGATCAGCTCCTGGATCAGCACCGTCTTGCCCACGCCGGCGCCGCCGAACAGGCCGATCTTGCCGCCCTTGACGTAGGGAGCCAGCAGGTCGATGACCTTGATCCCGGTCTCGAAGATCTCGGCCGTCGGTGTCAGGTTCTCGAACTTGGGCGGGTCGCGGTGGATCTGCCAGCGCTCTGTGTCGTCGGGCAGCGGCTCGCCCTTGTCGATCGTCTCGCCCAGCACGTTGAAGATGCGGCCGAGTGTGATCTCCCCCACCGGCACCGTGATCGGGCCGCCGGTGTCGATTACGTCCAGGCCGCGGGCCAGACCGTCGGTGGCGTCCATGGCGATCGCCCGCACGCGCCCATCGCCCACGTGCTGCTGCACCTCGGCCACCAACCGGCGTCCGGAGTCATCGCCGTCCGCCGACGGGATCGTGATCTCGAGGGCGTTGTAGATGGCGGGCAGTTCGCCAGGAAAAACGGCGTCGATGACGACGCCCTTGATCTCGACGATCCTGCCCACACCGCCGGCGGTGCTGCCGTTGTCGGTGGCCATGTAGCTCCTTCTTTGTGCGGTCCGGAAGTTGGCGCGTTCTCGGCTTGGGAAGCCGGATTGTATCAGCCGTGGGCGGAGTCAGGGACGGACTTCGTTACACGTAGTCGGATCGCCCAACGGCGGCCCCGAGCGCTCTTCGGCGACCCTAGCTGAGCCGCCAGCCGGTGCCGTTCCAAGCCCGCCGCCACCCGGGCGGCGTGGTCGATCGCTCAGGCTCGCGAGGAGATGGGTGAGATCAGCGCCATGCCCCGATGGTAGCGCAGGCCGGGCCGCCGCCCGGGGCCGGATCAGGCCACTAGGCGGCTCGAGCGGGGCAGCTTCAGCCCCCGCAGCAGGAGCCCTGCCCGCACCTCCTGCTGGGCCAGTTCCGTGAGCTGGGTCGTATTCAGGTGCGCGGCCAGCAGGAATCGGTGCTGCACCGCCGGACGGCCGGCATGCCCGGGTGAGGCGACGAGCGTGCCCAGACCCGCGGCGGCCGCCAGCGCCACCGCAAAGGCCAGTCCCGCGACCGGCCGCAGCAGCCGCCGGCGCGCCGGCCGGCGAACGGCTGGCGGCGCCGCGACCACGGACGGCGTCGCGTCGGCGGCCCCCCGGCGCACCATGTGGGTGACCTCGGCCATGGCGACGATCAGGCCGTCGCACTCCGGGCAGCGCCGGCGGTGGTTCGCCACCCGTCGCTGGTCCAGGATGGTCAGGCCGCTGTCCAGGCCGGCGGATGCCAGTTCCCGCACACGCTCGCAGGTCGCGTTGGAAGGTCTGTGTTCCACTGTAGGTGTTCGGACGGCCTAGATGCCCGAAGGTTAGATCAGCGGCCGCCGGCCATCCACGAGCAGACCGACCACGACCACCATGATCCCTGTGGCCAGGAGCACCCAGGCGACGCCAATCGAGTCCCGGCGCTCCTCGGCCGTAGCGAAGCGCACGGTGTCGGCGGCCGCGCTGAACAGGCCCGGCCGGCCCTTGCCGGCGGCCTTGACCGGCGGTCGCGACGACACGAGCAGCGCGCCCAGGACGAGCACCGAGCCGACGATGTACAACCCCACTGACACCGACCGGCGCAGGGCCTCGCCATCCGCCAGGCCGAGCAGTCCGGACACGACCGCGGTCGCCCCCAGCACCGTTGCCAGCGTGCGCGCGAAGCGCAGCAGCCCCTCCGTCAGCAGGCCGCGGTTCACGTCACCTCACCGCGGGCTGCCCCTGCATCCGCATGTCGGCCATGGGCCACGTCTCCAGCGGGAAGTGGCAGGCGGCGATGTTGCCGTCCTGCTTCTCCTCCAAGGGCGGCTCCTCGACGTCGCAGATTCCCGCGTGGAAGCGCGGGCAGCGGGGATGGAAGCGGCAGGCGTTGGGCGGGTTGAGCGGGCTCGGCACCTCACCCTCCAGGACGAGCGCCGCGCGCGACCGGGCCACGTCCGGGTTGGGCACCGGCACCGCCGACAGCAGCGCGCCCGTGTAGGGATGCCGTGGATGCTCGTACAGGGCGGCGCCCGACGCCGTCTCAAGCACCTTTCCCAGGTACATGACCACCACTCGGTCGGAGATGTGGCGGACGACGTCCAGGTCGTGCGCGATGAACAGGTACGTCAGCCCGAACTCGCGCTGCAGCTGCTTTAGCAGGTTCAGGATCTGAGCCTGCACCGAGACGTCCAGCGCCGACACCGGCTCGTCGCACACGATCAGCTTGGGCCTGATGGCCAGGGCCCGGGCGACGCCGATCCGCTGCCGCTGGCCGCCTGAAAACTCGTGTGGGAAGCGGTTGTAGTGCTCGGGGTTCAGGCCCACCACCTCGAGCAGTTCCTGCACCCGCGTGCGGCGCTCGGCCGACGTCCCGATCTTGTGCACTTCGAGCGCCTCGCCGACGATCTGGCCCACCCGCTTGCGCCCGTTCAGCGACGCCTGCGGATCCTGGAACACCATCATCATCTGCCGGCGCAGGTGCATCAGATCGTCGCCCTTTGCGCGGGTGATATCGCGGCCCTCGAAAAAGACCTTGCCCCCGGTGCTTTCCAGGAGCCGCATCACGCACCGGGCCATGGTCGACTTGCCGCAGCCCGACTCGCCCACGACACCCAGCGTCTCCCCCGCGTTGACGCTGAAACTGACCCCGTCCACGGCCCGTACCCGGCCCACCTCGCGCTGGAAGATGATCCCCCGCCTAACCGGGAAGTGCTTCTCCAGGTCCTCGACGCGCAGCAGTTCCTCGCCGGCGCCGTTGGGCGAAACGCTGTCGGTCGCCATCAGCTCGCCGCCCGGATCTGGGCCACGAGAGCCGATGACTGGCCGGCCCTCGCCGCCTCGTCCAGGTGGCAGGCGACGCGGTGAGCGGTGGCGCCGGCAACCGGGTCGAGTGGCGGCTGCTCGGCGCGGCAGACGTCCATGGCATACGGGCATCGCAGGTGGAACCGGCAGCCTGGCGGCGGATGCAGGAGCGACGGCGGGCGGCCGGGGATCGGACGCAACTCGCCGCCCCCCGTGACCAGCCGCGGCAGCGAGGACAGGAGGCCCCACGTGTAGGGGTGGTTCGGGCGGTAGAAGATATCTGCGTAACCGCCCTCCTCAGCGGTCCGCGCCGCGTACATCACCAGCACGTCGTCGGCCACCTCGGCCACGACCCCCAGATCGTGGGTGACCAGGATGATTGCGCTCCCGAAGTCGCGCTGGAGCTGGCTCATGAGGCGGAGGATCTGGGCCTGGGTGGTCACGTCGAGCGCCGTGGTCGGCTCGTCGGCGATCAGCAGGTCGGGGTTGTTGATGAGGGCCATGGCGATCATCACCCGCTGCCGCATGCCGCCTGAGAACTGGTGCGGGTAGTCGTCCAGGCGGTTGTCCGCACGCGGGATGCCGACCGCCCGCAGCATCTCAGCTGCCCGCCGGTTGGCCACCGCCTTGCCAGTCTGCTCGTGCATCAGCACGGCCTCGCGCAGCTGGCGGCCGATGGTGTGCACGGGGTTGAGCGATGTCATCGGGTCCTGGAAGATCATCGAGATCTCGTTGCCCCGCACCCGCCGCAGCTGATCCGACGACAGGGTCAGGAGGTCGCGGTCCTTGAACATCGCCTCGCCCGAGGAGATCGTGTTGTGCTTCGAGTTGAGGCCCATGATCGTCATGCAGGTGACGCTCTTGCCGCACCCCGACTCGCCCACGATTGCCAGCGTCTTGCCCTTCTCAACCGAGAACGAGACCCCGTCCACCGCCTGCACGATGCCGTCGTCCGTCTTGAACGAGGTTTTGAGGTTGCGCACGTCGAGCAGCGACACTGGGGCAGTCTCCGTCGTTTGGACGCTCAGGTCAACCTGATGCGGGGATCGATCCACGCATACAGCAGGTCGATCAGCAGGTTGCTGACGATGATGACGACGGTGGCGAACACCACCACCCCCAGGGTGATGCTGTAGTCGAACTGGCCCAGCGAGTGCACGCCGACGTAGCCGAGCCCTGGCAGGCTGAACACGTACTCCGTGATCACCGCCCCGCCCAGGGCCAGCGCGATGTCCATCCCGAACGCGGTCACCACTGGCAGCATGGCGTTTCGCAGCACGTGCGAGCGAAGCACGACGCGTTCCGGTGCGCCCTTGGCGCGCGCCGTGCGCACGTAGTCCTCGCTCAGCGTTGAGCGCACGGTGCCGCGGATCAGCCGCACGTAGAAGGCCGAGTAGCCGGTGGCGAACACCAGCCACGGCAGGATCATGGCGTGGAACCAGTCCCACGGCCCCCCACAAATCTGGCCAGGGGATGCGCCGCCGAAGTTGCAGTACCCCCCCAACTGGAACGGGCTGAAGGCCGGGAAGGTGAGCGGCCCCAGGTGGCCGGTGGTGGGCACGTAGCCCAGCAGGTAGATCGTCACCAGGCCCAACCAGATGGGGTGGACCGAGTAGCCGGTGAGCACACCCACCATGGCCACCCGGTCGAGCAGCGTCTTCGGCCGCAGCGCCGAGAAGACGCCGATCAGAACCGCCACCGTCATCCACAGGATCGCGCCCCCGATCACCAGCGACGCCGTGATCGGCGCCGCGGCGAGCACCACCGAGTTGACGCTCTGGCGGTTGGCGTAGGAGTAGCCCAGGTTGTGGTGCCCCACGAGGTTCCACAGGAAGTGCAGGTACTGGACGTAGATGGGCCGGTCGAGGTACAGGCGGTGGGCGACCACCTTGATCTCGGCCGGCGTGGCCGACTTGCCGGCGACGTTTCGGGCCGGGTCGATGGGGATGATGTAGAAGATCAGGAACGTGACCAGGGTCACCGCCAGGAAGAGGACGATGCCCCACAGGATGCGCCTGATGATGTAGCGGATCATGCTGGTAAGTGGAACCGGGGGGCCGGCCTGCGCCGGCCCCCCGTTGCGTTCTCGGCCTTCAGTCTACCTACTTGCGGAGGCAGAAGGTGTTCAGGGCCATGCCGTACGACCCCGTGTTTACCTGGCACCCAATGCGGGCGCTGAACATGTCCACGTTGGTGCCGAAGGAGCGGGCCGCCCACGGGGCTGGGCCGCTGTTCAGCTCGTTGACGATGTTGCCGTAGGCCTTGGCCCGGGCGGTGCCGGAGAGCAGGTTGGCCTGATCCATCATCTGGTTGAACTTCGGATCGTTGAAGAAGGAGAAGTTGTCTCCGTTCGCGGCCGGGATGTTCTCCCCGTTCAGCAGGATGTTGACGAAGTCGTAGGGGTCGTAGTAGTCGGCGACCCAGCCCTCGTCGGCGATGTCGAACGGCTCGCCCTTGGTGCCTTCCTTCTGGAACTGGATACCACGGTCGAACTGCTTGATCTGGACGGTGATCCCGATCTTGGCCAGCTCCTGCTGGATGACAGCGGCCCGGTCCGGACACGGCTGCTGGTTGCAGGTGTACAGGACGGCTGTGATCGGCGTCTTTACGCCCTGCGCCTTCGCCTGGTTCATCAGCGCCTGCGCCTTCGTCACGTCGGACGAGTTGAGCGGGTAGTAGTCCTTCTGGTACTGGCTGCCCGCGATCTGGGTGGGCAGGTAGCGGTCGGTGACCACGCCGGCCCCGTAGCCCGAGGGCTGCAGGATCTGGGCGCGGTTGATGGCGAAGTTGACCGCCTGCCGCACCAGCTGGTTGGACATGGCGGGCCGTGCGGTGTTCAGCGCCAGGTAGGAGACGATCGCACCCGGCGTGATGAAGAACCGCTGCGCGCCCCCTGAGGAGCCGCTGGGGCCGTACTTCTTGTTCAGGTTGAAGTAGTCGGCCGGCACCGTGGCGTCCGGGGAGTAGTCGAGCTGGCCGTTCTCGAGCTGCAGTTCGGCCGTCGACGGGTTCGCCGTCAGCTGGGTGAAGTCGATCTCGTTGGCGTACGCCGGCCGGTGACCGGTGTAGTACGGGTTCTTCTTCAGCACGACCGACTGGTTCGGGGTGTAGTTGGCGATGTAGTAGGGGCCGGCGCCCGGCAGCGTATGAACGCCCTTGGGGTCGACCGGCGTGTTGCTCGTAATGGCGCACGCAAACGGCGTGCTCAGCTTCGGGACCAGACCGGCGTCCTTCTGCGTCAGCGAGATGATCAGCTTGTCACCCTGCACCTGGACGCCGGAGACGTGCGTGCCCGGCGTGCCCTTGTAGTCCGATGCGCCCTTGATGTCGCTCAGGAAGGTGGCACCGAAGTACGAACCCTGCTTGGGGTTCAGGTCGCGCTCCAGGGCGTACTGGAAATTCTTGACCGTGACCGGCGTGCCGTCGGAGAACTTGTACTTGCCCGGCGGAACGGTGTAGGTGTACGTCAGGCCGTCGGTAGACACGGCCGGCAGCGAGGAGGCCGCCTCCGGCTGGATCACGCGGCCGGCGTCGCCCGGCAGGTCCGGGTAGTTGGTCAGCTTGACGCAGGTCGAGTACTCGATCTGCCACGTCGTCTGGTAGTAGGCCAGCGCCGGGTCCATGTAGTCGACGTTGCCGGCCAGGGCGACCTTGACGGTGCCGCCGTTGGTGTGCGCGGGCAGAGTCGTGTTGCCACCCTGGCCGCTGGTCGTGCTCGAATTGCTGCTGCTGCTTCCACAGGCCGCAGCAAGCATGCCCGTCCCCGCGACCAGCGCGGCGACGGTCAGCAACATGCCCGGTCGTATTCGCATGGTTCCTCTCTGGTCAGACTACTCGGCGGGGGTCCTTGCCCACGCGCCCCGACACCATTCCGGCCCGTACGACGACCCGCACGGCAAGAAGTTAGAGGGTGTTTACAGGATCGCCCGCGGGTCGAGCGCGTCCTGCAGGCCGTCGCCCAGCACGTTGAAGGCCAGCGCGACGATCAGGAGCGCCAGCCCCGGCCACACGATCAGCCACGGCTGGTCCTGGTAGAGCTGCGAGGCGCCGTCCAGCAGGTTGCCCCAGCTGGGGTTCGGCGCCGGCAGGCCCACGCCCAGGTAGGACAGCGTGGACTCGGCCAGGATGTTGGTGGCCACCGTCAGCGTGGAGTAGATGATGATCGTGCCGGTGAGGTGCGGCAGCAGGTGCGAGCGCATAATTCGAAGGTTGCTCGAGCCGACCATGCGGGCCGCCTCGACGAACTCCCGCTCGCGCAGCTGGAGCACCAGGCCGCGCACGATCCTGGCCGGATAGAACCAGGAGAAGAGCGAGATCACCACGATCAGCGAGAACACCCCCGGGTAGAACACGCCACCGACGGTGATCGCATTGAAGCGGTCGCCGATGGTGGCGGCCATGGCGATCAGGAAGAGCAGCAGCGGGAAGGCCATCACGATCTCGATCAGGCGCGAGATGAGCGCGTCCAGGATGCCGCCGTAGTACCCGGCGAGCGTGCCCAGGATCACCCCGATCATCATCCCGACGACAGTCGAGAGGACGCCGACCTCCAGCGACACCTGGCCCCCGTACAGCACGCGCAGGAACTCGTCCCGCCCGGTCAGGTCGGAGGCACCGAGGATGAGCGTGGTCTTCTGGTTGTTGGTGCCGGTGGCGACATGGGACATCGGGCCGACCGGCTGGTAGTTCTGGACGCCTCCGGAGATGATGTCGTTGGGGCCATGGCCGAGCAGGTGTGCGGCCACCGGCGCGCCGACGAACATGAGGAGTGTGACCACCACGATGGTCACCGCGCACACGATCGCGAGCCGGTCGGTCTTCAGCCGCAGCCACACCGACCGCCAATAGCCGCGGGCCTCGACCGACTCGAACCCGCCGATGTCGGTGGTGAGCTGGGTGCCGGGGGCGCCCTCGTGTGGTGTGATGGCCATCGAATGCTCTCTCGATCAGCCCGTTCCGCTGGCCGGGATGGGCGGGTTCCAGCCCTTCTGGCCCCAATAGGACACGATCCAGCCGCCGTTGCGGGGCACCAGCTGGCAGAAGAACTCGCCGCCGGCGCTGCCCGAGGCGCTCAGTTCCTTCGAAGTCACGAGCAGTTCGAACCACACACGGTTGGCGCGCGACTCGACCACCTTGACCGGCGTGATCACGGTGTCGCCGGGGTCGAACGGGGTGACCGGGATCGTGCCCGTCATCCACTGCTTGAGCGTCAGCCCGCCGTGCACGACGCCGGTCGACTCCTTCCACGCCGCGGCCAGATCGTCGCGCAGGACGGCGTCGTTGATGAACGATCGCATCGTCACCCGAGCCGCCTTGGGCACCGCTATGCGCGCCCCGTCGCGGAAGAACGGGCTGGGGTTCGGTTGCGAGTTCGTGGGTGGCCGGTTGTATGCGGTCACCTTCATGACCACCGCGAGCGACCCGGCCATGAAGACGACGAACGCCAGCGCGATCATGGTGCTGCGCACCCGCGGCCGATCCCACATTTCGACGACGCGCTCGCTCACAACCGCCAACTGTAGCGCACGGACGGCGCGGCTGGAACGTCGCAGATCACCACATCGACTCCGCTGTCAGGAGGGCACTGCATGGTGATTGTGACGGCGCAACCCAGCGGTTTGTTGGCGGCGGCGCGCCGATGCACGGATCTCCCAGCGATCGGGCGCCGCCAGGCCACGGTCGTGGAGCGCTTCTATTCGAGTGCGTCAGCACCCGCCACGACCTCCAGGATCTGCTGGGTGATCTCGGCCTGGCGGGCCCGGTTCATGCTCAGTGTGAGCGAGTCGATCAGGGTGTTGGCGTTGTCGGAGGCGTTGTGCATGGCGGTCATGCGGGCTCCGTGCTCAGACGCGGTGGACTCCAGCAGCGCGCGGTAGATGGTCACCTCGAGGTAGGCGGGCAGCAGCTTGGCCAGGATGACCCGGTTGTCCGGCTCCTCCAGGTAGGCGCCCTCGATGTGCACCGGCTCCTCGCCGGTGACGGCCTGCTCGGGCACCGGCAGCAGCTCGATCGCCTCCACCTGCTGGGTCAGCGCGGACTGGAAGCGGTTGTACACCATGCTCACCAGATCCACCTCACCGCTTGCGTACAGCTCGGCCACCCGGGCGGCGATCGCCCGTGCATTCGCATACTCGGGGCGGTCGGTGAAGCCGGTGTAGGCATGGTCGATCTGCTGGCCGCGGAAGCGCAGGGTCGAGGTGCCGCGGCGGCCGACGGTCAGCCAGCGCATGTCACGTCCCTCACGCCGGTGCTCTCGGCCCAGCTCCAGCGAGCGGCGGACGATATTGGCGTTGAAGGCGCCGGCCAGGCCGCGGTCGCCTGAGATGGCCACCACCGCCACCGCCTTCACCTGTTCGCGACGTTCCAAGAGCGGCTGGTCGTACACCGCGCCGGAGGCGGCCGCCACCTCCACCGTCAGCCGCCGCATGCGGTCGGCATACGGGCGTAGGGCCTCGATCCTGGCCTGGGCACGGCGCAGCCGCGATGCGGCCACCAGCTCCATCGCCTTGGTGATCTTCTCGGTGTTCTTGACCGAGCGGATCCGCCGCTTGATGTCCTGCTGAGAGGCCACTCAGATGGTTGATTCCAGATCAGCGTGAGGGCTGGGCGAGCGAGAACCGAGCCTGGGAAGAACGCAGGGAGCGCTCGGGCTGGTGGCCCGGGCGCGACAGAGGACGCAGGCGCAAGGGTTTCGCCCTTGCGCCGGTCGGGAGCGATCCGCTATCCAAGCGGATCGCGGACGGGGCGACGGTTCGCAGCCGAAGCTCACCGTCTCGCGTGGCCCTCCGGGCCGCGTAGAGACGGCGAGCGACCAGCCACGCGGTGATTTGGAACCAACCATCATTAGGCGGCGGCGCCGTCCTCCTCTTCCACGTAGAAGCTCTGCTTGAACTTCTCGACCGTGGCCTTCAGTGCTTCGGTGGTCTCGTCCGAGAGCTCGCCCGTCCGGCTGATCGCGGGCAGTACCTTGCCCTCGCCCTTGAGCATGGTCAGCAGCTCCTCGTCGAAACGCGGCACGTCCTCCACCGGAACGTCATCCAGGTAGCCGTTGGTGGCCGCCCAGATCACCGCCACCTGCTCCTCCATCGGCCACGGCGAGTACTGCGGCTGGTTGAGCGTCGCCACCAGCCGCTGGCCACGGGCCAGCTGCTGCTGGGTGGCCTGGTCAAGCTCCGAGCCGAACTGCGAGAAGGCCTCCAGCTCGCGGAACGAGGCCAGGTCCAGCTTCAGCCGGCCGGCCACCTTCTTCATGGCCTTGGTCTGGGCGTTGCCGCCCACCCGGGACACCGAGATGCCGACGTTGATGGCCGGCCGCACGCCCGAGTAGAAGAGGTCGGACTGCAGGAAGATCTGGCCATCGGTGATGGAGATCACATTGGTGGGGATGTAGGCCGAGACGTCGCCTGCCTGCGTCTCGATCACGGGCAGCGCCGTCAGCGCCCCGCCGCCCAGTTCGTCGGACAGCTTGACCGACCGCTCCAGCAGCCGCGAGTGCAGGTAGAACACGTCGCCCGGATAGGCCTCGCGACCGGGCGGGCGGCGAACCAACAGCGACATCTGGCGGTAGGCGTCGGCGTGCTTGGACAGGTCGTCGTACATGATCACCGCGCGCTTGCCGTTGTACAGGAAGTACTCGCCCATGGCGCAGCCGGAGTACGGGGCCATGAACTTGATCGGCGCCGCCTCGGTGGCCGAGGCCGCCACGATGATCGTGTAGTCCATGGCGCCGTTGCGGCGCAGGATCTCCTCCACCGAGCGCACGGTGGACGCCTTCTGGCCGATCGCCACGTAGATGCAGATCACGTCCTGGCCCTTCTGGTTCAGGATCGTGTCCACGCAGATGGCGGTCTTGCCGGTGCCGCGGTCGCCGATGATCAGCTCGCGCTGGCCGTGCCCGATCGGGATCATCGAGTCGATGGCCTTGATACCGGTCTGCAGCGGCTCTTTGACCGGCTGGCGGTCGACCACGCCGGGGGCCTTGAACTCCATCGGGCGGGTCTCCTTGGTGTCGACGGCCGGGCCGCCGTCGATCGCAATGCCCAGAGGATCCACCACCCGCCCGATCAGCGCCTCGCCGACCGGGATCGACATCACCTCGCCGGAGCGGCGCACGGTGTCGCCCTCCTTGATCCTGTCCCACTCGCCGAACAGCACCGCAGCGACGTTGTCCTCCTCCAGGTTCAGGGCCAGGCCCGTCACTCCGTAGTCGAAGTTCAGCCGTTCCATGGCGACGGCGCGATCGAGGCCGTAGATGCGGGCGATGCCGTCTCCGATCTGGATTACGGTGCCCACCTCCTCGACCTCGGCCGACACCTCGTAACGCTCGATCTCGGTCTTGAGGATTGCGGCGATCTCATCAGGACGCAGCTTCACGCTTCACTCCCAATCGGCAGAGGTGTGTTGACCAGGGTGCGCCGCAGCTCCACCAGCCGGCGCCGTACCGACGCGTCCACAAGGACGCCGCGGGCTCGCAGCACGAACCCGCCGATGATTCTCTCGTCCACCGTCGCGGTCAGCTCCGCGGTCTGGCCGACGGCGTCGGAGATGCGCGTGCGCAGCGCCTCCAACTGGCCCGCGTCCAGCTCCACCGCGGTCGTCACCTCGACGGTGATGATGTGCTCGTCGACCGCCGCCATCGCGGCATAGGCCGCGTACAGGTCGGCCACCAGCGCCAGCCGGCCGTTGTCGACCATCACCAGCAGCGCGTTTCGGGTCAGCGGGTCGGCATCCCGCATGATCTGGGTGAGGATCCGGCGCTTGCCCTCGCGCGGCAGCTGCGGGTTGACCAGCGCCCGCAGCAGGGCCACGTTCGAGCCCAGCACGTCCATCAGCGCGGCCAGGTCGTGGCCCACCTGCTGCACGCGGCCAGCCTCGGTGGCGGCCGCATTCAGGGCCTCCGCGTACACACGGGCGCCGGGGTCGATGCGGTCGGCCACCTAGGCGTGCTCCTCCCCAGCCGCCTCGGGCGCGAGCGCCCCCAGGTCGATGTCCGACAGCGCGTCCTCGATCAGCCGCCGCTGCTCGTCGGTGTCCAGCTTGGCGCGCAGCACCTTCTCGGTGGCGGCCACGGTCAGCTCCGCCACCTGCTCCTTGATCTGGGCCAGCGCCTGCCGCGTCTCGGCTGCGATCTCCTGCCGCGCACGCTCCAGCTGACGTTGCTTGTCGACCTCCAGCTCGGACAGGTCGGAGCGCCGCTTCTCGTCCATCGCCTTGCGCGCGTCGTCGACGATGCCGGCCGCCTCCTTGCGCGACTGGGCCAGCTGGGCGCGGTACTCGGCCAGCGCCTCCTGGGCCTCGCCGCGGGCCTTCTCGGCCGCGTCCAGATCGCTGGAGATGGCCTTGCGGCGGGCGTCGATGACCGCCTGCAGGGGTCCGAAGGCGTAGAACTTGAGCACCAGCAGGACGATCCCGAAGGTGACCAGCGTCCAGATCATGAGCCCCGTCGTGGGGGTGATCAGGGTTGAGTCGTAGAGCGGCATGGGAGCTCCGCTACGCGATGGCGTAGGCCACGAAGGCCATGCCCAGCGCGTAGAAGACGATCGCCTCGGTGAGTGCGAAACCCAGCCACATGAGGCCGGTCAGCTGACCGCGCAGCTCGGGCTGGCGGCCCACCGCCTCGATCGTCTTGCCGAAGATGAAGCCGACGCCGATGCCGGGGCCGATGGCGCCGAAGCCGGTCGCCAGACCGAGTTCGAGCGCCCGCGCGGAGTCGTGGACGTTGCCTTGCAGGGCCATGGGTTCTCCTAGTGGTCGGGGTGGATGGCTCCACCGATGTAGATGGCGGAAAGGGTTGCGAAGATGAAGGCCTGGAGGCCGGCGATCAGTGTGCACTCCAGCAGGTACAGGGCCACGCCCATGGGGATCCCGATGGGCAGGATGAAGTACGTGCCCAGAAGCGATGCCAGGCCCAGGAAGACGGCGATCACCAGGTGGCCGGCCAGCAGATTGAAAAACAGACGGAAGCTGAGCGAGACCAGGCGCACGAGTTGAGACAGCACCTCGATCACCGCGATCAGCCCGATCAAGAGCGCCTTGGGGAAGGACAGCATGGTGAACGGGCGCACCGCCGGCAGGCCGGACGGCATCCAGCTCTTGAAGTAGCGGATGGGGCCGTTGTAGCGGATGCCCTCGACGTGGGTGGCGAAGAAGGTGACCAGGGTCAGCGCCAGCGTCACCGACAGGTTGGCGGTGGCGGCGTAGATCTGAAACTCGGGGATCTTCAGCCCCAGCAGATGGAAGTGGCGGTCGCCGAACGGCAGCGGCACGAAGCCGATCAGGTTCATGGCCCAGATGAACACAAACAGGCTGGCCACGTAGGGGAACCAGATCCGCATCCCCTCCTCCGGCAGGCCGGCCTTGGCGATCTGGTTCTGGCACATGTCGTACAGGATCTCGACGCCGGTCTGGGCGCCGTCCGGGCGCAGCTTGAGCCCGCGGCGAACGATCACCAGGGTGACGATGATGGCCAGCGCCGCGGCCATCCACATGTAGACGACCGCCTTGTTGATGTCGAGCCCCAGCGGCAGCTTGACGTAGGGGTCGTGGACGAAGTTGGTGAACTCCTCAACCGGGTTGAAGTCGACCTTGAGCAGGAACACTTAGACGGTGCCCTCGATGTCGTCCGGGGTGCCCCGGTGGACGGCGATGCGGGTCGCGATATCGGCCGTCAGCAGCACCAGCAGCAGCAGCACCGACGACACCGCCTCGGCCGTCTGGTGGCGGGTGATCAGAAACAGCGCCAGCATCCCGATCCACGGCCGCAGCAGCATGCTCGCCCCCATCATGCCGACCCCGCGCAGCGAGCCGGCGCGGGCCGCCCGGCGCTCGATCACGACGGACAGGTAGCGGTTCAGCGCCCACAGCGCGACGGCCCAGAACCAGCCCTCGAGCGGCCAACCGGCGAGCGCGAACAGCGGCAGCGCGAGGGCGGCCAGCAGCGCATCCACGTTGTGGGCGGCGAGCTGGGAGATGCTGGGGCGGGCGCTGGTCACAGGTCGCGGAATCTGCGGTAGACGAGATAGAAGCTTGTGGGGACGCCGACTGCAGCTCCAACGGCGGCGCCGGCGGCCGCATGGCCCGCCACCCACCCCCCACCGAGACCGACCCCCGTGCACAGCACAAGCGCTGACAGCAGGTAGATCCCGGCCAGTGCTCCCGATGCGGCCGGCTTTCCTGCCACGGTGATCCTGTCTTCTCGAGCGGCGGGCGTGAAACGGACGCGGCGAAGTATGCCAGACCGCAGACTATGTGACAAGCGACTTTGCGCCGCGATGGCCGCCGAATCGTTCATTGCAGGCCGAAAGCGGCCAGCGGCCGGCTACGCGGCCGGCCGTCTTTGTGTCATGTCCGTGGTGACCCCCCGGAAGAGCCCGATGGCCTGCAGGTGGCGCAGCTTGAGGATCTCCAGCAGGTAGATCACGTACACCGACGTGCCCACCGCGACCGTGCCCAGACCGCCCAGCACGACCACCGCCACCGGGTCCCAGCCATGCCGGTGATTGGGCACAAACCGGATGGCCAGCGCGAACGCGCTCAGCACCGAGCACCAGCCGTACATGATCAGGGCGGTGCGGCGCTGGCCGAAGCCGATGTTGGCGAACCGGTGGTGGAAGTGCGAGCGGTCGGCGCGGTAGATCGGCTGCCGGTACTTGAGCCGCTTCAGGATCACGAACGATGTGTCCAGGATGGGCAGGGCGAGAATCACCAGCGGAAACACCAGCGACACCGCGGCGGCCGTCTTCAGCACGCCCTGGATGGCCAGCGTGGCCAGCAGGAAGCCCAGCGTGAGCGAGCCCGAGTCGCCCATGATGATCGTGGCGGGGTGGAAGTTGTAGCGCAGGAAGCCGATCGCGGCCCCGGCCACGATCGCGCACACGGCGGCCGCCTCGGGGTGGTCGAGCGAGGCCGAGAGCACGGCGAAAGTGAACGCGGCGATGGCGCAGAAGCCGGCGGCCAGCCCGTCCATGCCGTCGATGAAGTTGACGATGTTGGCGATCGCGACCACCCACAGCACTGTCACCGGGACGCTCAGCATGTGCAGGTTGAAGGCGCCCAGCAGGGGCAGGGTGACGTGGTCGATGCGAATGCCGAAGGCCGTCGGCACCGCCGCGATCGCCACCAGCCCGGCCATCTTCACGGCCGGGTGCAGGCTGACGATGTCGTCCACCGCGCCCAGCGTCGTCATCAGCGCGGCGCCGATCATGATCCCCCAGAAGCCACCGCCGTGACCGAGCGCGACCGCCGGGATGGCGATCCCGGCGAAGATGGCGAGGCCGCCCAGTCGCGGCATCGGCGCCCGAGCCAGCCGGCGGTCGTCATCGGGGATGTCCAGCACGCCGGCCCGCCAGGCGGCCAGCGACACCACAGGCGTCAGCAGCACCACCAGCAGGAACGCGACCACAAAGCCAACGGTCGCAGCCTGATAGTCGGTGACGCTCCCCATTCGCGGTTAGGGTAACCGGCCTGCCCTAGAACCGTGTCAGGTGGCGTGGTACCAGACCACGAGGGTCGAGCGGCGGGAGGCGGGCAGGATCCGCTCGCCGGCCACCAGTGCCCCCGCCAGTCGGCGGTGTTCGCCGGCATAGCGGTGGACGGTGGCCACGCCGGCCACCTCGCGGGGGGCGAAGCCGGCCGAGCGCAGGTCGCGGTCGAGGTCGGCCCGGGTGTTGGAGCGGTAGACGGCCGGGAAGACGTCGCGGTCGGCCACCCCAGCCAGGCCGCGCTTGATCAGGACGCGGGAGCGCTGGGGCAGCAGGCGGGCGGCGCGCACGGCCGGGTTGGCGATGTTGGAGGTGGTGATGACGAGGTTGCCGCCGGGCGCCAGCAGCCGCCGCCACTCCCGGAAGGCCTTGGCCGGGCGGGCCAGGTGCTCGACCACGAAGTTGGCGTAGACGATGTCGAAGCTGCCCTCCTCGAAGGGCAGCGGGCCAGCCGCGTCGCCGGGCACGAACTCGTCCAGCGCGCGGTTCTCGTTGCCGGCCTGGACGTCGAGGTCGACGCCCACCAGCCGGCGGATGCGGTGGCGGTAGCCGGCCAGCCGGGTGGTGCGGCCGCAGCCAGGCTCCAGGACGGAGGGGCGGGCGACCAGCACCGAGCGCAGGATCCGCTCCTCCACCGCGGTGTGCGACGTGTAGAAGGGCTCGCGCATTCTGCAACGAGCGTTCGGCATGGAACCGTTAACCCCTGCAAACCGGGGTCAGGCACCGTCACGGAAGACGTGACGGTGCCTGACCCCGGTTGAGGCCGTTTTCGACGAAACGCTCGAGACCTTCCCAGCCGCCAAACTGATCGGCCAGCCAGTTCGACTGCAAGCCCACCGGAAGGCGGCCGGCCACCGTGGCTGAGTAGCTCGACCATGGCCAGTGCTCTGGTCGCTCGACGATGCCCGCTCGCACGGGATTCAGCGCGATATAGCGAGCGAGCTCAAGGGCGTGTTCGTCGGTCTCAACCTGGGACGCTTTGAACCGGCCCTGGAAGACATGCCCGAAGCGTCCGTAAACCTTGTTGAACATCACGGCATATCCAACGCCGATGGTCTTCATCCCGGCAGACAGGTCACCGCCGGGAGCCTGCAGCAGCAGGTGGTAGTGGTTCGTCATCAGACAGTAGGCATGGCACCTCCACCGGCGCTTGACGACCTCCCCCTCCACGAGTTGCAGGAAGAGCATACGGTCTCCGTCCGCGCGGAA
Organism: uncultured Actinomycetes bacterium; assembly: GCA_963744065.1. Taxonomy (GTDB): domain Bacteria; phylum Actinomycetota; class Thermoleophilia; order Gaiellales; family JAICJC01; genus DASUHT01. Next base: position 116,566 of record CAVUSN010000006.1, on the reverse strand, counting down.
GATGTCCTCCCCGGCAACTCCCCGGTTGGTGATGTGGGCGATCGCCTGTGGGGGGAGCAGTCGGGGAGGACGGGCCACACTCCCACGCTACAAGCGCCCGGCCAGCGCGTCTTCCCTGAACGCTCGGTTTGACAGTCCTGGCGCAGAGACGTGACCCGGGGTCAGGCACCGTCACGGAAGACGTGACGGTGCCTGACCCCGGTTTCTAGCGGGTGCCGTAGAGGCGGTCGCCGGCGTCGCCGAGGCCGGGCAGGATGTACCCGTTCTCGTTCAGGCCGCGGTCGACCGAGACCGTGTACACCGTCACATCCGGGTGGTCGGCGTGCACCCGCTCCACGCCGGCGGGCGCCGCCACCACGCACAGCAGGCTGATCCGCACCGCCCCCCGCTGCTTGCACAGCGTCAGCGCCGCAGACGCCGAGCCCCCCGTCGCCAGCATGGGGTCGAGCACCAGCACCGCGCGCTCGCCCATGTCGCCCGGCAGCTTGCAGTAGTACTCGACCGGCTCCAGCGTCTGCTCGTTTCGGTACACGCCGACGAAGCCCACGCGTGCCACCGGCACCAGGTCGATGACCGCGTCCAGCATGCCCAGGCCGGCCCGCAGCACCGCCACCACACCCAGCTTCTTCCCGGAGATGCGGCTGACCGGCGCCCGCTCCAGCGGCGTCGCCACCTCCACCTGCTCGCTCTCCAGGTCGCGCGTCGCCTCGTAGGTCAGGAAGGCCGCCAGCTCGCCCATCAGCTGGCGGAAGTCCTTGGTGGTGGTCGTCGCCTCCCGCATCAGCCCCAGCTTGTGCAGGGCCAGCGGGTGGTCGACCACGACCACCCGCTGCACGCCGACCTCAGATCGCGGAGTAGCCATGCTCGAACGCGGGATACAGCGGCCTGCCGGCCATGAGCTCGGATGTCCGCCGGCGCAGCGCGGGCAGGTCGGCGGCCGGGTCGAGCGTGTCCAGGATGATCGCCCCCACCTCTCGCATGTCGTCCTCCACGAACCCGCGCATGGTCACCGCCGGCGTGCCGATGCGCACGCCCGAAGCGATGGTCGGCGGCCGCTCGTCGTAGGGCACCGTGTTTCGGTTGACGGTGATCGCCACCTCGTGCAGCCGCTCCTCGGCGTCTCGCCCCGACCACTGCGTGCCGCGCAGGTCGAGCTGCAGCAGGTGGATGTCGGTGCCGCCGGTCAGCAGCTGCAGGCCGCCGTCCATTAGGGTCTGCGCAAGCGCCTTGGCGTTGGCCACGATCTGCGTCTGGTAGGCCCTGAAGACCTCGGTCGCCGCCAGTTTGAAGCACACCGCCTTGGCCGCCACCACGTGGCACAGCGGCCCACCCTGGAGCCCCGGGAAGACCGCCTTGTCGATCGCCGTGGCATGCTCGGCACGGCTCAGGATGAGCCCCGAGCGAGGGCCGGCCAGCGTCTTGTGGGTGGTCGATGTGACGACGTCGGCATGCTCGACCGGGTTGGGATGCAGGCCGGCCGCAACCAGCCCCGCGAAGTGCGCCATGTCCACCATCAGCAGCGCCCCGACCTCGTCGGCGATGGCCCGGAAGCGGGCGGCGTCGATGATCCTCGGATAGGCCGAGGCGCCAGCCACGATCAGCTTCGGGCGGTGCTCCTTGGCCAGCCGCTCGACCTCGTCGAAGTCGATCAGCGAGTCCTCGCGGCGCACGCCATAGGCCCGCACGTCGTAGTTTCGGCCCGAGAAGTTGACCTTCAGTCCGTGCGTCAGGTGCCCGCCATGGTCGAGCCGCAGGCCGAGCACCGGGTCGCCGTGCTCCAGCAGCGCGAAGTAGGCGGCCTGGTTGGCCGGGCCGCCGGCGTGCGGCTGGACGTTGGCGTGGTCGGCGCCGAAGAGCGCCTTAGCGCGGTCGATGGCCAGCTGCTCGACCTCGTCCACCCACTCGCAGCCGCCGTAGTAGCGGCGGCCCGGGTAGCCCTCTGCGTACTTGTTGGTGAGCACCGACCCGACCGCCTCCAGCACGGCCGGCCAGGTGAAGTTCTCCGACGCGATCAGCTCCATCTGCTCGCGCTGGCGACCCAGCTCGCGGTCGATCAGGCCGGCGATGTCCGGATCGGACTCTGCCAGGCCGGCGGTCTGAAACCCTTTCAACGTGTGCTCGGCCGTGGCCACCGCATGCCCCCTTGGCTGGTCAACGCGTCGCCCGATGCTAACCGACCCGGGCCCCGCCGGGCGCGCCTGCCCGGCAGGAGATTGCCCTGAAGCGTCGCACCAGACGGCATGTTGCACAACATGTTCAGCCTGGACGTCAGCGTGTGGGAGAAGGTCATCCGCACGGCCATCATCTACATCTTCCTGGTACTCGCCCTGCGGCTGGCCGGCAAGCGCGAGCTGGGCCAGGCGAACACGTTGGATCTGGTCGTCCTGCTGCTGGTCGCAAACGCGATCCAGAACGGCATCATCGGCAACGACAACTCCGTCACCGGGGCGCTGATCGGCGCCACCGTGCTGTTCGGCCTGAACTCACTGGTCACGCACGGCATGTTCGAGCTGCCATGGCTGTCGGCCACGCTGGAGGGCCAGCCAACGGTGCTGATCGCAAACGGCGAGCCGGTGGTGCGCGCACTGCGCCGGGAATGCATCTCGCTGCCCGATCTAAACGCGATCGCCCGCCGCCAGGGCTTCCCCGACCTGGGCGCCGTGCACTCGGCCATCCTGGAGACCAACGGCACGGTGACCATGTTCCGGGAGGACGAGCCCGGGCACTACCACCCGTCATTCCCGCTCGGCCTGCGGATCGGCAAGCGCCGGCGAGCGCCCGCGGGGCCCTCGAATGAGCGACTCGGCGATCGCTCGCAGCGCGAACGCCGCCCCCGGCCCGTCGCGCAGAACTGCCGGCGCCGGCCCCGTAACGTCGATCACCGCCGAGGCCGCGCCCTGCAAACGCCCGCCGTCCACCGCCAGCGCGCATATCTCGAGCAGCTCATGCGGCACCTCGTCCAGCGCCGCGGGCGCGGGTTCCCCGCGCAGGTTGGCCGACGTCATGGCCAGCCCGCCGACGGCCTCAGCCAGGGCGGCCACCTCGGCCGGCAGCGCCGGCACCCGCACGCCGATCGCGTCCGGCCGTTCGCCGCACAGGTGCGGGAAGCGCCGGCCCGGGTTGGGGAGCACGAGCGTCAGCGGGCCCGGCAGAAGCGTGCGGGCCGCGGCGGCCGCCCGCCCATCCAGCTCCGGCAGCACCGAGGAGAACAGGCCCTCCACCGACCCCGCGATCACCGCCACCGGCTGCGACGCAGGCCGCTGCTTGACCCGGTAGAGCTGCGCGCAGCCCGGCTCTGAGCCTGCAGCCGCGGCGATCCCGTACACGGTGTCGGTGGGCAGGATGGCCAGCCCGCCGTCCAGCAGGGCGCGCGCGCCGTCGGTCATGGCCGCACGCCCGCCAGCATCCGCTCGACGCCGGCGAAGTCGCTGCGCACCTCCACATCGCCCCATCCCTGCTCGCGCATGGCCTCGGCCAGCCCCGCCGCCTGGCCGGCCCCGCACTCGAGCACCAGTCGGCCGCCTGCCTCCAGCGATCCCGGCGCGTCCGCGATCAGCCGCACCAGCACGTCCAGCCCGGCGGGCCCGGCGACCAGCGCCTGCCGAGGCTCCCAGTCGCGCACCTCCGGCTCCAGGCCGTCGATGTCGGCCTCCGCCACGTACGGCGGGTTGGACACGATCAGGTCGAACCGCCGCCCCGCCGCCGCCTCCAGCAGATCGCCGGCCAGCCACTCCACCTCCAGCCCCAGCCGGCGGCCGTTGGCGGCCGCCACTTCCAGCGCGCCGGCCGACGCGTCGCTGCCCGCGAGCTGCCACCCTGGCCGCACGTGCTTGAGCGCCAGCGCGATCGCGCCGCTGCCGGTGCCCACGTCCAGCACCCGCAGTCCGCCGGCCTCGCCGGCCAACTCCAGACACAGGTCGACCAACTGCTCGGTCTCCGGACGCGGTACGAGCACCCGCCGATCGACCTCCAGCGTCAGCTCGCGAAACCCCCAGCTACCGAGGATGTAGGCCACCGGCTCACGTGCCCTGCGCCGTTCCAGAAGCCCGCGGATCGTCGCCAGCTCAGGCTCGTCCAGCGGCCGCTCGTGGTGGACGTACAGGTCGACTCGGGAAAGGCCCAGGGCATGGCCGATCAGCAGTTCGGCGTCCAGCCGCGGGGTTGGGCTCGAGTGCTGCTCCAGGTATCCAGCCGACAGCCGGATCACCTCGCCCAGGCGTCTCACACGCCCGCGGCCGCGGCCAGCTTGCGGCGCTTCTCGTCCGCCTGCAGGGCCTCGGTGAATTCGGTCAGATCGCCCGCCAGCACGCCGTCCAGCCGGTGCACCGTCACCCCCACCCGGTGGTCGGTGACCCGGTTCTGGGGGAAGTTGTAGGTGCGGATCTTCTCCGACCGTTCGCCGCTTCCGATCTGGGCCGACCGCCTGGCCGCCTCCTCGGCGGCGGCCCGCTCGCGCTCGGCCTCGTACAGCCGGGCGCGCAGGATCTTCATGGCCCGCTCCTTGTTCTGCAGCTGGCTGCGCTCGTCCTGGCAGGTGACCACGGTGCCGGTCGGCTTGTGGGTGATGCGGACGGCCGAGTCGGTGGTATTGACCGACTGCCCACCCGGCCCGCCGGCCCGGAAGACGTCGATCATGAGGTCGGAGGGGTCGATCGTCACCTCCACCTCGTCCGGCTCCGGTAGCACCGCAACGGTTGCGGTCGAGGTGTGGATACGCCCCTGCGACTCGGTGGCCGGCACCCGCTGCACGCGGTGCACGCCGCTCTCGTACTTGAACACCGAGTAGGCGCCGTCGCCGCGGATCTCCAACACCAGCTCCTTGAAGCCGCCGGCGTCGCCCGGCGCCGTGGTCACCGTGTCGGTCTTGAAGCCGCGCTCGGCGGCATACCGGTTCAGCATCTCGTACAGGTCGCCCACAAAGAGGGCCGCCTCGTCGCCGCCGGTGCCGGCCCGCAACTCGACCAGCACGTTGCGGTCGTCGGCCGGGTCGCGCTCCAGCATGGCCAGCCGCAGCTCCTCCTCCACTCCGGGCAGCTCGGCCCGGGCGGCGGCCAGCTGCTCCTGGGCGAAGGCCCGCATCTCCTCATCGCCGTCTGCCAGCAGCTCGGCGGCGTCTGCGGCCTGCGCGGTCAACTCACGCCAGCGCGCGGCCAGAGCGTGCGCCTCGCGCAGCGCCTTGTGCTCGCGGGCCAGCTGCGCGTAGCGACGCTGATCCGCGATCGCGGCCGGGTCACCAAGCTGCTGCTCGAGCTCGGCGAAGCGGCGTTCGATCTCTGCCACAAGCGGTTCCATGCCAGTGGCGAAGGATAGTGCTGGGGCCGGAGGCGGCCTCAAGACGGTTGATGCCACGCCGACGTGAGAGGACGCACCCAGGCGACGGTTCGCAGCCGAAGCTCGCCGTCTCGCGTGGCCCTGCGGCCGCGTAGAGACGGCGAGCGACCAGCCACGCGCCGGCGTGGCGTCACCCGTCTCTAGGCCATGACTTCGACAGCGGCATCGCCGACCCGCGACTGCTCGGCCTCGAGCACGTCGCGCAGCGCCCGGATCGACACCTCGACCTGGTCGAGCGTGGGCTCGCGGGTGGTCAGCGACTGCAGCCACAGGCCGGGCGCCAGCAGCCCGCGCAGGATGCGGTTGTCCGGGTGGCGGGCGCCGAACCGGATCAGCTCGTAGGCGATGCCGGCGATCACCGGCAAGAGCAGCACGCGGGAGGCGATCAGCACCGGCCACGACGGCCGGCCGACCGCCGCGAACACGAACACGGCCACCACCATCACCCACAGAAGGAAGGCCGTCCCACAGCGGACGTGGATCTTGGAGTACGACTGCACCCGCTCGGGCGTCAGCTCGGCGCCGTCCTCGAAGGCGTTGATCGCCTTGTGCTCGGCAGCGTGGTACTGGAAGACGCGGCGCAGGTCGGGCACCAGCGAGATGCCGGCCAGGTAGATGATCAGAATGGACACCCGGATCAGCCCCTCGACCAGCACGAACACGAAGGTCGAGTGGATGGGCAGAAGCTCGGTGATCACGGCCGGCGAGACCTTGAACACGATCACCGCAAAGCCGATCGCGATAGCGAAGGCGAACGCCAGCTGGCCCTTGGTCAACTCGGCCGCGTCGTCGGGGTCCTCGCCCTCTTCGGCCGCGGCGTAGTTGGCCGACACCGCCAGCGCGCGGAAGCCGATGGCCAGCGACTCGCCCAGCGCCACCATGCCGCGCAGGATCGGCAGCCGCAGCCAGCGGTGGCGGGCGGCCGCCGACGAGATCGGCTTGCACACGCTGGACACACCGCCGTCGGGCCGGCGCACGGCCACAGACCACGAGCCGGGGCTGCGCATCATCACGCCCTCGAGCACCGCCTGCCCGCCGACGTTCGCGCTCACGACTGGTCCTGGAGATCGGTCATCCCAGGATCAATCGGCACGTATGCCTAGCTAGTTGACTTCGCCTGGCGGCGGCGGAACCGCTCAACCCGGCCGCCGGTGTCAACGAGCTTCTGCGTGCCCGTGTAGAACGGGTGGCACGCCGAGCAGATCTCGACGTGCAGATCGGGCTTGGTGGCGCGGGTGACGAACTCGTTTCCACACGAGCAGTGCACGTTCGCGATCACATAGTCAGGATGGATTCCGGTCTTCATTTCTCTCAGGATAGCACCGGCCGGCAACGCTCCAGGGCGGCCGAAACGCCCTCGGAATCCACATCCAGATGGGTCACGAAGCGCACCGTGCGGTCGTCCAGCGAGCCGCACAGGACGCCCGCCCGGCCCAGCTCAGCCACCACCTGGGGGGCACTGCGGCCGTCCCTGACGGCGGCCAGCACGATGTTCGTCTGCACCCGCTCGGGCTGCACGCTGACGGCCGCGTAGTCCGCCAGCCCATCGGCCAGCAGACGCGCGTTTCGGTGGTCGTCGGCCAGCCGCTGGACGTGATGGCGGAGCGCATACATGGCGCCGGCGGCGATGATCCCGGCCTGCCGCATGCCGCCCCCCAGGAGCTTTCGGTTTCGGCGGGCGGCCGCCACGAACTCAATGGTCCCCGCCACCGCCGAGCCGACCGGGGCGCCCAGGCCCTTGGAGAAGCACACGCTGAGCGTGTCGACCGGGGCGGCCAACTCGGCCGGGCTGCGGCCGCTGGCGACAGCCGCGTTCCACAGCCGGGCGCCGTCCATGTGCACCTTCATGCCGTGGGCGTGGGCGAACCCCGCGATCGCCTCGATCCGCTCCTGCGGATACACCAGCCCGCCCATCTCGCCCAGCGTGTTCTCAACGCAGACCAGGCTCTGGCGCGAGTGGTGGATGTCGGAGGCGTCGCGCAGGTTGCGCTCCAGCAGCTCCACCTCCAGCACCCCGTCCTGGCCGGTCAGCTGGTGGGTTTGCACGCCTGCCAAGGCCGCCGCCGAACCCTGCTCGTGCACGGCCACGTGGGCCTTCTCGTGCAACAGGATCTCGTCCCCGGGCCGAGTCTGGGCGCGCACGCAGATCAGGTTTCCCATCGACCCGGAGGGCACGTACAGGGCGGCCGGCTTGCCCAACATGGCCGCCACCTCGCGCTCCAGCTCGATCACCGTGGGGTCGTCGCCCCACACGTCGTCGCCCACCTCGGCCACGGCCATCGCCTGCCGCATCTCGGGTGTGGGCTTGGTGACGGTGTCTGATCGCAGGTCGACGGTGCGCATCCGCGGCAGCGTAGCGAGCCGGTAGCATCCCGCGCCTATGGCCCGGCGACCGTCCGACTACCCACCTCCGGTCAAGGTGAACGAGTTCGTGGCCGCCCCCCAGGGGGCGGAGGACGAGCGGATCGACGTCGGCGTGGTATTCGTCGGCGGCGGCCCGGCCGGGCTGGCCGGGGCGATCCGGCTTGGCCAGCTGCTGGCGGACGACCCGGCCACGGCCGAGCGGCTGGGCGAGGTGCCGGTGGCGGTGCTGGACAAGGGCCGGGTGGCCGGTGCGCACCTGCTGTCGGGCGCGATCGTGAACCCAAGCGCACTGCGCGACCTGCTGCCCGACGTGCCGCTGGAGTCGCTGCCAGGCTTCGGCCCGGTGCCCGGCGAGGCGGTGTACATGATGCATCCCAGGTACGCAGCCCGCATCCCGACGCCGCCGCCCTTCCACAACAAGGGCAACTGGATCTTCTCGCTGTCCCAACTGGGCCGGCACCTGGCCGAGCGGGCCGAGGAGCTGGGCGCGATGGTGCTGCCGGAGACGGCCGCCTCGACGCTGCTGGTGGAGGGCGGGGCGGTGCGCGGCGTGATCACTGGCGACAAGGGCCTGGACCGCGACGGCCAACCGCAGGCCAACTACGAGCCGGGGTCGGAGATCCACGCCCGGGCCACCGTGCTGGCCGAGGGCACCCAGGGCCACCTGGCCGGGGCGCTGATCGAGCACTTCGGGCTGCGGGGGCGAAACCCGCAGATCTACAGCCTCGGGGTCAAGGAGTTGTGGCGGGTCAAGCGGCCGCTGGATCGGGTGATCCACACCCTGGGCTGGCCGCTTCGTCCGCAGGCCAAGCACGGCGAGTCGGGCGGCTCCTTCATCTACCCCATGGGCGCCGACCGGATTGCGATCGGCTTCGTTGTCGGCCTGGACTACCACGACGCCAGCCTGTCGCCCCACGACACGCTGCAGGAGTTCAAGACCCACCCCATGATCCGGCGCCTGCTGGAGGGCGGCGAGCGGCTGGCCTGGGGTGCCAAGACCATCCCCGAGGGCGGCTTCCTGTCGCTGCCGTCCAGCCTGTCGGTGCCGGGTGCGGTGCTGACGGGCGACTCGGCCGGGTTCGTCAACGTGCCCAAGCTGAAGGGCGTGCACTACGCCATGCGCTCCGGCATGCTGGCGGCCGACGCGATCTACGAGCAACTCAAGGCGGACGCCGACCTGGCCGCGCCCGGCGCGCTTTCGGGATACGACCAGCGCGTCCGCCGCAGCCACATCTGGAGCGACCTGCGGCGGGTGCGGAACATGCGCCAGGCGCTCAACCGCGGGCTCTTCGTTGGCGGCGGCATCGCCAGCGTGATGGACATCACCCGCGGCGCCTTCCCACCCGGGTCGTTCGCGGTCGAGCGCGACAGCGAGGCGGCGGTGGCCATCGGCCCGCGCAGCTATCCCGCTCCCGACGGCAAGCTGACCTTCGACAAGCTGTCCAGCGTGTTCGCCTCGGGCAACCGCAGCCGCGACGACCAGCCCAACCACGTGCGTGTCCGCGACCGGGTGCCGCGGGAGGTGGCGCAGGCCTGGGTGGCGATGTGCCCGGCGGCGGTGTACGAGATCGAGGAGGACGGCGGCGGCCCCACAGTCGCGGTCAAGTTGACGCCGTCCAACTGCGTGCAGTGCGGCGCGATCACCGCCAAAGGCGGCCGGCTGACCCCGCCCGAGGGCGGCTCCGGCCCCGAGTACACCGACATGTAGAACCGGGGTCAGGCACCGTCACGGACCACGTGACGGTGCCTGACCCCGGTTTAGCCTCTCTTGGCGGCGATCAGCTCCGTCAGCTTGGGGATGACCGTCAGTGTGTCGCCGATGATGCTGACGTCGGCGAACTCGTGGATGGGCGCGTTGGGGTCCTTGTTGATCGCCACCACAGTGCCCGCGTTGGCCATGCCGACCTTGTGCTGGATCGCCCCCGACACGCCGCAGGCGATGTACAGCTTGGGCGACACCGTCTTTCCGGTCTGGCCAACCTGCATCGAGTACGGCACCCAGCCTGCGTCCACCACCGCCCGGGTGGCCGCCACCGCGCCGCCCATGGCCTTGGCCAGCGCCTCCACCACCGGCACGTTCTCGGGGCCGCCCATGCCACGCCCGACAGCCACCAGCACATCGGCCTCCGTGATGTCCACGCCGCCCGTTTCGGCCTGCTCGCGGCCGGTCATCCTGGCCGCCTGCGACCAGTCGGCCACCGACACGCTCACCCGCTCCACCGGGGCGCTCGAGCCCGAGGGCTGCTCGGGCACGGCGAAGGCGTTCGCCCGGGCGAGCACCACCGCGCCGCCGCCGGCGAAGCCGGACTCGACCATGACGGAGTCACCCAGCGCCGGGCGCACCGCCACCAACTGGTCGCCGTCCACCCGCAGCGCCGTCGTCTCGCAGGCGATGCCTGCGCCGATCCTGGCCGCCAGCCCGGCGGCCACGTCGGCCGAGACCACACCGGCGCCGAACAGCACAGCATCGGCCTCCCGGGCCGGGCCCTCGATCGCGTCCACCAGCGGCTGCGACAGGCCGCCGGCCAGCGCCGCATCGTCGGCCACCAGCACCCGGCCGGCGCCGTAGCCCCCCAGCCCGCCGGCCCAGCCGTCGTCGACCCCGGAGCCGGCCACGAAGGCGGTCACCTCGCCGCCCAGCTCGGCCGCCTTGGCCAGCACGCCAAGGCTATTGGCGTTGAACTCGCCCTCGTCAGAATGGATGTACACCAGGAGCTTCACAGCAGCCCCCTTTCAACCAGGATGGCGACCAGCTTCTCGGCCGAGTCGCCGCCCGAATCCTCGATGGTGACGCCGGCGGCCTTGGCCTCCGGCGGCGTGACCGCGCGCACCACGCTGCGGGCGCCGTCGCCGCCCACCCGGCTCGTGTCCAGGCCGGCGTCGGCCGCCGACAGCCGCTCCAGAGGCTTCTTCTTGGCGCCCATGATGGCCTTGATGGAGGGCAGGCGCGGGGTGTTGATGGCGTCCGAAACGGACACGACGGCCGGCAGCGGCGCCTGCACCACGTCGTAGCCATGCTCGGTCTGGCGCTTGGCCTTGACCCCGCCCGAACTGACGTCCAGGTGCGCAACCTGGGTCACCAGCGGCCGGCGCAGGTGCTCGGCCACAGCCGCCGCCATAACGTAACAGTCGGCGTCCGCAGCCTGCTGGCCCAGCAGCACCAGCTGTGCGTCCTGGCGCTCGATGACCGCCGCCAGTGCGTAGGCGGTGCCGGCGATGTCGGAGCCGGCCAGGGCGTCGTCGGTCAAGAGCACCGCCCGGTCGGCGCCCAGCGCGAGCGCCTTGGTGAGCGCCCGCTGGGCCGACTCAGGGCCCATGCACACGGCCACGATCTCGGCCACCTCAGCGCCACCCTCGCGGATCCGCACGGCCTCCTCGAGGGCGTGGATGTCGAACGGGTTGAGCTCCGAGTCGCCCGACCGGTCGAGCCGGTTGGTGGTTGGGTTGAGGCGCCGCGCCGACGTGGCGCTGGGCACCTCCTTGACACAGACTGCGATGTTCAAGGGTGCGTCCTTCCTTACTTGCCGATGAACGTGGGGTCGCGCTTCTCCACGAATGCGTTCAGGCCCTCGCGGGCGTCGTCGGTGGAGAACATGAGCGAATACAGGTCGGCCTCGTGCACCAGGTTGCCGCCGATGTCGCCGTGCAGCGAGCGGTTGGTGGCCTCCTTGGCGTAGTACAGCGCGACGGGGCTTTTAGCGGCCATCGCCTGGGCCAGCTCGAAGGTGCGTGGCATCAGCTCGGCGGTCGGGTAGATGTGCTGCACCAGCCCGCGCTCGAGCGCCTCGTCGGCGTCGATCATGCGCCCGGTCAGGATCAGCTCCTTGGCGTAGCCGATGTTGGTTGCCCGGGCCAGGCGCTGGGTGGCGCCCCAGCCGGGGATGATGCCGAGGTTGATCTCGGGCTGGCCGAAATGCGCGTTCTCGGAGGCCAGCCGCACGTCGCAGGCCAGCGCCATCTCGCAGCCGCCGCCCAGCGCATAGCCGTTGACGGCGGCGATGGTGGGCTTGCGCATCGTCTCCAGCAGGTGGGCGATCTCCTGCCCCAACTCGGAGTAGGCGCGCGCCTCCAGCGGTGTCTTGCCGGCCATCTCCTTGATGTCGGCGCCGGCGATGAACGATCGCTCGCCCGACCCGGTGAGCACGATCACGCCCACGCCGGAATCGCTGCCCAGGTCGCGCAGCGTGGCCAGCAGCTCCTGCAGCAGCGCGGTATTGAGTGCGTTCAGCACCTTCGGCCGGTCAACGGTGACGCAGGCCACCCGGCCGTCGATAGAGATCCGAAGCCCCGAGGTCGGCATCAGCGGTCACCCAGCGCGGAGGTCAGGTACTCGACGATCTGGGCCGTTGGCGCCCCCGGCGTGTACACCTCGGCCACGCCCAGCCGCTTCAGCTCCTGGATGTCGTCGGCCGGGATGGTGCCGCCCAGCACCACCAGGATGTCGCCCGCGTCGCGCTCGCGCAGCAGGTCGAGCACGCGCGGCACCAGGGTCATGTGGGCGCCCGACAGGATGGACAGGCCGATCGCGTCGGCGTCCTCCTGGATGGCGGTCTCGACGATCTGCTCGGGGGTCTGGTGGAGGCCCGTGTAGATCACCTCCATGCCCGCGTCGCGCAGGCTGCGGGCGATGATCTTGGCGCCGCGGTCATGGCCGTCCAGGCCGGGCTTGGCGACAACAACTCGGATCCTGCCGGTCATAGCGCGCCCGAGTGTATCCGAGCCGATCTGGCCCGCGGCTCAGCCGGACTCGATCGGGGCGAACAGCACAAGCAGCTCCAGCCGCTCAGCGATCGAGTGGAAACGGTGCTCGACGCCGGCCGCGACGTACACGGTGTCGCCGGCTGCGACCGGGCGATCGTCATCGCCCACGGTGATCCGGGCCCGGCCGGCCAGCACGTGGTAGATCTCGTCCTCGGTGTGCGGGGACTGCGGGTCGACGGCGCCGGCATCCAGCACATACAGGCCGGCCGACAGCGCCGGCACGCGCAGGAACTCGTGGTAGAGGCCGCCGGCCTCGGCATGTGCGGCGGTCAGATCGGCGAGGCTCCAGGCATCCACGACCGGCTAGGACGCCCGCCCATGGCGGAAAGTTGCCGTAGCCTGCGCCGGATGGGCGAGCTGTCAGGCATCTTCGGCGAGGCGTGGAGGCTGTACGCGCGCGGCTGGCCGGCCCCCGTCGGCCTCGCCCTGGCGGTCAGCCTGGCTGCGGCCGCGATGGCGGTCGCAGCCGCGCAGGTGTCGGATGCCGCCGCCGCGGCGGTGGCTGCGGTGGCGGGGCTGACCGGCTTCCTGATGGTGCAGGCCGGGCTGGCCGGCGGTCTGGCCGCCGGCCCGGCGGACGGGCCACGCCAGCCGCTGCGGATCGCCTGGCGGCGGACCGGCGCCGCACTGGGGGTTGCCGTCGGGATGGCGGCCGTGGTCAGCGCCGGACTCGTGCTGCTGGTCCTGCCCGGGCTCCTGATCCTGGCCAGATGGGCGTTCGCGATACCGGCGACGGTGCTGGAGGGCGCCTCGCCGCGGGTCGCGCTTGGCCGCAGCGGCGCCCTGGCTGCCGGCCACTCGAGCAACGTGTTCGCGATGGTGATGGTGTCGCTGATGCTGGCGGTGGCCGGATCGCCCCTGGCCACCCTGGTCTTCCTGTGGATGGCGTCCGGCCCGCGGGTGGTGGCCGCCAGCGTGCTGGAGGCGGCGGTGCTCATGCCCTACCTGGCCACGGCCTGGACGCTCGCCTATCTGCGCCTGCGAGCCGCGCCGGGCCAGAGCTAGAAGACGGGCGTCTCCCGGTAGACGCCCCACACCTCGCGCAGGGCGTCGCAGATCTCGCCCTCGCTGGCGTACACCCGGGCGCAGTCGAGGATGTGCGGCATCACGTTCTCGTCCGTCTTCGCGGCCTCCTGCAGGCGGCCCAGCGGCCCGGCCAGCGCCGCCTGATCGCGCCGCCCACGAGCCGCCTCGAGCCGCTCCAGCTGGCGCCGCTCGGTCTCGGGTGAGATGCGCAGGATCTCCACCTGGTCATCGTCGTCCGAGACGTGCGCGTTCACGCCCACGATCAGCCGCCGGCCCTCCTCCACATCCCGCTGGAATGCATACGAGGCCTCGGCGATCTCGCGCTGGAAGAAGTTCTCCTCCAGCGCCTGCAGCACCCCGCCCAGTTGCTCGATGCGGCGGAAGTACTCCATCGCCTCGGCCTCCAGGCGGTCGGTCAGGCTCTCCACCAGCCACGAGCCACCCAGCGGGTCGGCGGAGTGCACCACCCCGGTCTCGGACGCGATCACCTGCTGGGTGCGCAGGGCCAGCCGGGCGGCGTCCTCGGTGGGCAGCGCCAGCGCCTCGTCCTAGGAGTTGGTGTGCAGCGACTGGGTGCCGCCCATCACCGCCGCCAGCGCCTCGATGGCGGTGCGCACGATGTTCACCTCCGGCTGCTGGGCGGTCAGCGACACGCCGGCGGTCTGCGTGTGGAAGCGCATCAGCAGCGATCGCGGGTTCTTGGCCCCGTAGCGCTCGCGCATGGTGCGCGCCCAGATCCGGCGGGCGGCCCGGTACTTGGCGATCTCCTCGAAGAAGTCGATATGGGCGTTGAAGAAGAAGCTGAGCCGGGGCGCGAACGCGTCCACGTCCATGCCCCGGGCCACGCACGCCTCCACATAGGCGAAGCCGTCGGCCAGCGTGAAGGCCAGCTCCTGGGCGGCGGTCGACCCCGCCTCCCGGATGTGGTAGCCGGAGATCGACACCGGGTGCCAGCGCGGCATGTGCTGGGTGCACCACTCGATCATGTCCACCATCAGCCGCATGGACGGCGCGGGCGGAAAGATCCACTCCTTCTGGGCGATGTACTCCTTGAGGATGTCGGCCTGGATGGTGCCGCCCAGCTTGTCGGGGCCCACACCCTGCAGCTCGCCCAGGCATACGTACTGGGCCAGCAGCACGGCGGCCGGCGCGTTCACGGTCATGGAGGTGGTCACCTGGTCGAGTGGGATGCCGCGGAACAGATCCTCCATGTCGGCCAGCGTGTCAACGGCCACGCCCTCCCGGCCGACCTCGCCCAGCGAGCGCGGGTGGTCGGAGTCGTAGCCCATCAGGGTGGGCATGTCGAAGGCCGTGGACAGCCCCGTCTGGCCGTGCTCGAGCAGATAGCGGAAGCGCCGGTTGGTCTCCTCGGCTGTGCCGAAGCCGGCGAACTGGCGCATGGTCCACGGCTTGCCGCGGTACATCGTCTCGTAGATGCCGCGGGTGTACGGGAACTCACCCGGGTCGCCCAGGTCGGCCGCGTAGTCGACCGGGCTGGTGCCCGGCGTGTACACGGACTCGTACGGGATGCCGGAGATGGTCGCGCGAAGCGGCTCGGCGGGTTCCGGTTCGCGGGCCGGGATGGCCATGCCCGAAGCCTACTCCCCCGCCAGGGACGCCCCCGGCTGCCACAGCACGTCGGCCCGGCCCTCGTCGTTTGCGATCCGGGCCAGGATGAAGAGCAGATCCGAGAGCCGGTTGAGGTAGGCGATGGCGTCCGGGTTGACCTGCTCCGAGGCCGCCAACTGGACGGCCTCTCGTTCGGCTCGGCGGCACACGGTGCGGGCCACGTGCAGGGCCGCCGCGGCGGAGGTGCCGCCGCTCAGCACGAAGCTCTGCAGCGGCTGCAGGCGTTCGGTATAGCGGTCGCACTCCGCCTCCAGCGCCTCGACGTGGCGGGCCTGGATGCGCAGCCGGCTCTTGCCGTGGCCGCGCTCGGTGTCCACCGGCACGGCCAGGTCGGCGCCGACGTCGAACAGGTCGTTCTGGACCCGTCGCAGAAGCTCGGCCACGGCCGGCTCCAGGCCGGCGGCGATGGCCGCACCGATGGCCGCGCCGGTTTCGTCGACCGTGCCGTAGGCGGCGATCCGGGGGTGGCTTTTGGGCACGCGGGCGCCGTCGCCCAGCGACGTCTCGCCGCCGTCGCCGCCGCGCGTGTAGATGCGGTCGAGCCTGACCATGGAGCACATCCTAGAGTGGTTGGAGGGCGGTTCACCCGTCCGGGTAGGGAGCGCGGCCAGCTGCGGGCGATTACCGGGACCGACCGGGCCGCTCCGCCCGGCACACCCCGTCCCGCCCATCGCTGTCTCGCTCCCAGGAGTCTCACCATGTACGGTTCCGACCGCCGCCCGCTGGCCGCCGCCGGCTCGCCAACCCGAAAGCCGGCCCGCTCCGTGGTCGCCGCTCGTCCGCTCGGCATGTCCCCGCGGATCGATGACCATCCGGTCGTGGGCGCCAGCCCAACCGAGCCAAACGTCTACCGCAGGCCCACCAGCCGCAGTTACGCCTGGGGAGGACTGCTCAGCCGGCTGGCCGCCTGACCCGGCCGCGGCTCGCGCAGCACATCCAGCAATGCGGTGACGGCAGGGGCCGGACGCTCATCCCGGCGCCAGGCCAGGCACAACTCCAGTTCGAGCTCCGGCCCGGCCAGCGGCAGTTGGCGCAGCGTGCCCAGCTCGAGCTCGTGCGCGACCGCCAGGTCGGGCACGATGGCGAGCCCCAGACCCGCCTCCACGCAGTGCTTGACCGCCTCCAGGCTGAACGCCTCCAGGCGGGCGGCCGGCTGCACACCGGCCCGCTCCAACCAGCGGTCGACCTGGCCCCGGTTGACGGTGCCGCGGTCGCGCACCACCAGCGTCCGCTCGCGCAGGTCGGCCGCCGCCAGCGGCTGCGTGCGCGGCGGCTCCCACGCAGACCCCACCGCCACCAGCCGGGTGCGGCCGAAGCCAGCCGACTGGATGTCGGCGGTCAGCGTCTCGCCGGTGACCAGCGCCGCGTCCACCTCCCCCGCCCGCAGCGCCGACAGCACGCGGGCCACGTCGCCCACCACGAACCCCGCCTCCAGGCTGGGCATGCGCTCGCGCAGGCGGGCCAGGGCGTCCGGCAGCACGTAGGTGGCCAGCGCCTCGCCGGCCGCCACCCACAGCCGCAGCCGCTCGCCGGCCACCGCCCGGTCGACGGCTGCCTCGGCATCGGCGGCCAGAGCCAGCGCCCGCTGGGCGTGCGGCAGCAGCGCCCGCCCGGCTGCGGTCAGCGTCACGCCCCGCCGCGCCCGCACCAGGAGCGGCGCGCCCACCCGGCCCTCGAGCGCGGCGATCGCCCCACTGACCGTCGGCTGGGCGACACCCAGCGCCTCCGCCGCCCGGGTGAAGCTGCCGGTCGCCGCCACCTCGACGAGTGCCCGCAGCTGGGCCGTGGGATACATCGACATTCGCCTATCGTACTAGCCCAGACACGTGTTGTTGCTATGCCGGCTGCGCGCTACGGTGGCCCCGGTGACACGCCAGCGCCAGATCCTGATCCTGGCCGTGGCCTCGCAGGCCGCGTTTTCGATGATCAGCTTCGGGCTGCCCGCGATCGGGTCGAACATCCGCTCGGCGCTGCATGTCGGCCCGGCCGGGTTCGGGGCCGTGTTCGCGGCCGTCGGCGTCGGCTCAGCGGTGGCCCTGGTGCCGGCCGGAATGCTGGTCGACCGCTTCAGCGCCCGCCCGGTGCTGATCGCCGGCGGACTGCTCAACCTGGCCGGCTTGGCGGCGTCGGCGTTGACCACCGACGCCGTCGCCTTCGGCGCCGCCCTCTTCGTGGCCGGGATCGGCGGCGCGGCAGTGCCGGTGGCCGGGATGACCTCGCTGCTGCGCGAGTTCCCGCCACAGCGGCGGGGCGTCGTGCTGGGCTGGCGGCAGTTGGGGGTGCCGCTGGGCGGCGCGCTGGGATCGCTGCTGCTGCCCGCTCTGGCCTCCGCCGGCGGCCTGCGGCTGGCCATGCTGGGGGCGGCGCTGGCCGCAGGAGTGACCGCCATCCTGTTCTCGACCGTGGCTGGAAGCGACCGCGCGGAGTCGCCCGGGCGCGGCCTGGGCGGCGTGCTTTCCATCCCCGGCATGCGACCGCTGCTGGCCGTCGGCCTGCTCTACGTGTGGGCGCTGGGAAGCGTGCTCACCTACTACATCCCGGCCGTCCGCCACGGCGGCATGTCGGCGCTGGCAGCCACCGTCGGGTTCACGCTGCTGAACGTCACCGCGGCCGGATCACGCGTGGTCTGGGGCCGGCAGGCCGACCGCGACGGCGGCGCCCGCCGCATCCACGTGCTGTGCATCACCGGCCTGCTGGCCACAGCCATGGCGCTGCTGATGCCGGCCGCCCTGGCAGCCGGCACATGGGCCGCCCTGCCGCTGACCGCGCTGCTTGCCTTCGGCGTGTTCGGCTTCAACGGCGTCCTGTATCTGGTGGCCGGAGAGTTGGCCGGGCCGGAGCGGGCCGGGCGCGCGGTCGGCCTTGCCTCCACCGTCGTCTTCGGGTGGGGATCGCTGGCGGCTCCGATCGCCGGGCTGGCGCTCGAGCACACCGGCTATCCGGTGATCTGGGCGATCTCGGCGGTCACCACCGCCGCCGGGGCGGCGGTGGCAATCAGGATGCTGCCCTCGACACCGGTGCGCAGGCAGCGCATACTCGGAGCATGGGCGAAGGCAGCGTCGGACCGGGGCTCACCTCCCGGCTGAGCCGTCCGCTCCGCGGCTGGCAGCCGCCTGAGCTGCTGGTGCTGGCGGGCGGACTGCTGGCTGTGGCCGGGTCGCTGGGCACGCACACGGTCGATCTGGCACTGGGCGCCGGCGTCCCCGGCGTGGCCTGTGCGCTGCTGGGCTGGCGGATGCGGCACCTTGACGGCCGCGGCCGGCTGCGCGGGTTCTACGCCTGCTCGGTGGCGGTGCTCGGGCTGACGACGGCCGGACAGGCGTACCTGCGGATGGCGATCGGCAGCAGCGGGGTCGGCTCATCCGCCTGGCTGTGGCCGCTGGCGGCCGCAGGCTGCCTGACCGTGGCCGGAGCCGGCGGGCGGCTGTTCGTGGCCAGGCCTGGAGGCCGGCCGCCGGTCACATAGGACGGGCGCAGGTGGTGCAGCCGCTCAGGGTGATCCGTGTGCCCGGCCGCACCCACGTTCCGACCGTGTAGGCGCGGTTGTCCAGGGCGACGATGAAGTAGCGGCGGCGGCCAAGGCCGGTGAACGTGAACTCTCCGCCGGCGCCGGTGCGCACGATCGCGATCGGGCGCGGCGGGTCGGCCATCACCGGCCCGAAAACTATCGGCCGCAGATACAGGCCGATGCGCACGCCGGCGGTCGGCCGCCCGGCCCCCGCATCCGCCGAACTGTGGCGCAGGTAGATGCCGGCGACAGTGTGCGCGCCGGTGGGCGGAGGCGGCGCACTGACATCGTGGGATCCGGACTGCTGGCCGCAGGAGGCCGCCAGCATGGCAATCAGGATCAGCGGGGTCAGGAGGTGGTTCCTCAATGAACGTCTGCTGCGGCTGGTCTGCGGGCACACTGGCTGCGTCCCACGCGGCGTGCGGTGCTCAACGTGGTGAAACCACGCCTCCGCTCCGCTCGCCGCTCGATCCTTGCCAGCGTGCCCACATCCTGCGCCTCGTGACGACGTCATTAAGGAACCACCTCCAAGCGTCGCATGCCGTTCAGACGTTCCCGGCGCCGCCAGGGTTCCAGAGCGCGCTGCTCAGTACTCGTAGAACCCGCGGCCCGATTTGCGGCCCAGCCGGCCGGCCTCGACATAGGTGCGAAGCAGCGGGCACGGCCGGTATTTGTCGTCGCCCAGCCCGTCATGCAGCACCTGCATGATGGCCAGGCAGGTGTCCAGGCCGATCAGGTCGGCCAGGGCCAGCGGGCCCATCGGGTGGTTCATGCCCAGCTTCATGACCGTGTCGATCGACTCCCGGTCGCCCACGCCCTCCATCAGGCAGTACACAGCCTCGTTGATCATGGGCACCAGGATGCGGTTGGAGATGAACCCCGGATGGTCGTGCGCCTCGGCCACCGTCTTTCCCATCCGCTCGGCCGCTGCGCGCACGAAGGCGGCCGTCTCGTCGGACGTCTCCAGGCCGCGGATCAGCTCCACCAGCGGCATCAGCGGCACCGGGTTCATGAAGTGCATGCCGACCACCCGCTCCGGCCGGCCGGTGGCCGCCGCCAGCCTGGTGATGGGGATGGAACTGGTGTTGGACGCCAGCACGGCGCCCTCGCCGGCGGCCTCGTCCAGCTCACGGAAGATGCGCAGCTTGAGCTCCACCTCCTCGGTGGCGGCCTCGATCGCCAGGTCGGCAGGCGCCGGTTGGGAGGCCGGCGTGATCCGCTCGACCGCCGCATCGGCGGCGTCGGACTCCAGCCGGCCTTTCTCCACCAGCTTGGCCAGCGAGCCGGCGATCGAGCTGCGGGCCCGCTCCAGCTGGGAGGGCGAGACGTCCACCAGGGTCACCTGATAGCCGGCCACCGCCGCCACCTGCGCGATCCCCGCCCCCATCTGCCCGGCCCCGACGATCGTCAGCCGGTCGCTCACGCGGGATCCACAGCCAGCAGAGTGGCATCGCCCTGGGCGGCGCCGGAGCAGATAGCGGCCAGCCCCACCCCGCCACCACGTCGCCGCAGCTGGTGGATCAGGGTGCCGATCAGGCGCGCGCCGGACGCCCCGATCGGATGCCCGTAGGCCACCGCGCCGCCCTGCACGTTGACCTTGTCGGCGTCAACGCCCAGCAGGTCGATGGTGTTCAGGACGACCGAGCAGAAGGCCTCGTTGACCTCGATCAGGTCGACATCGTCGAGGCTCATGCCCGCGTTCTGCAGGGCTCGCCGGGATGCCTCGGCCGGGGTGCGCACCAGGTAGGCGTAGTCGTCGCCGCAGTGGCCCTCGGCCAGGATCCGGGCGATCGGCCGCAGGCCATGCTGCTCGGCCCATTCGTCGGAGGCCAGCACCAGCGCGGCGGCCCCGTCGTTCACGCCCGGGGCGTTGCCGGCCGTGGTCACGCCGTCGGCGCTGAACACCGGCCTGAGCGCCGCCAGCCGCTCGGCCGAGGTGTCTCGGCGCGGCCCCTCATCGGCTTCCACCACCGTGTCGCCCTTGCGGCCGGGCACGGTCACCGGCACGATCTCGTCGGCGAGGTGGCCGGCGTCGATGGCCGCGATCGCCCGCTGGTGGCTGCGCAGCGCCCAGGCGTCCTGATCCTCGCGCGAGCAGCCGATCTCCTTGGACACGATCGAGTTCTGTTCGGCCATGATCAGCCCGTCGAAGGTCGAGGTGAGCCCGTCGTAGGTCATGTGGTCGATCAGCCGGCCGTCGCCCATCGTGTAGCCGAAGCGGGCCTTGGCCGCCAGATAGGGGGCGTTGGACATGCTCTCCATGCCGCCCGCCAGCACCACGTCATGCACGCCCGCGCGGATCAGCAGGTCGGCGTAGTTGACCGCCCGCATGCCCGACGCGCACACCTTGTTGATGGTCTCCGAGCCCACGTCGCGGGGCAGCCCGATGCCGGCCGACACCTGGCGCGACGGGATCATGCCCACGCCGGCCTGCAGCACCTCGCCGATGACCACATAGCCGACCTGCTCAGGTGTTACACCGGAGCGCTCCAGCGCGGCGCCGGCGGCGGCGATCCCCAGCGTCGGGGCGGGCAGGCTGGCGAGGCCGCCGCCCAGCCTGCCAAACGGCGTGCGGACGGCGGAGAGAACGACTGTCGAGGGCATGCGGCTCCTTCGTTGCAACTTGACGCGCGGCCAACGATGGAGCATAGTCAAGCCGATCATGGCGAGCGTTCGCAGCGGAAACTGGCAGTGGCGACCCGAGCGAGGTGTGACCCGCTAGCGCCGCCGCGGCATCCCACCCGCTCGACCATCTAGGCCTCTCGCACTCCGCGAGGGCCTTTTTTGTTTCCGATGGAGGTTGTTACAGAATGGACGTCGTTACGAGGCGCAGAATGCGGGCACGCTGGCAAGGATCAAGCGGCGAGCGGAGCGCAGGCACCGGCCCGAAGGGCCGCGGAGGCCACGTTGAGCACCGCACGCCGCGTGGGACGCAGCCAGAGTGACCGCAGTCCAGCCGCAGTAGACGTCCGTTCTGGGACACCCTCCAATGACCGAGACCGCACACACCCATGCTCCGACCGCCACGCGCACCGTGCGCACGCTGCCCGGCGACCTGCTGACGCCGGTGGCCGCCTACATGCTGCTGCGCGAGCGGCTGGGCGCACCCGCTTTCCTGCTGGAGTCGGTCGAGCGTGGCGAGCAGGTCGGCCGCTACTCGTTCCTGGGCTGCGGCCTGCGCAGCGCCGACTCGCTGGCCGAGGCGGTCGCCTTCGCCGGCTCGCAGCCGCCGCCCATGCCCGGCCAGCCGCCGTTCGTGGGCGGCGCGGTGGGCTATGTGTCCTACGACTGGGTGAGCGAACTGGAGCCGGTCGAGTTGCCCCCGGCCGGCCCCGCTGACGCCGGTTTGCCCGGCATGCGGTTCATGCTGGCGGATGCCGTGGTGGCCTTCGACCACGTCCGCCGCACGGTGTCGGTGATCGGCCCGCAGACCCAGGTGGACGAGCTGGTGGCAGCCCTGGCCGGCGCCCCGGCGGCCGCCCCCGGCCCACCGCTCGAGCCCGGGCTGCAGACGGTGGACACCTCGCGCGAGCAGTACATGACGGCGGTCGAGCGAGCCAAGGGGCACATCGCCGCCGGCGACGCCTTCCAGATCGTGCTCTCCCAGCGCGTGCGCAGGCATACCGAGGCCAGCCCGTTTGCCATCTACCGGGCGCTGCGAGCGGTCAATCCCAGCCCGTACATGTTCCTGCTCGACCACGGCGACTTCCAGCTGGTCGGCTCCTCCCCCGAGACGCACGTGCGGCTGGGGCTGGACGGCGAGTGCGAGCTGCGGCCGATCGCCGGCACCCGCCCGCGCGGCGCCGACCGCGCCCAGGACGGCGAGCTGGCCTCCGAGCTCCTGGCCTCGGAGAAGGACCGGGCCGAGCACGTGATGCTGGTCGATCTGGCCCGAAACGACCTCGGGCGGGTGTGTGAGCCGGGGTCTGTCGAGGTCCGGCGGTACATGGACGTGGAGCGCTACAGCCACGTCATGCACATCGTCTCGCAGGTGTTCGGGCAGCTGGCGCCCGGCCGCGACGCCGCCTCGCTGCTGCGCGCCACATTCCCCGCCGGCACACTCTCGGGGGCGCCCAAGGTGCGGGCCATGCAGCTGATCTCCGAGCTCGAGGGCCGCCGCCGCGGCGCCTATGGGGGCGCCGTCGGCTACCTTGGCTTCGGCGGCGACATGGACACCTGCATCGCCATCCGCACCGTGGTCATGCGCGACGGCGTCGTGTACCTGCAGGCCGGCGCCGGAATCGTCGCCGACTCCGACCCGGGCGAGGAGTATCAGGAGTGCATGAACAAGGTGGCCGCCCTGGGCGCCGCCATCGACCGGGCAGAGACGGGGGTGTACGGGCCGTGAGCCGGGTGCTCGTGATCGACAACTACGACTCCTTCACCTACAACCTGGTGGACTACATCGCCACCGCCGGAGCCGAGGTCGAGGTGGCCCGAAACGACAAGATCGACCTCGAGCAGGCCGAGGCCTACGAGCCCACGCACGTGGTCGTCTCACCCGGCCCGGGCACCCCACGCGACGCGGGCGTCTCGGGAGCGGTGGTGGAGCGCTTCGCCGGCCGCGTGCCGGTGCTCGGCGTGTGCCTGGGCCACCAGGTGATCTGCGAGCTGTACGGCGGGCGGGTGGATCGGGCGGGCCGGCTGGTGCACGGCAAGCCCGATCAGGTGAGCCATGACGGCTCGGCCCTGTATACCGGCCTGCCCAGCCCGTTCGAGGCCGGCCGCTACCACTCGCTGGCGGCGCTGGAGCCGATCCCCGACGTGCTGGCGGTGACCGCGCGCACGCCCGACGGCGAGGTGATGGGGTTGCGCCATCTGGAACATCCGACGTTCGGGGTGCAGTTCCACCCGGAGTCGGTGCTGACGCCGTACGGCCGCCGTCTGATCGAGAATTTCCTGGCCATGACCGGAGAGGCGCCATGATCGACAACGCCATCAAGCAGCTGGTGGACGGCCACAACCTGTCGGCCGAGGAGGCTCACGCGGCCATGATGCAGGTGATGTCGGGCGACGCCAGCCCGGCCCAGATCGCGGCCCTGGCCATCGGCCTGCGCATGAAGGGCGAGACGCCCGACGAGGTGGCCGGGTGCGCGCGGGCGATGCGCGCGCACGTGATCGCGGCCACCCCCACCCGCGACCACCTGGTCGACACCTGCGGCACCGGCGGCGACGGCACCGACACCTTCAACATCTCCACATCGGCCGCCCTGGTGGCGGCCGCGGCCGGTGTCGCCATCGCCAAACACGGCAACAGGGCGGTGTCCAGCCGGTGCGGGTCAGCCGACGTGCTGGAGGCGCTGGGCGTGCGCATCGACCTCTCGCCCGAGGACGTGGCCGCGTCCATCGACCAGGTCGGGTTCGGCTTCCTTTACGCCCAGGCCCACCACCCGGCCATGCGCCACGCCGGCCCGGTGCGCCGCGAGCTGGGAGTGCGCACCGTGTTCAACCTGCTGGGGCCGCTGACCAACCCGGCCGGTGCCCGCCGCCAGGTGATGGGCGTGTATGCCGCAAACCTGGTCGAGCCGATGGCCCAGGTGCTGGCCCGGCTGGGCGTCGACCACGCGCTGGTGGTGCATGGCGCCGGCGGCCTGGACGAACTGACCCCCACCGGCGAGAACCTGATGGCCGAGGTGCGAGACGGCCAGGTGACGATGTCCACCCTGGATCCCCGGCCGCTCTCCACCGGCCCCGCCCCGGGCACGCCCGACGACCTGCGGGTGGGCGGCGACCCGGCCCACAACGCGGCCGTCATCCGCACCGTCTTTGACGGCGAGCGCGGCCCCCGCCGGGATGCCGTGATCCTGAACGCCGCGGCGGCCATGCTGGTGGGCGGTCTGGTGGCCGAGTTCGAACACGGCATCGACACCGCGGTGGAGGCGATCGACTCGGGCGCCGCCAGCCGCAAGCTGGCCGAGTTGGTCGAGTTCACCCAGGCCCGGGCGCCGGCGTGAACGGCTACCTGGACACGCTTTCCGGCGACCTGCGGCGCGACGCGCCGGAGCCGGCCCGCGGGTTCCTGGACGCGCTTTCGGCCGGGCCGCACGTGACGGTCATCGCGGAGGTCAAGCGGGCCTCGCCGTCGGCCGGGGCGATCGCCTCGGACGCGGACGTGGCGACCACCGCCCGGGCCTATGCCGAGGGCGGCGCGGCGGCCATGTCGGTGCTGTGCGCGGCGCGCGACTTTGGCGGCAGCCTGGCCGACCTGAACGCCGCCCGGGCCGTCTCCCCGCTGCCCGCGCTGGCCAAGGACTTCACGGTGTTCCCGCACACCGTTGCCGCCCAGCGGTTGGCCGGAGCGGACGCCATCCTGGTCATCCTGGCCCTCGTCACCGACGACGAGGCGGCGCGGCTCCTGGCGACAGCTGACCTGCTGGGCATGGACGCGCTGGTCGAGGCCCACGATGCGGCCGAGTTGGAGCGGGCGGTCGGGTTGGGCGCGCGGGCGGTGGGCGTGAACGCCCGCGACCTGAACACGCTGGAGGTCGACCGTGACCGCCAGTTGGGGCTGCTGGGCCAACTCCCGGAGGGCGTGCTGCGGATCGCCGAGTCGGGCATCGGGGGCCGCGCCGAGGTGGTCGAGGCCCGCGACGCCGGCGCCGACGCCGTGCTGGTGGGGACGGCGCTCATGCGCTCGCCGGGGCTCCTACCCGAGCTGGTGGAGGTGCCGCGGCGATGAGCGTCAGGGTCAAGATCTGCGGGCTGACGCGGGAGCGCGACGTGGACGCGGCGGTGGCGGCCGGAGCGGACATGCTCGGCTTCATCCTGGTGGCCACCAGCCCGCGAGGCATCTCCGTGGAGCACGCGCTGGAGCTGGCCGAGCGGGTGCCGACTTCGTGCCAAACCGTCGCCGTCTTCGAAACGGCGCCCGTAACGGAACCAGGTTGGGTGACTGGGCGCGGGTTTGATCTGGTGCAGAGTTATGACACCCCGGCACACGCCCGCGACCGGATCCTGGGTGTGCGCGGCGAGCCGCCGGCCGACCTGCCCGACGGCCTCCTGGTGCTGCTCGACCTGGCCTTCGGGTCGCAGCCCGACGCTGCGGCGTTGGTCGCCCACTGGGAGCGGGCGGCCGCGGTGCGCGCCCCCGTCATGCTCGCCGGCAGCCTCACCCCCGACAACGTGGCCGAGGCGGTGCACACAGCCCGGCCGTGGGCAGTGGACACAGCCCGCGGAGTGGAGACGGCGCCCGGCATCAAGGACCCCGACCTGATCCAGCGGTTCGTGGCCGAGGCAAGGAGGGCGGCGTGACCGAGTACCCCGACAGCCGCGGCCGGTTCGGCGAGTTCGGCGGCCGATTCGTGCCCGAGACCGTGATGGGCGCGCTGGACGAACTCGAGGTCGGGTACGCCGCGGCCCGCAACGACCCCGCGTTCCAGGCCGAGCTGGAGACACTGCACCGCGACTACGTGGGCCGTCCCTCCCCGCTCTACCTGGCCGAGCGGCTGGGCGGGCCGGATGGCGCCCGCATCTACCTCAAGCGCGAGGACCTGAACCACACCGGCGCGCACAAGATCAACAACGCCGTCGGCCAGGCCCTGCTGGCCGTGCGGTTGGGCAAGCGGCGGGTGGTGGCCGAGACCGGCGCCGGCCAGCACGGCGTCGCGGCGGCAACCGTCTGCGCCCGCTTCGGGCTCGACTGCCACGTCTACATGGGCGAGGAGGACATCCGCCGGCAGCGCCCCAACGTCGTTCGCATGCACATGCTGGGCGCCCAGGTGATCCCGGTCAGTGCCGGCGCGGGCACGCTCAAGGACGCCATGAACGAGGCCATCCGCGACTGGATCACCAACGTCGAGACCACCCACTACCTGATCGGCTCGGCGGCAGGGCCGCACCCCTACCCGATGCTGGTGCGCGACCTGCAGGCGGTGATCGGCGTCGAGGCCCGGGCCCAGGTGCTGGAGCGGGAGGGCCGGCTGCCGGACGCGGTGGCGGCCTGCGTGGGCGGCGGCTCCAACGCCATCGGGCTCTTCCACGCCTTCCTGGACGACCCCGGCGTTGCCCTGTGGGGCGCCGAGGCGGGCGGCGACGCGAGCGGGCATGCGGCCACGCTCAGCCGCGGCCGGGTGTCCGTGCTGCACGGCTCGCGCAGCTACGTGCTGGCCGACGCCGACGGCCAGGTGCTGGAGAGCCACTCCATCTCGGCCGGCCTGGACTACCCCGGCGTCGGGCCCGAACACTCCTACCTCAAGGACACCGGCCGCGCCCACTATGAGCCGGTCACCGACGCCGAGGCGCTGGAGGCGTTCCACCTGCTGTGCCGGCGGGAGGGCATCATCCCGGCGCTGGAGTCCTCGCACGCCGTGGCCCTGGCGCTGCGCATGGCCCAGCCCGGCCAGCTGATCGTGATCGGCCTGTCCGGCCGCGGGGACAAGGACGTGGACACGGTGCAGGAGCACGAGCGTGCTGATTGAGAGGCCGGCGCTCTCCATCTACCTGATGGCGGACGCCGATACCCCGGAACTGGCCGCCGCGGCTGTTGCGGGCGGCGCGACCGGGCTCGAGTTCGGCATCCCCTACTCCGATCCGCTGGCCGACGGGCCCACCGTCCAGCGCGCCGGCCAGCGCTCGCTGGCCGCCGGCATGACTGTCCGGCGGGCGCTGGAGGTGCTGGCGCAGGTGCGCGCGCGGGTGGACGTGCCGCTGGTGCCGATGACCTACGCCGCCCCGGTCATGGCCTACGGTCAGACCGAGTTCTGCGCAGCCGCGGCGGCCGCCGGGGCGGACGGCCTGATCGTGCCCGACGTTCCGGCCGACGAGGCCGGCGAGCTGCTGGACGGCTGCCGGCGATCTGGGCTGGATCTGGTGCCGCTGCTCGCCCCCACCTCCACCGACCGCCGGATCGAGCTGGCCTGCGGGATGGCCGGCGGGTTCGTGTACCTGGTGTCGGTGGCCGGCACCACCGGCGTCCGCGAGCGGGTGTCCGACCGGGTGGCCGGGCTGGTCGCCCGGGTGCGCCCCCACACCGCCCTGCCGCTTCTGGTCGGCTTCGGGATCGCCCGACCGGAGCACGCCGTGCAGGCGCTGGAGGCCGGGGCCGACGGGGTTGTCATCGGCTCGCGCGCGATCGAGGTGGCCGAGCATTCGGGCGCGGCAGGTCTGCGGGACTTCGTCGCGTCCATCGCTGAGGCAATGAAGCGTTGGGGCAGCCCAATCCACCCCAGGTAATCTGAGCGCATGCACATCCTGGTGGTGGAGGACGACCAGGCCCTGTCGCGGATCCTCGTCAAATCCATCGAGGCCCAAGACCACACCGTCGAGGTGGCACATGATGGCGAGACGGGCCTGGCCAGGGCAAGCGCCGGCGCGCACGACGCGATCGTGCTGGACCTGATGCTGCCGCGGCTGAGCGGCCTCGAGTTGTGCCGCCGGCTGCGGGCATCGGGAAGCCGCGTACCGATCCTCATGCTGACTGCCCGCAGCGCCGTACCCGAGCGGATCGAGGGCCTGGACGCCGGCGCCGACGACTACCTGGTCAAGCCGTTCTCGCTGGGCGAGCTGCAGGCCCGCCTGCGGGCTCTGTCGCGACGCGGCACGCCGGCCCGGCCGGACGTGCTGGAGGCCGGCGAGTTGAGCCTGGACGCGGATGCCAGGGAGGTGCGGGTGGGCGAGCGGCCGGTGGAGCTGACCGGCACCGAGTTCGCGCTGCTCGAGTACCTGATGCGAAACCAGGGCGCGGTGCTGTCCCGCGACCAGCTGCGCCACCAGGTGTGGGGCGACGGCTTCGAGCCGTCATCCAACGTGGTCGACATCTACGTGCACTACGTGCGCCGCAAGCTGAAGACGGCCGGACTGGCCTACGATCCCGTGCGCACCGTTCGTGGCCTCGGATATGCCTTCCGCCGATCCGACTGAACGGCCCGTCTTCCAGCGGGCCCGGATCCGCCTCACCGCCTGGTACGTGGCGGTGGCGGCGGTGTTCGTGACCGCGTTGGGCGGCGGCGTCTACCTGCTGCAGAAGAACCAGCTGGAGCGCAACATCGACTCCGGGCTGCGGGGCACGGCCAGGCTGGCGGCACACGACTTCACGACCAACCACTTCGAGGACGTGGCGGCGGTCAACGAGGGGCTGCGGTATTACGTGCTGTACACCGACGGCACCCGGGTGATCCCGCGCGGCCAGCCGCCGCTCAGACCGTCGGTGCTTGGCCTGCCCAACCGGGCAGCGGCCCTGTCTGCGCTGCGATACGGGTCGGACATGGGCACCATCTCCACGCCGTCCG
Source organism: uncultured Actinomycetes bacterium (assembly GCA_963744065.1). GTDB lineage: Bacteria > Actinomycetota > Thermoleophilia > Gaiellales > JAICJC01 > DASUHT01. The sequence continues at coordinate 87,721 of CAVUSN010000006.1, read as the reverse complement.
GCCGGCTTCGCCTGTACTCGCTTCGGATCGGCGGCGGGCCATACGTCGCCCAGGTGGCGCGCTCCCTGGAGCCCGAGGACCAGTCGCTGGACAACCTGCTGGTGGTGATGCTGGTGGGCGCCGCCGGCAGCCTGGTGGTGGCCGCCGCCGGCGGCTGGTTCCTGGCCGGCAAGTCGCTCGTCCCACTGCGCATCGCCTTCGACCGCCAGCACGCCTTCGTGGCCCACGCCTCGCACGAGCTGCGAACGCCGCTGGCGGTGATCCGGGCCAACGCCGAGTTCCTGCAGGCCGGCCTGCCGGAATCCACCGAGCTGGCCGACATCGTGTCGGAGACCGACCGCCTGTCGGCACTGGTGGACGCGCTGCTGGCGCTGGCCCGTGGCGAGGGGGCGGACCGGCTGCAGCGCGACCTGTTCGACCTGGGCACGGTGGTGTCGGGCTCAGTCGAAGCCATGAACCCGCTGGCCGAGGAGCGCCAGGTCGACCTCAGCACCTCGGCCGAGCACGGCGTGCATGTGCAGGGCGACCGCGAGCAGCTGCGGCAGCTGATCGTCATCCTGGTCGATAACGCGCTGCGCTACACCCCGGCCGGCGGCATGGTCGAGGTGGAGGTGGCTCGCTCGGCGGACATGGCCACCGTCACCGTGCGGGACACCGGCATCGGCATCGACGAGGACGCCCTGACCCGGGTCTTCGACCGCTTCTACCGGGCCGACGAGGCCCGCAACCGGGACTCCGGCGGCGCCGGCCTGGGGCTTGCCATCGCCCGCCAACTGGTGGAGGAGCACGGCGGCCGGATCACCGTCGAGTCGGCGCCCGGGCGTGGCAGCACCTTCACCGTGCGGCTGCCGCTAGCGGCTCCGCGCAGCCGCGCCACCCTGCCGGTGTGAGGTCCCACCCCGCCGCGTCGCTGGTGGAGATGGAGCAGTTTGGTGCCAGGCACGTGCCAGGCACCGGATGGGTGCGCGCCCGATAGGCTGAACGGGTGCCGCGGCTCGCCTCCCACCTGGACACATCCGCCGCCGAGTACGCGCGAAACCGCGAGCACATGCAGGGTCTGGTGGCCGAGCTGCGCGAGCAGCTGGCCCGGGCCGGGCAGGGAGGCGGGCCGGACGCGGTGAAGCGGCACCGATCGCGCGGCAAGCTGCTGGCCCGGGAGCGGATCGAGCGGCTGATCGACCCGGGGGCCGACTTCCTGGAGCTCTCGCCGCTGGCCGCCAACGGCCTGTACGACGGCGAGGCCCCGGGCGCGGGCATGGTCACCGGGATCGGGCCGGTGGCCGGGCGGCCGTGCATGGTGGTGGCCAACGACGCCACCGTCAAGGGCGGCAGCTACTTCCCGTTGACCGTGCGCAAGCACCTGCGCGCCCAGGAGGTGGCCGAGCAGAACCGGCTGCCCTGCATCTACCTGGTGGACTCGGGAGGCGCCTTCCTGCCCCTGCAGGCGGAGGTGTTCCCGGACCGCGACCACTTCGGCCGCATCTTCTACAACCAGGCCCGCATGTCGGCCAAGGGGATCTCCCAGGTGGCGGTGGTGATGGGCTCGTGCACGGCCGGCGGCGCCTATGTGCCGGCGATGAGCGACGAGACCGTGATCGTGCGCGGCACCGGCACCATCTTCCTGGGCGGCCCGCCGCTCGTGCAGGCGGCAACCGGCGAGGTGGTGAGCGCGGAGGAGCTGGGCGGCGGCGACCTGCACGCGCGCCGCTCGGGCGTGGTCGACCATCTGGCGGCCGACGACGAGCATGCGCTGGGTCTGGCCCGCGAGATCGTGCGCAACCTGGGCCAACCCGACCCGCCCGGCTGGGGGCGCCGGGAGCCGGCCCCGCCTGCCCTCGACCCAGACGAGCTGTACGGCGTGGTGCCGGCGGACACCCGCCACCCCTACGACGTGCGCGAGGTGATCGGGCGGCTGGTGGACGGCTCGGTCCTGCACGAGTTCAAGCCGCTGTATGGAGACACGCTGGTGTGCGGGTTCGCCCACCTGCACGGCCACCCGTGGCCATCCTGGCCAACAACGGGATCCTGTTTTCGGAGTCGGCGCTGAAGGGCGCGCACTTCGTCGAGCTGGCCTGCCAGCGCGGCACGCCGCTGGTCTTCCTGCAGAACATCACCGGGTTCATGGTCGGCCGCGAGTATGAGGCGGGTGGCATCGCCAAGGACGGCGCCAAGCTGGTGACGGCGGTGGCATGTGCCGAGGTGCCCAAGTTCACGGTCGTCATCGGCGGCTCGTTCGGGGCCGGCAACTACGCCATGTGCGGGCGCGCCTACTCGCCCCGCCAGCTGTGGATGTGGCCCAACGCGCGGATCTCGGTGATGGGCGGCCAGCAGGCCGCGCGGGTGCTGTCCACGGTGCGGGGCGAGATGTCCGACGCTGAGCGCGACGAGTTCGAGGCGCCCATCCTGGAGAGCTACGAGCGCGAGGGCAACCCCTACTACTCGACCGCGAGGCTGTGGGACGACGGCGTCATCGAGCCACTGGACACGCGGCGCACGCTGGCCCTGGGCCTGGAGGCAGCCAACATCGGGCCGGTGCCGAAGACGACGTTCGGGGTGTTCCGGATGTGAGCGGGCTCGTGCTGACACGCAGAGGGCCGGTGGCCACGGTCACGCTCGACCGCCCGCAGGCCCGAAACGCGCTCGATCTGGAGCTGATCGTCGAGCTCGGGCAGCTGTTCGCGACGCTGGCGGTGGACGAGACCCGGGTGGTGGTGCTGACCGGCGCCGGGCCGGTCTTCTGCGCCGGCGCCGACGCCGCCTGGATGCGCAGCTCACGCGACCTGTCGGACGCCCAGAACATCGCCGAGGCGGCCGCGCTGGGCTCCATGCTGGAGGCCATCGACCGCTGCCCCAAGCCGGTGGTGGCGCGGGTCAACGGCCACGCCCTGGGCGGCGGGGCCGGCCTTGTTGCCTGCGCCGACATCGCCGTGGCGCATGAGAGGGCCCAGTTCGGCTTCCCGGAGGCCCGGCTGGGCGTGATCCCGGCCACCATCTCGCCGTACGTGCTTCGCGCCATCGGCCCCGGGCACGCGCGCGCCCTGTTTACCAGCGGCCGCCGGCTGGACGCCGCCGCGGCCCTGCGCATCGGGCTGGTGCACAGGGTGGCCGGCGAGGCCGAGCTGGACGCCGCGGTGACCCAGGCGGTGGACGACCTGCTGGCCTGCGGGCCTGTGGCGATCGCCGAGGCCAAGCGCCTGATCCGCGACGCCACCGCCAGCCTGGCGGTGCCCGACCTGGCGGTGCGGCTGGCCGCCGTGCGGGCGGCCCCCGAGGCCCAGGAGGGCCTGGCCGCCTTCATCGCCAAGCAACAGCCGGGATGGGTGGTCCGATCAGACGACTTCTGATCGCCAACCGCGGCGAGATCGCGGTGCGGGTGGCCCGGGCCTGCCGGGAGGCCGGGATCGAATCGGTGGCGGTGTATGAGCCCGACGACGCCGGGGCGATGCACACCGAGGCCGCCAACATGGCGGTCCCCACCCCCTCCTACCTCGACGGCCGAGGGTTGATCGCCGCCGCCCGCGAGGCCGGCGCCGACGCCGTCCACCCCGGATACGGCTATCTGGCCGAGAACGCCAGCTTCGCTGAGGCGGTGGCAAAGGCCCGCCTGACCTGGGTTGGGCCACCACCGGCGGCCATGCGCGCGCTGGGCGACAAGCTGGCGGCCCGCCGGCTGGCCCAGGCCGCCGGAGTGCCGGTCACCCCCGGGTACGACGGGGTCGACCTGGCCGACGCCACCCTGATCGCCGAAGCCGGGCGGGTCGGCTACCCGCTGCTGGTCAAGGCGGCGGCCGGCGGCGGCGGCCGCGGCATGCGGCTGGTGGATGGGCCCGACGAGCTGCCGGCGGCGATCGCCGCCGCGCGCCGGGAGGCGGCTGCCGGGTTCGGGGACGATCGCGTGTACCTCGAGCGCGCGCTCGAGGGCGCGCGGCACGTCGAGGTGCAGATCCTGGCCGACGCCCACGGCTACGCCATGCACCTGGGCGAGCGCGACTGCTCGGTCCAGCGCCGGCACCAGAAGATCGTGGAGGAGTCGCCCTCTCCAGCCGTCGACGAGGCGCTGCGCCGCCAGTTGGGCGACGCCGCGGTGGCGGTCGCGGGGGCGGCCGGCTACACCGGCGCCGGCACCGCCGAGTTCCTGCTCGGTGCCGACGGCAGCTGGTGCTTCCTGGAGCTGAACGCACGCCTGCAGGTGGAGCACCCGGTGACCGAGGCGGTGGCCGGACTCGACCTGGTGCGGGCGCAGCTGGAGATCGCCTCCGGCGGCCGGCTGGAGCTCTCCGCCGACGATGTCGGCCTGCGCGGGCACGCGCTGGAGTGCCGCCTGTACGCCGAGGACCCGGCGGCCGGCTTCCTGCCCGCGACCGGAACCCTGGTCCGCTTCCGGATGCCGGTCTGGCCGGGCGTGCGGGTGGATGCCGGTGTCCGCGAGGGCGACCCGGTGGGGGTGCGCTACGACCCGCTGCTGGCCAAGCTGATCGCCCACGCCGAGGATCGCGATGCCTGCCTGGAGCGGATGGCAGCGGCGCTGGCTGACACCGTCGTGCTGGGCGTGGCCACCAACCTCGGCTTCCTGCGTTGGCTGCTCGACCAGGCGGCCTTCCGGGCCGGCGAGATCGACACCGGCTTCGTGGATGCGACCTGGCGGCCGGACCTGGTGCCCGAGCTGCCCGACTCCGTGCGGCGCGCCGCCGCTCGAGCGCTGGCCGGCCCGGGCAGCGCCTGGTACGCCTTCACCCCCGCGGCCCGGGAGCGCGTGCAGGCGGCCGGCCGCTGGGTGCTGCACGAGGGCTGGCAGTACACGGTCGACGAGGAGGCCGGCCTGGCCACGCACGCAACGGCCGCCGGCGGATCGCTGGAGGCGCCGATGCCGGGAACGGTGCTGCGGGTCGAGGTGGAGGCCGGGGACGAGGTGGACGCTGGGCGTACACTGGTCGTCCTGGAGGCGATGAAGATGGAGCTTGCGGTGTCCGCGCCGTCCACCGGCGTGGTGTCGGCCGTGCATGTGCGGGCCGGCGAACTGGTGTCCCGAGGCCAGCCGCTGATCGGCATCGAGGTCGAGTCCGGTGTCTGAGCCGGCCGGGTCGGTGACCGTGGTCGAGGTGGCGGCCCGAGACGGCCTGCAGAACGAGCCGCAGACGGTGCCCACGGCCGACAAGGTGCGGCTGATCGAGATGCTGGCGGATGCCGGTCTGTCGGTGGTCGAGGCGACCTCGTTCGTCTCGCCGCGGGCGGTGCCGCAGCTGGCCGACGCCGAACAGGTGCTGGCCGGCCTGCACCGAAAGCCCGGTGTGCGCTACCCCGTGCTTGTACCGAACGCCCGCGGGCTGGAGCGGGCGCAGGCCGCCGGCGCCCGCGAGATCGCCGTCTTCACCGCCGCCTCGGAGGCGTTCAGCGAGGCCAACATCGGGATGACCGTGCAGGAGTCGCTGCGGGTCTTCGCGCCGCTGGTGGCAGGCGCCCTGGAGGCCGGCATGTGGGTGCGCGGCTACGTCTCCACCGCCTTCGGCTGCCCCTACCAGGGAGCGGTCAAGCCATCCGAGGTGGGCCGGGTGGCGGCCCGGCTGGCCGACATGGGCTGCCAGGAGATCTCGCTCGGCGACACGATCGGCGTCGGCGTGCCCGAGCAGGTGCCGGCGGTGGTGGGCGCGGTGACGGCGGCCGTCCCCATCGAGCAGGTCGCCCTGCATCTGCACGACACCGGTGGCCTCGCCATCCGCAACGTGGCCGCCGGCCTGGAGCTGGGCGTACGCACGTTTGACTCATCCGCGGCCGGCCTGGGCGGCTGTCCGTTCGCGCCCGGCGCGCCCGGCAACCTGGCCACCGAGACGCTGCTCGAGTTCCTGCATGGGCAGGGCCTCGAGACGGGGGTGGACACCGACGCGGTGCGGGCGGCGGGCCAGTTCGCCCGGAGTGCGCTGCGGGTGTGACCCGCGCGATTCTGTTCGACCTCGACGACACGCTGACACCGGACGGCGACGCGTTCGCGCAGGCCGCGCTGGCCACCGCCCACGGGCTCGACGCGCCGGATGAACTGGTCGAGGCCGTCCGCCGGCATGCCCGAGCGAGCTGGCGGGCAGGCCCGCACTGGCCGTGGTTTCGGCTGATCGGCGTCAGTTCGTGGGAGGGCCTGTGGACGCCGGCGGACGGCTGGGGCGCCCGCATCGAGGCGGTCCGCGAGTGGCTGCAGACGGTCTACCGACCGGCCGCCTGGCGGGCGGCGCTCTCGCTGCCGTTGGTGTTGGGGCCGGCGTTGGCCATGGCCAGCGTGCCGCGGACGATCCGGTGCGGCTCAGTCCGGCAGTTGCGGCGGCTGCCAGCCGCTGTCGCGGCCCAGCAGCACCGCCCACGTCACCGCGCCCGTGCCGAACCGTGCCCGAACGTCGTCAATCGCGCTTTCCAACGCCGCTCGCCGGTTCCACTCGAACGGCAGCAGGAGCTGGAGGTTACCGCTGGTGTCGAGGTTGGTGACGGCGACGCCGACCAGCGTCAGGCCGCGCGCGCGGACGATCGGTGTCGAGACATCGAGCAGCTCGCGCGCCACCGCCAGCACCACCGCCGACTGGGCGGTCGGGCAGGGCAGGGTGTGCGACCGCGTCGCCCGCGTGTAGTCGGCAAAGCGCAGCCGTAGCACCACCGTCCGCCCCGCGCGCCCTGCCGTGCGCATACGGCGGGTGACGCGGTCGACCAGCGCCACCAGCGCGGCGTCGACCTCGGCCGCCGAGTGCGGTGGTCGGCCGAGCGCGCGCTGCGCGCCCATCGACCGGCGACGGCGGCGCGTCTGCACCGGCCTTGGGTCGCGGTTGTGGGCGAGGGCGTGCAGCCGCCGGCCCGCCGCGCGGCCCAGCATCGCCACCAGCAGCTCGGGCGGCTTCGCCGCCAACTCGCCGACGGTGCGGATGCCGTGGCGGTGGAGCTTCTCCGCCGTCACCCGGCCGACGCCCCAGACTCGCTCCACCGGTAGCGCATGCAGGAACAGCAGCTCGCCTTCGGGCGGGACGACCAGCAGGCCGTCCGGCTTGGCAACGCCGCTGGCAACCTTGGCCAGGAACTTGGTGCGAGCGACGCCGACGGTGATCGGTAGCCCCACCTGCTCGCGGACCGCGCGCCGCAGCCTCGCCGCGATCACCGGCGGCTGCCCGGCGAAGTGCTCGAGCCCGCGCACGTCGAGGAACGCCTCGTCGATGGAGAGCCCCTCGACCGCAGGGGAGAAGTCGTGGAAGACGCGGTAGGCAGCCCTGCTCGCCTCGGAGTAGGCGGTGAACCGCGGCGAGACCACGATCGCCTGGGGGCACAGGCGGCGGGCCATCCGGCCACCCATGGCGGTGCGCACGCCGAACGCCCGCGCCTCGTAGCTGGCCGCCAGCACCACGCCGCCCCCGACGATGACGGGCCGGCCTCGAAGCCGGAGGTCGTCGCGCTGCTCGACCGACGCGTAGAAGGCGTCGAGGTCGGCGTGGAGGATACTGGCGGTTGCCCTCATCGAACGTATGTTCGCAGGTCGCGCCACCGCCGGCCACTCGAGAAACCCACCGCGGTCACCGGGCCGGCCGCTGCACCGCCTACCCCGACGCGGTTCCGGCGCTTCGGCGGGTCGCCCGAGCGGGTCGGCTGCGCCGCCGAGCACGTCTGGATGGTCGGCGACAGCCTCGAGCGCGACTTCGCCGGCGCGCAGGCCGCCGGCCTGCGAGCTGTGTGGGTGGACCGCCGAGGCGGTGATCCGGGCGACATCGCCACCGGCGCCCGGATCGAGTCGCTGGCCCAGCTTCGCTGGTGAGCTACTCCTCCGGCTGCGAGACCTTGACCGAGTCCATGGTGACCGGCTCGGTCGGCTTGTCGCGGCCGTCGCGGTCGACGCCGGAGATGGCGAACACCGTGTCCATGCCCTCCGTCACCTGACCGAACGCCGTGTGCTTGCCGTCCAGCCAGGGCGTGGCGTCGGCGGTGACGATGAAGAACTGGCTGCCGTTGGTGTTGGGGCCGGCGTTGGCCATGGCCAGCGTGCCGCGCACGATCCGGTGGTCATTGAACTCGTCCTCGAACTGGTACCCAGGCCCGCCCGTGCCGGTGCCCTGCGGACACCCGGCCTGGACCATGAAGTCGGGGATGACGCGGTGGAAGATGAGCCCGTCGTAGAAGCCGTCGGAGGCCAGCTTGGTGAAGTTCTCGACGGTCTTGGGGGCGTCTTCTGCGAACAGCTCAAGCTCGATCGTGCCGAAGCGGGTGGTGATCTCAGCGGTAGGATTGGGCATGCCTTGTCCTTGGCTCGGGAACAGTCGGCGACAGGGTAGCGGCGCCGCCAAGCACAGGTGTCTGGCATCGGTCACGGGGTTTGTGACGGTGCCTGACCCCGCCTCGCCCGGTACCCGGTACCGGGAGCCTTGACTGCTACGCGCCCACCCGCTCCAGCGCCGGCTCCGCCCGCACGTCGTCGTACACCCGGCGGGCCCGCTCGACGTGGCCCTGCAGCTCCAGGCAGCGGGCGTGCTCGAACCGGCAACCCAGCTCCTGGAATGCACGCGCCGCCCGCTCGAGCGCCAGTTGGTCGCCGGCGATCCCGCGCGCGCGGTCGATCTGGGCGGCCACCCGCGGCACCTCGCTGAGGCCGGGCGCGGCCACCGCCTCGGCCAGCAGCTCATCCAGCTCGTCCCAGCGCTCCAACATGGCGCACGCCTCGGCGGACACGCCCACCACCGCCAGCCGCTCGGTGTGTTTGGTGGGCAGCCGCTCGAGCGCCAACTCAGGCTCGCCGCAGCCCACCAGAGCGTGGCCGACAGCCAACGTGTGCCAGCCGTCGGTGGGGATGTCGGCGCGCTGCTCGAGCAGCTCGGCCTGGGCCCGCTCGCCGCGCAGCAGGTGCACCGCCACCGCCATCCCGGTGGCCCGGCTGGGCGGCGTGGAGCGGCGGCTGGGGCCGCTGGAGCGGTACACACTGAGGAACTCCTGGTAAGCCTCCAGCACGTCGTCCCAGCGATCCCACCAGAAGAAGGCACTGCAGCGGGCGAGCATGGGCCAGGCCAGCCAGTGCTGGACGTCGCCGCGCACCTGCGTGCGGGCCGTGTCGGCGGCCTCCACGGCGCCCGCGAAGTCGCCGGTGCGGATGCGGGCCTCTGCCAGCATGCTGCAGGCGTCGATCTGCTCCTCGCGGCTGGTCAGGCGCGGCACCAGCGCGAACCGGTCCTCGGCAGTCGCCCGGTGCTCGGCGAATCTGCCCATGGCCAGCAGCACCATGCCCTCGGCGTCGCGCGCGGCAGAGCAGATGGCCGGGCTGTCCAACTGGCTGCCGATCTCAAAACCGGCCCGGGCATCGGCCAGCGCGGCCTCCAGGTCGTTGTCGGGGGGGACGGTGCGCCAGCCCAGCAGCGCGCGGGCGATCAGGAAGCGGGCCTCGCGCCGGCGATCGCCGGCGGCCCGGGCGTCGGCCAGCCCCAGCTCGAGCTCGCGCTCGACCTGCGGACGCGTCTGATCCAGCGACATGCTGCCGGCCCAGCGGGTCGGCACGTCCACGAACTTCCACCGCAGCCTGGCCATCACCGACTGCTCGAGACCGGCCCGCACCGCGTGCTCGAGCGCCAGCCGATAGGCCTCCCAGGCGTCGCTGGGGTTCTCGGCCATCCACAGCGCGTCGCCCACCGCCTCCTGGGCCAGCGCCCGCTCGGAATCTGAGTCGGCCATCGCCAGCGCACGCGAGGCCTGATGCATGGCTGCGCCGTAGGCGTACACGCTGCGGGCCTCGGCGGCGGCCTCCAGCAGACGCGCCACCGCCTGGCCGCGCACCTCCTGCATGCCCAGGCCGGCCGCGGCCGCATAGTGGGTGGCCACCGCCTGCCGGCTCGCCCCATCGGCCTCCAGATGACGGGCGAGCCGCAGGTGCAGGCGGGCGCGGTCGCTGCGGGCCAGCGATTCGTAGGCGACATCCCGGATCAGGGCGTGCTTGAAGCTGTGGCCGGCGCCGCCCGTGCGCACCACCAGGTCGCGCGTAACCAGCTCCCGCAGGTGCCCGGACGGCTCGTCCTCGGGCGCCAGCGCCGCCAGCTGGGCGGTGTCGAACGAGCGGCCGATCACAGAGGCCCGCTGCAACAGCCGCTTCTCAGCCACCGGCAGCAGGTCGACACGGGCGGCGATCACCCCCTGCACCGTGTCGGGCACCCGGCCGCCCACAGCCCCCTCGCCGGCCATGGCCAGGATCTCCTCGAGGAAGAAGGGGTTGCCGTCGGCCAGCGTGACCGCCTCGGCGGGCGGCTCGGCGGCGCTGGACAGGGCCAGCGCCAGCCGCCGCATGTCGCCGTCGCCCAGCGATTCCAGCGTAATGGTGGTCTCGTTGCGGGCCCCCGACCCCCAGCCGGGATGCGCGGTCAACAGCTCGTCGCGGCCGATGCAGATCACGGTCAGCGGCACGCGCACGGCGCTCGCGATGACGCCCGCGATCAGGCTCAGAAGCGCCGGCTCAGCCCAGTGCGCGTCCTCCACCACCAGCACCGCCGGGCGCATCGCGGCCATCGCGATCAGCAGGTCGTGCCAGGCCTCGCGGCCGCGCTCTGACAGCTCCTCGTCGTCATCCTCCGGCTCCGACCCCTGCGGCCGCACCAGCCGCAGCACCTCGTCCACGGTGGCCATGCCATCGTCACCCAGCAGCGCCAGCAGCTGCCCGCGCACCTTGGACAGCGCCTCGTCGCGGGAGTCGGACTCGCCCACCGAGGCCGCCCGCAGCAGCAGGTCGCGCAGCGGCGCATACGGGCCGCCCTCGCCGTAGGGCAGGCAGCGCCCGATCCACACGGCCGGCGGCTGGGCCTCCCGCTGCAGCTCGATCACCACCTCCTCCACCAGCCGGCTCTTGCCGATGCCCGGCTCGCCGATCAACGTCACCAGCTGCGGACGGCGATGTTCGGCCGACGACTCGACCAGCGTGCGCACCAGTGACAGTTCGTGCTCTCGACCGACGAAGGGGCCGTACGGGCGGCGCCGGCGGCGGTAGGTGGTGGCAGGGGCCAGGCCCTCCAGGGCGAACCCGACCACCGGCCCATGCTGGCCCTTCAGCCGCAGGGAGCGGGGAGCCGCGGTGCGCACAACCGGCTCCACCGCGCGGAAGGTGCGCTCCCCAACCAGGATCTCACCCGGCTCGGCAGCCTGCTGCAGGCGGGCGGCCAGGTTGACCGCCTCGCCGGTGACCAGGAAGTCGCGGCCGGGGTCGGTGCCGGCAGCCACCGGGCCAGTGTTGATCCCGATCCGCAGAATCAGCGAGACCTTCCTGCGCTGGGCCAGAGCGCCCAGCCGGGAGCGCATGACAAGGGCCGCCCGCACCGCCCGCTCGGGGTCGTCCTCGTGCGATACCGGCACGCCGAACACCGCCATCACGGCGTCGCCGATGAACTTCTCCACCGTCCCGCCGTAGGCCGCCACCACCCAGGAGAGCTCGTCGTACACCTCGCCCAGCAGCGCCCGCAGCTGCTCGGCGTCCATGCTCGCGGCCAGCTCACTGGAGCCGGCGATGTCGGCGAAAACGACCGTGGCCAGCTTGCGCTCGGTGGCGCCGTCGCCCAGCCGCTGCGGGCGACCGCAGGTCGGGCAGAATCGGGCCCCCGCCGGAACCGGCCCGTTGCAGGCGGGGCAGCGGGAGCTCAGACAACCACCCCCGCGGGCTTGGGCAGGCCCTCGATCGCGCGCAGCGCGCGCTGGATCTCCTCCTCGGGCAACTCGTAGTCCTCCAGCTTGCCGTGCAGGAACGCGTCGTAGGCGGTCATGTCGAAGTGGCCGTGGCCGGACAGGTTGAACAGGATCGTCTGCGCGCTGCCCGCCTCGTCGGCCCGGCGGGCGGCCTGGATGGCGCCCTTGATGGCGTGAGCGCTCTCCGGCGCCGGGATGATGCCCTCGCTGCGGGCGAACGTCACCGCCGCCTCGAACACCTCCACCTGGCGGTAGGCCTCGGCCCGCACCAGCCCGTCCACCACCAGCTGGGAGATGATCGGCGCGGCCCCGTGATAGCGCAGCCCGCCGGCGTGGATGCCCGGCGGCACGAAGTCGTGGCCCAGCGTGTGCATGGCCACCAGCGGAGTGAGCTGGGCGGTGTCGCCGAAGTCGTAGGCGAAGGGGCCACGCGTCAGGGTCGGACAGGCGGCCGGCTCGCAGGCCACGATGTCGATCTCCGCGCCGGCGATGCGGTCGCGCACGAAGGGCAGCGCCAGCCCACCGAAGTTGGAGCCGCCGCCGACGCAGCCAATCACCACATCGACCTTCGACTCGCCGGCCAGTTCCAGCTGGCGGTGGGCCTCCTGGCCGATCACGGTCTGGTGCAGCAGCACGTGGTTCAGCACCGAGCCCAGGCAGTAGCTGGTGTCGTCGTGGGTGGCGGCGTCCTCGACCGCCTCGGAGATGGCGATGCCCAGGCTGCCGGGTGAGTCTGGATGCTGCTCCAGCACCCCGCGGCCGGCGTTGGTGTCGGGCGACGGGCTGGGCACGACGCTGGCCCCCCAGGTCTCCATCATCATCCGCCGGTAGGGCTTCTGGTCGTAGGACACCCGCACCATGTACACCTTGCACTCCAGCCCGAACAGCTCGCAGGCCAGCGCCATCGACGACCCCCACTGGCCGGCCCCGGTCTCGGTGGCGACCCGGGTGCGTCCGGCGCGGGCGTTGTAGAAGGCCTGCGGCACCGCGGTGTTGGGCTTGTGCGATCCGGCCGGCGACACCGACTCGTTCTTGTAGTAGATGCGTGAACGGGTGCCGATGGCCTGCTCCAGCCGGCGCGCCCGATGCAGCGGCGTCGGCCGCCACAGGCGCAGCACGTCAAGCACCTCCTCGGGGATGGCGATCTCGCGGTCGGTGGACACCTCCTGCAGGATCAGATCCATCGGAAACAGCGGCGCCAGGTCGTCGGGGCCCACAGGCTGGCCGGTGCCGGGGTGCAGCACCGGCTGGAGCGGCGTGGGAGCGTCGGCCAGCACGTTGTACCAGTGGCGCGGGATGTCCCGCTCGGGCAGCAGGATCTTGGTGTCTGACATGGCGGCGGCTCCTGTGGGATCGCGAACTAGGATCTGGTCGGATTCTTTCATGCGCGTCTCCGTCTCCACCACAGCCCCCGCTGCCGCCGCCGTTGACGCTGTGGCCGTGTGCCTGCCCAAGCCGGCCGAGCTGGAGGGGCCGCTGGTCGACCTCGACCGGGCGCTGGGCGGGCGCATCGCCGGCCTGATCGGCGACGGGGAGGTGCGCGGCGCCGCCCGCGAGGTGACCACGCTGGACACCGCCGGGGCCGGCATCCGGGCCCGCCGGCTGATCCTGGTCGGACTCGGCCAGAAGTCCGGCGCCGATGAACTGCGGGCCGCCGCCGGCGCCGCCGCCCGGGCAGCCCTGCGCGCCCGCGCGCGGACGCTGGCCATCGACACCTCACTGGCCGGGCTGGATGCAGCGGACGCCACCCGCTGTGCGGTGGACGGCGTGCTGCTGGGGGCCTACCGGTTCGATCGCTTCCTGACCAAGACCGCAGACCGGCCGCCGCCGCTGCGCTCGCTGGCGGTACTGGGCGGAGAGCGGGCGGCCGCTCGCAGGACGGCCGTGGTGGCCGAGGCAGTGAACCGCGCCCGCGACCTCCAGAACACGCCCTCCAACCACATGGGGCCGGCTGAGCTGGCCGAGCGCGCGCGGGAGATCGCGCGGACGCATCAGAGCCTGACCGCCCAGGTGCACGACGAGCGCTGGCTGCGCTCGCAGCGCCTGGGCGCCTTCGCCGCCGTCGCCCAGGCGAGCTCGCGCGGCGCCCGCATGATCGTGCTGCGGTACCGGCCGTCCCGGCCCAAGCGGCAGAACGTGGTGCTGGGGCTGGTGGGCAAGGGCATCACCTACGACTCCGGCGGGCTCAGCATGAAGCCGGCCCGGGCGCAGGTGGGTATGAAGTTCGACATGTCCGGGGCGGCCGCCGTGCTGGAGGCGGCGGCGGCCATCGCCGAGCTGGGCCTGCCGGTCAGCGTCATCACCGTGGCCGGCGCCACCGAGAACCTGGTGGATACGGCCGGCTACAAGGTCGACGACATCGTCATAGCCGGCAACGGCAAGACGATCGAGATCTCCAACACCGACGCCGAGGGCCGGCTGGTGCTGGCCGACTGCATGCACCACGCGCGCCGGCTGGGCGTCACCCACATGGTCGACGTCGCCACCCTGACCGGCGCCGTGCGGGTGGCCCTGGGCGACTTCCACGCAGGCGTCATGGGCCGCGACCAGGGCTTCGTCGACCAGCTGCTGGAGGCCGGCGAGGTGACCGGCGAGCACCTGTGGCAGCTGCCCCTGCACGACACCCATATGCGGTTCCTGCGCTCGCCCGTTGCAGACATGAAGAACGCCTCATCCGAGGGCCTGGCCGGCTCCAGCTACGCGGCCCGCTTCCTGGCTGAGTTCGCCGGTGACGGCCCGTGGGCCCACCTGGACATCGCGGGCACCGCCCACCTCGATCGCTCCCGCGGCGACGAGATGGGCAAGGGCGCCACCGGGTTCGGGGTGCGGCTGATGGTCGAGCTGGCGAGCCGGCTGTGCTGAGCTACGACCTTTCGGACGAGCACGCGCTGTTTCGGGCCACGGTGCGCGAGTTCGCCGAGGGCTCGATCGGCCCGGTGGCCGAAGAGCTCGACCGCGAGGCCCGGTTTCCTGTCGAGCTGGTGCGGGAGGCTGCCGAGCTCGGGTTGATGGGCATCCCCATCCCCGCCGAGTGGGGCGGCACGGGCTCCGACACGCTGGCCTACGCGATCGCCATCGAGGAGCTGGCTCGGGTTGACCAGTCGTTTGCGATCACGGTGGCCGCCCACACCTCGCTGGGCACCTCGCCGATCCTCAACTTCGGGGACGACGAGCAGCGCGGCCGCTGGCTGCCGCAGCTGGCCTCCGGCGCCCGGCTGGCCGCGTTCGGGCTGACCGAGGCGGGCGCCGGGTCGGATGCCGGTGCGACCCGCACGACGGCCCGGCTCGAGGACGGCGAGTGGGTGATCGACGGCTCCAAGATGTTCATCACCAACGCCGGCACCGAGATCTCGGCCCTGGTCACCATCACCGCCCGCACCGGCCCCGAGGAGATCTCCAACATCGTGGTCGAGAACGGCACCGCCGGCTACACCCAGTCGGCGCCGCTGCGCAAGATGGGATGGCACTCCTCGGACACCCGCGAGCTGACGTTCGCCGACTGCCGGGTTCCGGAGGGAAACCTGCTCGGCCCGCGCGGTCAGGGCTTCAAGCAGTTCCTGGAGATCCTGGACGGCGGGCGGATCAGCGTGGCCGCGCTGGGTCTGGGCTGCGCTCAGGGTGCGTATGAGATGGCGCTGTCCTACGCCCGCTCGCGCGAGCAGTTCGGCCGCCCGATCGGGCGCTTCCAGGCCATCTCCTTCAAGCTGGCCGACATGGCCACCGAGATCGAGGCCGGCCGCCAGCTGGTGTACAAGGCGGCCTGGCTCAAGGACCAGGGGCGCGACTTCGCCCACCAGTCGGCGATGGCCAAGCTGTACACGGGAGAGCTTTCGCGGCGGGTGGTGAACGAGGCCGTGCAGATCCACGGCGGCTACGGGTTCATGGACGAGCAGCCGGTCAGCCGGTTCTACCGCGATCAGAAGGTGCTCGAGATCGGCGAGGGCACGAACGAGGTGCAACGGCTGGTGATCGCCCGCGGCCTGGGGCTGTGAGCACACTCGCAGCGGCGGTGCTGGGCGGGGCGGTGCTCGCCGTGGCCATCATGCTGGGCACGATCGTGAACCGGCTCTTGCCGGCCGGCGGGGTCCGCCGCGGGTGTGAGGAGGGCGCCCTGCTGCTGGGCTGCGCGGCGCCGGCGCTGGCGGTGTTCGGGCCGTACCTGCACCACCGCCTGCTGGCCGGGGTGGCGGTGGTGGCCGTCGCCTACGGCGGCTTCTACCTGATCCGCTCGCGGCAGCTGCGGCGGGCCGACCGGGACGGCGTGCGGCGGCTGCTGGGGATGGACAAGGACGCCACCTTCGGGGCGGCGGCGGGGCAGGCCATGCGGGTCGAGCCGGCGCCGATCACGACGGGCGGCAGGCTGGTGCTGGCCGGCGCCGCGGCGGCTGTGATGATCGCCGGCAAGCTGCTCGGCCACATCGACACGGCCTTGATCGGGCTCGCTCTGGGGGCAGCGGAGAGCGGTGTGCGGCCGGCGTATCACCGCGCCCTGGCCCGCCGCGTGCGCGACATCGGCCATTGAGACCAGCCGCGGCTGGAGATGGAGCAGTTTGGGTGCCAGGTACTCGTCGACCGCCCGTGACGATGGTGACCGTCACGGGCGCCCACCGGTACCTGGAGGTGGTTCCTTAATGACGTCGTCACGAGGCGCAGGATGCGGGCACGCTGGCAAGGATCGAGCGGCGAGCGGAGCGCAGGCGTGGTTTCACCACGTTGAGCACCGCACGCCGCGTGGGACGCAGCCAGCGTGCCCGCAGACCAGCCGCAGCAGACGCTCATTGAGGAACCACCTCCTGGCACCGGGTCTATTCCGTGACGGTGCCTGGCCCTTTCCTGTTACCGCATCCGGTGCACGGGGTAGCCGGCGTTTCGCAGCAGATCGACGATGGTGTGGGCGTGGGCCTCGTCGCGCGTCTCCAGCGTCAGCTCGATGCCGGTCTCGGCCACGGCCACGTCCACGCTCTCGCGGTGGTGCGAGATGAGCAGGATGTTGACGTGGGCGTCCGACACCACCTTGAGCAGGTGCATCAGCTCGCCCGGCCGGTCGACCAGCCGCGTGCGGATGACCAGATAGCGGCCGCCGGTTGTCAGGCCGAAGCGGATCACCTGCATCAGAAGCGGCGTGTCGATGTTGCCGCCCGAGAGCACGGCGACCGCCCGCCGGGCCGACACCTTGCCGTGCAGAAGGGCAGCCAGGGCGACCGCGCCGGCGCCCTCGACCACCGTCTTCTCGCGCTCCAGCAGCTGCACGATGGTCTGCCCGATCTCGGCGTCGGTGACGGTCACCACATCGTCCACCAGCTCGCGGATCATGCGGAAGGTGAGCTCGCCGGGGTTCTTGACCGCGATCCCGTCGGCGATCGTCTCGGTCTGCGGCACCGGGCGGATCTGGCCGTGCTCGAGCGAGCTGACGTAGGGCGCGCAGCCGGCCGCCTCGACGCCGATCACCCGCACCTGCGGATTCCGCGCCTTGACCGCCGCCGCGATCCCCGACAGCAGCCCGCCGCCGCCCAGGGGGACGACGATCGCGTCGATGTCCGGGGCCTCCTCCAGGATCTCCAGCCCGACCGTGCCCTGGCCGGCGATCACGTGCGGGTCGTCGAACGGGTGGACCAGCACCCGGCCGTCGCGCTGGGCCTCCTCGCGGGCGGCGATCACCGACTCCTCGATCGACGCGCCGACCAGCCGCACGGTGGCGCCGTAGCCCTCGGTGGCGCCGACCTTGGCCAGGGAAGCGGCCTCGGGCATGTACACGACCGCCGGCACGCCGGCCCGGTGGGCCGCCCAGGCCACCGCCTGGGCGTGGTTTCCGGCCGACGGAGCCACCACCCCGGCGGCTCGCTCTTCGGCCGACAGCGAGTTGATCTTGGTGTACGCCCCGCGGACCTTGAACGAGCCGGTCTTCTGGCGGTTCTCGTGCTTGAGCAGGACGTCTCCGCCGGCCAGCCGCGAGAAGGTCTCGGAGCGGGTCAGCGGCGTGCGATGCGCCACCCCTGAGAGCAGCTCCGCGGCGGCCTGGATGTCGTCGACGGTGACCATGGTGGGGGCGAACCCTACAGGCTGCCATACTGACAACGTGACTGAGGGTCGACCCTCCGAGAACCTGCTCGCCTTTGTCGAGATCCCCAAGGGCAGCCGCAACAAGTACGAGTTCGATCCCGAGATCGGCCACCTGGTGCTCGACCGCACGCTGTGGACGAGCGTCGTCTACCCCGCCGACTATGGCTACGTGATGAACACGTTGGCGTCCGACGGCGACCCGTTGGACGCGCTGATCCTGGTCGCGGAGCCGACCTTCCCCGGGTGCGTGATCCCGGTGGAGCCGATCGGCGTGTTCGAGATGACCGACGAGAAGGGCAAGGACGACAAGCTGCTGTGTGTGCCCTTCAAGGACCCGGAGTGGAGCCACATCCACGACATCACCGACGTCCGCGACACCCTGCTGGACGAGATCGGGCACTTCTTCGACGTGTACAAGGATCTGGAGCACGGGGCGAGCACGGTGGTCAGCGGCTGGCACGACCGGGTGTACGCCGACGAGGTGGTGGCCGAGTCGCTGGCGGCCTATGCCGCCCGCCCGAGCTGAGCCGGGTCAGCCGCGCGCGGACAGCGCGGCCAGCATCTCGGGCATGCGTCCGGACAGCCTCCGGCCGGCCATGCGAGCGGCCGCCAGGCACACCAGGGCGCCCAACACGGCGGCGACCATGGCGCCCGGCAGCGTGCCCACCCCGAGGGCGAACCTGCTGACAGCCACCAGCCCCGCCACTGCGCCGGCGGCACCCAGTTCAAGTACGAACACCAGCACCCCCAGGCCGGGCTTTCCGCGCCCGCGGGGCCGCCGCGCACGGCCGAAGCTGGGCGTGCTGATGGCGACCGGGAAGGGCGACAGCACCGACTGCACCAGCCCGCCACCGACGCCGATGGCCGTCACCGCACACACCACCAGAAGCGCGCTGGGCAGCTCGGAGAAGGCGCCGCCGATGGCCGCCGCGGCGGCTGCCACCAGCGCCGCCAGCGCGACCACCACCCCGGCCGCCGCGACCGCCTTTCCGCGCAGCAGGTCGGCCGGGTCGGTGGCGGTCAGCAGGTAGGTGGAGAAGGCCTCCCGCTCCACACCGAACAGGTTCGAGCACAGGCTGCCGGAGACGAACAGGGCCACCACCCCGCCCAGGTACGGCAGCAGATCCCGCGGCCGCTGGCCGCCGGTCACCAGCGGTACGGCGATGAAGCTGGAGGTGACCACGCCCGTGATCACGGTCGCCCGCTGCACGGGCGCCCGCCACAGATAGCGCAGGTCCTTCCAGCGCACGGCCGCGGACGGGCCGCGGCCCACCGACACAGCCTGGCCGGGCCGGGCTCGCACCCTGCTCGATGCCGGCTCCCCAGCCGCAGGGCTGGTCAACCGGCGCTCCAGTGCGACCGCCCACGCCCACACCACCAGGCCGGTGGCCAGCGCTGCATAACCCAGCCGCAGGAGGGCCGGCCCGGTCTGTCCGGCATGCGCCTGCACCATCGACCGGGCCAGTGCGCCGGGTGGCGTCCACGACAGCACCTCCGTCGTGCGGGAACGGTGCAGGGTGTCCACCCGGCTGGCCAGCGACGAGGCCAGCCGCCAGGCCACATAGCTTCCCGCCGACACCACCGCCAGCACCAGGGAGGCGGTGTCGCGGCCGCGCCGCGAGCGCACCGCAGCCGCCAGCGCCGCCGACACCATGCGGCCGGTGGAGATGGCCAGCACGGTCATCACGACCGCGTCGGCCACGACAACGCTTGCCCCGGCGCCGGCCCGCCAGCAGGCGGCGGCCGCGCCCGCCAGCACGATCGCTGTGGCGATCGGCGGGGCGCCCACCCAGGAGGCCGCGAAGAGCCCCGTCACCATGTCCCGCCGGCCCAGTGGCAGCGAGGCCAGGGCGGCGGGGTCGAGCGACTGGTCGGATCCTGCCAGCAGCGGGAACATGATCCAGGCCACGGTCAGGGCCACGAACACCGCGATCAGGCCCGCCCCGCCGTGCCGGGGGGCGCTGGCCAACGAGACCGCCGCCTGGGTCGCGGCCGCAAGTCCCAGCACGCGCGCCAGCCAGGCCAGCGCGCGCTCGCGCTGGGAGGCGCCGGCGTTGGCCAGCAGGCGCAGCTTCAGGCGGACGAAGACCCAAGCCATCCCAGCCCCCCGACCTCGGTGCTGCTCGCCCCCACCAGGCGAAAGAAAGCCTCCCGCAGGTCGCCTCCGGCGGCGACATCGTCGAGTCTGCCGGCGGCGGCGATACGGCCGCCCACCATCACCGCCACCCGGTCGCACAGCCGCTCGACGACGTCGATTACATGGCTGGAGAAGACGATCGTTCCGCCGCGCTCGACCAGCTGGCCCAGCAGCCGCTCGATGGTGTTGGTGGACACCGGGTCGATGGCGCCGAACGGCTCATCCAGGAAGAGCACGCTGGGCGAGTGCAAGAGCGCAGCCGCCAGCGCCAGTTTCTTGGTCATGCCCAGGCTGTAGTCGACCACCAGCCGGTCGGCATCGTCGTCCAGGTCGAGCAGCTGCAGGAGCTCCTGGGCGCGGTTCTGCCCGACCTCCGGGTCGAGCCGGCGCAGGGCGGCGTGGAAGGCCAGCAGCTCACGCCCGGTCAGCCGGTCAAAGAGGGCCGGGGTGTCCTGCACCACCCCGATCCGGGCCTTGGCCGCGACCGGGTCGCGCCACACGTCGGCGCCGGCCACCACGGCCGTCCCGGCATCGGGCCGGACGAGCCCGGTGAGCATGGACAGAAGGGTGGTCTTGCCGGCCCCGTTGGGACCGACGAGGCCGAAGAACGAGCCCGCCGGCACGTCCAGGTCGATGCCCGCAACCGCCGCCACCGATCCAAACCGGCGGGCCAGCCCGCGCGCCTCGACAGCCGACCGCGCGCCCTCCCCGCTCACTCCGGCTCGCCGCCCCCCAAGGAGGTGGTTCCTGGATGACGCCGTCGCGTGCCCGCAGACCAGCCGCAGCAGGCGTTCATTCAGGAACCACCTCCCAACACCCGCTCGGTGATCTGGCGGGTGGCGGTCAGCGGGTCGAGCCGGCGGGCGTGCACCTCGTCCAGCAGCGCCTGCAGGTGCGGATCGCGGTCGAGCGCCTCCTGCAGCCGGCGGCGGGCCTGGGCGACGGCCACCGACACCAGCTCGTGCTCCAGGTTGCGGCGCCGGCGGGCGTCCAGCCCGGCCTCGCCCAGGAACTCCCGGTGGTCGCACACCGCCTGCCACAGCTCGGCCACGCCATGTCCGCGCAGAGCCTCGGTCTCGACGATCGGCACCTTCCACTTGCGCTCGCGGTCGAGCGACAGGATCGAGCGGATGTCGGTGCGCATAGCCTTGGCCGCGGGGTGGTCGCACTTGTTGATCACGATCACGTCGGGGATCTCCATCACCCCCGCCTTGAGCGCCTGGATGGAGTCGCCGGAGCCTGGCATCAGCACCAGCACCACGGTGTCGGCCACCGACGCCACCTCCACCTCGCTCTGGCCGACGCCCACCGTCTCCACCAACAGCACGTCCATCCCGGCCGCATCCAACACCAGCAATGCCTGCAGCGTTGCCTCAGACACACCGCCCAGATGGCCGCGGGTGGACATCGAGCGGATGAATACCCCGGGGTCGAGAAAGTGGTCGGAGAGCCGTATGCGATCGCCCAGAAGCGCACCCTGCGTGTACGGGCTGGACGGGTCGACCGACACCACCCCGACCGTCTGCGAGCGCTCCCGCAGCAACCCCACCAGGCCGGCGATCAGGCTGGACTTGCCCACCCCCGGAGGCCCGGTCAAGCCGGCCAGGATGGCCCGCCCGGTGCGCGGGTAGATGTCGCGCACCAGCTCGTAGGCCCGCTCGTCGCGGTCCTCGACCAGCGAGATGGCGCGGGCGACCGCCCGCCGGTCGCCGGCCGCCACGCCCTCCACCAGGGCCTCCAGCTGGTCGAGCTTGCGGGGAGCTCGACTCACAATGGTCTCCATCGCGAGGTCCAGGCGATCACGGGCGGCGCTCGAAGACCCGGCTCATGGCATCGGCGAAGACCGCGTTCTCGTCGGGGGTGCCGACCGTCACGCGCACGCACTCGGGCGCGCCGAACTGGGCCAGCGGGCGCACGATCACACCCTCCCGCTCGAGCGCCCGGGCAAGCCCGGCGGCGTCCCCCACGTCCACGCACAGGAAGTTGGCGACGGCCGGGTGGGGCCGCATGTCCAGCCCCTCGAAGACGGCCTGAAGCTGTGCCCGGCCAAGCTCGTTCAGGTCCCGCCGGCGGCTCAACTCAGCGGCGTCGTCCAGGCTGGCCAGAGCGGCCACGTGCGCCAACTCGTTGACGTCGAACGGACGCCTGACCCTCCCGATCGCACCCACCACCGGCGGCGGGCCGACCAGGTAGCCGATGCGCAGGCCGGCCAGGCCGAAGATCTTGGAGAAGGTGCGCAGCACCGCCACGTTGGGTAATCGGCCGACATGCTCGGCGATGCCGTCCGGGTAGTCGGGGTCGGTCACATAGTGGTGGTAGGCCTCGTCCAGCACGACCAACACGTGCTCCGGCACCGCGTCCAGGAACGCGCGCAGAGCAGCCCGGCCGACCATCGAGCCGGTCGGGTTGTTGGGGTTGCACACGTACACCAGCTTGGTGCGCGGGCCGATCGCGGCCGCCAGCCGGTCAAGGTCGTAGGCGCCCTCGCGCAGCGGCGCGTGCACCGGCCTGGCGCCCATCTTGATGGCCGACAGGTGGTAGCTGACGAAGGACGGCCAGCACATCAGCGCCTCGTCGGCCGGATCCAGGAAGGCAGCCGACAGGTCGCCGACGAGGGCGTCGGCGCCGTTCCCCAGGGCGATCCAGCCGGTTTCGACCCCGTGCTGATGGGCCAGCCGCTCGATCAACTCCAGCGATAGCTCGGGGTAGCGGTTGAGCTCCGGCGCGTGCGCGGCGATGGCCTCCAACGCTTGCGGAAAGGGGCCGTACGGGCCCTCATTCGAGGCCAGCTTGACGATCCGCTCGAGGCCCAGCTCGCGCCGCAGGGCCACCGCCGGCTTGCCGGGCTCGTAGGGCGCAAGGCCGGCGATGGCAGGGCGCGGGCGCATCCTGGTCGCACGTTACCCGACGCTCCGGACCCGGCCCGCACAGCGAAAGGGGGCGCCGCCCCTCTACACTGGCAGCCCATGACGGCGCGAGAGCTCGGCCTGTTTCCGCTGGGAGCGGTGCTGGTGCCCGGCGAGGTGATGCCGCTGCACATCTTCGAGCAGCGCTACAAGGACCTGGTGGCCGACTGCCTGGAGCGCGAGGGGCAGTTCGTGCTGCTGTACGCCGACGAAGCGGGGGCGCGCGAGCTGGGCACCACCGCCCGCATCGTCGAGGTATTGGAGCGGTTCGAGGACGGCCGGCTGAACATCGTGATCCAGGGCGAGCAGGTGGTGCGGGTGCTCGAGTTGACCCGCGGCCGGTCGTACATGACCGGTGCCGTGGAGCAGGCCGAGGACGACCCCAAGGCCGGCGACGAGGCGGCCTCGGCGCTGCGCCTGTACCAGCAGATCGCGCGCGCCTCCGGCGCCGAGCCCGATCCGGAGATCGAGCGCGGGCCGCAGCCGCTGTCCTACGCGATCACCGCCAGGGTCGAGTTTCCAACCGCCGACAAGCAGCGGATCCTGGAACTGCGGGGCGAGCGCGAACGGCTGATGGCGATCGTCGAACTGCTGGCCCGCGGGCTGCAGTCGGTGGCCATGGCCACCGAGATCGAGCACCGGGCCGGCGGCAACGGGCGGCTGCCCAAGCCCGGCGAGGCGCTGCTCTGAGCCAGCCCCGGTTGGCGTCAGCCGGGGCCGGGGCGCTGGCCACGGTGGCCGCGGCCAACGTGCTATTTGCGATCACGTTCCCGGTCTCGGTGATCGCGCTGCGCGGGTTCGCGCCGGCCGTCGCCACGGAGCTGCGGTTCGTGCTCGCGGCCTGCGCCCTGGCCCCCTTCGGGCTGCCCGCCCTGCGCCGGGCGACGGCCGCCGACCGCCGCCGGTTGGCGCTGCTTGCATCGTTCGGCCTGTGGCTGCAGATGGTGCTGATCTACGAAGGTATCGACGCCTCCCGGGCGGCCATCGCCGCCGTCATCGTCGGCCTGGAGCCCGTGCTGATCGCGCTGTGGGCTGCACTGCTGCTGTCCGAACGGTTCACCGGCCGGCGGGCGGCGGGCCTGGTGGTCGGACTGTCCGGGTCGCTGCTGGTGGCCGGCGTCGGCTCGGGCGGATCGCATCCGCTGGGCCTGCTGTTCCTGCTGGGCACCGGCCTCACGTGGTCGTGGTACACGGTGGCCAGCAAGAGCCTGCTGCGGCGCTTGCAGCCACTCGAGCTGATCGCCTCGGTCAGCCTGCTCGGCGCCGCCTTCGGACTGCTGCCGGCGGTGGGCGATGCCGTCGCCCTGGGCGGCTGGCGCTCTCCCGGGGCGGAGCAGTGGGCGGCCGTCATCTACCTCGGTCTGGGCAACAGCGTGCTCGGCTACATCCTGTGGAACCGGGCTTTGCACCGACTGCCGGCCGCGGTGGTGGGCGCCAGCCTGTACGTGCAGCCAGCACTGGGGGCCGGGGTGTCCTGGCTGGCGCTGCGCGAGCCACTGCCGGCCACCTTCCTGCCCGGCACCGGGCTGGTGCTGCTCGGCCTGTGGGTGGCGACCGGCCGGTCACGACCAACGGCCGGCGCGACTCCAGCTTGATCCGTCCTGGCATGGGGCACAACCCGGGTCTATCATCGCCGGGTGGGACATGGGCAACGGGTGGCCGCGCGGGCAGTGCGCGGCACCGCCGGCTGGGCGATCGGGGCGGCGGCGCTGACCGCTGTCGTTGCTGCGGGCCGGCGGTCGGCCGGACGTCAGCGGATGGAGGATGCCCGCCGTCTACAGCTGCAGACGGCGGTGGCCGACGCGCTGGCCGCCGAGCTGACGCTGGAGGACACCACCCGCCGAGTCCTGCAGGCGCTGGGCGACGCCCCCTGGCCGCCGCCTGGCGCGGCGAGCCGGCCGAGCGAGACCTGCGCTTCGTCGATCTGTGGGCGCGGCCAGGAGTGGATGCGCAGGCATTCCGCGCTGATTCGGAGACGGCCGTGTTCGCGCCCGGCGACGGCATGTTGGGCAGGGCGTGGAAGGGTGGCTTTCAGCATCCCGCTGTCGGCGGCCGAGCCGGCCTAGAGAACGATCGCCGCGCAGTCCCGGCGCGGGTCGCCGGCCGCCTCCAGCCCACGGCCCGACGCGGCGACCGCATTGGCGCCGCCGAAGTACAGGTTGAGGCCGCCGAACCGGTTGACCTGCTCACCCCACTGCTCCAGCAGATCGAGCTGGGGCGGGTCGAACCCGCCTTCGCAGTCCAGCCGGCCCCCCTCCACGTGTACCCGCGGACTGGCCACGGCATCCGCCAGCGGCATGTCATGGTCGATCACGTTGCGGATGACCTGGGTGATTGCCGAACGCAGCCGGTTCGACCCGCTGGAGCCGACCACCAGCCGCACCCGACCCTCCTCCAAGAGCAGGCTGGGCGCCTGCATGCTGGTCAGCCGGTGGCCCGGCGCCCGGCCGCGGCCGGCGGCCAGGTCCTCCTCACCCATCATGTTGTTCAGGTGCAGGCCGGTGCCGGGCACGATTACGCCGGAGTGGCAGCCGTTTGAGGCGGTGAAGGCCGCCGCATTGCCATCTCCGTCCAGCACCGACACATGCGTGGTGCCGGCGTCGGAGTGCAGCAGCGGCGCCGGCCGCGAGTCCCCGGCCAGCGCCTGGCGCACAGCCATCCGGCCGCGCTCGACCAGCTCGGGGGCGAGCAGGTGGCCGCCCAGGCCGCCGCGGTGCAGCAGCCGCTCGAAGGTCGAGTCGCGGGTGCGAGCGGCCGACCGCATGGCCTCGGCCAGCATGCGCAGCTCCGGCGCGCTGCCGGGCGGCTCGACCGGCAGCCCGTCCAGCAGCGCCAGCATGTAGGCGATCAGCGACCCGCCCGAGGAGGGCGGCGGATTGGTGGCCATTTCGTGGCCGCGATAGGCGAGGCGCAGCGAGCGCCGCCAGATCGGCCGGTAGCTGGCCAGGTCGGCCATGGTCAGGCCCCCGCCGGTCTCCCTCTGATGGTCGACCATGGCCCGCCCCAACTCCCCGGCCATGAACTGGCCCGGGCCGCGCTCGGCCACCAGCTCGATCGAGCGCGCCAGCTCAGGCTGGCGGATGCGCTCGCCCAACCGCACGTAGTGGCCCTCGGGGGAGAACAGGCGGGCGCACTCAGGCGTATGCGTGAGCACCGCCTCGATCGCCACCAGCACCGCCAGCTGCCCGGCGTTTGTGACCACGCCGGCATCGGCAACGGCAGCCGCCGGCAGCAGCAGGTCGCGCCAGGCCAGCCGGCCGTGGCGGCGGTGGGCCGCGTGCAGGCCGGCCACCACGCCCGGCACGGCGCAGGCCGCGGGGCCGATGTGGAACACCTGCGTGGTCTGCTGGTCGAACGGCACGTCGACCGACTCCAGCTGGCCGAGGCGGCGGCCGGCCGGCAGATCGAGCCCGGGGATGGCGGTGAAGCAGTCGAGCACGGTTGCCCGCCGCGTGCGGGCGTCGCGGATCAGCATGAAGCCGCCTCCGCAGGGCGAGGTCAGAGCCGGTTCGGCAGCCCACGACATGGCAGCCGCCGCCACCGCCGCATCGACCGCGCTGCCGCCTGCGGCCAGCGCATCCGCCCCGGCGCGGGCTGTCAGCTCGTGGCCGGCGGCAACGGCACCGTTCATGGGGGGAGTTTGCGTCGGAATGACGTCGTCATGAGGCGCAGGATGCTGGCACGCTGGGAAGGATCAAGCGGGGAGCGGAGCGCAGGCACCGGCCCGAAGGGCCGCGGAGGCCACGTTGAGCACCGCACGCCGCGCGGGACGCAGCCAGCGTACCCGCAGACCAGCCGCAGTAGGCGGGCATTCCGACGCAACCTCCCGTTTAGGAGTCGCGCAGGAAAGCGGGCGGCTCGAGGTCGACTTCGCTCGGGCGCCGCGGCTCGGCCGGGGGCCGGCTCTCCGTCGCCTGAGGCGCACCCCACACTGCCACACCCGGCAGCTGGAAGCCGGTGGCCACCACGGTCACCCACAGCTGGCCGGCCAGGCGCTCGTCCACCGTGGCGCCGAAGATGATGTTGGTGTTGTCGTCGGCGGCAGCGCGCACCACCTCGGCGGCCTCGTTGACCTCGTGCAGGGCCAGGTCGCTGCCTCCCGAGATGGCCAGCAGAATGCCCCGCGCGCCCTTCACCTCGTGATCGATCAACGGGCTGTGGATGGCCCGCGTGGCGGCCTCGTTGGCGCGATTGGCGCCCTGCGCCATGCCGATCCCCATCATGGCTGAGCCGGCGCCGCCCATGATCGTGCGCACGTCGGCGAAGTCCAGGTTGATCAACCCCGGCAGCGTGATCAGGTCGGTGATCCCCTGCACGCCCTGGCGCAGCACGTCATCGGCCACCCGGAAGGCGTCCACCAGCGGCGTGGTCTTGTCGAGCACCTGGAGCAGACGGTCGTTGGGGATCACAATCACGGTGTCGCAGGCCTCCCGCAGCGCGCTCACCCCGGAGCGGGCCTGGGTCTGCCGGCGGCTGCCTTCGAAGCTGAATGGCGAGGTGACGATGCCGACCGTCAGCGCGCCCACCTCTCGGGCGATGGCGGCCACCACCGGCGCGGCGCCGGATCCCGTACCGCCGCCCTCGCCGGCGGTCACGAACACCATGTCCGAGCCGCGCAGGACGGTCTTGATGCGATCGGCCGAGGAGGTCGCCGCCGACCGCCCCACTTCGGGGTCGGCGCCGGAGCCAAGGCCCTGGGTCTGCTCGCGGCCGATGTGGATCTTGATCGGGGCGTCCGACATCTGCAGCTGCTGGATGTCGGTGTTGAGCGCGATGAACTCGACACCGCCGACGCCCGACTCGATCATCCGGTTGAGCGCGTTACAGCCACCGCCGCCGACGCCCACCACCCTGATCACCGCCAGGTACGGCGTGCCGCGGGAGGTCGAACCGGAGCCCGGCTCGCCCATCTCGGAGATGTCCACCACCCGCGGCCGGCTGATCGACGCCGCCGGCTCGTCGGCCGCCTGCGGCTCGTCCTTGGCGCCCTGGGTGTTCTTGAACAGCTGCGCCAGCGGGCCGTCCCGCATGCTATGGCGCTTTGCCATTGCGAAGCACCTCCTCCGCCAGATCGCGGTACGCCTTGGCGGCGTTGCCCTTGGAATCGTACTTGAGCACCGAGGTCCCTTTCACGGGGGCCTCCGCGTAGCGGATGGTCTTGCGGATACGGGTCTCGAACACCAGCTTGCCGAAGTTCTCCTCGAGGATCTCGATCGCCTCCCGAGCGTGCAGCGTGCGGCCGTCGAACATGGTCGGCAGGATGCCGGTGATGCGCACGTCCGGATTCAGGTTGTCGCGGATCATGGTCAGCGTGTTCTCCAGCTGAATCAGCCCGCGCAGGCTCAGGTACTCGCACTGCACCGGCACGATCACGCCGTCGGCGGCGGTCAGCGCGTTGATCGTCAGCAGGCCCAGCGAGGGCGGCGTGTCGATCAGGATGTGGTCGTAATCCCCGCGCACGGGCAGCAGCGCCTTCTGTAGCGCCCGCTCGCGCCCGATCATGGACGACAGCGCCAGCTCGGCGCCGGCCAGGTCGATGGAGGACACGGCCAGATCGATCTCGCGGTGGGCGATCACGTCGATGATCGGCGTCTTGTGCACCAAGACGTCGAACATCGACCGCTCCAGGTCGTCGGGGTCGATGCCCTGGCTCATGGTCAGGTTGGACTGGGGGTCGAGATCGACGGCCAGCACCCGCCGGCCGCGCTCGGCCAGAGCGACACCCAGATTCAGGGTGGTGGTTGTCTTGGCGACCCCGCCCTTCTGGTTCGCCAGGGCGATGACCTGACCCACAGCTGCTCCTTTGACGGATGCAAGTGACAGGGCTGGTGCCGGGTCGATCTGACCCGGAAGAACGACGGCAGCTTCACGCATTCCGCTTGTGTTCTCCGAGAATCAGTCTAATCCTGCCACCCGCGGGCGGTCTCGATCCGCTCACGCAGCGCCGGATGCGACCCCGTCAGGAGGTGGTAAAGCCGGGGCGGGTCGAGCTCGGCCAGGTTCTGCTCGGCCAGCCGCTCGAAGGCGGCGGCGTAGGTCTCGCCCTCCCCGGTCAACTCCAGCGCGTAGCGGTCGGCCGCCCGCTCCCGCCGCCGCGAGTAGGCCGCAGCCAGCGGCGAGCCAAGCGCCGAAGCCAGGGCATACCCCAACACCACGGCGGGCAGGGCGGTCAGGTGCCCGGGGCCGTCGGGCGCGGCCAGCTCGACGGCGGCCCAGCTGCCGGCGATGCCAAGCGCCGTCAAGCCAGCGGACAGCGCCATCAGCCGCCAGCTGTCGCGGCGCACGTGGTGGCCCAGCTCATGCGCCAGCACGACCCGGGTGCGGGCCAGCGCGCCGCCGGCGTCCTCATCGCGCTGCTCGGCCAGGGTGTCGCCGACGTAGATCCGAAGCGTCGGCCCCAGCCCGGCCACAAAAGCATTCGCGGCAGCCGTCTTCTCGCCCATGTGCAGCAGCCGCAGCTCGCGCACGGCCACGCCGGCGGCCCGCGCGGTGCGCCACAGCTCGTCGGCCAGCGGCCCCTCGCGCAGCGGCTCCGAGCGCAGGAAGATGGGCAGCAGGACGACCGGCCACACCACCGCCAACAGGGCCGAGAAGGCCACCGCGGCCGCCCACGCTCCAAACGGCCAGCCGTGCGGCCACAGCCGCATCAGCCCCAGCAGCGCGGCCGCCGCCAGCCCGCCAAGCACCGCCCCCACGGCGGTGCCCTTGAGCCGGTCGGTCAGCCAGCCGGCGGGCTTCTGCCTCGACTGCCCATGGCGGCGCGCCAGCCGGTAGCCGGCGTACCCGGCCGGCAGCTCCGCCAGCCACAGCCCCGGGCCCAGCCCGGCCAGCGTCCACCAACCGCCGATCCGCCCGGCGATGACGGCCAGGCCGGCCAAGAGGGCCAGCGACAGGGCTCCGGAGGCGAGCCCCATCCGCCGCCGGGCGCGGTTGTACACGCGCGCCTCCGCCTGTCGCAGCGGGTCGTCCACCACTCCAGGGTACTCGCGTATAGAGTCGGCCCATGCAGAGCCGGGTAGCCGTGGTGACCGGGGCGGCGGGGGCCATCGGCGGCGCCATCGCCGGCGCGCTGGCCGCGGACGGCTTCGGCGTGGTCGGCGTGGACGTGTCGGGGGCCGCCCAGGAGACCTGCGATGTGCGCAGCGAACCCCAACTGCTGGAGCTGCGCGACCGGCTGGCGGCTGGCCCGGGCGCCCCCTGGCTCCTGGTCAACGTGGCCGGGGCGTTCTTCGAGCATCGCATCCCGGAGCTCTCCACCGACGACTGGGATCTGATCCTGGACACCAACCTCAAGGGCACCTTCCTGACCTGCAAGACCTTCCTGCCGGCGATGATCGCGGCCGGCTCCGGCTGCATCGTCAACATCGCCTCCACCGCCGGCCTGGCCGGCGGCCACACCCGTGCCGCCTACTGCGCCGCCAAGGCCGGGGTGGTCAACCTCAGCCGGTCGCTGGCGATCGACCACGGCCCCGACGGCGTGCGCGTGAACTGCGTCTGCCCGGGCCTGATCGACACCCCCATGGCCGACTGGATCCGCACCGACGCCGAGCGCCTGGCGGCGTGGGAGCAGACGTTGCCGGCCCGCCGCATCGGGCGTGTCGAGGACGTCGCGTCGGTGGTGGCGTTCCTGGCCTCGCCGGACGCCGACTACATGCACGGGTCGGTGGTACGGGTGGACGGGGGCGTGCAGGCGTGAGCGGCCGCGAGCAGCGCCTGCTGCGCTTCCCGGACCCGGTCCTGGAAGGGATCGAGATCCCGATGGTGGTCGCCCGCGGCGCGGCCGAGGGCCCCCACCTGTGCCTGCTGGCCGGCATCCACGGCGGTGAGTACTCCTCGATCGACGCCGTCCGCCGGTTCATGCGCGACCTCGACCCCGAGCAGTTGACCGGCACGGTTACGGCGGCCGCCATCGCCAACCCGGCCACCTTCTGGGGCCGCACGCCGTTCGTGTCGCCGGCCGACGGCCTGAACCTGAACCGCTGCTTCCCGGGCGACCCGGCCGGCAGCTTCTCGCAGGTGCTGGCACATCGCCTGTTCGAGACCCTGATCCATCCCGCCGACGTGCTGCTGGATCTGCACGGCGGCGACATGGTTGAGGCGCTGGAGCCGTTCACCCTGTTCGACGCATCGCCGGTTGAGGCGCGGGCGCGGGAGCTGGCGGTGGCGTTCGGGCTGCCCTGGGTGACCCGGGTCGAGCGGTCGACCTCGCCGGTCGCCGGCACCACCAGCGCCGCGGCCGCCGAGCACGGCATCCCGGGGGCGATCGCCGAGGTGGGCGGCTGCGGCCTGCTCGAGGAGGCGGCGGTGAACATGCACCTGGCCGGCATCCGAAACGTGCTGCGAGTGCTCGGCATGCTGACCGGAGACCCCGATCCGGCCCCCTCCCCGCAGCACATGGTCGATCGCTTCCTGTGGGTGCGGTGCCAGGCGGCGG
Source organism: uncultured Actinomycetes bacterium (assembly GCA_963744065.1). GTDB lineage: Bacteria > Actinomycetota > Thermoleophilia > Gaiellales > JAICJC01 > DASUHT01. The sequence goes on along the minus strand of CAVUSN010000006.1, from coordinate 56,523 downwards.
GCTGGTGGCGGCCGGCGGTGCGGGCCGGCGACCGGTTCTCGGCCGGCGACCAGCTGGGCGTGGTCGAGGATCTGTTCGGGGATCAACTGGAGCAGGTGCAGGCACCTGAGGACGGAGTCGTCCTGTTCGCCACATCGAGCCCTGCCGTTGCCGCCGACGGTTTGCTGCTGGGCCTGGGCGCAGGGCTGACCCGGCTGTCGAGCTAGATCTCCAACGAACTTCTCAGACGTCGGTGGCTATTCTCTGGGCCGGGACCGTATGGGCAGTGGTGTCTCTCAACGGCTGGTGATGCGCGTCGACGTGCAGCGCCTGCGCTGCTTCGTCACGCTGTGCGAGGAGCTGCACTTCACCCGTGCCGCCGCTCGTCTGTTTGTCGACCAGTCAGCCCTCTCGCGTCAGATCCGGCGGCTGGAGCGCGACCTGGGCGTGCAGCTCTTTCACCGCTCCACCCGTCGAGTCACGCTGACCTCGGCCGGCGAGCGGCTGCTGCCCGAGGCCAGGCGCACGATCGAGCAGTGCCAGCGACTGCTCGACGTGGCCGAACAGTTGTGAGCGCTCAGGGGCCCCACGTGCTCGATCGAAGCGGCGGCGCAGCCTGCCGCAGCAGCGCTAGCAGCGTGGCCGCGGATGCGTCTCCCCGTCGCCGATCTGCGACGTAGCGGCGGATTCCGGTATGCAGGCGCTCCGGCGTGTGACCGGGATCAGCGCCGATCTGATCGCCGATCAGTGCCCACAGCGCCGCCTCGATCCGGCTGCACCCCTCGGCCAGGGCGACCTCCGCCACCGGGTGCGCCATGTCCTCACCCGGGTCGTCCGGGTGCGCGTCGTGATCGCGGGGATGCGGCAGGCTCACGCTGCTGCCCCGCGCATTCGTTCTTGGCCCATTTCGTCCCCTTCTTGAACAGGGATCCCCCGCCCTGCGACCACCATAGGTGAAGCACACTGCGCCGTCAACAAACGCGGCGAGTTTATTGATGCCAAGTGGTAAGGGTTGTGGAGGTGCTCACCCCGAGGGCCTCCGCCAACCGTTCTGGAGCAGGTCTCGGACCTCCTCCACCCCGGCCCGCCACAGCTCATCGTTATCGGCGTCCGGCCGCTGGTAGAGCCCGCCGTACGACCCGTCGCCGAGCAGGTCGCGGACCCCGGCCGGATCCGCCACCCGCAGCCGCGCCGGATCGGCCATCGGCTTTCGTTCGTCCGGCGGGACGGAGCCGGGGAGCCGCGTCCAGGGGAAGTTCTCCATCCAGGAGGCGTGGCTGGCGTCGGCGTCGATGCGCTGCGCGGTGGCCCACGTGCGGGGTCCGCTCCACCAGTTGTGGAAGATGGCCTGGCAGCCACGGTTTCGGGCCATCCACTCCGGCACGAGGCCGGCCGCCGGCGAGTTGCCGCCGTGGCCGTTTGTGATCAGGATCCGCCGGAAGCCCTGCCCCGCCAGCGAGTCGAGCAGGTCGCCGACGACGGCCAGATAGGTCTCGGTGCGCAGGCTGGGGCTGCCCGGGTAGGCGGCGAAGTAGGGCGTCAGGCCGTAGGCCAGCGCCGGGAGCACGGGTACGCCCAGCGGCTCGGCGGCCTCCACCGACACGCGCTCCGACAGGATCGCGTCGACGCCCAGCGACAGGTAGCCGTGCTGCTCGGTCGAGCCCAGCGGCAGCACCACCCGGTCGTCGGAGCTCAGGTACTCCTCCACCGCCATCCAGTTCATGTCGAAGATCCGCACCGCCCACTCCTTTCGCCACAAGGTCGGGGTCAGGCACCGTCACGGACCACGTGACGGTGCCTGACCCCGACTGTTCGGTCCCGCTCTCACTCCAGCATCGCCGCTGCCGACAACACCAGCGCGTCCGCGCCGCGGGCGCCGGCCAACTGCAGCCCCACCGGCAGTCCGTCGTCGCCGCGTCCGCACGGCACCGACACGGCCGGCACGCCGGCCAGGTTGGGCGGCCCGGTGTAACGGGCCTCCAGCGCCCCCTCGGGCGCGCCGAACGGCGGATCCTCAGGCGGTGCCGTGTAGGCCACCGTCGGCCCGGCCAGCAGATCGACCTCGGCCAGCGCCCGGTCGAACCCCTCCGCCACCCGCGCCATCGCCTCACGCCCGGCCGCGTAGGCGGCGTCGTCGATCGTCCGCCCCCATTCCAGCAGCTGCCGGGTGCCCGGCCCGAGCAGGTCCGCCTCCCGCTCCAAGAGCTCACGGTGCACGTCATAGGCCTCGCGCAGCACCACGGTGCCCAGCGCTTCGTCGGCCAGATCGAACTCCGGGATGTCGATCTCGCGGCACTCCAGCCCCAGCTGCCGCAGCCGGTCGATCCCGGCCATCACGGCGGTGCGCACATCGGGCCGCAGATCCGGGTCGTCGATCTGCCGGGACAACACGCCCACCCGCGCGCCCCGCACGTCGCGAAGGACGACGGGCGTCCCGGCCATGACCGCCAGCAACGCGGCCGCCTGGGCGGCTGTGCGGGTCAGGGTGCCGACGTGGTCGCAGCTTCGAGACAGCGGGAACACCCCGTCCTCCGGCACCAGCCCGTAGGTCGGCTTGAGGCCCACGATCCCGCAGTAGGAGGCCGGGATGCGCACCGAGCCACCGGAGTCGGTGCCGACCGCGTAATCGCACACGCCGGCCCCAACCAGCGCGGCCGAGCCGCCGCTGGAGCCGCCCGACGTACGCCCGTGGTCGACGGGATTGCGGGTCATGCCGTAGGCCGGCGAGACGCTGCCGGCCGCGTACTCCAGCAGGTTGGTCTTGCAGAACAGGTCTGCACCCGCCGCGCGCAGCCGCCCCACCAGCGCTGCGTCGGACATCGCGGGAGGCCGCACGCCGGCCGCCGACGCGCAGGTCGTCACCAGCCCCCGCATGTCGATGTTGTCCTTGATGGCCACAGCGGCCCCGTGCAGGGGGCCGGTCGGCCCCCGGTCGGGCGCGTCCACCACGGTGATCACGGCGTTCAGCGGCGGCCCCAGCCGCTGCAGCCGCAGGTAGGCGGCCAGCAGGTCGAGGTTGGCCCGCTCGCAGGTCCGCCGGCCGTCCTCGATCGCGTGGATCAGCGCCGCCACCCGGCCCACCAACGGGCCGGGCACGGCGTCGACCAGAGCCCCCACCTCCGTCGGCCGGTGGCGCACCGCCAGATCGCGGTAGACGCCGGAATGGGTCTTGGCCGACCGCCGGTTGAACTCGACCATGTGCTCGATCGAGCCCTCCAGGTCGCCCGGGTCGAAGCCGTCGAAAGCCTCCACCTCAACCGGCGCGGCGGCCAGCACCTCGCGGCCCAGGGCCAGGAACAGCTCCCTATAGGCCGGGTCGGCCAGGGCGTCGGCGATGGCCAGGTCGGACACGGCCGTTGCGAACAGCATCGCCCCGTACGCCTCCTTGGCCCACAGGCACCCGAGCACGTTCGCCGTCGGCTCGGCCCAGGCGATGTCGGCGGCCAACTGGTCGACCCGCGGGCTCGGGCTGCCGTCCAGCTCGCCCACCCGCAGCGCACCGCGGCCGCCCAGGGCGATCCGACCCGGGCCGACCACGTCGGCGCCGAAGTTGACCAGCGCCCCCACCACCCGCGCTGCCCCGACCCGCTCGCCGATGCGCGGTTCGTTGATCCCGTTCTGCAGCGACACCACCACCCCATCGGGGTCGAGGCGGGGCGCGATCAGGTCGAGCGCGGCATCCGTGTGGTGGGCCTTGACCGCCAGCAGCACGGTGCCGAGCTGATCTGGAAGCCGCTCGGGTGTGACCGCCGGCACGCGCACCGTGAACTGCTCGACCGGGCCCTCGATGGCCAGGCCGTCGGTGTTGATCGCGGCCACGTGCTGGGCATCGGCGTCCACCAGCAGCACCGGGTGGCCGTCGCGAACCAGGTGGGCGCCCACCACACCGCCGATGGCGCCGGCCCCGACCACCGTGTATCCAGGGCGATGACTAGTCGCCCGCACTCGTGCGCGTCCGTGGCCGGCGCCTGGCCACGGCGGCGGCGTCCATCTTGCCGAAGAGCCCAGCCAGCACCTCGCCGGTGGTCATGATGTGCTCCTGCATGAGCGCCCGCGCGCCGCCCTCGCTGCCGGCCCGCATCATCTCCACCAGCGCCTTGTGCTGGCGCAGGTTGAGCCGGTGGATCTCCTCCACCTCGGGCGAGAACGCGAGCACCGGCAGCGTCCGGTAGACGCGCCGCACGCTGCGCGCCATCCGCTCCAGCAGTGGCGCGCCGGCGGCTCGCAGGATCAACTCGTGAAAGGCGTCGTTGCCGCGCACCCAGTCGGCCGCCAGCGTACGCCGCTCGGGCACCGCCAGCGAACGGTCACGCAGCCGCTCGGTGATCACCCGGTAGCGGCGCTCGGCCCGCTCCAGGGCGCGCAGCTCGGAATCGGTGATGCGGGTGGCCGCCAGCCCGGCCGCCGTCGATTCCAGCGCCGCCCGCACCAGCACCGAATCCCACAGCTCCTCGCGCGAGGGCCCGCGCACCTGCACGCCGCGGTTGGGCCGCAGTACGACCAGCCCCAGCGCATCCAGCCGCCGCAGCGCCTCGCGGATCGGCGTGCGGCTGACGCCGAACCGGACGGCCAGCTGCTCCTGGCGCAGCAGGGTGCCCGGGGGGATCGCGCCCAGCAGGATCTGCTCCTCGATCTCGGCCGCGATCTCGTCTGCCATGGTAGTTTCGACGGACGGCCGGCGGCGGGTGACGGCAGGAGTGGCGAGCGTCACCATCTGGGATCCCGAATCCTGTATTTCAGGGGTTTTCACGGCGGTGGTCTGATAGTATCGGATCCCAAATTTCGCCGGCCAGCGCGGACTTTGTGCCGGTGAGCCCCGAGTCCCCCGCATGTGATGGAGGATCAGCAATGAGGCGTCGCAGCTCGTATGCCCCGGCAGGCAAGCCCATGTCCACTGCCGTCGCCGGGGGCCTGCGGCCCCGCGGTGTCGCCCTCCTGCTGGCCGCTGTTCTGGCGGTGGCCGCAGCCGCAGGCTGCGGCAGCTCGTCCAGCAACAACTCGAACTCCAACGGCGGCAGTTCCGGCGGCCAGCCGGTGTACGGCGGCAACCTGGTCATCGACCGCCAGGCCGATTCCGAATCGATGGACGCCACCACGGTGTTCGACAACGAGTCGATCTGGATCTTCGAGCAGATCTATCAGATGCTGTACACGGTCTCGCCGGACGGCAAGGGCGTCGTGCCTCAGCTTGGCGACCAGCTACACCCTGTCGCCCGACAAGAAGACATACACCTTCACGCTGCGCAAGGGCGTGGAGTTCTCCACCGGCAAGCCCATGACCTCGGCCGACGTCGTCTTCTCGATCGACCAGGCGCGCAAGGCCGCAGCAGGGCTGGGCGTTCATCGACGCCGCCATCTCCGACGTCAAGGCCGACGGCCCCGGCAAGGTGATCATCACCACCAAGTACCCGTGGGCGCCGCTGGTGGCAGACATCGCCCTGTTCGCCAACGGCATCGTGCCCAAGGACTACGGCGGCGAGACGAAGGCCCAGTTCTACCAGCACCCGGTCGGCACCGGCCCCTTCATGTGGGACTACTGGCACAAGCTGTCGGCGCTGAAGCTGGTCAAGAACCCGCACTACTGGGAGAAGGGCAAGCCCTACCTGAACAGCGTCACCTGGAACGACGTCGGTGACACCAACACCCGCCAGCTGCAGCTGCAAGGCGGGCAGGCCCAGATCGACGAGTTCCCGCCGATGTCGACGGTGGCCACCCTGCAGCACACGTCCGGGCATCACGCTGCACCTGTTCAACTCCACCCGCACCGACTACCTGATGTTCAACGAGCGGATCCCGCAACTGGCGGACGTGCACGTGCGACGTGCGATCTCCTACGCCATCGACCGCAAGGCGCTGGTCAAGGCGGTGCTGTTCGGCCATGGCGCGCCGGCCAACTCCTTCATGCCGCCGCAGGTGCCCTACTACGACAAGAACTCCCCGGGCATCCAGTTCGACCTGACCAAGGCCAAGCAGGAGATGGCCCAGTCCAAGTACCCGCACGGCTTCAGCATCGCGCTGATGGTGGCCGGCGGCAACGCCAGCGAGCGCGACGGTCGGCCAGATCCTGCAGCAGGAGCTGCAGCCGCTGGGCATCCACGTCACGCTTCAACCAGGTCGATCCCAACGTCGAGAACACCAACCAGCAGCAGTTCAAGTACCAGCTGGGACTGAGCTACTGGACGATGGACATCGCCGACCCCGACGAGCTGGTCAGCTTCGCGGTGGATCCGACCCAGGGCGCCCACTCCTTCTACACGGACTACAACAACCCGCAGGTGATCCAGTGGACGCACGAGGCGGAGCGCACGTTCGACACCGCCAAGCGCCAGGAGCTGTACAACAAGATCCAGGCCCAGTCGGCCAACGACGCCTTCATGGCGTTCCTCTACTACTCGCCGTACGCCTACGCCGTGTCCAACAAGGTGCAGGGGTTCTACGTGTACCCGGAGGCCAACTACCACTTGGAGAACGTCTGGCTCTCCAAGTGATCACCACGTAGGGTTCGCCGATGGACCTCGGGTCGTACGTCCTGCGCCGCCTGCTGCAGATGGTGCCGGTGGCGCTGGGCGTGACCATCCTGGTGTTCTTCATGATTCACCTGATCCCGGGCGATCCGGCCCGCACCATCCTGGGCGTGCACGCCAGCCCGCACCGGATCGCCGCTGCTGCACAAGGAGTGGGGCCTCGACCACCCGCTGTGGGTGCAGTACAAGGACTTCATGGACAGGCTGTTCCACGGCAACCTGTCGGACTCGCTGATCTACCGTGAGTCCGCTCGCGTGCTGATCATGGGCCGGCTGCCGGCCACGCTGTGGCTGCTCACCTACGCGGCCGTTGCTCTCGGTCGTGATCGCCGTCCCGCTGGCGGCCATCGCCGCGTCCAAGAAGGACGCCGTGCGCGACCAGGCCGTGCGCGTGGTGCCGCTGGTGGGGCTGGGCTTCCCGCCCTTCTGGACCGGCATCATGCTGCTCCTGCTGGTGGCCCTGCACTCCGGCGGCTTCTTCCCCGTGGGCGGCTACGGCACCGGGTTCACCGGGCACCTGCGGGCGATGTTCCTGCCCGGGCTGACGGTCGCCGCTCGGCATCTCGCCCATCCTCATCCGCAGCCTGCGGGCCAGCCTGCTGAACGTGCTGGAGTCCGACTACGTGGCCACCGCCCGCTCCAAGGGCATCTCCGAGCGGCGGGTGCTGGTCCGCCACGCGCTGCGAAACGGGATCATCTCCATGGTCACCGTGCTGGGCGTCAACATCGGCTTTCTGATCGGCGGCACCGTGGTGGTCGAGCAGGTGTTCGCCATCCCCGGCATCGGCGCGCTCATGATCAACGCCATCTTCCAGCGCGACTTCCCGGTCGTGCAGGGCGTCACGCTGGCCTTCGCGATCATGGTGGTGCTGGTCTACCTACTGGCCGACATCGCCCACGCCCTGCTCGACCCGCGGGTGCGCTTCGACTGATGGCAAGCGTCGCCGCACCCATCTCGCCCGAGTCGCTGGCGATCCCCAAGGCCCGCGGCTTCCGCCACCGCTGGTACCGCACACCGTCCTTCGTGGCCGGCGTCATCATCGTCGGCGGCCATGGTCGGGCTGGCCCTGCTGGCGCCGGTGATCGCCCCCTACAACCCCGATCCACCAGGACCTGAACAACATCCTGGCCGGGTCCTCGTCGCACCACTGGCTGGGCACCGACGAGTTGGGCCGCGACGTGTGGACGCGCATGCTGTACGGCGCCCGGACGACCTTCAGGTGGGCTTCCTGGCAGTGCTCTTCCCGTTCTGTCTGGGCACCACCGTGGGCTGCTTTGCCGGCTACTACGGAGGCTGGGTGGACACCGTGGTCATGCGCCTGGTGGACGTCGTCGTGGCCTTCCCCTTCTACGTCCTGATCATCGCCATGGTGTTCGTGCTGGGGCCGGGCCCGCGCAACATCTACATCGCCATCACGCTGGTCGGCTGGGTGTCGTATGCCCGGATCATCCGCGGCGAGATCCTGGTCGCCAAACGCCAGGAGTACGTGCTCGCGGCCCGGGCCGCGGGCTTCCGCGACGTGCGCATCATCGCCCGCCACCTGCTGCCCAACGTGATCACGCAGGCCATCGTGTTCGCCATGTCCGACATCGTGCTGGACATCCTGGCCATCGTCACGCTCGGCTACCTGGGCCTGGGCATCCAGCCGCCCACCCCGGACTGGGGCGCCATGATCGCCGACGGCCAGCAGTTCCTGACCACCAAGTGGGAGCTGTCCACGCTGCCCGGCATCGCGGTCGTGATCACCGGCCTCGGACTGTCGCTGCTGGGCGACGGCCTGGCCGACCTGCTGAGGCCGGAATGACCGAGCCGCTGCTGGATGTCCGTGACCTGCGGGTCGAGATCCCGCTTGCCCGCGGGATGGTGCACGCCGTCGACGGCGTCTCCTTCTCGCTTGCCCCCGGCAGCGCGCTGGGGCTGGTCGGCGAGTCGGGATGCGGCAAGAGCATGACCCTGCGGGCGATCCTGGGGCTGCTTCCGCGGCCAGCCCGGATCGCCGACGGCCAGGTGCTGTACAAGGGCCAGGATCTGGTGTCAGCGCCGGCCGGGCGGGTGCGCGATATCCGCGGGCGGTCGATCTCGATGATCTTCCAGGAGCCGATGACGGCCCTGAACCCGGTCATGCGGGTGATCGACCAGATCGCCGAGGGCCCCCAGCACCACCTCGGGCACAGCCGCCGGCAGGCGCGGGCGGAGGCGGTCGATCTGATGCGCACGGTCGGCATCCCCGACCCGGCCCGGCGCGCCCGTGCCTACCCGCATGAGCTCTCCGGCGGCATGCGCCAGCGGGTGATGATCGCCATCGCGCTCTCCTGCAAGCCCGACCTGATCCTGTGCGACGAGCCGACCACAGCGCTGGACGTGACCATCCAGGACCAGATCCTGAAGCTGCTCTTGGGCCTGCGCCGGGAGATGGGCGTGGCCATCGTGTTCGTCACCCATGACCTGGCGGTGATCGCCGAGACCTGCGACGACCTGGCGGTCATGTACGCGGGCCAGGTGATCGAGACCGGCCCGGTGGGTGACGTGTTCCGCGTGCCGCGGCACCCCTACACCCTGGGCCTGCTGCGCTCGGTGCCCGATTTCGACGTCGTCCGCGACACGCTGGATTCGATCCCCGGCACGCCGCCCGACCTGGCCTCGCACTTTCAGGGCTGCCGCTTTGCGCCCCGCTGCCAGTTCGCCCAGGACGACTGCCTGGCCGCACCGATCCCGCTGATCGCGATGGGCGGCGGACGGGAGGCGGCATGTCTGCATCACGAGGCGGTGGCCGAGGCGGCCCGCCGCGACCCGGTGGTGGCGGAGCATGCCTGACGAGGCTCTGCTCAGCCTGCGCGGGGTGCGCAAGGAGTTCCCGCTCAACGACACCCTTGTCCGCAAGGCCCGCCGCCAGCAGCTGGAGGTGCTGCGGGCGGTGGACGGCGTCGACCTGGAGGTGAACCGCGGCGAGGCGGTCGGCCTGGTCGGTGAGTCGGGCTGCGGCAAGTCCACGCTGGGCCGCTGCATCGTCGGCCTGTACGAGCTATCCGGCGGCGAGATCTCCTACGACGGCAGCGTGCTCTCGGCCAACCGGCCGCGCGCCCAGCGGCGGCGCATGCAGATGGTCTTCCAGGACCCGTATTCGTCGCTCAACCCGCGGATGACCGTGGCCCAGACGCTGGGCGAACTGCTGCGGGTGCACAAGATGGTGCCCCGAAACCGGGTCGAGGACCGCAGCCGCGAGCTGCTGGAGCTGGTCGGGTTGAGCCAGCAGGCCCTGCACGCCTACCCGCGCCAGTTCTCGGGCGGCCAGCGCCAGCGGGTGTCGATCGCCCGCGCACTGGCCCTGGAGCCGGAGCTGCTGGTGGCCGACGAGCCGGTGTCGGCGCTGGACGTGTCGGTGCAGGCGACGGTGCTGAATCTGCTGGACGACCTCCGCCACCGGCTGGGCCTGACCATGCTCTTCATCGCCCACAACATGGCCGTGGTGCGGCACGTGTGCGACCGGGTGGCGGTCATGTACCTGGGCCGGATCGTGGAGACGGCGCCCACCCACGAGCTCTTCACCAACCCCCGCCACCCCTACACCCAAGGCCTCCTGAAGGCGGTGCCGCGGCTGGCGCCGGGGCGCGTGTCGGAGGCCGAGGCGGTGGTCGGCGATCCGCCCAGCCCGATCAACCTGCCCACCGGCTGCCGCTTCCACCCGCGCTGCCCGATCGCCCAGGACGTGTGCCACACCGACGATCCGCAGCTGACCTCGACGCCCGAGTCGTCCGGGCGGCACTCGGCGGCCTGCCACTTCGCCTGGACGGCGGTGCCCGCCGCGCACGTGCCTGAGGTGGCGGCCGAGGAGACCGCCGGATGAGCGCCGGCGCCGTCATCCTGGCCAGCGAGCGCGGCGAGGTGGGCCTGGCCGAGGCGATGGAGTTGCTGCGGGCGGGCGGCTCGGCCATGGACGCGGTGGAGCTGGCGGTGCGGGCGGCCGAGTCCAATCTGGAGGATCACTACGTGGGGGTCGGCGGCATCCCCAACCTGCTGGGCGAGGTGGAGCTGGACGCGTCGATCATGGACGGGCGCACCCGGGCGGCGGGCGCGGTGGCGGCGGTGCGCGGCTATCCGCACCCGATCACGATCGCCCGCCGCGTGCTCGAGCGGCTGCCCCAGCACGTCATGCTGGTGGGCGCCGGCGCCGAGCGGTTCGCAGCCGAGATGGGGATCGAGCCGGGCGAGACGCTGACCGACGAGGCGCAGCGGCTGTGGAAGGAGGGCCTGGCCAAGGGCGGCGACGGCGCCGACTCCGACGGCGAGCGGCTGTACCGGCAGGCGGTGGTCGAGATCCTGGATCGGATGGGCCCGCACGACGGCCCCTGGGGCACGGTGAACGTGATGGCCCGCGACCAGGCGGGCAACCTGTGCGTGGGCGTGTCCACCAGCGGCTATCCGTGGAAGTACCCGGGCCGGGTGGGCGACTCGCCGCTGATCGGCGCCGGCAACTACTGCGACAACAGGTGGGCCGCAGCCGCCTGCACGGGGCGCGGTGAGCTGGCAATCCGCACCTGCGCGGCGCGCACGGCGGCCCGGCTGGTGGCAGACGGGCGCGAGCCCGACCAGGCCGCAGCCGAGGCGCTCGAGGACACGGCATCGGTACCCGACCCCTTCCGCTCGCCGCTGAGCGTGCTGGTGCTTACGCCCGACGGACGCCACGGCGGAGCCTCCACCAAGGAAGGCGCCACCTACGCGTTCATGGACGAGGGCTCAAGCGAGCCGCACATCCTGCCCCGCTACACGCTCTCGCGAAACGCCGACTGGCACTAGCAAAGGCCGGTGCCAGGCACGTGCCTGGCACCGGCCTTCGTTGCCGCCGGTATCCCGAAGGTGCCTGGCCAGTGCGCTAGGTGCCTGGCTTCGTCACGCGCAGCGTGACAGTCCCGGGTACCCGTGAGGTGCCTGGCTTCGGCACCCGCAGCGTGACAGTACCGGGTACCCGTGAGGTGCCTGGCTTCGGCACCCGCAGCGTGACAGTACCGGGTACCCGTGAGGTGCCTGGCTTCGTCACGCGCAGCGTGACGGTGCCTGGGGTCGTTCCTTAATGACGTCTGCGCGCAGGACTGCGGCACGCTGGCAAGCGTCGCAGCGGCGCGCGGGCGCAGCGTGGTTTCACCACGTTGAGCACCGCACGCCGCGCGAGACGCGCCAGCGTGCCCGCACCGCGCAGCAGACGCTCATTAGGAACACCTCCTGGCACCGGCCTTCCTTGCAGCGCGCCGGGCCCGGCGATACGGTCACCTCCCCACCACCGAGGAGGAGCCTGTGTATCTCTCAATCATGGATATCAACGGCGACACCGACCAGATCCTGAGCGACCTGCAGGAGCACGTGGTGCCGGTGGCTACCCGGCTGGCGCCCGAGTTCGGCGGCATCCAGTCGACCATGGTGCGCACCGACACGGGCGTCATGATCGTCAACCTGTGGCGCGACGAAGAGGGCCGCCACCGGTTCCCCGAGCACCCGGAGATGCGTGAGGCCATCGGCAAGCTGGGCATCGTGCCCAACGCCAGGGGCTACGAGGTGGTCACGCACACCGTGGCCGGGGAGGTTCCGGCTTAGGCGGGGCGACCGCCGCCAGGCGCCGGCGCCGGCGGCGATGTGGGCGGGGTTCTGCGCGGGTGCGGTCGTAGGCTAGGCTCTGGCTGGGCTGGAAGCAGCCGCGGGTCGACCCAAACCTCGGGGATATTCGGTGTCACGCCGCGCTCGGCGTAGATCATGCGCACTGCCCCGCCCATGTCCTCGATGACCAGCAGTCCACCCAAGATGTGGCCCCCGAACACGTCAGGCGGTCGCTCAGCGGCCTGTTGCGGATCGCTGGTTTTCGCGACGATCACGACGAGCGGCGATCCGAGCTCCGACACACTGACCCGGACGGGTTGGAGCCCGAACAGTCTGAGTTTCGCGACCAGCCGAGCCCGCAGTCCGTGCGGATCTGCAGGTCTATCCGGTGGGCAGCACACGCCGCCCTCGACGAAGCCGGTGTTGAAGGACTGAACTCTGGGGGCGGACACACTAGGTGCAATCGCGCCATACGCGGTCGCCAGCATGCCCGATTCCCAGTCGACCACGACGACGCCCGGATCATCAGTACCTCTAGGGTAGTTTCGCCATGCCGGATCCGTGATCTCGAGCCCACGCCCGGGAATGACTCCGACGGTGAGGAAGTCCGACGGCATCATCCGGAGGATGCGACGGAGCAGAGGCCACGCGCGACGGTCCCCGATGAGTTGTGCGGGACGGTGCCCCAGCAGTGCTGGACGGAAGGCCGGCACGTGCACGCCCACGGCCGGCGGGCCATCGATGGTCGAGGCGGCCGCGAGTCCAAGGCCCGCGAGTGCCGCCGTTGCCAGTGCGGTGGACGCCAGCCGTACCGCCCAGCGCACCGCAGGGCTGGACTCCCCCAACCCCTCTGTGCTCGATCTGCCGACTGAGCCAGCCAGAACGCGCCTGTAGGCACGCATAGCGCGGCGCCTGTGCAGCGCGGCGCTGATGGCAAACCCCACGGTCAAGATGGCGGCAGCCCCGGCAGCTGCGGTGTACGCCCGTACTCGCACCGGGTGCTGGGGTGGGCGCGGAATCCACGAAGGGCACTTGCCGCCGGGACAGGTGCGCATCTGGGCCTCATTGGTGGTCCACACGGTGTTTACCAGCAGCACCAGTGCCGCCAGCGCCCCAGCCGCGGCCAGCATGCGCCAGCGGGAACTCGGAAACGCATCTGCGACTGCGGTCGGATCGCCAAAACGGGCCACCGCGCGCGCCTCTGCTTCCTCGGCACCGACACCGGCGGCCCGCTCCGAGCGCGCGGCCTCGATCATGTGATCCTCGATCTCGTCGAGAATCCGGCGCCGCGCCCGTCGCCCGCGCAGAAGGCCCGCGAAGGCCTGCAGCGAGCGCGCGAGGGGGTCCGAGGTCATCCCAACCCCTCGACGACCGCAGAAGTCGTCCACTCTTCCTGTATTCGGCCAGCGCCCGCGCGCCGCGATCGGTCAGCGAGTACACCCGACGCCGGCGTCCCTCGTGCATGCGTTGCGTGCTCTTCACCAGTCGAGCGGCCTCCAGCCTGTGCAACGCCGGATAGATCGTCCCCTCCGATAGATCGAAGACTCCCTCGCTCTGCTCGCGCAGCCGCTCCAGGACGGCGTAGCCATGCCCTGGCTCTTGGCTCAACGCGGACAGCAATAAGAGGTCGAGGTGTCCCTTGAGTGACTGCGACCGAAGCATCTCCACCTATCCCTTCCTTTGCAAACCATACCAATCGTCCAGGGCCCGGCGCTAGCAAGCATGACTTTGCAATGCGATGTATTGTCGCACCGTGGCCCGCCGGGGGGCATCCGAGGCGTACCGCTATCCGCTGGTGGTCGCCGTGGCCAGCCGGGTCGGGGTCTACGCGCTGCTCGCAACCGTCCCGTCGCACCGCATCGCCTCCACCCTGGGCCGCTACGACGCGAGTTGGTATCGATGGATGGCGCTGCACGGATACGACCGCGGCGGCGCCCATGGGCACCACGCAGACGTGGCCGCCTTTTCTCCTCTGTTCCCGGCGGCCTACCGCGTCGCCTCGGTGCTGCCCGGGCCGATGTCCGTCTGGGGCAGCCTGCTCTCGAGCTGCCTGTTCGCGGCCGGGCTGTGCCTGCTGCACAGTCTCACGCGGATCGAGTTGGACAGCCCGACCGCTGACCGGACGGTGCTCTACCTGGCCATCTTCCCGATGACCTTTGTCTTCTCATTGCCGTACTCGGAGAGCCTGTTTCTCGTCCTCACGGTGGCGTGTTTCGCCCTTTGCACCGCCGATCGCGGATGGGCCGCGGGTGCGGCTGCGGCAGGCATGGTGTTGACCCGCCCGGTCGGGATCGCGATCATTCCCGCGCTCGCCTGGCGGGCCCATGCGCGCCGAACCGGCTGGCGCGGGGCGGCTCCGGCGCTGCTGCCAACGGTCGCCCAGATCGCACTAGTGACGTACCTCGCCTGGCACACAGGCGATCCGCTCGCGCAACTGCATGCCCAGCAGCACGGATGGCACCGCTCCCTGTCGAGTCCGCCGGCGGTACTTGCGCACACGATCTGGGTCGAACTGATCCAGGCACACCATGCCCGAGCCGCGATCGACGTCTCGTTCATGTCGCTCTGGCTTGCCCTCTTCGTGCACTGCGTGCGCCTGCACTTCCCAGGCGAATATCTGGTTTTCGTCGCGCTGGCCATCCTGATCCCGATTGCCGGCGGGCTGATCATCTCCGCGGGCCGGTTTGGGTTGGTCGCCTTCCCTCTTTTCTGGGCACTCGCGGACATGGGCCGACGCCCGATGGCGAATCGCGCGGTCCTCCTGCTCAGTCCGGCGCTTCTCGCAGCGCTCGTGTACCTGACCTACGGACCTCGCGGCATCGCTCCCTAACGGCGGTCGCCCTCGCGCCGAGGACGCGCTTACCCCAGCCCTCTCAAGATCTCACGGGCGATCACGACCCGCTGGATCTGGTTGGTGCCCTCGTAGATCTGGGTGATCTTGGCGTCGCGCATCATCCGCTCGACAGGAAACTCGCTGATGTACCCGTAGCCGCCCAGGATCTGCACGGCGTCCGTGGCGGCGCTCATGGCGGCGTCGGAGGCGGCCAGTTTGCACATCGCCGAGAGCCGCGTCAACTCCGGGCCGTCCACGCCGGCGTCCAGCATCGCCCCCACTCTGTACACCAGCCCCCGCGCCCCCTCGATCGCCGTTGCCATGTCGGCCAGCATGAACTGGATGCCCTGCTGGTCTGCGATCGGCCGGCCGAAGGCCTGCCGCTCGGTGGCATAGCGGGCGCTGGTATCCAGCGCCGCCTGAGCGATGCCCAGGGCCTGGGCGGCGATGCCCGGCCGGGAGCGATCGAGCACGCGCATGGCCAGCCGGAAGCCCGCCCCCTCGTCGCCGATCAGGCGATCGCCAGGGATGCGGCAGGAGTCGAGCAGGAGCTCGCCGGTGGTCGAACCCTTGATACCCATCTTGGGCTCGATCCGGCCGACCTGGAAGCCGGGGTCGTCTGCGTGCACCATGAACGCACTGATGCCGGCCTCGGCCCGGGCGAAGACGACGTAGGTGGTGGCCACGCCGGCGTTGGTGATGAACCGCTTGACGCCGTCCAGCACCCAGTCGGAGCCGTCCTTCACAGCCCTGGTGGTCAGCGCCTGGGCGTCGGAGCCTGCCCCCGGCTCGGTCAGCGCGTAGGCCGCGATCCACTCGCCCGAGGCCCAGCGCGGCACGTACTCGCTGCGCTGCTCGTCGGTGCCGGCCAGCATCACCGGCAAACCGCCCAGCCCCTGCACCGACAGGATCAGGCCCACCGTTGCGTCGGCTGCCGACAGCTCTTCGACCGCCCGCAGATGGGTCAGAAACCCGGTTCCGGTGCCCCCCAGCTCGGCCGGGAAGGGCAGCGCGAAGACGTCGTTCTGGCGCAGCAGTTCGACCGCGTCCCAGGGGAACTCGGCCGTACGGTCGACCTCGGCCGCCCGCGGCGCGATCCGCTCGCGGGCCAGCGTTCGCACCGCCTCGACCAGCAGCTCCTGCTCCTCGGACTGGACGTGGGGAATGGTCGTCATACCTCGATCAGCTCCTCGGGGGCAGTCGTCAGCGTCTCACAGCCGTCGGCGGTGACGGCGTACATGTCCTCGATGCCCACCGCGCCCCGCCCGGGGAACACGAACTTGGGCTCGATGGCGATCACGTTACCCGGTTCCAGCGGCCGTTCGAAGCCGGGCGCCAGCACTGGCAGCTCGTCGATCTCCATGCCCACCCCGTGGCCCAGGAAGCGCACCCGGTCGGGGCCGGCGCCCATGAAGTGCTCCTCGAGGCCGGCCGCCGCGGCCATCCCACGGGCGTGCTCGTAGAGCCCGGCCGGCACCGCCCCCGGGCGCACCTCCCGCTCCACCGAGCGCAGGATCTCAAGGGCCGTTGTGTATGCCGTGCGCAGGTCGTCAGGGGCGCGGCCCACGAAGAATGTGCGCGTCTGATCGGCCAACCAGCCGTCGCACCCGCCCACCAGATCGACGATCACCGGGTCGCCCGGCTCCAGCACCCGACCGTTCGCGCCCTTGCCCACAGCGGGGTTGGGCCCGGGGCCGCACAGCGGCGAATCGGAGTAGCCCGGCACCGCGCCGGAGGGCCCGCCCAGCACCTGCCCGTAGTGCATCTCCTGGTTGAACCCGCGGAACCGCAGCTGGCCCTGGTGGCCCGCTTCTCGCAGAGTTCTCTCAACCTCTAGTTGAACCTTAGATTCACTGGTTCCGACGGCCAGAAAGCCCGGCACCGCCCGGGCTGCGACGTCCACCTGGCGAGCCGCCTGGCGCATGCGCTCGATATCCCACTCGCTCTTGACCGCCCGCACATCTCGCACCACCGCGGAGCAGTCGGCGATCTCGTAGCGGGCCAGGCGCTTGCGATAGGCCAGGAAGCTGGCCGCCGGCAGCACGTCCAGCTCGAAACCGAGCCGGGCGCCCGGCTCGACTCCCGCTGCTGCCAGCGCGTCGGTCAGCCCCGACAGCGAGCGCAGCGGTTGGGCGGCCAGCGGCGACTCGGCCTGCGCCCGAGCCAGCGTGCGCCGCACGGCCAGCAGAGGGTCGCCCTCGGCGGGCACGATCAGGTGGGCCTGCTGGTTGGTGCCCGAGAAGTACGCCAGGTCGGCGTTCTGGACGATCACCGCGGCGTCCAGTCCAACGTCGGCAAGCCCGCGGCGCAGGGCCTGGATGCGGCGCTCGATCTGCTCGGGCGCGACCACGATGGCATAGCCTAGACCGCCGTGATCCTGCACAACGGCGCCATCTACACCATGCACCCGGGGCTCCCCCAGGTGCGCGCGCTCAGCATCGCCGGCGAGTTGGTGGTGGGCGGCGTCGATGTGCGCGAGGGCGACGGGACACGGTCGGTCACGAGCGGATCGACCTGGAGGGCCGCTGCGTGCTGCCCGGCTTCTGCGACAGCCACCTGCACTTCCGCAGCTGGGCGCTGGCCCGCTCGCAGCTCGACCTGACCCGCTGCGCCTGCCTGGCCGAGACGCTGCGCGCCGTCGGGGCGGTCGAACCGGGCGGCGCCGACTGGATGCGCGGCCGCGGCTGGCGGTCGGCGCGCTGGCCGGACGGCGAACCCACCGCCGCCGCCCTGGACGCGGTCACCGGCGAGCGGCCGACGGCCCTGTCGGCCCACGACGGGCACACGCTGTGGGTGAACTCGGCGGCGCTGGGGGCAGCCGGCCGCAGCCATCCAACCGGCGTCCTGCACGAGCGCGAGGCGTGGGCCTTCCCGCTGCCCGAGCCGTCGCCGGCGGCCGCGGGGCGCGCGCTGCGGGAGGCCATCCAGGATGCCAACGCGCGCGGCGTGGTGGCCGTCCACGACCTCGAGTTCATCGGCGGCCGGGGGCTGTGGCAGCGGCTGGACGCCGACCGCCGGCTGACCCTGCGTGTGCACATGGGCATCCCGGTCGAGGCCATCGGCTCCGCCCGCGCGATCGAGCTGCGTTCCGGTTTCGGCAGCCCGTACCTGCGCGTGGGCCCGGTCAAGGTGTTCATGGACGGCACGATGGGCTCTCAGACGGCCTGGATGCTGGACGGAACCGGCGACGTGCTGACCACCCAGGCCGAGCTCGAGCAGATCGTGCTGGAGGCGGCAGCCGGCGGCCTCGACGTGGCCGTGCACGCGATCGGCGACGCCGCCAACCGAGCCGCCCTGAACGCCTTCCAGGCCACCCGCGAGACGTGGTCTGAGGCGCTCATGCGGCCGCGCATCGAGCACGTCCAGAGCCTGGCCGACCAGGATCTGCCGCGGTTCGCCGAGCTCGGCGTGATCGCCTCCGTGCAGCCGACCCACGCCACCTCCGACCGCGACGTCGCCGATCCGCTGCTGGGCGAGCGGTCGCGACTGCGCCTACCGCACCCGCGACCTGCTCGAGTCGGGCGCGCTGCTGGTGTTCGGGTCGGACGCGCCGGTGGAGCCGCTCGATCCGCTGGCCGGCATCCACGCCGCCGTCCACCGCACCGCCGACGACCGCGAGCCGTGGCATCCCCAGCAGGGCATCGCGGTGGCCGACGCGGTGCTCGGGTTCACCGCCGGCGGCGCCTACGCCGTCGGCGACGAGCGCCGCCGCGGACTGCTGCTGCCCGGGCTACCTGGCCGACCTGGTGGTGCTGGACACCGACATCATCGCCCACCCCGAGCGGATCGCCGACGCCCGGGTCGAGGCCACCATGCTGGCCGGCCGCTGGGTGCACAACCCCCCGCCCTGGTAGCGGCCACCCGGATGCGATCTAGCCGGAGCCGCCGAGCACGGAGTTGCACGAACTGCTCGACGTCAGACACCGCTCGAACACCACCGCCAGCTGCCTGTACGGCGGCTGCGGATGGTTGGCCACCACCTGTCGCATCTGCCCAGCCGTGTCCTGGAAATCGCGCGTCCAGAACAACAGCAGGCCGAGGTGGAAACGGATCTCGGCGTTGGTCGGCTCGTCGCTCGCCATCGAGTCGAGCGTCTGCAGCGCCGTGCCCGGCATGTCCTTGTCGAAGGCGAGCACTGCCAGCGCCACCCGCGGGTCGATCCCGGTCGGGTCGTCGGCCAGGGCGCGACGGGCGGCCGCGATCGCCTGCACACGGTTGGTCCGCTCCAGCGTCCACGCCAGCTTCAGCCAGGCGCTGGCGTCCGCCGGGTGCGCTCGAGCGTTCGCCCTCAGCTTGGCCAACGGATCCGACGGCTGGGAGAACGGCGGGAAGTAGGGCGGGTAGCTCTGCAGCTCCTGCTTGGCGAACAGCAGATTGTCGGCGATCGAGCCGTAGAACCCGTACGGATCGAGTTGGCGTGTACGCATCAGGCTGGCCGTGGCCTGCGTCAGCTGGCCGTCCCACAGCTGGGCCACCCCCAGGTTGAAGACCACCGCCGCCTGGCTCTGCGGCAGCTTCTGGAGGTCGGCGATGGCAGCGCTGCGGTCACGCAGGTAGTCCGCCATCGTGCAGGCCACCGCGATCCGAACGTCGCCGGCCGGCAGCCGCGCCTGGGCCGCTGCGCACACCTGCGCGCCGCGCCCGAAGTCGACCGCCGGGCCCGGCAACTGGACACGCACGGGCGGCGCCGACTTCAACTTCGGACCGGCCTTCGAGACCACCTTGGGGCTGTCTCCCGAGCGCCACACGACCACCCCGCCAACGGCCGCTCCCGCGGCCACCGCAACGCCCACCAGGAGCAGCAGCCGACCCCGGCGGCCGCTGGGAATGCGGGCCCCCCGAACGGCGTTAAAGGCTGGACGGCGGAGGACTTTGGATCCATTCGCTGGGTATACTTCCTAGGGTGAAATTCACGGCCGCCGCGTATGTGGCGGCCGAGTGCAGCGAAGGGTAGGTGAAACAGTGATCTCAGCACGCGATCACCTGGCGAAGCCCGGACGGAGATTCGTGAGCAGACGGTGCAGGAGGCCGCCAGCGGCTGCGCGGACGCACAGCGGCCGCGCTGATCGACGTGCGCGAACGCCACGAATACGAGCAGGGATTCATCCCGGGGGCGATTCACATCCCCCGCGGCTTCCTGGAGTCGCGGATCGAGCGCAACGTCCTCGAGCGCGACCCCGATCCTCATCTACTGCGCAAGCGGCGAGCGCTCGGTGTATGCAACCAAGACGCTGAATGAGCTCGGCTACACCGACGTCGTCTCGCTGAAGGGCGGCTTTGCCGGCTGGAAGGAGAACGGCCACGAGTGGAAGATGCCGCGCGCGCTGACCCCGAGCAGTTCGAGCGCTACAGCCGGCACGTGCTGATCCCCGAGGTCGGCGAGGAGGGCCAGCTGAGGCTGCTCGACTCCAAGGTGCTCCTGATCGGCGCCGGCGGGCTGGGCTCGCCGGCGGCGGTGTATCTGGCCGCGGCCGGAGTCGGCACCATCGGCGTGATCGACGCCGACGTCGTCGACGTCTCCAACCTGCAGCGCCAGATCGTGCACACCGTCGACCGGGTCGGGATGAACAAGGTCGACTCGGCCGAGATCGCGATCAAGGCATCAATCCCGAGGTCAAC
This sequence comes from uncultured Actinomycetes bacterium, assembly GCA_963744065.1. Lineage (GTDB taxonomy): Bacteria > Actinomycetota > Thermoleophilia > Gaiellales > JAICJC01 > DASUHT01. The sequence continues at coordinate 35,981 of CAVUSN010000006.1, read as the reverse complement.
GTCGTCAAGTACACCGAGCGGCTGACATCCGAGAACGTGCTGGACGTGATCTCCGGGTATGACGTGATCGTGGACGGCACCGACAACTTCCCCACCCGGTACCTGCTGAACGACGCCAGCCTGGTTGCCGGCATCCCGGTGGTGCACGGATCGATCTACCAGTTCGAGGGATCGGTCACCGTGTACAAGCCGTACGAGGGCCCGTGCTACCGCTGCCAGTACCCGGAGCCGCCGCCGCCCGAGCTGGCGCCGTCGTGCGCCGAGGGCGGAGTGCTGGGGATCCTTCCCGGTGTGATCGGCTCGCTGCAGGCGACCGAGGCGGTCAAGCTGCTGCTCGGCATCGGCAACCCGCTGATCGGCCGGCAGCTGCGCTACGACGCGCTCGAGATGGAGTTCGTCGAGCTGAAGATGCGGCGCGATCCCGACTGCCCGGTGTGCAGCAAGGATCCGTCCGAGATCGAGTTCATCGACTACGAGCAGTTCTGCGCGCTGCCCTCCCGGCGGCGCAACCCCAAGGAGGCGGTAGCTTGAGCACGGTTCGAATGCCCCCGATTCTGCGCCAGGCGGTCGGCGGCGCCCGTGAGGTCGACGTCTACGGCGCGACCGTGCGCGAGCTGCTGGGCGACCTCACGACCCGCTATCCGGCCATCAAGGGTCACCTGCTGGACGACGGCGGCGATCTCAACCGGTTCGTGAACGTGTACGTGAACAACGAGGACGTGCGGCTCGGCGACGGTCTGGAGACCGCTGTGGGCGCCGATTCGACCGTGATCGTGCTGCCGGCCATGGCCGGGCGGAGCGTGACCTGCCTCAAGGTCGAGCGCTCGGCGGCGCTGTCGGCGGTCGGCAACACCCCGCTGATCGAGCTGCCCAGGATGGCGCCCCACGAGGGCGTCCGGATCTTCGCCAAGCTCGAGGAGCAGAACCCGACCGGCTCGGTCAAGGACCGGGTCGCGCTGCAGATGATCGAGGCGGCCGAGGAGACGGGCGAGCTCGAGCCCGGCCAGCAGATCCTCGAGCCCACCATCGGGAATACCGGCATCGCCCTGGCCATGATCGGCAAGGTCAAGGGCTATCCGGTGAGCGTCGTCATGCCCGAATCGGCGACACCCGAACGGGTGGAGCTGCTGCGCATGTACGGCGCCAACATCATCTTCTCGCCCGGCAACCTCGGCTCGAACGGCGCGGTGGCCAAGGCCCGCGGCGATGGCCGAGGCCGACCCAGCCTGTATCATGCCCTTCCAGTACGCCAACGAGGCCAACCCCGCCGCTCACTACTGCGGCACCGCGCTCGAGATCCTCGAGCAGGTTCCTGACGGCCGCGTCGACGCGTTCGTGGCCGGCCTCGGCACCGGCGGCACGCTGATGGGCTGCGGCCGGCGGCTGCGGGAGGCCAATCCGACGGTGCAGATCGTCGCCGCCGAGCCGCTCCAGGGCGATCCGGTGATGGGCCTTCGCAGCCTCGAGGACGGCTACACCCCGCCGATCCTGGACATCACCCAGCTCGACCGCAAGGTGCTGGTGTCAAACGGCGAGGCGGTGCTGGCGCTGCGCAAGCTGCTCGACCTGGAGGGCGTCTTCGCCGGCGTCTCGGCCGGAGCCGCGCTGGCGGTGGCCCGCAAGGTGGCGCGCCGAGATGGTCGAGGGCAACGTGGTCGTGCTGTTCGCCGACGGCGGCTCCAAGTACATGAGCGCCGGCCTCTACACCACGCCCACCGAGCAGCTCGAGCGCGAGATGGAAGAGCGCGTCTGGTGGTGATCCCGGCGGCGGTGCGCGACGAGATCGTCGCCCACGCCCGCGCCGGACTCCCCAACGAGGCGTGCGGGATCCTGGCCGGGAGCGACGGGCGCGTGGAGCGCTTCTTCCCGGCTCGAGTCGGATGAGCCCAGCCCCTACTACTACCGGATCGAGTCGCGCGACCAGATCCGGATCATGAACGAGATCGACGACGCCGGACTGGATCTGATCGGGATCTACCACTCGCACGTGTCCTCGCCGGCCTATCCCAGCCGCACCGACGCCGAGCAGGCGTTCTGGCCCGACGCGGTGTACGTGATCGTCTCGCTGGCCGGCGGCGAGGCCGACATCAGAGGCTACCGGATCGCCGACATGGTGCTCGCCGAAGAGCCGCTCCAGTTGGCGTAACGCCGCCGGCCGCCGGCCGCTCGCCCAGGCCTGCAGCACCACCGCGCAGACCACGATCACCCCGCCGGCCAGGGTGCCGGCGTTGGGCCGCTCGCCGATCCCCAGCCACACCCAAAGCGGCCCCAGCACCACCTCCAGCAGGGTCAGCAGAGCGGCCTCGGCGGCCGGGATCAGGCGCGCGCCGATCGTGAACAGGGCCATCGCCAGGCCCATCTGGCCGACGCCCATGGTCACCAGCAGCGCAGCATCCTGCCCACCCACCTGGCCCGGGCTGCACAGCGGCAGGAAGACCACGAAGATCATCACCTGGGCCAGGCACATGGCCGGCGCCATCGAGATCTCGCGCCGGTGGCGGGTGATGACGATGGCGATGGCGAAGGCGAACGCCATCACCAGCGAGCTGGCGTCGCCCACCCAGGCGCCGCCCGCAATGCCTGTGGCAAGGATCGAGTGGTGAGCGGAGCGGAGGCGTGCCAGGCACGTTGAGCACCGCCCACCCTGGGACGCCGCCAGAGACGCGAGGACCAGCCTGGTTAGGCCTGGGCTTCGCGCACGTCCGACGTCGGGCGTGACCGGGGTCACCGGGCGGCCTTCGAACTCGGTGCCGAGCACGATCACGGTCTTGGTGCGCTCGACCGACTCGAGCGCGCGGATCTCCCAGATGAAGTGCTCCAGGGCGCGCATCGACTCGCCCCGCACCTTGAGCATGATGCTCTCCTCACCCGCGATGTGGTGGCACTCCTCGACCCACGGCATCGACTCGAACTCGCCTCTCCAGCGAGTCGCGGGGACTGGCCGTCTGAGTCACCAGGATGAACGCGGTCACGCCGGAGCCGACCATCTCGGGGTCCACCACCGCCCGGTAGCCCGTGATCACGCCGCGGGCCTCGAGCTTCTTGACCCGCTCGTGCACCGCGGCCGGCGACAGGCCCACCTGCTGGGCGATATGGGCGAAGGTCGCTCGCCCGTCCCGCTGGAGCTCCGCGATGATGGCCAGATCGGTGTCGTTGAGATCCTTCAACGTCCGAAACATACCCCCGCGGCCGGACAGAACTACAGTTCGACCCATGGCGGTGCTGAGCCGAGTCAGAACTGGAGCCAGGCGCTGACATCCCTGGACGGCTGGGAAGTCCGCGACGGAGCGCTGCGCAAACGCTACGAGTTCGCTGACTTCGCCACCGCGTTGGCCTACGCCAACCGCGTGGGCGAGGCGGCCGAGGCGGCCGACCACCACCCCGACCTGCTGGTCACCTGGGGCGCGGTCGAGGTCGGCCTGGGTCAGCCACTCCGCGGGCGGGATCACCGCCAACGACGTCGCCATGGCCCGCCGCAGCGACGAGCTGCGATAGACCGTCAGGACTCCGACTCGTACGGTCCTGGCCCCGGCGCGTCGCGCTGGGCGGTCTGCTCGGGTCAGATCGACGTCCACCTCGGTGATGCGCGAGCCGTCGACGCCCGCCACCTCGAACCGGAGCCCCTCGAACCCGACCGAGTCGCCCACCCGCGGCGCGCGTCCCAGCTCGCCGAACACGAACCCACCCACCGTGTGGTAATCCTCTTCCGAGAGTTCGGTACCGAACCGGTGGTTGAACTGCTCGATCGGGAACGACCCGCCGATCCGCACCCGGCCGCGGCCGATCCGAAGGATGCCGACGTCGGGGAGGTCGAACTCGTCGCCGATCTCGCCCACGATCTCCTCCAGCAGATCCTCGAGCGTGGCCAGGCCCGCCGACCGAGCCGTACTCGTCGACCACGATCGCCATGTGGTTGGAGGTGCGGCGAAACTCCGCCAACAGCTCGTCCAGCGGCTTGGTCTCGGGCACCAGGATGGCCGGGCGCAGGATGCTCTGGACGTCCGTGCGCTCCAGCCCGCGCTCGTTGATCGCACTGAACAGGTCGCGCACGTGCAGCACTCCGGCGATGTCGTCGATGTCCTCCCCGAACACCGGGTAGCGCGTGTAGGGGTTCTCGCAGGACGATCGTGAGCAGGTCCGCAATCGGCGTGTCGAGAGGCAGCGCAACCACGTCGGGGCGCGGCACCATCACGTCCTCCGCGTCCTTGTCGGCGAACTCGAACACCTTGTGGAGCATCTCCTGCTCCTCCTCCTCCAGCACGCCCTTCTGGCGGCTGGCGGTGACGAGCATCTTCAGCTCCTCCTCGGAGTGGACCAGCGAGATGCCGCTCGGAGGCGGCAGGCCGAACCAGCGCAGCACCGCCGAGCTCGAGCCCACCAGCACCCAGATGAACGGGCGGAAGATCGTCCGGAAGATGGTGATCGGGCGGGCGACGGCCAGCGCCACCCGCTCGCTGTGCTGAAGCGTGAACGACTTGGGCACGATCTCGCCCATGACCACGTGGAAGTAGGTCAGGATGGTGAACGCCAGGATCACCGAGATGGTGGTGGCGACGCCCGGTGTGCAGATCTCGGGGGAGCCAATCCGAGCGGCTTTTGCAGCAGCTCCGAGACCACCGGCTCGCCGATTGCACCCAGAGCCAGGCTGGACAGCGTGACCCCAGCTGGATCGCGGAGATGAACCCGGACGGGTTGTCCAGCAACGCGAGCACGCGCCGCGCGCGCCGAACTCCTTGCGCCTCGAGTTCCTGCAGGCGGGTGCGACGCACCGTCACGAGGGCATATTCTGCGGCCACGAAGAACGCGTTGGCCGCAACGATCACCACCACAGCCAGAAGCTCGGCGGCGATCAGCATGGACTGGGAACGTCGTCGCTCAAGCCCCGCAAGTATAGATGGGGGGCCAGCCGGCCCCCGGTCGAGCGCGGACACACAGGTACTCAAGGTCGGGCCGTGGATGCCGATTCATTGCCCAGGGGATAACCGGAAAGTGCCGAATCCCGACGGCAGTTGGTCCTCCCGATGTCAGCACTGGGGCTAACGACCGCACGAGGTTCTGCCGATACCACTTGACGGTGGCAAGCCTTGCGACGAGTGGAGTGCATGTGGGCGATTCCATAAGCTGTCTGATTGTTGATGATCACGAGGTCGTTCGTGAGGGTCTGCGCCTGGCGCTTTCCCGAGCAGACAACATCCGCGTGGTGGGTGAAGCTGCGGACGGAAACGCCGCGGTGGCATTGGCCCGCCGGCGGCGGCCCAACGTGGTCATCCTGGACGTGCGCATGCCCGGCGCGGACGGACTACAAGCAGCCCGCGAAATCACCACCGAGGTGCCGGAGACGGCGGTGTTGATGTTCACCGCCTACGGCGAACGCAGCCTGCTCACTCGTGGCCTGGAAGCCGGCGCCAAGGGGTACATCCTGAAGGAGGCTCCCCAGCAGACGCTGGTGCGGGCGATCCAGAAGGTGGCCGGCGGCGACGGCTATGTCGATCCGGCGCTGATGCCCGCGTTCCTGTCGAAGGATCGCGAGAACATGCTGACGGCACGCGAGCGCGAGATCCTGCAGCTGCTGGCTGACGGGATGTCCAACGCGGACGTGGCCGGCAAGCTCTTCATCAGCCAGGAGACCGTCAAGAGCCACGTGCGGCACATTCTCTCCAAGCTGGAGGCTGACACCCGCACGCATGCTGTCGCCATCGCCCTCAGACAGGCAATCATCGACTGACGCCCCTCAGGGGCTGACGTCGATCGCACAGATCGCTGCGCTGGCAGCGCTCACCGTCGGCTGACGACGATCGTCTTCTTCGTCGCCGCGTGCCTTTATCGACGACCCCGTCGCTCCGCTGTTCGCGGGCTGGTCGTGATCGCCGTGCTGGGCGTCGCCGCCGATCCGGGCGGTGCGCCGCGACACCCTGCGGCTGCGCGCCTCCGAGCAGTGGGGCCGCAAGCTGCGCGGCGAGCTGGTGTCGCAGGCGGCGTTCCTGGACGCGCCTGGTGGAGAGCCTCGGCGCGGTCTCGAGCCTCGACGCCTCGCGCGTGCTGGAGCGCACCGCCGAGCAGGCGCACGCCCTGTTCGCCCCCGAGGCCGTGGTGGTGCTGACGCTCGATGCCGACGGCACGCGACTGCGCCCCGCGGCCGCCCGCGGAGTCGCGCTGGGCCCGATGTCCGAGCTGGCCATCCACCTGGACGACGCCCGAATCGCTGGTCGCCGAGGCCGCCCGCAGCCGACGCGCTGGCCGCCGGCGCCGGGCGACGGCCGCGAGCGATCGCGCTCAGCCGCCACCTGCGGCCCACCTCGATCGTGGCCGCGCCGCTGGTGGCGATGGGCGAGCTCCAGTCGGTGCTGGTGCTGGCCCGCACCGCCGCCCGGCACGGCGTTTGGGCCGGCCGACGTCACCCGCGTGGCGGTGTTCGCCGACTTCGCCGCCCGCGCGGCCGAGAACGCGCTGCTGTTCGAGCGCGTCGAGGCGCTGCTGGCCCAGGCCCAGATCCGCGAGTCGGAGCGCGCCGAGCTGTCCCGCCGGCTGGTCTACGCCGAGCAGGACGAGCGCCGCAAGCTCTCGCTGCACCTGCACGACGGTCCGCTGCAGACGCTCTCGGGCGTGGCGCATGATGCTGGACGCGGTGGCCGAGGATCTCAGCCGCCGTGCCCGAATCCGAGCCCACGCTCGCGGATCCTGGAGACCGCCCGCGAGCCGCCAGCGCACGGTGATCCGCACGCTGCGCGAGCTGTGCTTCGCGCTGGAGCCGTGGGTGCTGCGCGACCAGGGATTCGTGACCGCCATGGAGGCGCTGGCCGACGAGTTCGAACGCGGCCACTCGGTGGAGATCGCGCTCGACATCGGCCCGGCCGACGGGCTCGAGCCCGACGATCAGGTGTGCCTGTATCAGATCGTGCGCGAAGCGGTCACCAACGCGGTCAAGCACGCCCGACCGTCGACGCATCGAGGTCGCGGTGACCGGATCGCCGCGAGAGCCGGCTACACCGTGCGCGATCGCCGACGACGGCTCCGGCTTCACCGACGGGCCCGACGACGGGCTGCCGCACCACGGCCTGGCGTCGATGCGCGAGCGGGCCTCGATCCTGTCCGGGACGCTGCGTGATCGACTCCACGCCCGGCGCGGGTACCACGGTGCACGATCACGATGCCGCGCGGAGGCGAGCGATGCTGCGTAGATCTCCACCGACCCATCCGGGCCTGGAGCAGCTGGTCGCGGCCTGCGAGGCCGGACTCGACCTGCCTGCCATCCTGACCATCGCCTGCGCCGCCGTGGGCGCAGGCGCTGGGCAGCCACCGGGTGGCCGCCTACACGCTGTCCGAGGATGGCGAGGTGTTCGTGCCTGGCCGGGCGAGGGCCCCGAGCAGCTGCCGAGCCGACGAGAGTACCGAGCCGTCCGGGCGACGGCGCACGGTACTCTGCCGATGGTCAGCGCCCGCCGCGTGCTGGGCTGCATCGTGGCCGCAGACCCGGCCGCGAGCCAGCATCGCCACGGCGCCGCCTGATCGCAGGCGTGGCCGCCCAGGCGGTGGAGACCGCGCGGCATGTGGGAGTGCGGCCGGGGCCGGCGCGGCACCGCTGGACCTGCTCACCGGCCTGCCCAACCACCGCGGCTTCGCGAGCGCTCCGCCCGCGAGCTGTCGCGAGCCAAGCGCACCGGCTCGGTGGTGTCGGTGGCGTGGTCGACATCGACGGCTTCCGGGCGCTCAACGAGCGTCCACGGCCACGCCAGGCCGGGGACGCCTGCTGCGCACGGCGGCCCGCTGCTTCGGCGAGAGGCGTGCGCTCCGTACGACAGCGTCTGCCGGCTGGGCGACGACGAGTTCGGGCTGGTGCTGCCGGGGATGGCCGCAGCGGCCGCCGCCACGCTGATGTCGCGGCTGGCGCAGGCCTTCGCCACCTCAACCGACGGCGTCACCGTCTCGGGCGGCGTGGCGGCTTCCCGTCGGACGGCGCCACCCACGGCGAGCTGCAGCGGCTGGCGACCGGCGCGCTCTACTGGGCCCAGCGCGGCGGCGGCGGCCGGATCGTCTCCTACGACCCGCGAGTCGTCGAGGCGCTGTCGGCCCGCGAGCGGGCCGACCAGCTCGAGCGCGACACCTACGAGCGCACGATGCGGGCGCTGGAGGCGACCGACGGGCGCTCCGCCACGGCGCGCGCTGTGGCCGACTACGCCGGCTTCCTGGCCGCCGAGTTGGGGCTCGACGCCCGAGCGGGCCGACCGCCTGCGCCTGGCCGCCTTCGTGTACGACACCACCACCCCCGACGGCGAGCCGGCGGAGCGCGCCCGGCTGGCCGCACAGGTCGCCGTCAACGCCCTGGACGCCGAGGCCGCCGAGCTGGCTGCTGGCGCCGGCGGAGCGCTCGACTCGCCGATCGAGTCGCGCATCATTGGCGTCGCCGCGGCCTTCTGCGACGCCGGCGGCCACACCGGCTCGGCCGGCGCCGGACGCGCCCTGGCCCAGCTGTGGCAGGCGCCCGACAGCTTCGACCCGGTGGTCGTGCGGGCGCTCGAGAGCCTGCTGGCCGACAGCGTCCCGGACGCGGTGACCCGCTAAACGGCCGGTGCCAGGCACGTGCCTGGCACCGGCTCTTGGCGGCGTCCGGCAAGTCTTGCGGCGCCGGTGTTGGAGACGAAGGCTGGTGTCAGACACCGTCACAACTCCGTGACGGATATGCAGACACCATCGCCCCTCCAGGCACCGTCCCACAACCCCTGACGGATGCCAGACACCCGTCAACGCAGTACCGGGTACCAGAGCGAACTGTTTAGCCGCCGACCCGGGGTCTGACCCCGGTTTGCGGGTCAGGGCTTGCGGCGCCGGTGCTGCGACTGCCGGCGCGCGGCGATCGCCGTTTCCGGACGCGGGGTGGGCATGTGCCCGGCCACCGCCACGGCCGGCCCGCTGATGGCCGGAGCCGGTTCGTCGGTGCGGCGGCGGAACAGCAGCACGAAGGCCACGACCCCGGCCACCAGCGTGAGCGCCGCCACCCACACGTTGATGCGCTGGCCCAGCACGTGGTTGGCCGGGTCGATCTTCATCGTCTCCAGCGGCAGCCTGACCAGGCTGTACAGGGCCACGTACAGGGCGAACACTGTGCCCCAGGGCACCCGCGACCAGTAGCGGCGGACGAACCGATACAGGATCACGCACGCGATCACGTCCCAGATCGACTCGTACAGGAACATCGGCTGGAAGGTCGTGAACGACTGGTAGGGCGCATAGCGGTGGGCCGGGTCGATCTTGACCGCCCACGGCAGGCTGCTCGGCTTGCCGTACAACTCCTGGTTGAAGTAGTTGCCCCAGCGGCCGATGGCCTGGGCCAGGATCAGGCCGGGGGCGATGCAGTCGGCCACCTGCCAGAACGGCAGGTGGGTGCGCCGGCAGCCGATCCACACGCCCAGCATGCCGCCCAGCACGGCGCCCCAGATGCCCAGCCCGCCGTGCCAGATCTTGACCGTGTCCAGCCAGTGCCCCTCGAAGGCGGACAGATCGGTCACCACGTGGTACAGGCGGGCGCCGATCAGGCCCATCGGCACGCCCCAGACGGCGATCGAGTAGGCCAGCTCGGGATCCATCCCACGCCGCCGGAACTCCCGCCGGGCCAGCCATCCGGCCACCAGCACACCGACCGCCAGCAGCACGCCGTACCAGCGCGGCTGCAGGCCGCCGAGCCGGAAGACGAACGGGTCGCCGGGGCTGGGGATGGAGAGCGTGAACACGCTGAGGCAGAGCGTAGCGGCGTCTCGGGACGGCCCGCAGCAGCCGAATTACCCAAGCAAACTGGACACATTACAGATCCTGCGCTACCACGAGAGTAGTCCCGCAAGTTTGAGGCTCGTCGGCCCCGAACTCCGGTCGCGACGAACGACACCCGGGCCGTAAAGGTTCTGGCCGTGGTGCCGATAGGTCGCTTGCCATGTCCCCCGGAATGGTGATTCGCAGATGAGACCTGATAGCGCTGTGAGCCCGGCCCCGCCCCCCGTTGCCGGCTCCCAGGCGCTCGACCCCGCGCGCTGCCCGCGCGCGCCCCTGCGCAGGACGACAAGGAGACAGATCGCGCCATGCCCACGCTGAGCAAGAACATCATCATCTCGATCGCCCTGGCCCTGGCCGCGGCGGCCGCCCTCGTCCTGTACGTCGGCCAGGTGCGCGACCAGGCCAACTCCGGCCAGAAGACGCTGCAGGTGGTCGTCGCTACCTCCAATATCCCGGCCGGGACAACGGTGGCCGACGCGATCGCCGCCAACGATTTCGGCAGCAAGTCGATGCGGGCCTCCGATGTGCCCGACTTCGCGGTCACCAACCTGGACAGCATCAGCGGCCAGGTCGTGACCCAGGATCTGTTCGCCGGCGACACCGTCACCACAACGCGGCTGGGCTCGGCCAGCGGCCAGAGCGCAGGCTTCCGGGTGACCGGCATCTACCGCCTGGAGCGGGTGCCGCTGTTCCCCACGCAGGGTCTTCTGAACGACGTCCAGCCGGGCGACCGGGTGGACATCTTCGCCCTCACCTCCAACGCCACCGGCAGCAAGCACTGGGAGCGGCTGATCGTGCCCGGCGCGCTGGTGATGGACGTGTCCACCAGCCCGGACGGCTCCACCGACCAGGGCTCGATGCTGCTGTCGGTCACGCAGCAGCAGGCCGAACTGATCGCAGGCGCCCTGTCTGGTGACAGCTCCGGTCACTCAGACAACAACATCTGGTTTGCCCTCGAGGGGCGACGTGGTGCAGCCACGGATCCGCGGCTCGCTCCCGTCCCCGTGAGCAACTAGCAAGGAGGCAGATCACGATGCTCAACGACGTCATCCAAGTGACACTGCACGGCGACTACGCCGGGCTACGAGACGGGTTGGAGCGCTCCGGCTCGGTCGAGATCGTCGAATCCGAGCCCGAGGTGGCCGTGTGGCACCTGGAGTTCGATGCAGACGGCCTGCCGGCCGACCTGCGCACGGTGCTGGCAGACCCACACGGCCCGGCAGTGGTGGCCGTCACCGACGCCCACCCCAGCCGCTGGTTCGACGAGGCCATGCGGCTCGGCGTCGACCAGGTGGTGTGCCTGCCCGCCTCCTCTGAGGCTCTGGGCATGGCGGTCGCCGCCGCCCGCGCCCAGCGCAACCGGCGCGGCTTCGTGATGCAGGCCAGCGCGCCACGCTCCAACCGGGACGCCCACGTGTTCACGGTGTTCTCCACCAAAGGCGGCTCCGGCAAGACGGTGATCGCCACCAACCTGGCGGTCCACTTCGCCCGCGACGGCAGCCGAACGCTCTTGATCGACCTCGACCTGCACTCCGGCGACGACGCTCTGGTGCTGGGCCTGTCGCCGCGCTGGACGGTGCTCGACCTGGTGCAGTCGCCGGGCGACCTGGATGCCGAGAAGCTGGCCGGCTTCGTGACCAAGCACAGCTCGGGCGTCGATCTGCTGCCCGCCCCCACCCGTCCCGACGAGGAGGAGCTGGTGGCGGTCGACCGGCTGGAGCCGCTGCTGGAGGTGGCCCGCTCGACCTACGACGTGGTCATCATCGATACCTCATCGCAGTTCTCGCCGGCCACGCTGCTGGCAATCGACAATACAGACACGCTGGTGCTGGTCGGGGCCTCCGACGTGCCCACCATCAAGAGCCTCAAGATCGCCCTGGAGACGCTCGAGCTGCTCGAGGTGAACCTGGTCGATGTGCGTATCGTGATGAACCGCTCGGGTGCCAAGGTGGGCCTGGACGACCGTGACGTGGAGCGCACACTGCGGAGGGAGATCACCTACACGCTGCCGTCCGACAAGGCCGTCCCGATCTCTGTCAACCGCGGTCAGCCGGTTGTCCTGGACAACCCGCGGTCGCGCGTCGCCCGCTCGCTGATGGAGATGGCGCGGTCGCTCGAGGCGGCGGTCGGGAGCAGGCGATGAGCCCCGACCGGCGCCGTACTCTGGGCGGCCGCATGCGCCGGGTCGAGCCCGACCAGGTGGCCGCCAGCGACTCGCCGTCAGAGACCCACGACCCGTTCGCCGAGATCAAGGCCACCGCCCAGGCGGCCGCCGTGCACGAGCTGGGCGCCGCCCTGGCCAGCGGCGAGGTGGCCGAGGGCGAGCTGCAGGAGCAGGTGCAGAAGGCGATCGACCTGGCGCTGGCCGAGACCGGCACGCCGCTGTCGATGGCCGACCGGGCGCGGCTGGCCCGCGAGATCAGCAACAACATCCTGGGCTACGGCCCGATCGAGCCCCTGCTGGCCGACGAGACCGTGACCGAGGTGATGGTCAACAACCACTTCACCGTCTACGTCGGAGCGCAACGGCATGATCGAGGAGACCGACGTGCGCTTCGGCTCCGAGATGCACCTGCTGCAGGTGATCGAGCGCATCGTCGCCCAGATCGGGCGCCGCATCGACGAGTCCAGCCCGATGGTCGACGCCCGCCTGCCCGACGGCTCGCGCGTCAACGCGATCATCCCGCCGCTGGCCATCAGCGGGCCGTCGCTCACCATCCGCAAGTTCTCGCGCGCAGCCCGCTGACCATGGACGACCTGGTCAGCTTCGGCACGCTGTCGCACCAGGCCGCCGCCTTCCTGCGAGGCGTGCGTGGAGGGCAAGCTGAACATCCTCGTCTCCGGCGGCACCGGCACCGGCAAGACGACGATGCTGAACGTGCTGTCGTCCTTCATCCCGACGCGCGAGCGCATCATCACCATCGAGGACGCGGCCGAGCTGAAGCTGCACCAGCAGCACGTCGTCTCGCTGGAGACGCGCCCGCCCAACATCGAGGGCAAGGGCGAGATCACGATCCGCGACCTGGTGCGAAACGCGCTGCGCATGCGGCCCGACCGGATCGTCGTCGGCGAGTGCCGCGGCGGCGAGGCCCTGGACATGCTGCAGGCCATGAACACCGGCCACGACGGCTCGCTGACCACCATCCACGCCAACAGCCCACGCGACGCGCTGGCCCGCCTGGAGACGCTGGTGCTGATGGCCGGCTTCGACCTGCCGCTGAAGGCGATCCGCGATCAGGTCGTCGAGCGCGTTCGACCTGATCATCCACACCAGCCGGCTGGTCGACGGCCGCCGCCGCGTCACCCACATCTCCGAGGTGGGCCGCATCGAGGGCGACGTGATCACCCTGCAGGACATCTTCCTGGCCTCGTTCGTCGAGGACCGGGCGACAAGATCACGTCCAAGATGACCTACACGGGCATCGTGCCCGGGTTCATCGACAAACTGGAGCAGAACGGCGTCACCCTGCCCAAGACCTTCTTCGGTGAGACCGGCGCCAAGGTGGACGTGCTGCGGCGGGGGAACGCACGGAGGTCGGCGTGATCCGTCGCAGCCTGGTGATCGCGGCCCTGGCCCTGCTGGCGACTGTCAGCGGCGCCCAGGCCGGCTCGACCGGCTCGGGTGTGGTGCGGGGCGTGACGGCTGCCGGCCCGCACACCGTGTCGGTGGTCGTGCGCGCGCCCGGCGACCTGGGCACGACCGGCGTCAGCGCCCAGCTCGGCGACCAGTGGGCGACGGTGCAGTCGGTGCGCAGGCTGGGCGACACGCGACCGCTGCACCTGGTGTTCGCGATGGACAGCTCTGGCAGCATGGCCGGAGCCCCCATGACCGCCGCCGTGGCCGCTGGCCAGCGGCTGCTGGACGCCGTCGGCCGGGACGACGAGGTCGGCCTGGTCACATTCTCGGCCACCCCTGTGATCGTCTCCCGCCTGACCCACGCCGTGCCCGGCGTGCGCACCGCGTTCAGCCAGCTCGAGCCGTCCAACGGCACCGCCCTGTATGACGGCATCCTGGCCGCCGTGCGGGTTGCCGGCCACAGCGACGCCGCCCGGCGCGTGATCGTGCTGCTGTCAGACGGCGCCGACACCGCCTCGCATGCCACCCTGGCCCGGGTTTCCAGGCTGCTGGGCCAGAGCGGCATCGAACTCGACGCCGTCGGCCTGGCCGATTCCGGATCCTTCACGGCCGCGCCGCTCGAGCAGATGGCGACCGCCACCGGCGGCACGTACGTGTCCACCGGCTCGCCCAGCGGCCTCGCCCCGCTCTTCGAGCGGATCAGCCGCGACCGCCTGTCCAACAGTTATGCGGTCACGCTGGCGCTGCCGCAGACATCCGCCCGCGACCTGCACGTGCGTGTGCAGGGCGGCTCGGCCGCGACCGTCCAACTGCCCGCCGGCGTCAGCGGCACCTCGCCCTCCTGGTGGTCGGAGTGGGGCATCGTGCTGGTGGCCATGCTCGGGTTTGCCGCCGTGCTGGGCTGCTCGCTGGTTGCGTTCCAGCTCAGAGGCAAGCGCCAGCCGTCACTGGGCGCGCGGCTCTCGCCCTACTGGCGGAGCTGGAGCGGGACGAGCGAAAGCACGGCGCGTCGGCCGTCCACGATCTGTCCGACATGGTCGAGGAGCGGCTGGCCAGCGCATCGTGTGGCAGAAGCTGGACACGCTGTGCGAGAGTCCGGCACGTCCATCCCAACCGGCGTGTGGCTGTTTGTAATCGGCGCCTGCGCCAGCGCCGGGGCGCTTGTGGCCGGCGGCGTGCTTGGCCCGCTGGTAGCCGTGATCGGGCTGGTGGCTGGACTGGCTGTGCCGATCGCCGTGCTGCGCTTCAAGGCCGGCCGCAGGTCGCGCGCCTTCGAAGCCCAGCTGCCCGACCTGCTGAACGTGTGGGCGAGCGCGCTGCGCGCCGGCCGCTCGTTCTCCCAGGCCCTGGACACGCTGGTGGAGGAGGCCGGTGAACCGACCCGGGGCGAGTTCCGGCGGGCGCAGCGCCAGGTGCGCCTGGGTGTCCCCATCGAGCAGGCGCTGGACGACCTGTCCAAACGCGTGCGCTCGGAGAGCTTCGAGCTGGTTGTGCTGACCACCGACGTGCAGCGGCGGGTGGGCGGCAACGTGGCGGTGATCTTCGACCAGGTGGCCGACACGGTGCGCAAGCGCCAGCAGTTCAGCGCCCGCGTGCGCGCGCTGACCTCGATGGGCCGCATGTCCGCCAACGTGCTGCTGGGCATGCCGTTTGTGATCGCGGGCCTGCTGTGCCTCATCAACTACACCTACATGTCCCCGCTGTTCGACACCCACACGGGCCACATCCTGATCGCGATCGCGCTCACGATGATGTCGCTGGGCGCGGTGGTGCTGCGTCGGATGGTCAAGCCGCGGGCGATCGCCTGATGATCTGGTTTCTGCTCTCGGTGTTCCTGCTCGGCGGCTCCGCCTTCTTCGCCCTGCGCCACTTCACCCGCGGGCGCCTGCAGGTCGAGACAGTGCTCGGGCGGATGGGCGGCTACGGCTACGCCGGCGACGGCCACAGCGCCGACTGGCGGACGCTGCTGCGCCAGATCGGGCGGGTGGCTCCGGGCGGACGGGGTGCGTCGGCCGAGGCGCTGCGGCTGAAGCTGGCCGCTGCCGGCTGGTCGAAGCGGCTAACCCCCGAAGAGGCCGCCGGGCTCAAGCTGGTGCTGCCGCTGGGCACCTATTTCCTGGCCTTCCTGGCCGCAGTGTTGGGCATCGTCTCGCCCATGGCGGGGCTGGTCGGCGGCTTCCTGCTGGCCGCCGTCGCCTACCTCGGCCTGCCGGTGGCGATCGACTCCCGGGTGCGCGGGCGGCGCGACAAGATCGTCGGCCAGCTGCCCACCGTGCTCGACCTGCTGACGCTGTCGATCGAGGCCGGCATGAGCTTCGACGCCGCCCTGCAGCGGCTGATCCGGCGACTCAACGGCCCGCTGATCGACGAGCTGGCGCTGACGCTGCGCGAGATCCAGCTGGGCACCAGCCGGCATGACGCCCTGATCGCCCTGGCCGCCCGCGTGGACGCGCCCGAGATGTCGAGCTTCGTGCGCTCGCTGACGCAGGCCGACCGGATGGGCGTGCCGCTGGCCCAGATGCTGCGAAACCAGGCCGACGAACTGCGCGTGCGGCTGCGCAACGAGGCCGAGGAGCACGCCATGAAGGCGCCGGTCAAGATGCTCTTCCCAACCGTCGCGCTGATCTTCCCGGCCATCTTCATCGTGGTGCTGGGACCCGCGGTGCTCAGCCTGATGAGCCACCTGGGCTCTTAGAACCCGTTTCAGAATGAGGTTCTGTTGCGGCTGGTCCGCGGCGGCTGCGGGTGCGTCCCACGCGGCGTGCGGTGCTCAACGTGGCCTCCGGCCACGCCTGCGCTCCGCTCGCCGCTCGATCCTTCCTGCAACCACCGCGCCCTGCGCCTCACGACGAACCTCATTCTGAAACGGGTTCTTAGAAGCTCTAACGGAATGAATCGTGGATGGCTGGCGAGCGGCGCGCCCGATCAGGTGCCGTCCCAGTTCGCCTTGACCGTCTTGTAGATCCATATCTTCGTGGTGGACATGCGACGCAGCGTGCAGGTCGCATGAATCGTGATCGGGCCGTTGTTCCAGTGGTTGACACTGAGGAAGGCCAGATACGGGCTGCTGGTGGGCTTGACGGTGCCGCTGAACGAGTAGGTCTGCGGTGGAGCCGGCGATGCATCGCCGCTGTAGGTGCCCGACACCGAGCAGCCCAGCCTCTTCGCGCCGGCGGTGGTGCCGCTCCACTTCCACCCTGCGGAGTGCGACATCCAGAAGCCGATCTGGTAGCCGCCCGAGCGGGCGTCGTAAATGCGGACCTTGAGCGGCGGCGGCGTGGTGGCCTGGGCCGCCGCGGTGAACAGGACCGCGACCACGGATGCGAACACGGCCGCCGCCACGGTCAGGACTGGAACGGGCTTGCGCATGATGCCCTCCGAGTTCTCGTCCGACACACAGGCGTCGGGCTGGTGATCTCACCTTCAGGCTGCGGGCCTGATCCGGGGTGCGCATCCGAGAGAACACGGACGCGGGGTCGGGGAACTACGAAGCACATCGAGGCCCGAAATTCACCGAAAAGGGGGAACCCGGCATCCCCCAAAAGAGGGATAGGCCCGGCGAAGGGCGAAAATGCCTGCGATGGCACCTGACGTCGAGAGCGGACGCCACCCGGGCGGGCCGATCGGCCCCCTGCGGGCCGAGCACCTGACCCCGGCGCTGGAGGTATTCGAGGCCGCCCAGTCGCTGGCAGAGTTGGAGGACGTGCCGGAGATGCTGGCGGCGCTGGCGCGCGACCTGACGGAGGTGTTGGACGCCGACGCCTGCCTGATCTCGCTGGTGGATGCCGAGCAGGGTCTGGTTCGAAATCACGCCGGGTTCGCCCGACCGCCCTCGCGCTGGGAGCGAACGCCGGCCGAGCACCTGGTCGGCGACTACCCGCGCACCGCCGATGTGCTGGCGACCGGCCAGGCGTATGCCTGCACCCTGGACTCCGACGCCGACCCCAGCGAGGCCCGCTGGCTGGTCGAACTGGGCTTCCGTTCGCTGTTGATGCTGGCCATGCCGGTGGACGACGACCCCTATGCACTGATCGAGGTATACGACCGCACCACCCGCGTGTTCGCAGACGCCGAGGTGCGGCTGTGCCAGGCACTGGCGGTGGAGGCCGGCCGGGTGGTGGCCCGGGCCCGCATGCAGGAGCGGCTGGAGGACGCCTACTTCGCCACCCTGGGCACGCTGGCGGCCGCGCTGGAGGCCAAGGACGCCTATACAAACGACCATGCCAGCCAGATCGCCGACCTGGCCGGGGCGGTGTGCGAGCAACTGGACATCCCGGCCGCCGAGGCCCGCATCATCCGCCTGGGCGCGCTGCTCCACGACATCGGCAAGATCGGCGTGCCGGAGGCCATCCTGCGCAAGGACGGGCCGCTGGACGACGACGAGTGGGCAGTGATGCACGAGCATCCCACCATCGGCGCCCGGATCCTGGAGCCGGTGCCGTACTTCGCCGATCTGGTGCCGCTGGTGTCGGCCAGCCACGAACGCTACGACGGCCGCGGCTACCCGGACGGACTGGTCGGCGACGCCATCCCGCTCGGCTCGCGCGTGATCGCCGTCTGCGACGCCTTCCACGCCATGACCGAGGACCGGGTGTACCGCAAGGCTCTGCCGGTCAAGCAGGCGATCGAGGAGATCGCCCGCTGCTCGGGCAGCCAGTTCGACCCGCGCTGCGTGAAGGCGCTGTTGAACGTGGTGCAGATCCAGGGCTGGCCGCAGGTGACCCGCGACCGCCTGGTGCGGATCGCACACCAGGTCACCTGAGTAAAGGCACCCGCCTGCTCTCCTAAGCCGATCGGTGCCTGGCACCGGCCGTTCTCGGGTTCTACGGGCGGCCCAGCCGGGCCACGATCAGGGCCACCGCCGCGTCCAGCCGTTCCCGGTTCCCCGGCAGGTTCGGCCACGGGCTGGCGCCGGACGGATGCGGAAGCGCGATCAGCGGCCGCCCGCCGGCCGCGCTCAACTCGACGCCCACGGCGTCGTCCAACCGTTGGCCGGGCGCCAGCTCGGCCAGCGCCATCGCCCCCACGGTGATCACACACGGTGCCTCGACCAGCTCCAACTCGCGATGAAGCCACGGTAGGCAGGTGCGCAGCATGGCCGGCGGCGGCGGCAGATCCGACCCTCCCGCCCGTTTGCCCGGGAAGCACTTGGCCACCGAGGTCACGTGCAGGCGGGCGTAGAACTCGGTCTCCGAGCCCAGCCCGGCCGGCTCCAGCCACTGCCGTAGGCGTTTCCCCGCCGGCCCCGCGAACGGCCGCCGATGATCGCGCTCGCGGATCCCCGGGGCCTGCCCGACCAGGATCGCACGCGGTGCCGGCGGGGCATTCATGACCGGCAGCGACTCCGTACGGATGCCAGCGGCCGGGCACAGCCTGCAGCCCAGCACGCCGTCCACCAGGGCCTGCCGGGTGGCGATGAGGGCGCGCCTGTCGGGTCGCGGTGAGGGCACGCCGGGTAGTATCGAGCGCCGTGAACCGCGCCGGCCAGAACCCGCTCGCCTTCGCCTCCGGCTACGAGTACTCGCAGTCGATCGTGGCCGCGGGGCCCCTGGTGTTCGTGTCCGGCCAGGGCGGCTTCGGGGCCGACGGCGAGGTGGTCGACAAGCACGACTTCGAGGCCCAGCTGCGGCAGGCATACGCCAACCTGGCGGCCATCCTGGAGGCCAATGGCGCGTCGCTCGCCACCGTGGTCAAGATGAACGTGTTCCTGGCCCGGGCCAGCGATTACGACGCCTTCAAGCGCGTCCGTCACGAGGTCTTCAGCGCCCCCTACCCCGCGTCCACGGCGACCGTGGCCGGCGGCTTCCTGTTCGAGGGCATGCTGGTCGAGATGGACGCGATCGCCCGCGTCGGCGAGCCCCGGAGTTAGGCCTCGACCCGTTGGCCGTCTGACACGCGATCGACGGCCGGCAGCCGGTCGGCCCGCAGCGCGAGCCAGAAGCACACCGCGGCCAGCGGCAGCTCGCCGGCCAGCGCCTCGATCACCGCCAGCGTCACCGTCATCCGCCCGCGGGCGGTCAGCACGTCGAACCAGGCATCCGAGATCAGCATGGTGCCGGCCACCGCCGCTGCCACCTGAGTCCACCTGGCGCGCCGCAGCACGGCCAGGGCGGTCGCCGCCAGCGCACACGCCAGGCCGACGTCGAACCCACCCCAGGCCAGCGCCCAGTGGTCGGCCAGGTGGCGGTCGGGCAGCGTCCACACGACCCACACCGTCCACGGCCCCAGAAGCGCGGCCGCCACCCCCAGCCCGATGCCGACCCAGCGGCGCAGCGGAGGCGCGCGGAAGAGGCGGTCCGCCGGCCGCCAACGGCGTGCCTCACCCCAGTCGTTCATGCCTCAAGAGTACCCCCGAGCGGCCATTTCACCCAGCCCCGGTCAGCCCGTCGGGCGGACTAGGAGGTTGTTCCTGAATGAACGTCTGCTGCGGCTGGTCTGCGGGCCCGCTGGTTGCGTCCCACGCGGCGTGCGGTGCTCAACGTGGCCTCCGCGGCCCTTCGGGCCGGTGCCTGCGCTCCGCTCGCCACTCGATCCTTGCCAGCGTTCCCGCATCCTGCGCCTCGTGACGACGCCATTCAGGAACCACCTCCAGGCATCGGCAGCAGCTGCTCGAGGTGCAGCGTGGCCATGCTCAGCACGGGCAGGTCGATGGCCCGCTCGAAGCACACGTAACGGGTGCGCCACTCGGGCTCGAACTTGCGGTTGAAGCTGTACAGGCGATCGAGCTGGAAGAAGCGGTCGAGGCGCAGCACCAGCCAGCGCGCGGCGCGCAGCCAGCGGGCCGATCCGGGGCCGGCCCGCAGGGCGGCCGCGAACACGGCGAAGTTGAGCGACAGCTCCTGTGCACCTAGCTCGGCCAGCTGCTCGACGGCGCGTGAGATCAGCCACTCCATCAACCCGTTTGGCGTGTCCGGGCTGCGCCGCATGGCCGACAGCGAGAAGCCGCGCAGCGACGGCACCAGGTGCAGAAACCCGCCCAGCCGGCCGTCGCCGGCCAGTCCCAGCACAAAGCGCGCCTCGGGGTGCGCATACAGGTCGTCCATGGCCATCGAGAAGCCGCGGTCCGGCGCCCGCCCCAGCCACTCGCGGTTGACTCTCGCCACCTGCGCGCGCATGTCGTCGTCCAGCTGTTCGGGCCGGCACACCTGAATCTCGAACCCGGCCCGCTCCAGCCGCGTCACCGACTGCCGCACCTTACGCATACGCCGGCCCTCGAGCGAGAAGGCGGCCGGCCGCAGCACCGCCTCATCGCCCACCGGCAGCGCTCGCATGCGCAGGCCACGGTAGATCGGCAGCCAGCGCTCGCTGACGTGCAGGGCCACCAGTCGCCAGCCGCGCTGCCGGGCCTCCTGGGCGAACTCCCGCACCAGCTCGGGCACCTCGCCCGGCTCGCCGATCGGGTCGCCCGAGACGAGCGCGCACCCGGCCACCACGCGGTAGGCCAGGAAGGCGTTGCCGGCCTCGGAGAAGTGGTAGCGGCGATCCCGCCGCAGGGCGAAGAAAGACAGGCTGTCGTCGCCATAGCGGGCAACGATGGCGTGCGCCCGGGCCGCGTCCTGCGGCGTCTGCGCGGACGGCTCGCGGTGGCTGCGCAGCCACAGGTGCAGGGCCCGCACCGCCGCCAACGCCAGCAGCATCTCGAACCCAAGGTCCGTTGTCCGGTCGAGGTGCGCCGATGCGGTCGACCCGACCACCGCCCAGGCGCCGCCCACCACCACCAGCGTGCGGATCACCGGGCGCAGCGTGGTCGGATCGCCGGTGGCGTCGAAGCGGCTGCGCCAGCGCACCAGCCCGACCAGCAGCACCAGGCTGACGACCGCCTGGCCGGGATACAGGCCGTGGCCCAGGTGGGCGACGGCAGCGGCCGCCACGGTGCCCACCGCGAGCAGCCACGCGCGGCGCTTGCGGCGGGCCAGACCGGCGGCCAGCCAGATCAGCATCGCGCCGGCCGCGAAGGAGGCCGACCTGGCGGCAGATTCGCCGCCGGGAAACCGCAGCACGGCCAGCGGGTGGACGTGCCGGTGCATGCGCGGCTCCAGCGCAAAGAGCACGTCCAGAGCGCCCAGCATGAGCGTCGCCAGCGCGATCCACAGCGGCCCGCGGCGGGCGCGCGCCGTCACCATATCGAGGCCTTCAGAGCCCACACTCCTTCATCGTCCGCGACCGCCTCTGCCTGTAGTCGGCGCGTGATGCCACCGGCAGGCTGACGGACGGACGCTCGGAGGGCGTCGGAACGGGCCGGTTGCGGGGGGTGAACCGGCCTCTCCTGGCCGGCTTAGAGGATGCCGACCACGCTGTTCAACTGGTTGCTGATCGCGGACGACAGCAGTCCCAGCGTGACAACGACGGCGATGGTGATCACAGCCAACACGACGGCATACTCAGCCATCGTCTGCCCGGACTCATCGCGCAGGCGATAGACGAATGCGGCGATCATCTGTACTACCTCCGGTGATAGGGGCCGCCCTCGCGGACGGGATCCGACATCAGCGATTATCGGCACCGAGATTCGCCCGTGTAAGAGTGAACCCAAGCGCGAGCTTTTCGTAACGCGGAGGCGAGAAAGGGGGAGCCGCGCGGTCTAAACCGGGGAGGGTACGCCTAGGCGGCGGCCTTGATCCGGCTTCGACTGCGGCGGGCCATGGGCACGACCACCGCGGGCTCGCTGGGCTCGGTCAGCGACCAGGCGAACAGGCCGCCCAGCGCGGCGCCGGCCAGAGCGAGGCCGCAGGCCATGACGGCCAGCGTCAGCACAGGCAGAGAGGCGATCCACGCGCAGGTGGGCAGACTCAGCAGTATGGCGCCGGTCACGGCGCCCTGGGAAACGGTCATACGGGAGCTCCTTCGGGTCGCGGCACTCGGACGTGCTTATCGGCACCAGCGCGTCCGAAGTCAATACCCGGCGCGCGCCGCCGGGCTAACGTTGAGCGGTCGATGTCCCCCTCGGTGTCCTCCCCGTGGCAGCTCGACCCCGCGGTGGCGGCACTCGCACTGGCGGCGTGCGCGCTCTTTCTGCAGGGCTGGCTGCGGCTGCGCCGGCGCGGCCGCCCCGAGTACGCGTCCGGCTGGAGGCTGGCCCTGTTCGCCCTGGGCATCGCCGCCGCCGTGCTGCCGCTGGCCTCGCCGCTGGACGCGCTCAGCGACCGCTACCTGCTGAGCGCTCACATGCTGGAGCACGTGCTGCTGGCCGACGTGTCGCCGGCGCTGCTGGTGATGGCGGTGCGCGGCCCGCTGACCGTGTTCCTGCTGCCGCCGGCCATCCTGCGGCCGCTGGCCCGCTCGGCCGGTTTGCGGCGCGTGCTGGGGTTCGCCCTGCAACCCGCCGTCTCTGTCGGGCTGTGGGTGGTGGTGATGACCGCCTGGCACATCCCGGCCGCCTACGACGCGGCGCTGCGCAGCCAGCGCGTGCACGACTTCGAGCACGCCTCGTTCGTGCTGGTGGGCACACTTGTGTGGGTGCAGCTCGTCGATCCCACCCACCGCCTGCAGATCCGCACCAGGCTCTTGGCGGCACTGGCCGTGTTTGCCGCCGGCCAGACCATGAGCGACGCGCTCGTGTTCTCGTTTCACGCCTATTACGGCCCCTACGACGCCCAGCCGCACCGTGTGTTCGGGCTGTCGCCGCTGGCCGACCAGCGAGCCGCGGGGCTGGTCATGATGGCCGAGCAACTGCTCACGGCCGGCACCTGCGTGGTCGTTCTGCTGCTCACGCTGCGCCGCCAGGCCCGCGGGCTTGCGCCCGCCCGGCCGGCTCACCGGGAGCTTGCGTGAGCGGCCCCCCGGCCGCCTCGTCGTTCACGTTCGAGCCGGTCATGCTGGCGGGAGTGGCCATCGCCGCCGGCGCCTACGCGCGAGCGGCCCTGCGGATGCCGGTGCCGGCCTGGCGAGCCGCTGTTTTCGCGCTCGGCCTGCTACTGGTGGCGGCGTCCACCAACTCGCCGCTGGAGACGGTCGCCCAGCACTACCTGCTGCTGGCCCATCTGCTGCAGAACGCGATGATCGCCGACTGGGCGCC
This sequence comes from uncultured Actinomycetes bacterium, assembly GCA_963744065.1. Taxonomy (GTDB): domain Bacteria; phylum Actinomycetota; class Thermoleophilia; order Gaiellales; family JAICJC01; genus DASUHT01. The sequence goes on along the minus strand of CAVUSN010000006.1, from coordinate 12,627 downwards.
GCCGCTCCTGATCATCGGCATCACCCCGTCCATGCGCGAAGGGCTGGCTGCCCGTGGCGGCCGGCCGTTCGCGGCCCTCACCCAGCCCGCCGTGGCGCTGCCGGTGTGGCTGGCCGGCTGGTACGGCGTGCACGTGCGAGCCTTCTACCAGTACGCGCTCGAACACCCGTGGGCGCTGGTGGCGGAGCATCTGCTGTTGGTCGGGATCGGATTTGCGTTCTGGTGGCCGGTGCTGGCCCGCACGGGCCGCACGCTGGCGGCCTCGCTGATCCTCTACCTGCTGGCCGCCTTCGTCGCCGCCAGCTTCCTGGGTCTCGCCTTCACCTTCATCAGCCACCCCTTCTATCCGTTCTACGCCGCCGCCCCGCGTCTGTGGGGGCTGAGCCCGAGTGAGGATCAGAACCTGGGCGGGGTGATCATGAACGGTGAGCAATCGATCGTCTTCCTGGCCGCCATCGGCTACGTGCTGGTCAGCGTGCTCGACCGCGAGCAGGGCCGAGCCGACGAGCCGGTCGAGCCCGCACACCGGTGATGGCCGGTTCACCGCCGCCGGGGGGCACGGATACCGCAGCCCGGGGAGCCTGCCAGGGCCGGCCGATGGCGATTCCACCGGCATGAGCGCACACAACCCCCCACGTTTCGAAATCGACGAACGGTTCCTGCACGAGTGGGTCGAGATGGGCATCGCCGACATGGCGGCCTATCTGGCCAAGCACGCGCGGTTCGCGGCCTTCTGCGAGCAGCGCGACCGCCGTTCGACCCAGAGCTGAACTGACAGCTAGATGGTCGGACTTACCGATCAACCATCTAGGCCGGTCGAGCGGCCCGGGCCGGCCAGCGGTCGTGCCCGGAGGCCGAGCGGATGTCGGCCGGCAGCACGCCGAACTCGCCCGGCTGCCCGTCGAGCAACCGCAGCAGCGCACGCATACTGGGTTCGGGATGCAATCCGGTGACGCGCTGCGGCAGCCCCACGTTGACCGTGTAGACGTTACGCCGGCCCACCCGGCGGCGGGTGATGCAGCCGGCCTCGGCCAGGTCGGTCACGATCATCTGCACCGCTCGCCTGCTGAGCCCGGTGCGAGTGGCGATCTCGGTCATGCGCACGTTTGGGTCGGAAGCGATCACGAGAGCGACGATCCCGTGATTGGTCAGGAAGCCCCAACCCTTCCGGCCACGCGCCCGCTCGGTCTGCTGATGCCATTCTGTAATCAGTGCCATCGGGCCCTGAGTACCCCGGCCGGGAACCGCCCAAACACGGATTTTCGCAGATGTTTGAACCTGCCAGGGATTGACAGCAGGGACAACCACGTGGGCAGCGAAAGACAGGGGTGCGCTCTCATTTGACGGGGACGCATGTGCGCGGACGGCCCCCGGCCTGCTGATCGGGCACTCGTCGCGGGGGCCGCCCGCGTCACTTTCGGCGGCGGTGCGGCCCGCCGTGGACGGGGCTAGGATGCGGTCGTGAGCATGACACCATCGGCGGCTGCCAGGATGGTGCGTCAGAGCCGCTGGACGTTCATTACGAATCACGGGGCAGTACTGCTTGCCCTGGCCGGGCATCCAGGCGACAGGCTGAGTGATATCGCCGAACGGGTCGGTATCAGCCGCCGGGCTGTGCAGATGATCATCAGCGACCTGGTCGAGGCCGGGTACGTGGAGCGCCAGCGGGTAGGGCGCCGCAACCGCTACTCGGTGGACGCGACCAGGCCGCTTCGGCACCCCTCGCTCAGCCAGGATGCCAGCGTCGGACACCTGTTGACGGTGCTCTCCGACGCCAAGACCGCCTGACCGACATCCGGGCGGCCGTCCGGGACGGCGGTATGGTCACAGGCATGGCGGAGCGCGCTCGAACTGCCGCAGCCGCTGGACGGGGCACCTACCCGCCACGGCCACCCCGTGCGCTACGCCTACGTGCCCCAGGGCGACGGGCAGCTGGCGTCGCGGCTGGCTGGACACGGCTGGTGATACGAGTTCGGCGACCTGCACCTGATCCTGCCGTGAACTCGCGTGTCTGGAGGTCGTTCCTCAATGGCGTCGTCACGAGGCGCAGGATGCGGGCACGCTGGCAAGGATCGAGCGGCGAGCGGAGCGCAGGCGTGGTTTCACCACGTTGAGCACCGCACGCCGCGTGGGACGCAGCCAGCGTGCCCGCAGACCAGCCGCAACAGCCGCTCATTGAGGAACGACCTCCCGAGTGCGGCTTCGGCCGGGGGCTCGGGCCCCCGGCCGATCACCGATGGCGGAACGTGATCCGGCCGCGGTTCAGGTCGTAGGGCGAAAGCTCGACCTTGACCCGATCGCCTGGCAGGATCCGGATCCGGTACCGCCGCATCTTGCCCGAGATGTAGCCGGTGGTCTGATGCCCGTTGTCGAGGTCGATCCGGAACATGCCGTTGCGAAGCGACTCGGTCACCTCGCCCTCCAGCTCGACCTTTTCCTCCTTGGCGCTCACTCCACCTCCCATCGTCAGACCAGTGTCACATCGGCGGCCTCGGGGCCCTTCTGACCCTCACGGGCCTCAAAGGACACCTTGGCGCCTTCCGGCAGGGTCTTGAACCCTTGACCGTTGATCGCGCTGTGGTGGACAAACAGGTCCTTGCCGCCCTCGTCGGGCTGGATGAACCCGTAGCCCTTCTGGTCGTTGAACCACTTCACGGTTCCGGTTGCCATACACACCTCCTTCCCACAAACCTCACGAACGAGTCAGGAAGGCACGGCGCGCAACCATCGAACGTCCCAGGACGTGGCGTAGGGTAGCAGGCGAGAGGCCCTGCGCGGCTTGCGGCGGGTCACCGCGGCTACCCGCTCGGGCGGGCTGGGATACCGCAGACCGAGGAGCCACCTTCACCCAGAACCGGGGAGCCGGTGGCGGCCGGCGACCGCCGACGCATCGCGGTGACGGACAGCCCGCTGTCCAGCCCATACCGCACGGATGCAAGGGGTCTCTCTGTGAAGACGTTGCACACACGCAAGCTGCTGGTCGCTGCCGCGACCGCGGCCGCCCTGGCAGCCGGAATGCTGTCCCACCTGGGCAGCTCGACAGCCACCGCCCAGTCCGCCACGGCGGCCAACCCATGCGTCGGCAGCCCGGCGCCTGGCCACTTCAGTCACGTGATCGTGATCGCCGAGGAGAACCACTCCTTCAGCTGAGCTTGCCGGCGCCGACCGTGTCCAGGTAGACAACGTCGTTCATGTGCGCCCCCATTGGCGTGAAGGCGATGGCGTAGGCGTCTCCGGTGATGCCGTTCATGTCCTCGGTGATGTCCCCAGCCACGCTGGGGTAGCAGCCGCTGCACAGGTGATCGTGCTGGCCCAGCTGGCGGGCGGCCCGGAAGGCGCGCATCAGCAGGTGTTGGGCGGTCGAGTTCGACACCGGCTGGGTCGAGGGCGTCGATGTGGAACTGGTCGCGCTGCCCCCGCCGCAGCCGGCGGCCAGGCACGCCACCACCACGCACACCAGCGCCCATGATATTGATCTTACTCTTTCGGGTCACACGCATGGAATGCAATTTGGCATTGAAATTCCCGGTTTCCACTGGAGCCCGGTGCAATATATCTACAAACAATGGGCTGGACTCTACGAAGAAGGTCGCCAAAAATTGTATGTCAACCGCGGTTATGGCTTTATCGGCTATCCCGGTCGGGTGGGCATTTTGCCCGAAATTACCGTGCTGGAACTGGTATGATATTTACGCTCTCTCAATAAATCGGCTTCATTCATACGTTATTACGCCGAAATTGACTTAAACCTTCTCCCCTGAATGGTCTAACACCCGAATATTTCCTGTGAAACCCCGACTCAACTGCAAGAAAGCATGTTTAAAAATTGGTTCATCATAATACTTACCATGAGCTACGGGGTTACTTTGTGTGCCCAAAGTAAACGCCAGGATTCTACTATTGTTCTCCTAAAAAAGACGCAACTGACGATTTCAGTGACCTCGACGACATATCCCTGGACGAACTGGAAACTTTCCTGGATTCCATTCTATCCCCACACAGTTATTTCCTGGGAAGCCTCCAGGTAGGCAAGGGATATTACAATTATGAGTCAAAATCAACCTTCCTGCCTGAAACGTCGAAAAAGCTCACCTACTCTCCGGTATTCGGGTATTTTCATAAAAGCGGATGGGGCATCAATGCGACTGGATATCTAATCAATGACAACAATAAATTCAATCTTTTCCAAGCAGCTATCGGCCCTTCCTTTGATTATCTAAAAAATAAAAACCTGGCCACCGGAATCGCATTCACCCATTTTTCACAAAAGATTCTTTGCCCTTTTATACATCGCCATTAAAAAATGAATTGTTCGCCTATTTCGTGTGGCGAAAGCTTTGGATAAAGCCGTCCGTATCCCTAAACTATGGATGGGGCAGCCATTCAGATTATGAACACCGCGAAGAACAGATTAATTCTTTGCGGCTGCGGAACGGGTTTTACACGAATAATAACCACAGAATCCATAAAAGACCTTTCGGTAATGGTATCAGTGCGGCATGATTTCTACTGGTTGGATGTACTTGGCCTAATGATCATATCCGTATAACTCCGCAGATTGCATTTACAAGTGGTACACAGCAATTTGGTTTTAACCAGACATCGAACACTTATCCTACAACCATCCGAACCGGTACTAATATTCTATACAATTCCGAAACTTTTTTCTAAGCAATAATGCCCGTTTCAACCCTTATCACTGGCATTCACCTTCGAGGGGAATACGCCTTTGGTAAATTCTTATCCAGCCCCAATTGATCATGGACTACTATTTTCCGGCAACGGAAAATAATTTCAATACCGTGTTTTCACTAAGTGCCGGTTTTTTGTTTGTCAATAGTTGCAGGGATTAAGATAATCTTCACAATTACAGGATAATAAGCGGGATTGTTTTTTGTTTATAGATTGCTGGTCAACGGAAATTAACAGCGCTGCTACCGTTGGCACTATACTTGAATTTTATTCTGGACTTTCACCCAAAATATCGCAGTTATGAAAACAAAACTCATTTGTATCGTTGCCGTTCTTTTCATTTCACACACTATGATGGCCCAATTTCACATTGGTATAAAAGCCGGTGCCAACATGACCAAGATGGAAGGTAATTCGTTTGAACAGGAATTCAAATACGGATACCACCTGGGTGCCTTTGCGGAAATCGGCTTAGGAAACAAATTCTTCCTTCAGCCGGAAGTATTGTACAATCAATATTCCACCACCCTTGACAGTACGTTCAGTCATATTTGGCGGTTCAGTGGGCCGTGTTGAACCGGGCTCCGGATTACATTTCAGAGCTGCGCAGATCGTCGACCGCACCAATCTTTTCCATCAGCTCTGACCACGTCGAGATTGGCCGTATTCAGGGAAGACAATTTGCAGCGCTGCTTCCAAGCGGCGGCTCGGTTCTCTATATTGAAGGACCCTCGCATAGCTCTTCAGCCAAGAACCGCACGCTTGGGATGCTGGAGACAAAGCCCTCAAATATCCAGGTCGCGACGTTGAAGGGCCAGTGGACAGAAGAGAGTGCTTGGAAAGCGGTACGCTCCTGGTTGCAACTCACAACCTCACGAAGAGCGGCTCTCCACGTCGTCGGCGCACAAGACGACTCGATGGCGATGGGCGCACGCAAAGCCTTCCAGGAGACAGCGGACGAAGAACACGGAAGATGGTCCAGCTTACTTTTCACTGGCTGCGATGGACTACCCACCACGGGTCAAGCATGGGTGCGAAAGGGATTGCTCGCCGCAACGATTTGTATTCCACCAATTGCAGGCCAGGCGGTTGAGAGTCTCATAGAAGCGATTCAGAATGGAACAAGACCACCGGAATACTCGGCGACCGTGTCCTTCTCAATCCCCCCTCTGGATGCACTGGGTGCGCGGAAGTCATGACTTGCTGCGTTCCACTCCTGATGGTTGGGAATCGAGGGGGCTTGTGGACGGTAGGCGATCCGGTGGAGGCGTCAGCCTGACTAAACGCCAGAGGAAGCAAACGGTTGACGGGTTGTCCGCAGCCAGTGTCAACATGCCGTCGTGGTCTAAGGGACCTACTGGGTCAATGTTGAGGCACGTCGACTTCACCAGCAATTCTCGCGGCGGCTCACCCGAGTTAGATGCGGACTGGCCGTCGTCACTCCTTCGGATGCTGCATTATAAAAACATTCCTCATAATGCTCTTACTTTCTCGTGCCGAGAGCGATAGTCGCTTGTTGTTGCGCTGAGAAATCTGCTGGACTCGCTGGGTGCGTTCCCCGCGGTATTGTCGCTAACACTGGAAGCCAAACCCGAGGGCGACGATTTCATTAAAACGCGATCCGCCGTTAAGATGTTGATAATAAATACCTTATATAAACGACGGGCGGAAGTGCAAGGATATACCCAAACCTCTCAGAATGCGCTAAATCTTAGCTAAACGCCGCTACGGGGCAAATCTCGTGCTTTCCCCACCGTGAAATGCCCCATTGCACCAAACCCCCAGCTGACCCCTCGGGTTGCGCTAAATCGCAGCTACAACGCGCTACGGATGTAACGCTACACCCCGCCGACCCCTGTTTTCTTTCCTAACGTTCGACCGCCTCGCTTGGAGGACTGGGTAGCATTTACGAGTCCCCTGTGGAAAACACTGATTCGTATGGGCAGAAGAAGGTCTTCGGTGCGAAGCCGCACTCATGATGCTTGAATGATAAACATTTAGGTAAGCTGCAAACCAAATGAGAAAAAATACGCGGGGCGGGAGTGCAGAGATATTATGCTTTGTCGTTGCTTCCGTAGTCTCCAAAGCGTGGAACACGCTGCAAAGACCACCGCACATGCGAATGGCATAACCCCTACATACTAGGGCGTACTTTGACATGGCCAGATATAGGATTTCTGACCGACTTCCACGAAAGATCCTCGACCTCGCCGAGACTTATTATCCTATTGATTATCCATTCGAGAAACTTCTCTCCTCGCGCTTCCACAGTGACGAGCAATTCGCTGCGGACCTGAGACAGCGATTCAAGAAAATGCCTTATCCGTACGACATCACCCGCGCCCAAGTTACCAAATCGCAATCGACCTATGAAGTTCTGGAGAAACGCGGCGCCCTTAGGGCGATTCTTAGTGAATCAGTTGTCTCCCAGCTTCGGATCCGGAGTACCGATCCTGACTACTGGTTGGCCCTGAGACAGATTCACGATGCTGGCACGGAGCTGGGCAAGAAGTTTCGCCGATTCCACATCCCCTTCGCTAAAGAACTGCTCAGACACACGACGGTCGTCCAAAAGCTGAAAGCCGAATATGAACTCGGCGAGGAATTGATTGGCAGATATCTTTATACTGCGGAGCAGCTGCTAATGTCCGAAGCGGCTCTGCTACGTATTTACATTGAAGAAAAACCACAATCTGCTGCCAAGGTAATCCGCGAATCGGTGGAGAAGATTTATTCAGAAGTTTCACGTGCATTCGAGAAGGCGAAGATCACAAATCGCGCCTTGTGTTGCCATGTGACCTCCATCATCTGTTCCCACGGTTGCCTCACCACCAAGACCCTCTTACCGACTCCGGAAAGCGTGCGCAAGTTGCTCGAGCGGAATCCGGTCAAAAAGAAGAACAAATCCAGCAATTAATCCCTAGAACTGTCCAGAGACCTGTCTTGCAGGTTCTGTGAGACTCCATTTGTTGGTGGTCGACGGGTTCGCGTCAGTTCTGTCAGGTCTCGAATATGGACGCAGGTCGATAAGTGTGCGGCTGGACCGCGTCCAAATGGTGTAATGGGCGCCCCTTGGCGCGAGAGGAAACCGGAATGAAAAGTCATGTCGATGCTCGAACGATCGAGTACTACGCTCAGAGGCTGGCCGAACCTTGGCTGTTGGACAAAGCAGTGCTTCTCGACGTTGAAGCGAATGAAACGCCCTTCGCAGTCCCGGTAGGGAAATTGCGGCGCGGCGGACACATCGAGTTCCTAGACAGAATCGAAGCCAAGAAAGCTTTCAGCCTGTTGGAAACGTGCGACGGATTTCCAAATCTACGGATCATCTCTTGCACTCTATGGTGGGGCGACCCAGCGCCGTTCCGCGGTTGTGACTACACAGAGCCGATCTGCGCCGTCGTCTTAGGCCTTTACTATGGCTACAAACCAGAGGCGATTGCGGAGCATTTTGAACAGCAAATGAATTTCCCGCGAAGGATCTATAAGAGGAAGCAAATCCTCAAGCTCATCTCTTCAGCCGCATCAGCAAGCCAGTGGCGGCAGTCAGTACACCAACGGCAACCCAATCGCCCGGAGAACGCTAGTGAAGACCATGAGCGTACACACAAAACGACACCACGGCATCGTGGTGCGCCTTGATCGCCTCCAAATCGTGTCATCGGCGGCGCAAGGGGGAAGGCCACCACTTCTGAAAGGCTACAAGGTCGTGCGTGATTGGTTTGTGCGTTGCCAGACAACAACGTCTACTTATGCTCGCGTTCGTCAATATCAAAGCGTCACCGACGATATGAAGATCTTTTGGCAGTATCAGCGTCTGAAAGGTTGGCTGAAGCCCTGGAAAGTCACCATCGTGGCGGATGACGAGCGCGGGTTGTCCTATGTAGAGGTTGAAAAGGTCCTTAAGCACTGCCGTCATTACCGTTTTTTGATCATAGAGATAGCGGTCGATTTCTGTCCTTCGGTCGGAGTGAACAGACGATTCGTCCGTCAACATGCGGCCTTTGGCAAGAGTCGCCGGCGTGTCTACGACGAGAAACGCCGGGTACTTTCCTATGGTGGTCGGAAATCCGACAAGTTCATTCGGTGCTATCACAAAGATGGCCTTGGAGTTTATCGCGTCGAGGTTGAACTGCACTCCGGCCTTCTGCGGCGCAACGACATCTCGACGCTCGATAACTTTCTATATTTGCCGAACATTGTGCATCCCAGGCATTTTCAGTTCGTGGCTCTTGACTGGCGCCGACTGGATCAATACCTGAGCAGAAGATTCGGTGATGAAAGCAGTCGAATCATCGCGGGAGCACGACGCCGAGCAGCTTCATTGCAGAGGGTACGGCGGTATCTCAAGCAACATGGAGTTGTCAACTTTCATCGGTTTTTCGTTCCTCTGACCCTAAATGAAGAAGTCAGTCGGGCATTGGACAGGTGGGCGCGGCATTTCAAAAAGGAATCGCTATGGGCAAGCACAAAATAATACGAGCTGAGCGGAGGCGTGCACAGAGGGCGGCACGAAAGCTGTTGCAATCACCGCACTTCTTCGGTGAGTTTTTGCTCGCAATGGAGAAGGCAGGATTGATCGGAGAAAAGAACAATGCACTGGTACTGCTCATTGTCGTGATTTCTCGTCTTCTTAAGCGTCCGCTAAACGTTTTTGTCAAGGGGCATAGCTCATCCGGCAAGAATTGGGTTGTCACCCGTGTGCTGCATTTATTGCCAAAGCACGCACTAGCGGAAATTACGAGCGCTTCCGAAAAGGCTTGGAATTATGCACGCTCGCAGTTTCGCCATGCTGTCGTTTATCTGCAAGAGCGCAACGAAGAGACGGGCTCTGCTCATCCGATGCGCCTACTCATCAGTGAGGGCCGGCTAATTCGTTTGGTCTCGAAATGGGTTAAAGGGAAACTTATCGCGAAGAGGTATGTGGCACGGGGACCCGTTGCGGCCATTTCCACTACCACTAAGAATCGGCTGGAGATTGACGATGAGACCAGACATATCTCAGTTTGGATCGATGAGTCCACCGAGCAGACACGCCAGATTGTGAAGGCGTACACGGCGCAACGAAGGCATCTGTCCAGACAAGAGCTGAGAACTTGGCGTATGGTGCACCGGCTCCTTGAGAAATGGATCGGCGCTGAAATTGCTTTTCCCGAGTGGTTCGGTGAGGTGGCTAAGCATCTTTTCGTTGGTGACCTGCGTGTCCGCCGGTACTACCCGGCTTTTGTCGAGGCGTGCCGCACCGTCTGCCTTATTCGATCCTTTCAACCAGATCGAAAACGCTCCAAACATGGCCGGTTGGAGGTGGATTTTGCAGATTTCGCAATCACGGCTTTGATTTTTGACCCGGTGTTCGTTGAAAGCCTGCACTTGAACCGAGGCTCCGGAGAGGATACCAGGCGGCTTGTGGATCACATTTCTGCCTATAAGAAAAGGCCCGTGGGAGCAAAAGACATTGCACGCAAGCTCGGAATCTCCATGGATAAGGCCTACGCAAAGTTGCGTTACGCAGCGCAAGTCGGAGTCATTCGGCAGGCGAACGAGCCCGAGAAGAGCAATCGCAAGGCCTATCTAGCGACGCCGCGACCGCGGTTTGTGCCAGATCCGGAGAAACTCTTTCATGAATTGAAAGATTTGAAAGGGCCGGTTCGATTTGTACACCCCATCACAGGGGAATGGGTCACCTACCAGCACGAAGAGTAGTTTGCTTTTGTAGTTTTGACAGTTTTGCGCGAGGGACACCCTGTATGGAGAAGTTGCTGACGATTCGCGAAGTGGCCGAGCACCTGGGCATTGCTACGGGAACGGCCTATCACTGGCTCAGTACCGGACGCCTGCCTTGTGTTCGGCTCAGTTCACGCTGTGTTCGTTTTCGTGAAAGCGATGTTGAAAAGATGCTAGAGCAACTGCGCAGCAGTGACGCGAATGAAATATGGACCGATTTACGCCGTAATGGTCGGCGGCCCTGAAGTTCTTAATTGGAGGAAAAACCGTATGAAGATTTTCGTGGCGAATTTTGACCGGAAGACTAGAGAAAGCGAACTCGAAGAGCTGTTTTCTGAGTACGGACGAGTTCAGGAAGCAACGATCGCGTTCAATTGGAAAACCGAGGAGCAGGAAGAATGGGGATTTGTTGAAATACCAGACAATGATGACGCTGAACGAGCAATCCGCAAGCTGAACGGTCGCTGTTGGAATGGACGGCGGCTGAAGGTCAGCAAAGCTCGCAGCCAAGAATGAATGGTTGCTATGAAGACTCACAGCACGTCTTTCAGATTCGGTTGAGCCAATTCCAACTGTGGAAACCTGATTTCACGTAGGCGCACACTGCGACCAAACTTTAGGTAAGTTGTCATGCGGGCAGAAATTGGAACTCATTTCAGAAATATTTCAGCACCCTTTTTCCGTAAACGCTTCCCCTTCGAGCAAAAGGAAAACGACATAAAAACCCCACCTTTCAGTGGATTTTGGTGATCCGACTTGCGGTTTTCCCAAAAGGGGTTCTTAAATACCATCCCCAAGCGGAGGTGGTTGTGAGGGCCAAAAGAGTAGCGATCTATACCCGCGTAAGCACAACCGACCAGCACCCTGCGATGCAGGAACGGGAGCTGGTTGAGTATGTGAGGCGTCGGAGCTGGACGGTGTTCAAAAAGTACAGTGACAAAGGGATCTCAGGCACAGTCGAAAAACGTCCGGCTCTCGATGCTCTGCTAGCGGACTGCCGTCGCCGGAAAATCGACATCGTGGTGGTGTGGAAGTTCGACAGATTCGCACGATCCCTTAAACAACTACTGAATGCGCTGGAAATGTTCAGAACCCTGGGTATCGCCTTCGTGTCATGCACGGAAGCAATTGACACCTCACTTCCGCATGGAGAGATGCTGTTCCAGATCATCGGTGCAATCGCCCAGTGGGAGAGGGCTCTGATTGTGGAACGCGTCAAAGCCGGAATACGCAGCCGCCCGAAGCCAAGGTAAGGTCTTGGGCCGACCACCGCTACGCGTGTTGAAGCCCAAGGATGTGGCAGAACTGAGGAAGGAACGAGCTCGAACCAACGCCACGTTCAGGGAACTTGCCGCGAAGTATGGAACCAGCGTCTTTACAGCCCACAGAGTTTGCGTCCGCAAGGGAAAACTGGACTAACCCCAAGAGTGTCGCCTCTGAGGACGGAGCACTAGACCATGGGAATGTACCTGCGAGGGAAAACGTGGTGGATTAGTTACACTGTCGGAGGACGCCAGCGATTTGAGAGCACGCGTTCGACCAAAAAACGGGATGCGCGGCAACTTTTAGACATCCGCAAAGGCGCAGCAAGAGAAGGAAGACTGCGGCTGACAAAATCCAAGGCGCCCCACTTTGACGAATATGCACAGCGGTTTCTGTTAACCGTCCAACATCCAAACACCCAGAAACGATACAGATCATCAGCTCGCAATCTGGCGGATTGCTTCGGGAATTTGAAGCTTTCGGAGATCACGGCAGACGTAATCGAAGATTTCAAGGAGAGACGTTTAGCACAGGACGTCCGCACCGCAACCGTAAACCGCGATCTTGCGGTGCTCCATCGGATGATGAAATTGGCAGAGCGCAAAATGCTCATTAGCGAAAGTCCGTTCCGAGATGTGGAATTCCTTGAAGAGCGCAAGCGACGCCGTCGTCCCCACATTCTGACCTTTGAAGAGGAGGATCGACTCCTCGCAGCAGCGACACCTCACATTCGGGCCTTGTCGGTTCTGATTCTCGAAACGGGTATGCGGTCACGGCGAGAAGCATTGTCGCTGCTTTGGAACGATGTCGACTTCGTGAACGACCTGATTCGCGTGCGTGAATCGAAAACGAGAGCCGGAGAGCGCTCTATCCCTATCTCAGACAGATGCAAGATCGAGCTCTTGCGCTGGCGTAGCCTTCTCGGTCCGGAATTCTCTTCTTATGTGTTCC
>CAVUSN010000005.1:0-106098 GCA_963744065.1 uncultured Actinomycetes bacterium | reverse complement strand
GACGACGGCCCGGCCGGCTTGTCGACCAAAAACAGGCCGGAACGCGGCTCATGCCAGGCAGCTTACGCTGCGGGCTCGGCCAGTTGCGCAGCGACCTCGGACACGATGAAGCGGCGGATGTCGTCGACACGCCCGGATGCGAGAAGCCCGCCGCCTGCTTGTGCCCGCCGCCGGGACGACTTGCGCGCGACCTGCGACACGTCGATCGTGCCGCGCGAGCGCAACGACACCGGTTCTGGTGATGGTGCCGTCCTCGAGCGGCAGCTGCTCGCGGATCAGGCGGCGACCTCGACCCCTCCACCGCCCGCAGGTTGTCGATCAGGCCCTCGGTGGTGGCCTCGTCACCCTTGGCCAGCTCGAGGTCGGCTCGGGTCGCATGCGCTGATCAGCAGCGCGCCGTCCTGGTAGTAGACCTGGCGTCTGCGATCACCCGCCCGAGCAGCACCAGCTTGCCGAACGGCATGCTCTCGAACGACCAGCTCGAACACCTTGTGCACGTCGGCGCCGGCCTCCACCAGCCGCGCGCCCAGCCGCAGCGCCTTGGGGCTGGTGGTGCGGTACTGGAAGCGGCCGGTGTCGGTCGACCAGACCGACGTACAGGGCCTCGGCGATGGCCGGGGTCAGCGTCACGCCCAGCGCCTCGAACACGTCGGCCAGGATCTCGGCGCTGGACGACGCGGTGCCCACCACCAGGTTGGCGTCGCCGAACCGGCTGTTGTCGTGATGGTGGTCGATGTCGACCACGGTGGCAGCCGCCGCCCGCAGGTCGGCATGATCGGGGCCCATCCGCCGCTCGTTGCCGCAGTCCACGGCCAGCAGCGTCCACCCGTCCAGGCTGGCCGGGTCGATCCGCCGCTCAAGGCCGCCGGTGTCCAGGAAGCCGACCTCGTGCGGGATCGACGAGTCATGGTGCAGATAGGTGCGCACCTGCTTTCCGAGTGAGCGGAGCGCCGCCGCGGCGGCCGACATGGAGCCGATGGCATCGCCGTCGGGGTTCTCGTGTGTCGCCACCAACACCTGGTCTGCGGCCGCAAGCGCGGCCACCACTGCGTCGAGATCGTGGGCGTACGTGGAGTCGGTCATTCGGGGTCTGAGACCTTCGGAGCAGCCTGATCGATGAGCTCGGTCAGCCGCAGCGCCCGGTCCGTAGTCTCATCATACTCGAAAGTAAGCAAGGGGGTACGCTTGAAGTGGAGTTCTCGCGCGACCCGTTTTTGGAGCAGACCGCGGGCTCGGTCCAGCGCATTCAGGGCCGCCGAGCGGCGCCGGTCATTGCCCAGCACACTGACGTAGACGGTGGCCTGGGTCGAGGTCGGAGGTGGCCCGCACAGCGGTCACCGTGACGAACCCCAGGCCGGGATCGGCGAGCCCCTCGATGCCATCCGCCAGCACCTGCCGGAGGGCCTCGTTGACGCGCCGCGCGCGCTCGCTGAGGGGTCGTCTGTTCACAGGTCGTCCTCCACCGACAGCACGTTCCGGCTGGAGCCGGCGAGCTCGAACTCCTGCGCCGAAAGGTAGCGCTCCGCCTCGTCCAGGGCACGCACCGTGTCGGCGTGCTGGCGGCGGACGACGGCCAGCGTCAGCCGCGAGCGCTGCCACAGCTCGTGGAAGTCCACCTCGGCCACCGACGCGCCCAGCCGGCGTTCCAGCTGGGCCTTGGTGTGCAGCAGATGCTTGCGCTTGGCTTTCAGTGACGTCGCCTCCGGAAAGTGCAGTTCGAAGCTGAGCACGCCGAGGAACCCGCGGGCCATACAGGCACGCTAGCGCCGGCGGACGACGAGAGACCAGCCGTAGTAGACGTTTCATCAGAAGCGCCCTCGTTGCCCCCATTCGGGCGTAGACAGGCGGCCGCAGGGGGACCCACCATGAGGGTATGCAGATGCAGCTCCAGACAGCCTTCTCGTCCGCAGCGGGCGGGATCGTGGCCGCTGAGCGCCGGCTCGACAGGGACGCCGAGCACATCGCGAGAGACCCCTTCAAGGTCAAGGCGATGGTCGACGGGAAGCTCGCGCCCGTTGCCGTGCAGGCAAACGCAGCCATGTTCCGAGCCCAGGATCAGGCCACTCAGAGCCTGATCGACACCTACGCCTGAGGCAGCGCGGCCGTGAGGCCGGATCAGCCGCTGCGTGCGACCTCGCGGACGGCGTACACCTCGAGCACGTCGCCCTCCTTGAGGTCGTTGTAGTTCTCGAGCGTGAGCCCGCACTCGAAGCCCTGGGCGACCTCCCGGGCGTCGTCCTGGAACCGGCGCAGGGTCTCGATGCGGCCGTCGTGGATGATCGTGCCGTCGCGCACCAGGCGGGCCTGCGCACCGCGCTGGACAACACCCTGGGTGACCATGCAGCCGGCGATCGTGCCCACCCGCGAGGCCCGGAAGATCTGCCGCACCTCGGCCTCGCCCAGCACCTCCTCGACGTGCTCGGGCGACAGCATGCCGATCAGCGCCTGCTGGATGTCCTCGGTCAGCTGGTAGATCACGCGGTAGGTGCGGATATCCACGCCCTCGCGCTCGGCCAGCGCCCGGGCCTCGGCGTTGGGGCGCACGTTGAAGCCGATCACGATCGCGTTGGAGGCGGCCGCCAGGTTGACGTCGGAGGCAACGATGCCGCCCACGCCGGAGTGGATCACGCGCACCGCCACCTCGGCGTGCTGGATCTTCTGCAGCTCGCTGATGGCCGCCTCGACGGAGCCCTGCACATCGGCCTTGATGACCAGGTTGAGCTCCTTGATGCCGCCCTCCTGCATGGCGCTGAAAAGGTCCTCCAGCGACACCGACTTGGTGCGCCGGGCCATCGCCTCGGAGCGCAGTCGCTGCGCCCGCTGCTGGGCCGCCTGCCGCGCCACCCGCTCGTTCTCCACCACCCGGCAGTACTCGCCGGCCGTCGGCGGGCGGTCGAAGCCCAGGATCTCGACCGGCACACCCGGCCCCGCGTCCTTGACCCGCCGGCCCGTGTAGTCGTTCAGCGCCTTGACCTTGCCCCAGGCGTCGCCGGCCACCACCGCGTCGCCCACTTTGAGCGTGCCCCGCTGCACGAGCAGCGTGGCTACCGGGCCACGGCCCACGTCCAGGCGCGACTCGATGATCACGCCGGAGGCCTCAGCGGCCGGGTTGGCCTTCAGCTCGAGCACGTCGGCCTGCAGCAGGATCGAGTCGAGCAGCTTGTCCAGGTTCTCGCCGTTCTTGGCCGAGACGTCCTCGAAGATGGTGTCGCCGCCCCACTCGCTGGGCTGCAGGGAGTGCTGGGAAAGCTCGTTTCGGACGCGTTCGGGGTTGGCGTCCGGGCGGTCGATCTTGTTGACCGCGACGACGATCGGCACGCCGGCGGCGCGCGCATGGTCGATCGCCTCCAGTGTCTGCGGCATCACGCCGTCGTCTGCCGCCACCACCAGCACCGCCACGTCGGTGGCCTTGGCGCCGCGGGCGCGCATGGCCGTGAAGGCCTCGTGGCCCGGGGTGTCCAGGAAGGTCACCTTGCGTCCGTCCGCCACATCCACCTGATAGGCGCCGATGTGCTGGGTGATGCCGCCGGCCTCGGTGGTCACCACCGACGCCTCGCGGATCGAGTCCAGAAGCGTGGTCTTGCCGTGGTCGACGTGGCCCATGATGGTGACGACGGGCGGTCGCGGGCGCAGCGAGTCCTGCGGGTCCTCGAAGGTCACCGCCTCCTCTTCCTCATCCGCCGCGTGCTGAACGGTGATCTCGCGCTTCAGTTCGTCGGCCAGCAGTTCGACCGCCTCGTCGGACAGCGACTGGGTGATCTGCACCATCTCGCCCAGGCCCATCAGAACGCTGATGATGCGGGCCGGCGAGATGCCCAGCGCGTCGGCCAGGTCCTTGACGGTCACCCCGGACGGCACCTTGACTGGACCGGTCGGCGCCTCCTGCTCCTTCTTCGGCTCCGGCCGCTGGCCGCCGCGGTCGCGCCGCTGGGGCGGCTTGCGCCCGGCCTGAGCGTCGATCACGACCCGCCGCTTGCCCTTGGGCTGGGCGCCCCGCTGCGGTCGCTGATGCCGGGCCGGGGCGGCCCCACTGGCGGCCTGCTCGGGCGGCGGCGCGGCCTTGGAGCCGTACACGCGGCGGCTCTCGTCCTCGTCCAGGATCTCGTCGGGTTTGGTGCCCTCCGGCTGCTCGGGCGGTGTCGGCTCGGCCGGGGCGTTTGCTGTCGGTCGCTTCACCATGTACGGGAATCCTCCCACGCGCCGGCCGGGGGCTCAACCGGGAGCCGGGCCGCCAGGTCGTCCAGGCCGGTCACCGGCTGGCGCAGCCGGCGGCCCAGGCCGCCGCGCCGCTCGGCCCGCCGCGCGCACGCGGCATCCGGGCACAGGTACGCGCCGCGCCCGCCCAGCCGGCGGCCGCGATCGATCTCCGCCCGGCCGTTGACCGCAGCCACCCGCACCAGCTCGATCTGCGGGCGGCGTCGGCCGCAGCCTGCGCATTGCCGGTGTGGGATGTGCGGCGTCACGACGGCGAGCGTTCGCCCTCCTCGGCCAATGCCAGTTCGCGGTGAGCCGGCACGCCGCAGTAGCGGCTGCCGTCCAGCGCCTGGTTGGGGCACCGCTTGCCTGAGGAGGTGACGGCGACGCAGCGGCCGGGGAACTCGTCCTCGTCGCCCTCGGCGCCGGTGTAGCTGGCGTCGGTCTCCTCGGCGTGGTGCTCGGTCTCGGACACGATGTCGATCCGCCAGCCGGTCAGGCGGTGGGCCAGGCGGGCATTCAGGCCCTCCTTGCCGATGGCCAGGGACAGCTGGTCGTCGGGCACGATGACCGTGGCCTGGCGATGCTCGTCGTCCACGTACACCTCGCGCACCTTGGCCGGCGACAGCGCCTTGGCCACGAACCGGGCCGGCTCGTCGTTCCAGGGAATGATGTCGATCTTCTCGCCGCGCAGCTCGGACACGACCATGCGCACGCGCGAGCCCCGCGGGCCGACGCAGGCGCCCACCGGATCGACGCCCTGCACGCGCGACTCGACCGCGATCTTGGCCCGGTAGCCGGGCTCGCGGGCGACCGCCCTGATCACCACCAGGCTGTCGGCGATCTCGGGCACCTCGAGCTCGAACAGCTGCCGGATCAGCTCGTCGGAGCGGCGCGACAGCACGACCTGCGGGCCCTTGCCCTCGCTGCGCACCTCGATGATCACGGCCTTGATCCGGCTGCCCTGCTCGTAGCGCTCGCCGGGCACCTTCTCGGAGCCGGGCAGGATGGCCTCCATCCGGCCCAGATCGACGAAGGCGTAGCGGGAATCGTCCTGCTGCACGATCCCGGTCACCACCTCGCCCACCCGGTCGTGGTACTCCTCGTACATCATCGAGCGCTCGGCTTCCTGGATGCGCTGCTTCAAGACCTGCTTGGCGGTCTGGCTGGAGATGCGGCCGAAGTTCTCGGGGGTCACGTCCTCCATCTGGTCGGAGGAGAACCACTCCCAGTTGATCTCGGGCTCGGGCTCCGGCTCGGCCAGCTCCTCACCGGGCGCGGGCGCGGCCACCACGTCCTGCTCCAGCGCAGCCTCGGCCAGCTCGCGGTGGTGCGGATGCGCGTCCAGGTAGCCGGCCCAGGCGTCGGTCGTCACCGACCACACCGTGTAGTCGCCGGACTCCGGGTCGAAGTCCACCCGGATCGGGTGGTGGGCGTCGGGCATCTTGCGGTAGGCGGCGCCCACGGCGTCTTCGATGGCCGGCAGCAGCGTGCCCGGCTCGATCCCCTTCTCCTTCTCCAGAAGCTTGATTCCCTCGAGGATTTCCTTGCTCACGATGCGCCTCCTGCGGGGTCGAAGACGAGGTGGCTGCGCCGGATCGCGTCGTACGGGATGCGCACACGGCGGCCGTCCTGGTCGATCTCGACGGACTCCTCACCGGCGTCCACCAGCCGTCCGTGGAAACGGCGCTGGCCGTCCACCGGCCGCTCGGTGCGGATCGCGACGGGCTCCCCCACCACTCGCTGAAAATGCCCCGGCTTGGTCAGCGGCCGCTCGGTACCGGGCGACGACACCTCGAGGGCGAAGCGGTCGCGCAGGTCCGACAGTTCGCGGGTCACGCGCTCGCACAACTCGAGGTCGACGGGCGGTTCGGCGCGGTCGATCCAGACCCTGACCAGACCCGGCGAGGGATGCTCGGCGAGCAGCACCTCGACCTCGGGCACACGCTGTGCAAGCGTGCGCTCGACATCGGTCTGCAGATCCTTCTCGCGTGCCGTTCTCACCCTCACCCTTCCGTCGTTTGAGGCGAAAAAAGAGGCGGGTTTGCACCCACCTCGCCGGACCGCCTCGGGACACCTGACTGTGAACGTACTCTAGCAGCAGGTGTCTGGAGATCGTTCCGAAATGAACGTCGCGGGGTGGCGCAGGTGAGAGCGCTGATTCAGCGGGTCTCGGAGGCGTCGGTGGAGGTCGACGGCCAGCGGGTGGCGAGCATTGCCGCGGGGCTTCTGGTGCTGGTCGCAGTGGGCCACGACGATGGCCCCGAGCAGGCCGCCTGGCTGGCCGCCAAGGTGGTCCGACTTCGCGTCTTTTCGGACAACGAGGGGCGTATGAACCTGGCGTTGACGGATGTCGGCGGGCAGGCTCTGGTGGTGTCGCAGTTCACCCTCTACGGTGATGTCACGCGTGGCAACCGGCCGAGCTTCGTGGAGGCTGCCCCGCCCGACCAGGGTGAGCGACTGGTGGAGCAGGTGGCGGCCGAGTTGGAGAGGTTGGGGATCGCGGTCGGCCGCGGCCGCTTCGGCGCCCACATGCGGGTGGCCCTGGTCAACGACGGGCCGGTGACCATCTGGATCGAGACGCCCGGCGAACCCCGTTCCTGAACGCCGCGCCCCGGGCCAGTCCGGGGCGCGGCTGTTCAGGGGGGACGACGGTCTGCTGCACCTCGTCCCTGTCTTGAACTCTTAGGCGGCCTGCACCTGCGGCTCGGCCGGGACCATCACCACGGCGCACGGGCCGGACGCCATCAGCTCGCCAGCCAGGCCGGACGACCGCTGACGGGCGGCACACGCCACCACGATCAGGCTGGCGGCATGGCGCAGTGCGGCCTCGGCCACCCGGGCGGCGGCTGAGCGCACGTCCGACTGGCCGCGCATGACCCCCGCCTCCAGCACCACCACATGGGCTGCCAGGCGCGAGGCCAGCTCCCGAGCGCCTGGGCACTCGGAGTCCTCCACCACGAGTAGAACGGTGTCCGCCACGTCCGGCACACCGTAAAGCGCATCGTCACTCCTGCCAACTTCACGACAGCAGTGCTTTCGCGATAGGCTCCAGCCGCCGATGATGGAAGCATCGCTTCACCCGTCCGGGCCCTCCACCGGCGTTGCCAGCCTCGATCTGGCGCTGGACGGGCTGTACTGGGGAGACAACGTCGTCTGGGAACACGGCCACGATGCGCCGGTGGGCGAGTTCTACCGGGCGCTGGCCGGCCTGGCCGGTGAGTACGACTACGCCGCCTACGTGGCGCTGGCCGGCGGCGGCGCCAAGGCGGCTGCCGAACTGGGGCTGGAGCTGATCGACGCCCACTCCGGCGGCCCGCTGGCCAGGCCGCAGACGCTGCTGGATGCGGTGCGCGCGCGCTGTGTGGGCGGCCGCCGAAACCTGCTGCTGTTCGATCCGCTGGAGCAGATGCACGAGTTGTGGGGCGCCGAGGCCACCGCGAACTTCTTCACCCGCTGCTGTCCGATGCTGCTCGAGGTGGGCGCCATCGCCTACTGGTCGCTGGAGCGCTCGCCCGAGCTCGACCGGGTGCGGCGCGACGTCGAGGACGTCACCCAGTGCGTGATCATGCTGGCCGACGGCCGGCTGCGGATCGCCAAGGCGGAGGGCCGGCCGGCCGGCGTGCAGGGCAGCGTGTGGCACTACAAGTCGGGCGGCCGCCCGCCGGCCCTGGAGCGCGCGCCGGCTGCCGCCCGGCTGGGGGCCGCGTTGCGCTCGCTGCGCATGCAGCGGCAGCTGAGCCAGGCCGAGCTGGCGGCCATTGCCGGTGTCTCGGCCAGCGCCATCTCGCAGGCCGAGCGCGGCCAGCGCGGGCTGTCGCTGGAGACGCTGCTGGAGCTGACCGGGGGTCTCAACATCACCGTCGATGAGTTGCTGCGGGGCGAGATCGCGCCCGGCTACCGGCTGGGCCGGCGGGACGACCCGTCAGCCCGGCCCACCGGTCGTCCGGCGCCGCTGCTGGACGACCCCGAGGCGGGCCTTCGGGCCTACCTGGTGCGGCTGGGCCCGGGCGACGACGGGACGCCCCAGATCGCGCACAAGGGCAGCGAGCTGGTGGCAGTGGTGGCCGGCCTCGTGCAGGTGCTGCTGACCAGCGGCCGCCCGGTGCTGCGGGCCGGCGAGGTGCTCTTGGCCGACCGCAGCTCGATCGCCGGCTGGCGCAACATCGGCGCCCGCCCGGCGGCGCTCTTCTGGATCATCCGCGACTGATCTCGAGCTCGCGGGCACGGTCGAGGTAGAGCGTCGCTCCGACGCGTTCGTAAAAGGTCGTCGCCTGCTCCAGGTGCTGGGCGGCGGCGGCGGGATCGGACGCGGCCAGCGTCTCCGCCGCTCGCAGGTGGGCGAAGGACGCATGCGCGAGAGAGCCCGTGGCCCCGTATGCCTCCGCGGCAGCGGCGTGGTGGCCGGCCAGAGAGGCCAGCATGGCCGCGCACCAGGGCGTGTCCAGTGAGACGGCCTGGACTTGATCAGCCAGCGTGACGGCCCTGCCCAGGCTCTCGCTTGCCTCGGCCAGCTCCGCGGAGACGTAGGGCAGCAGCGTCAGCAGCACCGCGGGCTCGCGCGTCCGCTCCAGCAGCTCGTCCAGCAGCTCCGACGCCCGTGTACGGTCGCCGTCCACCAGGCTCATCCAGCACGACTCGGCCAGCTCGGGCGCAAGGGCCTGGACGATGTGCTCGTGGCGGGCGGTCTCCAGCGACCGAGCCTGCCCGGCCAGGGCCTCGGCGAGCGCACCGCGGCGGGCCATGATGCGGGCCCGCATGCCCTGCCACTCGCTGCCCATGCCGGGGTCATAGATCCCAGCCTCGGCCCCGGACTCGCACTCAGCTCCCTTGGTCAGAGCGCTCTCCCAGTCGCCCATCAGGTAGTCGGCGAACGCCGTCTCGGCCAGGTAGGTGCTCGTGCGCCGGCGGTTCTCCAGCGGCAGTGCGTCCAGCGCCTCCGCGTTCAGCTCCCGGAACCCGGCCACGTCGCCCAGGAACAGGCGGACGGTGGCCAGGTTCGACAGGTGAATGCCCAGTTCGTAGAACCGCTGGCGGCGCAGCTCGTCCACGGCGGCTGTCGCCTCCTCCAGGCCGCTGGCGTCACCGCCCTCCACCCTGGCCAGACCCCGGTACACGTGCGCCCCCACGACCACGCGGGGATCGAAGCCGGGGAGATGCTCGCTGGCCAGGTACTCGTCCAGCAGGGGGATCGCGTCGTGGGGCCGCGTCTCCACGACCGCAGACATGCCCAGCGACAGGAGGGCCCTGCCCCGGTAGGGGCTGTCCGTCGCTCCCATCAGCAGCTCGCGCGCCCGCGCGTCGTGGGCCAGCGCCGACTCGCCCTCGCCCTTATAGGCATGAATCAGCCCAAGTCGCGTGTGCGCGAAGGCGGCCGCGGCCGGGTCGACCGGTGTCAGCAGATCGACCGCCTGCTCCAGGGGTTCAAGCATGGCGGTGTCGTTCAGCATGCGCGTGCGGCCCAGATCGAGCAGCAGATATCCGCGATCGGGATCTCCCTCCTCGGTCAGCTCCAGCGCCGCCTGGAAGTGTGAGACGGCGGCGCCGTAGGCATCCAGCCGGGAGGCTCTGTCGCCGGCCTGGCGCAGCGCCTGCCGGGCCTGACCGCGCAGCTCCGCGGTGTCCTGCCCAGCGGCGTCGGCGAACTCCAGGGCCTGGGTCAGGTGGTGGGCGCGCATCTCGATGGCGTCCTCGCGGTCTGCCGCCAGCGACTCGATCCAGGAGGCCGCCCGCTCGTGCTTCTCGGCCCGCTGGGCACGCGGGATCTGGGCGTAGGCGACGTCGCGGACGAGCGCGTGGCGGAAGGCGTATTCCGTGTCGTTGTTGATGGCCGGGCGCTGGGCACGGCGCAGGAACTCCTTGCGGGTCAGGCGGTGCAGCCGCTCGTCCAGCGCCCAGGGCTCGGCGCCGGTGACCGCCGCCAGGCCGCTCTGCCAGACCACCTTGCCCAGCACGGCGGCGTCCTGCAGCAGCGCCTTCTCGTCGGCGGGGAGGGCGTCCAGGCGGGCGGCGATGATGCCCTGCACCGTGTCGGGCAGGACGCCGGCCGCGGCGGAGCCCTGCTCGGCCAGCATACGCACGTACTCCTCGGCGTACAGCGGGTTTCCCTCCGCGCGTTCGAGCAGCGCGGCTCGCGTCTCGTCCGGCAGCACGACGTGCTCGAGCAGTCCGCTGACCAGGGTGCGCGTGTCCTCATCGGACAGCGGTCGCAGGGCGATGGTGGTCGCGTTGGGCTTGCCTCCGCCCCAGTCGCGGCGGCGTTCCAGCAGCTCGGGACGGGCCGTGCACACGACCAGCAGCGGGACGTCCGCCGCCCACTCGACCAGGTGGTCGGTGAAGTCGAGCATGGCGTCGTCGGCCCAGTGCAGGTCCTCCAGCACGATCACCATCGGGCCTTGCCCGGCCAGCGCTTCCAGCACCCTGCGCCAGGCGGCGAACGCCTCGTCCCGCGTTGTGGCCTGCCCGCCGCCGGCGTCGGCCCCGACCAGGCCGCCGGTGTGGGCGCGAAGCCAGGCGGCCTCCGCCTGGTCGGGCGTCGCGCCGGAGATCATCGCGTCCAGCTTCGCGGCGGCCTCGGCGGCTGCGTCTGACTCGAGGATGCCGGCCTGGGCCTTGAGCACCTCGCCCAGCGCCCAGTAGGTGACCCCCTCCCCGTAGGGCAGGCAGCGGCCCTGCCGCCAGCGGATCAGCTCGGGCCGTGCGTCCACCCATCGCTGGAGCTCCCACACCAACCGGCTCTTGCCGATCCCGGGGACGCCGAGGATCGTGACCAACTGCACCTCACGGAACTCGAACGACCGCTCGGCCGCCCCGCGCAGCGCGTCCAACTCGCGGTCGCGGCCGACCATGGCGGACCGCGAGCCCTGATCGACATCGACCCCGAACCGGGAGCGGGCCTCGAGCGCCTGCCAGGCGGGGACGGGCTCGGTCTTGCCCTTCGCCTGCACCGGTTGGGCGGCCTCGTAGCGGATCACGCGGCCGGTGGCGCGGTAGGTTGCCTCTCCCACCAGCACGCCGTCGGTGGGTGCGGCCGACTCGAGACGGGCGGTCGTGTTGACGACGTCACCGGAGGCCATGCCCTCGCCGCGCAGCGGGTCTGCGTCCAGCGCGATCAGCGCCTCGCCGGTGTTCACGCCCAGCCGCACGTGCAGGTCGAGGGCCGGAGTCGACTCGCGCAGTTGGGCCACAGCCTCGACGATGGCCAGTGCCGCCCGCACCGCCCGCTCGGGGTCGTCTTCGTGGACAACGGGTGCGCCGAACAGCGCCATCACCGCGTCGCCGATGAACTTCTCCACCGTGCCGCCGTACGACTCGATCGTGCGCCGCAGCAGCTCGTGGTAGGGCTGCAGCGTGCCCCGCACGTCCTCCACGTCCATCGCCTCGCTGCGGCTGGTGAAGCCGACCAGGTCGCAGAACAACACCGAAACCACCTTGCGCTCCTCGCGCCCCGCGGCGGTCGGTTCCCCCAGCGGCGTCCCGCACATCGGACACAGCTTGAACTCGGGCGGGTTCTCCCGCCCGCAGTTGGGGCACGTGATCACGGTCCGACTCTACGGCAACCGGCGCGGCCGGTCAGTCCAGCAGGCCGTCCACGGCCTCCTGGTAGTACGTGACGTCCGGCCGCAGCCACACCGCCATCTTGTAGTGGCCCAGCGCCATCCGCCGGTTGCCCATCCGGTCCAGGCAGCGGCCGAGGCAGTAGTGGGCGTAATCGTTGGCGGGGGCGGCGGCCAGGATGTGCTCGAACTCGGCGGCCGCCTCCTGGTAGCGGCGCATGCGCAGGTAGGCGACGCCCAGCGCCTCGCGGATCGACGCCTTGTCCGGCTCCCGCCGCTTGGCCTTCTCCAGCGGCACGGTGGCCTGGGCGTTGTCGCCGCGCTGGAGATGTGCCTTGCCCTGCTGGAAGAGGTCGTAGACGTCCTCGTGTGCCATGCTCATGTGATCGACCGCCTCCGTGGTCGCGCCCTCACACCGAAGGGTACAACGGCCCACTGGTCTCACTCAGTCGATCGAGGTGGTCTGCGCGAAGGTGGCGCGCAGACGCACCGCCCCCAGCAGCCGCTCGCGCGCGGTCAGCTGCCGGCGGACGCCCTTCTTGATCGACCGCAGCTCGCTGCGCATCGTCTGCTCGGCCGGCTCCGCGCCCGGCTCGGGTCCGTAGCGGGCGCGGCTGGCGGCCTGCGCGAAGGCCCGGGCGTCGACGCCGTAGATGTGGTCGACCTCCTTGGCCAGCTCCTCGAAGGTGCGGCTGGACGCTGGCGGCACGCCCTGGTCGCCGACGAAGGTGGCCAGCTCGTGGTAGGCGGCGGCGGCCTGCGCCCGCGGGCCGCGGCGCAGGTAGCGCCAGCGCACCGTGACCAGCTTGGCCAGCGCCGTCAGCGCGGCGGCCAGCAGCACGATCAGCAGGGTGGCCGAGATGAAGCCGGGCCGCCACGGCTTGGCCGGCCCCGGCGGGGGCGCTGTCAAGCCGCCGTGCGGGTTGTGTCCTCGTGCCGCCCGGGGTCTTGGGCAGATGCGCCAGCTGCTTCACGATCCCGCCGATGCCCTTGGTGCCTGGAGGGTTGTGCGCCGCCTGCGCTACCACGCCTTTGCGCGTGGTGGCATCCGACATCGACGCGCCGCTGGGCAGGTGGCGGGTGGGCGTCGGGTCGAACTCCTGCCAGCCCCAGCCCGGGAAGTACGCCTCGACCCAGGAGTGCGCGTCGTGGTCGGTGACGACGTAGCGGGCCCTGCGAGCTCTGCAGGCCCGGTCGTGAATCCGACCGCGACCCGGGCCGGGATGCCGTGCAGGCGCAGCACCATTGCCATCGCGCCGGAGTACATCTGGCAGTAGCCGGGTGCTTCGTGAGCAGGAACTGCGCCAGCACCGGGCTCGGAGCCCGTGTACACGGTGGTCTGGCTGTACTTGAACGGCTTCGTGCGCAGGTAGGTCTCGACCGCGCCACCGCATCCCACTCGTTCTGGGCGCTCGTACGCGTCCGAGAGTTGCCAGACCTGGTTGGAGGCCTGCACCAGCGAGGGAGTGACCTTCAGCTTCGCGGGCTCGGCCCGATGGGTACGGGCGCAGCGTCTGGCTTTCGATCGTCAGACCGTTGACGATCGCCCGTGGGAAGTGCGTCCCCGCCTTCTCCAGCTGCTTGAAGGTCGGCGTGGCCACGAAGCCGCGCATGCCGTACTTCGTCCCCCGGGCCAGGTCGGTGCTCGCCACGGCGCTGCTGTCGGTGTACACGGCCGTCTTTATGCCGGCCGGCGGCAACCACATGACCGGCTGGCCGACGCCCACCAGGTGGTGGTCGAGCAGCGCCGCCACCTGCACCTGGATGGTCGCCAAGTCCTTGGCCCGCGGGTCCACCGTGGCCCGGCTGGGCAGCTGCCCGGGGGGCACGGAAAGCGTGCTGACCGGCGTGCTGGGCCCGTTGGCCGGCCTCGCGGTGTCGCGCCAGCTGCCGTCGCGGAACGTCTCCAGCCGTGCCACCGGCCAGTAATGCGGCTGCGTCGACCAGACGAAGAACACCGTCGTCTGCTGCTTGGGCCAGTGCAGCGGCTTATAGCTCTGGTTCCACACATAGCTGACCGAGAGCTGCGGCTGGGTCTTGGCCAGCGGGTTCCAGGAGTGCCAGTCCAGGAAGGCCGGCTTGGTCACACCCGGCAGCGCGGCCACCACGAAGGCGGTCGCCACCATCGCCATCCCGACCGCCACCGCCTGGCCGGATCCGGCGCCCTCTTCCCCGGCCGCCGGCCGCGCCTGCACGCGCAGGCAGAAGAGCGCCAGGCCCAGGAAGATGGCCGCCCGCAGCCCGCCCGCCGGGATGCTAGCCACCGTGCTGGGCATGGCGAAGCCGAAGAAGGCCACGGCGATCGCCGCCACCGTCCATCGGCGCGCGACCAGCAGCCACGAGAGGCCGACCGCCAGCACGAAGTACACCAGCCGCACGTCGTGGTCGACCGCCCCGGCGTGCGCGGGGTCAAACGGCGTGTGCACCGAGAACCAGCCGTGCGCGCCCTTGGAGATGGCGCTGGTGATGGCCGACGGGTAGTGCCCGTGCGAATGCCAGGGCCAGATCCCGGTCACCTGGCCGATGGCTGCCAGCGCTGCCACCGGCAGCGCGGCGAGCCACGCCAGAACCGGCCCGCGCCAGGCCGAGACGGCCGTCGGCAGCGCTCCCAGCACAGCCAGCACGCCCAGCCCCAGCAGCCCCATGGCCGGCGACTCGATGCGCGCCCAGTGCAATGCGTCCACCGCCAGCAGGCCTGCCAGGGCCACCCACAGCAGGGGATCGCGCCTAGGCATGCACCGCCGTCCTCGCGGTGGCTGCCGACAGCGCCCGGCGCAGGTCGTCGCCGTTGCCCAGACGGGCCACCGGGACACCCGCCCGGGCCAGTCGCAGCGCGGCTGCCTGGGCGCCGGGGATGCTCGGGTTGCCGGCGAAGCTGGGCGAATCGACCCACACCACGGCGATGTCGCGGCGGCCCGAGCGCAGCTGCAGCAGCCGGTCGGCCAGGCCGGGCGTGAGCGCGGCGGTGACCACGTACAGGCGGGCGGCGTCGATCGCCTCGGCCGCCCGGACCAGCGTCTCGCGCAGCATCGTGGCCAGCGGTCGGGCGGCGTCGCGCGCGCAACGGCCAGCTCACCCAGCGCCGTCGGCCACTCGGTGCCCGCGGTCGCCAGTCGCACGCGCACCTTGGCGGCGCCGTGCACCACCAGCGAGCAGCGCTGGCCCGACCTCGACCATCCGGTTCAGCAGCGACGCCGTGGCCCGCACCTGCGCGTCGAAGCTGCTGGCGCCGGGCGGCCCGCGCTCGCCGGCAGCGGTCGCCGTCCAGCAGCACCGCCGCCTCGTCGCGGGGCGTCTCGGTCAGCTCCTTGACCATCAGCTTGCGGCGCTTGGCGGTCGAGCGCCAGTGCACCCGGCGCAGGCTCTCGCCCTGCTGGAAGTCGCGGATCGAGTGCAGGTCGTAGCCGGCCGTGCGGTGCAGCAGGGCGCGGCCCTCGTCGCCGGCCGCGCCCGGTATCGGTGAACAGGCCGTCCAGCTCGTAGACGCGCGGGTAGACCAGCAGCGTGTCGGAGCGGTCGAGCGCGATCCGCGCCTCGGCCAGCCCGAACGGGTCGTCGATGCGCACCTCGCGGCCGATCCAGCGTGTAGCGGCCGCGCGGCGCGTGCTCGATCAGTGTAGCGGCCGTGCAGCACGTGGCCGCGCCGGCGCAGCAGTCGCCTCGCGGCTCCGACATCGCCCAGCCGATCCACCAGCGTGGCGCGGGCAGGCAGCGGGCCGCCTCGGCCCGCAGCTCGACGGCCACGACCACGGTCGCTGCCCTCGACCAGCTCGCGGTTGCCGGTGCGTGCGGCGCAGCCGCATCGGCTGCGCAGCGCAGCCGCACCCACAGCCAGGCCAGCACCGGCGCGCGACCGCAGTCCGACCGCCACCGGGAACATGGCGCTCGGTGCCGAAGCCCCAGGCGGCGAGGTACAGCCCGGCGGCCGCGGCCAGCGCCCAGCGTCCGCGTGCGCGTCAGCACGCCTGGCTCACACCGGGACCGGCGTGCGGTCGACGGCCTCGCCGATCACGTCGGCCGCCGATCCAGCCCGGCCGTGCGCGCGTCGGCCGCCAGGATCACGCGGTGCGACAGCACGTCCGCCGCCACCTCCTTGACGTCGGCCGGGATCACGTACTCGCGTCCGCGCACCGCTGCCAGCGCCTTGGCCACGCGCAGCAGCGCGATGCCGGCGCGCGGGCTGGCGCCCAGCGCGAGCCGGGTGTCGCCGCGCGTGTGGCGCAGGATGGCGACCACGTACCGGTTGAGGCTGTCCTCGACGTAGACGCCCTTGACCGCCTCGATGGCGGCCTCCAGCTCGGCGGCCGACGGCGACCGGCTCCAGCGCGTCCAGCGGCTCGGAGGCGGCGTGCTCGGCCAGCATCCGGGCCTCGTCGGCCATGCGCCGGATAGCCCGAGGTGCAGCCGCATCGTGAAGCGGTCGAGCTGGGCCTCCGGGCAGCGGGAACGTGCCCTCGTACTCGATCGGGTTCTGGGTGGCGATCACCATGAACGGCCGGGCCAGCGGGTGGGTGTGCCCGTCGACCGTGACCTGCACCTCCTGCATGCACTCCAGCAGCGCCGACTGCGTCTTGGGCGAGGCGCGGTTGATCTCGTCCACCAGCACCAGGTTGGCGAACACCGGGCCCGGCCGGAACTCGAACTCGTTGGTCTGCATGTTGAACACGTTGACGCCGGTGATGTCGGACGGCAGCAGGTCGGGCGTGGCCTGGATGCGGGCGAACTCGCAGTCCAGCGAGCGGGCCAGCGACTTGGCCAGCATCGTCTTGCCGACGCCGGGGAAGTCCTCGATGATCACGTGGCCCTCGCACAGCAGCGCCAGCATGCAGCGCTCGAGCAGCGTCTGCGGGGCGTGGATCACCCGGGCCACGTTCTCGATCACCCGGCGGGCGGTCTCGCCGGCGGCGGCGATCGCCTCGGATGGCTCTGGCTGCTCAAGCGGTTCTGGCTTCCACGCGGGTACTTCCTCTCGGTCGGTTCCTGTGTCATACGATGGCGGTGCAGTGGCGCGTCGAGTTCGCGCGCCGCGAGCGCGTCCCAGATGGCCGCCGCGCACTCACGCTTGGATCGGCGCGAGACCGTCTGTCACCCTTGAGGCCGTCACCAGCACGATCTCGTTGTGATCCACGTCGAAGCCGATGTCGCGGCGGCTGATGTCGTTGACCACGATCATGTCCACCCGCTTGCGCTCGAGCTTGGCACGGGCGCGCTCGACGGCGCCCGTCTCCGTGCTCGGCGGCGAACCCGACCAGCACCTGCCCCTCGCGCCGCCGCAGCTCGCCGAGCTCGGTCGAGGATGTCGGTGGTCGGCTCCAGCTCGATGTGCCAGGCCTCGCGCGTCCTTGGTGCGCTTGCCGGCGTGGGCATCGGCCGGCCGGTAGTCGGCCACCGCGGCTGTCATCACCACCACGTCGGCGCTGCGGCAGACTGCTCGAGCGTCGCCGCTCGCATGTCCGCTGCGGTCGTCCATCGGCACGTCGCATCGGGGCGGACGGGCGAGCGGTGGCGGCCGCCAGCATCAGCGTCACGTCGGCTCCCGCGGCGGGCCGCCTCGTCGGCCACGGCGACGCCCATCCGCCCGCTGGAGCGGTTGCCGATGTAGCGCACGGCGTCCAGCGGCTCGCGGGTGCCGCCGGCGGTGACCAGCACCCGGCCCCGGCCAGGCTGTCCGCGGACGGCCAGGCGGCGCGTCGATCGCGGCCGGCGATCGTCGTCCGGCTCGGCCATCCGGCCCGTCGCCCTGCTCGCCCTCGGCCATCTCGCCCGACGCCGGGCCGACCAGCTCGACGCCCAGCGCCAGCAGGCGGTCGACGTTCGCCCGGCGTGGCGCGGCGCTGCCCACATGCGCGGGTTCATGGCCGGGGCCACCACCAGCGGCCCGGTGAAGGCCAGCGCCGAGGCGGTCAGCACGGTCGGCGGCGTCGCCGTGCGCGAGCCGGGCCAGTCGTGGTCGCCGTCAGCGGGGCGATGGCACATCAGCTCGGCCTTGCCGCGACGCCTCGCAGGTGCGGGAAGAGATCGGCCGGCGTCGTCGGTCAGCACCGGCCGCCGGGAGAGCGCCGCGAACGTGGTCGGGCCCGACGAACCGCTCGGCGGCTCGGCGTCTGCACGACCTGCACCTCATGCCCGGCGCGTGACCAGCAGCCGCACGAGCTCGACAGCTCTTGTACGCCGCGACGCCCCCGCACACGCCCACGAGGATCATGCACGAAGTGTACGCCGCCGCTGCGGCGGCAGTCGGCGAGGGTGAAGCCCTGGTCACCCGGTGGTGACCGGGGCCGTGCTACTTCTGGAGGCGACGACTCGAGCTTGCCCTCGGCGATCTCCTCGAGCGCCATCGTCAGGAAGTTCTTCGAGCGCGACTCGACCAGCGGCGGCGCGAAGCCCTCGAAGCTGCCCTCGCCCAGCTGATGGTGGTAGTCGTTGATCTGGCGGGCGCGCTTGGCCGCGGCGATCACGAGCGCGTACTTGCTGTCCACGTGCTCGAGCAGGTTGTCGATCTTGGGGTAGATCATCCGGTCTCCTGGCTCGTCAGTTGCGACCCGCATCAGCTCGGTCAGCTCGGCGGCGGCGCGTCTCGATGTCGTCGTTCACGATCACGTGGTCGAACTCCCGGCGGCCTCCATCTCCTGGCGGGCGATCGCGAGCCGGGTCTGCGATCTCCTCGGGCGGGTCTGTTCGCCCCGCGCCGCGCAGGCGCTGCTCGAGGTCGGCGATCGTCGGCGGCGCGACGAACACCAGCACCGATCGGGCAGCTGCCGCTTGATCTCGCGCGCGCCGGGGACGTCGATCTCGAGCACCACGCTCTCGCCGTCCGCCAGCGCCGCTCCGACCTCGCTGCGCAGCGTGCCGTACCGGTGACCCGCGAATGTTACATGCTCCAGGAACTCGCCCTCCCGCACCCGCCGCTCGAACTCCTGCGTCGCTGAGGAAGTGGTACTCGCGGCCGTCCTGCTCGCCGGCGGCGCATCGGACGGGTGGTGGCCGAGGTCGGCCACCACCAGCTCCGGCACGGCTCGCGCACGATCGAGCAATCAGCGTGCCCTTGCCGACGCCGGACGGGCCGGAGACGACGAACAGCCGCGCGCTCATCGCGCCCCTGGGGTCGTTCCTGGATGGCGTCGTCACGAAGCTGAGGATGCGGGGGCCTTGGCAAGGATCGAGCGGCGGGCGGAGCGCAGGCCCGGCCCGAAGGGCCGCGGAGGCCACGTTGAGCACCGCACGCCGCGTGGGACGCAGCCAGCGCCCCCGCAGACCAGCCGCAGCAGCCGCCGATCCGGCGCCCTCCAGCCGCGGAACAGGTCGACCAGCTCGCCGCGCTGTCGCTCGGAGAGTCCGCCGATGGTCTTCGACTGGCTGATCCGGCACTGGGTCAGCAGCTCGCCCGCGCGCACCCGGCCGAGCCGCGGCACCGACAGCAGCATGTCGTACACCTTGGCCGTCAGCACGTAGTCCGGCGGGTCGAGCAGCACCTGCGTCGATCGTGATCTCGCCCGACTTCAGAGCGCGCTTCAGCTGTCGCCCGGCGGACCCGGATCTCGTTGGCCCGGTCGAGTGCGTCGAGTGCGCTGGTCGAGCGAACGGGAGGGGGCCTGCGTGAGAGGTCGTGCGCCATCGTGCGGGGCGATTATACCACCCCAGAGCGGTCTGCAACGGCTGCAAACCGCCAAAATACGCCATATTCAGACCACCGTGCCGCTACAAGCTTAGGTAGAGCGTTAGATGGCGGTTCTCGTGGGCCGCTCCGACCACGTCCGCAACCGACGAAAGCCCCCGCGCGGCGAGCAGCGTCGGCCAGTTCGGCGACGATCCGGGCGGGCAGGCCCGGGTCGCGGAAGAGCGCGGTGCCGACCCCGACAACGCTCGCCCCGGCGGCCAGGAACTCGAGAGCAGTCCTGGCCGACGCGACGCCGCCCATGCCGACGATCGGCAGCCCGGTGGCGGCG
Organism: uncultured Actinomycetes bacterium; assembly: GCA_963744065.1. Lineage (GTDB taxonomy): Bacteria > Actinomycetota > Thermoleophilia > Gaiellales > JAICJC01 > DASUHT01. The sequence goes on along the minus strand of CAVUSN010000005.1, from coordinate 86,402 downwards.
CGGCAGTGGTAGATCGCGTGCAGCGCGACCGGCTTCACGGCCGGCCCGGAGAGGCCGCCCCCGCCGCCGCCCAGCAGCGGCCGCAGCGTCCGCCGGTCGATCGCCATCCCGCGCACGGTGTTGATCAGCACCAGCCCGGCCGCGCCGCCCTCGGCGGCGGCCAGCGCGATCGCCGCGACGTCGGCCACGCTGGCGACAGCTTGGCCAGCAGCGGCAGGTCGGTCTCGGCCCGGCAGCGGTCGAGCAGCGCGCGCGTCTCGGCGGCGTCGGTGCCGATCGAGATGCAGCCGGTGTCGACGTTGGGGCAGGACACGTTCAGCTCGATCGCGGCCACGCCGGGCGACGCGCCGATCCGGCGCACGGCCGTCGCGTACTCCTCGCGGCGACCAGCCGCCGACGCTCACGACCAGCGGCACGCCCAGCTCGGCCAGCCGCGGCAGGTGCGTCCTCGCAGAAGCGGTCGAGGCCGGGGTTGGCGAGCCCGATCGAGTTGACCATGCCGGCCGGCGTCTCGGCGATCCGCTGCGGCGGGTTGCCCGTCGCGCGGGTTGCAGGCGTGACGGTCTTGGTCACGAACGCGGCCAGCCCCAGCGTGCCCGCCGCCAGCGCGTCCAGCGTGCCCGAGCCGTTCACCAGCGGATGGGCGAGCTCGATCCCGCAGCAGCTCTGGCTGCAGATGCTTCATGGCGATACTCGTGCGCAGCGCCGCAGCTCAGCAGGACCCGCCCTGCCTCCAGCACCGGCCCCTCGACGCAGAGCCGCTTCCACTCGCCGTCGATCTCGCACCGCGCAGCCGTAGCAGGCGCCGAAGCCGCAGGCCATGGGCGCCTCCATCGCCAGCTGGCAGTCGCACCGCGTGCTCGGCGCAGAGCGCGGCCACGGCCTGCAGCATCGGATCCGGCCCGCAGGCGTAGACCGTGCCGGCGAACGGCAGCAGCCGGGCCAGCGGCTCGGTCACCAGCGTCGGCTCCAGCACGACGGTCGCCTCGGTGTCGATCAGCGCGGCGCACACCGCCTGGGCCGCGCTCGCGGAAGCCGAGCAGGGTCCGACGTCGGCGCCGCCGGCAGGATCGCGGACCAGCCAGGGCAGGATGGCGGCGCCGATGCCGCCGCCGACCAGCAGCGCCGGCCCGTCGCGAGCTCGAAGCCGCGGCCCAGCGGGCCCGGCAGCGCGACCCGCTCGGCCGCCGCCAGGGCGCTGGTGCCGGTCGCCGCGCACGTCGAGCAGGAAGGCGATCTCGGCCGCGTCCGCCCAGGCCGCCGAGAGCGCCCGCGGCAGATAGGCGCGGCCGGCTCGGGGTCGGCCTGCAGCATGAAGAACTGGCCCGGCTCGCCCACCTCGCCGCCGTCGTTGCGCCAGCACCAAGCAGCGTGTAGGCGCCGACCGCCTCGACCCTCGGCGACCTCCAGCGCTACGCGTCGCCAGCGATGGCACGGGGCGCCAGCCCGGCCGTGCAGGTCCTGCAGCGCCACCGGCGCCACCGGGCGGGCCTGCGCGATCGCCTGCACGGCCGCCGAGGCGCCGGCCAGGGTGGTGATGCAGGGGATGCCGTGGCGGATCGCCGCCTCGCGGATCTCGTAGCCGTCGGCCCGCGCGCCGCGGCCCAGCGGCGTGTTGATGACCAGGTTGATGTCGCCGCTCTCGGATCAGGTCGACCACGTTGGGCGAGCCCTCGGTCACCTTCGGCACCGTCTCGCACCGGGATGCCGATCCGCTGCAGCGCGCGGGCGGTGCCGGCTGGTCGCGACCAGCTCGAAGCCGAGCGACTGCAGCAGCGCGGCCAGCATGGTCGCGGCCGGCTTGTCGGCGTCGCGCACCGAGAGGAACACGCGGCCGCCGCTCGGCAGCGGCCGCCCGGCCGCCCGCTCGGCCTTGGCGAAGGCGGTCGGGAAGTCGGGGCCGATGCCCATCACCTCGCCGGTCGAGCGCATCTCCGGGCCGAGCGTCGGGTCGGCGCCGAAGAAGCGCTGGAAGGGCAGCACGGCCGCCTTCACGCTGACGTGCTCGAGCTCGGCTCCTCGGCCAGCTCGACCGGCAGGCCCAGCGCAGCCCGGCAGGCGGCCTCGACCAGCGTCCGGCCGGTGGCCTTGGCCACGAACGGCACCGTGCGCGAGGCCCGCGGGTTGGCCTCGATCACGTAGACGTCCGATGCCCTGCACCGCGAACTGCACGTTGATCAGCCCGCGCACGCCCAGCGCCTGGCGATCGCGGCGGTCTGCTCGCGGATCTCGCGCTCGATCTCTTCGCCCAGCGACAGCGTCGGGATCACGCAGGCCGAGTCGCCGGAGTGCACGCCGGCCTCCTCGACGTGCTGCATGACCGCGCCGATCCAGGTCGAGGCGCCGTCGCAGACGGCGTCCACGTCCACCTCGATCGCGTCCTCGACGAAGCGGTCGACCAGCGAGCCGGGCTGCACCGGCCGCGAGCGCAGCGTCGCCTCGTCGTAACAGATCCGCATCTCGCGGCCGCCGAGCACGTAGGACGGGCGCACCAGCACCGGGTAGCCGACGCGGTCGGCGATCGCGCCCGCCTGGTCGACGTCGCGCGGCGATCCCCCAGGCCGGCGCCCGCAGGCCGAGCTCGCGCCAGCACGCGCCCGAACCGCTCCCGGTCCTCGGCGATGTCGATCGCCTCGAACGGCGTGCCCAGGAGCGGCACGCCCTCCTCCTCGAGCCGGCGGGCCAGCCGCAGCGGCGTCTGGCCGCCGAACTGGGCGACCACGCCGACCGGTTGCTCGCGCTCGATCACCTCGAGCACGTCCTCGACCGTCAGCGGCTCGAAGTACAGCCGGTCGGAGGAGTCGGCGTCGGTCGACACCGTCTCCGGGTTGCAGTTGATCATCACCGCGTCGTAGCCCAGGCCGCGGAAGGTCTGCGCGGCCTGCACGCAGCAGTAGTCGAACTCGATGCCCTGGCCGATCCGGTTGGGGCCGGCGCCCAGGATGACCACGCTCTCGCGCTCGCCGCTCGGGCAGCTCGTCCTCCTGCTCGTAGGCCGAGTAGTAGTACGGCGCCTGTGCCTCCACCTCGGCGGCGCAGCTGTCGACGGCCTTGTACACGGGCCGCACGCCGGCCGCGGCGGGCGGCGCGCACGTTCGCCTCGTCCTCGCCGGTCAGCTCGCCGATGCGCGCGTCGGAGAGGCCGAGTCGCTTCAGCCGCCGCCAGCGGTCTCGACCAGCGAGTCGACCGGCGTCGGCGCAGCCAGCGCTCGGCGTCGGCGATCCGCGCCCACTCGTCCAGGAACCAGGGGTGGATGCCCGACTCGTCGGCCAGCGCGGGCGCGGCTCGCCGCCGGCAGCCGGCCCTGGATGCGCGTCGAAGCGGTCCCACTCGGCGTCGCCGACCGGGCCCTCGCGGCGCGGCGGGTCGTCCAGCTCGCGGCTGCGCATGGCCTTGCCCCAGGCCTCGGTGAAGCTGCGGCCGATGCCCATCGCCTCGCCCACCGACTTCATCTGGGTGGTCAGCTCGGTGTCGGCGCCGGGGAACTTCTCGAACGCGAAGCGGGGCAGCTTGACCACCACGTAGTCGAGCGTCGGCTCGAACGAGGCCGGCGTGGTGCCGGTGATGTCGTTGGGGATCTCGTCCAGCGTGTAGCCGACCGCCAGCTTGGTGGCCACCTTGGCGATCGGGTAGCCGGTGGCCTTGGAGGCCAGCGCGGATGACCGCGACACGCGCGGGTTCATCTCGATCACGACCAGCTCGCCGGTGTCGCGGTTGAGCGCGAACTGCACGTTCGAGCCGCCGGTCTCGACGCCGACCGCCCGGATCACCGCGGCCGAGGCGTCGCGCAGCACCTGGTACTCGCGGTCGGACAGCGTCTGGGCCGGCGCCACCGTGACCGAGTCGCCGGTGTGCACGCCCATCGGGTCGATGTTCTCGATCGAGCAGACGATCGACCACGTTGTCGTTGCGGTCGCGGATCACCTCCAGCTCGAACTCGCCCCAGCCGGCCACCGACTCCTCGAGCAGCACCTGGCCGATCGGGCTCTCGCGCAGGCCGCTGGCGACGATCTCGTCGAACTGGCGTCGGTTGTCGAGGCAAAGCCGCCGCCCTGGCCGCCCAGCGTGAACGCGGGCCGGATCACGGCCGGCAGCGCCAGCCGCCCGTCGCGCAGCGCCGCCCACGCCTGCTCACGGGTGGTGGCGATCGCGCTGCGCGGGCACGCGCAGGCCGATCGACTCCATCGTGCCGGCGAACAGCTCGCGGTCCTCGGCGCAGTGGATGGCGTCGTAGGAGGCGCCGATCAGCTCGATCCCGAGCTCCGTCCAGCGTGCCCGTCTCGGTGCAGCAGCGAGGCCAGGTTGAGCGCGGTCTGGCCGCCCAGCGTCGGCAGCAGGGCGTCCGGGCGCTCGCGCTCCAGCACCGCCCGCACGCCCTCCAGGTCGAGCGGCTCCAGGTAGGTGCGGTCGGCCCAGCCGGGGTCGGTCATGATCGTGGCCGGGTTGGAGTTGATCAGCACCGTGCTGGTAGCCCTCGTCGCGCAGCACGCGCAGGGCCTGGGTGCCGGAGTAGTCGAACTCGCAGGCCTGCCCGATCACGATCGGCCCGGAGCCGATCAGCCACGCTGGAGATGTCGTCACGCCTGGGCAACGGCCGGCCGAGGAGGTGTCCGGGATGAGGTCGTGACGAGGCGCAGGATGTGGGCACGCTGGCAAGGATCAAGCAGGCGAGCGGAGCGCAGGCACCGGCCCGAAGGGCCGCGGAGGCCACGTTGAGCACCGCGCGCCGCGCGGGACGCAGCCAGGGTGACCACAGACCAGCCGCAGTAGGCGTTCATCCCCGGACAACCTCCACGATCGCGACGCGCTCGACGAACGCCTCCAGGGCCTCCCGGGCGTCGTGCGGGCCGGGGCTGGCCTCGGGGTGGAACTGCATCGCGGAGACCGGCAGCTCGCGCAGCTCGAGGCCCTCGACGGTGCCGTCGTAGAGCGAGACGTGGGTGACGCGGGCCGGCCCGAAGTCGGTCTCGAGGTCGCCGCCGCCGTCGGGCACGCGCACCGCGAAGCCGTGGTTCTGGGCGGTCACCAGCACGCGCCCGGTGTCGACGTCCAGCACCGGGTGGTTGGCGCCGCGATGGCCGAAGCGCAGCTTGAACGTCTCCAGGCCCAGCGCCCGGCCCAGCAGCTGGTGGCCGAGGCAGATCCCGAACACCGGCACCTGGCCGACCAGCTCGGCGCACCTCCGCCACGCACTCCGGCAGCGCGGCCGGGTCGCCGGGGCCGTTGCCCAGCAGCACGCCGTCGGGCTCGGCTGCCAGCACCTGCTCGGCCGTCGCGTCCCAGGGAAGCACGGTGACGCGGGCGCCCGACTCGCGCAGGATCCGCACGATCGACCCCTTGACGCCGTAGTCGAGCACCGCGACGTGGGCCCGCTCTGGCGCCAGCGCCGGCAGCTGCTCGGCCTCGCGCACGACACCTGGCCGGCCAGCGCCTGGCCGGCCATCTCCGGCGCCGCGCGCACGATCGCGAGCACCTCGGCCACCGATGCGCTGCCGCTGGAGACGGCGCCGCGCACGGTGCCGCCGTCGCGCAGGCGGCGGGTCAGCATGCGCGTGTCCAGCCCCTGGATGCCGACCACGCCGTGCTCGGCCAGCCAGTCCGAGAAGCCCGCGCGGCCGGCCGGGGTGGCGTTTCGGCCCTCGCGCACGATCATCGCCCGCGCGTGCGGGCGGGCCGACTCCGACGCGTCGGCCTCGACCCCGTAGTTGCCGATCATCGGCTGGGTGAAGGTGATCAGCTGGCCGGCGAAGGAGGGGTCGGTGACGATCTCCTGGTAGCCGGTCATGGACGTGATGAACACCAGCTCGCCGACCGCGGTGCCGATGCCGCGCCGTAGGCGTCGGCCCTCGAGCACCGTGCCGTCCTCGAGCACCAGCAGCGGCCGCTCACCGTGCCGCCTCCACGGCCAGCCGGTGGGCGACCGCGCCGCCGGCGACCGTCAGCGTGCAGATGCCCTGCAGCGTCGGCCGGCGAAGGCGCAGTTGCGCGAGCGCGAGGCGTAGGGCGGCGCGACCAGCCAGCTCTCGGACCAGGTCCCAGAGCGCCAGGTCGGCGCGGCGCGCCGACCCGCAGCGCCGGCGGCTCGCAGGCCGAAGGCCCGGGCCGGGCCGGTCGACATCCGCTCGATCACGGTCGACAGCGGCACCAGGCCGGGCGCCACCAGGTGCGTGTAGACGGCCGCGAACGCAGTCTCGAGGCCGATCACGCCGTTTGCGCGCCTCCTCGAACGGCAGCTCCTTCTCGTGCGCTTCGGTGCGGCGCGTGGTCGGTGGCGATGCAGTCCAGCGTGCCGTCGGCCAGCGCCTCGATCAGCGCCGCCCGGTCGGCCGCCGAGCGCAGCGGCGGGTTCATCTTGGCGCGGGCCGGGTCGAGCGAGCGGACGGCCTCGTCGGTCAGGCACAGGTGGTGCGGCGAGACCTCGGCGGTCACCTCCACGCCCAGCTCCTTGGCGCGCCGGATCTCGGCCACCGACTCGGCCGCGGAGACGTGGCAGATGTGCAGCGGCGCCCCCTCGTAGCGGGCGATCTGCGAGGTCGCGGCCGATCATCACGCTCTCGGCGATGCAGGGGTGGCCGTGCAGCCCCAGCTCGGCCGACACGGCCCCCTCGTGCACCTGCCCGCCGGCGGCCAGCGTCATGTCCTCCTCGTGCAGCGACAGCTTGAGGCCGGTCACGCGGCTGTACTGCAGCGCCCGGCGCAGCATGCCGGCCCGTTCCACCGGGCGGCCGTCGTCCGAGAAGCCCGGCCGCTCCGCGGGCTGCCAGCTCGCCCATGTCGACCAGCTCGCGGCCCTCCTGGCCGCGGCTGATGGCGGCGAAGAAGCCGGTCGGCACCGCCGCCTGCTCGCGCGCGTGCTCGATCAGCCCGCCTCAGCACCGCGGCGTGTCGACCACCGGGTCGGTGTTGGGCATGGCCAGGATGGCGACGAAGCCGCCGGCGGCCGCCGCCCGCGTGCCCGAGGCGATGTCCTCCTCGTCCTCGTCGCCGGGCGTGCGCAGGTGCACGTGCGGATCGATCAGGCCGGGCGTCATGGTCAGCCCGGCGGCGTCGATCGTCTCGGCGCCGTCGGCGTCCAGGCTCGGGGCCGATCGCGGCGATCACGCCGTCTGTGCACGCGCACGTCCAGGCGGTCGCCCTCCAGGCCGATGCCGCGGTCGAACAGGCGGGCGCCGGGGATCAGCAGGTCGCGCGGAGTCGGCCGGGGCCTGGTACAGCCGCTGCATCAGGCCACCTCCTGGCCGGCGCGGGCCGGCAGCGTCGCACCACCCGCAGGGCGGCCTCGCGGGCCGCCGGGGTGGGCTCGGTGAGCAGGTCGTAGAGCACCGCCATCCGCGCCACCAGGCCGGCGCGCACCTGCTCGACGATCGCCGAGTTGGGCGCGTCGGCGACCTCGGACGAGATCTCGACGCCGCGGTTGATCGGGCCCGGGTGCATGACCAGCTGGCTGGGCCGCACCCGGTCTGGCGTCACCCCCCAAAGCGCCGTGTACTCGCGCAGCGACGGCACGTAGTTGGCGCCCTCGAGCATCCGCTCGCGCTGCATGCGCAGCACGTAGACGACGTCCGCGTCGGCGATGGCGGCGATGTCGTGGGTGACCTCCACCCCCATCGCCTCGATCCCGCGCGGGATCAGCGGCGGCGGGCCGACCAGGGTCACCTGGGCGCCCATCATGGTCAGCGCCTGGATGTTGGAGCGGGCCACCCGGGAGTGCAGGACGTCGCCGACGATGGCGACGTGCAGGCCCTCGATGCGGCCCAGCTGGCGGCGGATCGTGTACAGGTCGAGCAGGCTCTGGGTCGGGTGCTGGTGCTTGCCGTCGCCGGCGTTGACGACATGTGCGCCGGTGTGGCCGGCGACCAGGGCTGGCGCCCCCACGCCCCGGTGGCGGATCACGATCACGTCCGGGTCGTAGGCCGACAGGGTGATCATGGTGTCCTTCAGCGACTCGCCCTTGTCGACGCTGGAGCCTGAGGCCTTGAGGCTCATGGTGTCGGCCCAGCCGGCGGGCGGCCAGCTCGAACGAGCGACTGGTGCGGGTGGACGACTCGAAGAAGACGTTGACGACCGTGCGGCCGCGCAGCGTCGGCACCTTCTTGACGTCGCGCTCCATCACCGCCTCGAAGCCCTCGGCCGTCGTCCAGCAGCCGCTCGACGTCGGCGCGGTCGAGGTCGGCGATCGAGATCAGGTGGCGGCGTCCGGTGGGCAGGTTCGGTTCCACGCTCGCTCCTATTCGCCGTGCAGAAGGACGACGCGGTCGACGTCGTCGACCTCGCGCAGGTGGACGTTGACGCGCTCCTGGCGCAGCGGTGGGCAGGTTCTTGCCGACGTAGTCGGGCCGGATCGGCAGCTCGCGGTGGCCGCGGTCGACCAGCACCGCCAGCTGCACCCGCGCGGCCGGCCGTAGTCGAACAGCGCCTCGATGGCGGCCCGGATGGTGCGGCCGGTGTACAGCACGTCGTCCACCAGCACGACCGACCGGCCGTCGATCGGGAAGTCCAGGTGGGTGGCCCGGTCGCCATTTGGCCGCGGCTGGGCGGGCGGCCCGCGCCCCGACGTCGTCGCGGTAGAAGCTCGCGTCGAGCGCGCCGGTGGCCACGCGAGCTGCCGGTGAACTGCTCGATCAGGTCGTGCAGGCGCTCGGCCAGCGGCACTCCGCGGGTGTGGATGCCGACCAGGGCCAGCGTGGTCGAGGTCGTCGTGCTTCTCGACGATCTCGTGGGCGATCCGCCGCAGCGTGCGCTCGATCTGCTCGCTGTTCAAGAGCTCCCGCTCTGCGGCGGCAGGCGACACGGACATACAGGCTCCTTCCCGGCCTCACAGGGCGCGGATTAAAGGGTGGTGTGCGTCCTCAAACTCTCCCCCGGACGCGCCAAGATCGTATCAGCCGGGCCGGACGCCGGGCGGCGAACCGGGCTCTGCGGGAACGCCCAGGGCCAGCAGCCAGCCCTCAACCCAGCGCTCCAGCTCGGCATGCCCGGTGGTCACGCCGGCCAGCTGCTCGCTCGCCAGGCCCTGGCCAAGCGCGCTCATCAGCGCCGTGGCCGGGACGGCCAGGCCGGGCGATAACCGGTACTCGGCCAGCATGTCGGACACCAGGCCGGCCAGCAGCGCCCGGCGGGCGCCCAGGAAGGCCGTCCAGCGCTCCCCCAGCGCAGAGTCGGCCAGGGCCGCCACCGACAACTCGGCCCGCAGCCTGGCCTCGCCGGACTCGATGTCGCGCCGTTCGCCAGCCTGTAGCGCGCGCCACCGGTCGATGAAGCCATCGTGGGTCTCGACAGCCTCGGCCAGGGTCGCCAGCCAGCGCCGGCCAACCTGCTCGGCCAGCGCCCCCACCACCTCGTCCAGAGAGCCGAAGTGGTAGTGCACCAGGCCGTGGTTCAGGCCCGCCTCGCGGGCCAGCCGGCGGGTGCTGAAGGCGGCCAAGCCGTCGCGGGCCACCAGGCGGCCGGCGGCGTCCACGAGCAGAGTCTTGGGGTCATCAGGCATGCGCTGGGGATCAATCTAGACCCGAGCCGCGGGCGGTGTGTCAAGCTGGCCGTGATGGACGAGCTGCTGGCGGATCTGGCCGCGGCGCGCATCGGCGCCACCTTCAACCAGTATCGGGATGCCACCGTCGACGACGTGCCGGGTGCGCCGGGAATGCGGCTGGCAAACCTCGAGCGGTACCTGGCCGAGCGGGCCGGCGCCCCGCTGCTGGCCCTGGGCGAGGCGGCCGGCTATCAGGGCATGCGCTGGTCGGGCATCGCCTTCACCAGCGAGCGTGACCTGGAGCGGTTGGGGCCGCCGTATCGCGATCACCTGCGACCGCGCCGGGCGGCTGGAGCGAGCCGTCGGGCACGATCGTGCACCGGGTGCTGCGCGAGCTGGAGGCCGAGCGCCGGGTGATCCTGTGGAACACGGTGCCGCACCATCCCCACAGGCCGGGCCAGCCGCTGTCAAACCGGCGGCCGTCGGTGGCCGAGATCGACGGCCGGAGCGGAGTTCGCGCGGCGGGCGCTGGAGCTGCTGGCGCCGCGCGAGTGGTGGCGGTGGGCGGGTGGCGGAGTCGGCATCCTGGGCGAGCGGGCGGTCTACGTCCGCCATCCCGCGAACGGCGGTGGCGCGGCTTTCGCGGCGGGCATGGCCGAGATCATCGGCGGGCTGTGACGATGCACCACTCGAGCGTGTAGGCGAACTCGGTGCGGCCGCCGGCCACGTCCGCTTGCAGCCGGTCAAGGCCCTCGGCGTACTCGGCGTCGTCCACCAGTTGCAGGGTTGAGATGTAGCGGCCGCGCACCCGCTCCAGCACGTCCGCCGCCCGCGCGGACACGCGGGTCGAGATGCGCCGGCGGCTGGCGTCGGCGAATCCGGCATCCGCCAGCTCGACCAGCAACTGCTCGGGGTCGGGGAAAGCGGCCTCGGTCGATGGCCGGGATGGACGGGAAGTACGGGTTCAGGTAGAAGCGGTCGAAGTGCTCGAGCTCGGAAGGTGACGACCACGGCCGCCCGCTCGGCGCTGAGCACGCGCGCCAGCTCGGCCAGCGCCGCCGCGCCGGTCGTCCAGCAGGTGCAGCACCAGGTGCGCGTGGGCGGCGTCGAACCAGCCGTCCTTGAACGGCAGCGTGCTCGGCCCGCGGCCTGGCTTCCAGCCGACCGCCCGGCCGCCGGCGCCGGGCCCGCGCCTGGTCGAGCATCTCCGGCGGAGCGTCGATGCCCCACACCCGCGCGCCCAGCCGCTCGGCCGCCAGCACCGCGAACCGGCCGGTGCCGCAGCCGACGTCCAGCAGCCGCGTGGCAGCCGGCCAGCTCGCTCGAGCGTCACCTCGGCCAGCTCCTGCCAGCTCCGCCGGCCGGGCGCAGCTCGTCGTAGTCGCCGGCCAGCGCGGCGAAGTCGCATCACCCGGCGGGCGGCGGATCGGCCGGCGCCGGGTCGGCGAGCTGCGCGCGTCGCCGCGGATCAGCCGCGGCGCCCCCCGCTCGGCGCAGGGCACCTCGATCACGTCGAAGTCGCGCGGCACCACCGTCTGGGCGAACACCGCCTGCGCGCCTCGCGGCGGATCTCGCGCGCCGTGTAGCGGGTGGACAGGTGGGTCAGCGCCAGCAGCGTCACCTGGGCGTCGCGCGCCAGCTGCGGCCGCCTCGGCCGCGGTCGCTGTGCCCGGTCTCGCGCGGCCCGTCCGGCTCTCCTCGTCCAGGAAGGTGGCCTCGTGCACCAGCAGGTCGGCCGCCGCGGACGCCTCGAGCGTGCCGGGCACGGGCGGGTGTCGCCCGAGAACACGATGCGCCGGCCCGGCCGGGCCGTGCCCACCACCTGGCTCGGGCTCCACCACCGCGCCCGACGTCGAGCGTCACCGGCTGGCCGTGCTGCAGCTGCGCCGAACAGCGGCCCGATCGGGCACGCCCAGGGCGCGCGCCGCCTCCATGTCGAACCGGCCCGGTCGGACGTCCTCGCACAGCGCGTAGCCGAGGCTGGGCGCGCCGTGGTCGGTGGCGAACGGCTCGATCCGGTAGCCGTCGCGGCCGCAGCGTCTCGCCCGGCTCGAGCTCGACCAGTTCGACAGCTGGTAGGGCAGCCGGCCGATCACGCGGTCGAGCGAGCCCATCAGCGCGCGCAGCCCGGCCGGGCCGTAGATCGGGAGCGGCGCCTCGCGGCCGCGCAGCGCGAACGTCTTCAGCATGCCCGGCAGGCCCAGCACGTGGTCGGCGTGGAAGGTGGGTGATCAGGACCAGGTCGATGTCGGCCAGGCCGGCCCCCGACCGCAGCATCTGCCGCTGCGTGCCCTCGCCGCAGTCGACCAGGATCCGCTCGCCGCCGCGCCGCACGCAGGTAGCCGGCGGGCCCACGCTGGGCGGTCGGCACGGCAGCCGGCGGTGCCCAGGAAGAGCACGTCCAGATCCATGGCCCGAGTTCTAGGGGAGCCGGCCCGTCGCCGGACCCGTGATCAGCCGACCAGGTGCAGCGGCGGGCGGTCGTGCTCGGCGACGATGACGCGGGCGCGGGCCGAGAACGTGTCCGCCTAGCGTGATCACGCTTCGCCCGACTCCGGAACGTCGTCCGCTCGAACACCGACGCCGCGACGAGCCGCAGGCGCGGCGGCGCCAGGCGGATCGTCAGTCGGGCAGGAACGCGGCGGCTGCGCCACTCGTCCAGGCGAGATGATCTCGGGCGCAGCTCACGGCAGCACCAGGCGCTGTCCGACGGTGATGGTGGCGTCGCTGAGGTGGTTGGCCGTGCGGATCTCGTAGACCGCCTCGCGGGTGTCGCCGCCCGGAGTAGTGCGTCGTCGGCGATCGACCACAGCGTGTCACCGGCCTTGACCGTGTAGTGGCCGGGCTGGACGCGCCCGGCGAGGGTGACGCCATGCCCAGCATGAGGGCTACCGTGCAGATCACGACGGCGGCCGCGATCAGGATGCGAGATGGTGGGTTGGGCGAACATGTGTTCGAGTGTAGACGAACAGGTGTTCGGTGTCAAGGAATCGGCTGCATCCCGGTACGCTGGCGCCGTGCTGCTGCGCTTCCGCCACCGCACGCTGCCCCGGCAGGCCCGCCCGCACCTGATGGGGATCGTCAACGTGACCCCGGACTCGTTCTACGACGGCGGCGCCACCGCGACCGCCGACCTGGCCGTGGCGCGCGGCGCTGGCGCGTGGTCGTCCGAGGGCGGCGACCGTGATCGACGTGGGCGGCATGACCGCCCGGCCCGGCGCCTGATTGAGCGTCGAGCCGACGAGCTGGCGCGGGTGCTGCCGGTGCTGGAGGGCATCCGCGCGGCCGGCTGCGACGGCGGTGGTCTCGGTCGACACCTACCGCGCCGACGTGGCCGCGGCCGCGCTCGACGCCGGCGCCGACCTGATCAACGACCACACCGGGCTGACCGACGGCGACCTGGCGGCGGCCGTCGCCGAGCACGGCGGCGGGCTGGTCGTGACGCACCTGGGGCTCGCGCCGAAGCAGGTGCAGGCGCGGCCGCTACGACATCGACCCGGCCGAGATCGGCCGAGTTCCTGTCGAGCGCGCCGGCTGGCGGCCGACGGCCGGCGTCGACCGCACGGCGATCGTGATCGATCCCGGCCTGGGCTTCGGCAAGTCGACACGGCCACCGACCTGGCCACGCTGCGCGCGCTGCCGGAGCTGCTCGGGCTCGGCTATCCGCTGCTGCTGGCCTGCTCGCACAAGGAGGTGACCGCCGAGCCGCTGGGCCTGCCCGAGTCGAACATCGAGGGCACGGCCGCGGTGGTCGGCGGTGGCCGCCTACCTGGGCGTGCAGCTGCTGCGCGTGCACGACCTGCCGTTCATGGCCCGGGTCGCGCGGATGGCCTGGCTGCTGCGGCGGTGGATGCGCCTGACGGTGGTGGAGATGGAGCAATGTAGGTGCCAGGGGGCCGTCGACCGGCTGTGACGATGGTGATCGTCACAGCCGCTCACCGGTTCCTGGCACCGGGTTGATACTGGCCGAAAAGCCGGTGTCAGGCACCGTCACAAACCCCGTGACGGATGCCAGACACCTTCCACCGGTACCGGGGCCTGGCCCCGGTTTGGGTGGGTCGAGCGGCTGGTCGAGAAGGACGGCAGGAAGCGGCCGTCGCGATAGATCAGCTCGCCGTCGGCGTGGATCTCGCCGCCGGCGCGCAGGTCGCAGACCATGTCCCAGTGCAGCGCCGAGCTGGTTCGTGCTGCCGGTCTCGGGATAGCCGGCGCCGACCGCCATGTGGCACGTGCCGCCGATCTTCTCGTCGAACAGGATCTGCTTGGTGAAGCCGTCGACGGCGTAGTTGGTGCCGATCGCGAACTCGCCCAGGATCGATCGCGCCGTCGTCGATGGCCAGCATCTGGCGCAGCAGCTCCTGGCCCGGCGGCCGCCTCGCTCTGCACCACCCGGCCGCCCTCGAACCGCAGCCGCACGTCGTCCACCTCACGGCCGCCGAAGATGGCCGGGAAGCTGAACCGCACCGTCGCCGTCGGTCGCGGTCTCCACCGGCCCGGTGAAGACCTCGCCGTCGGGGAAGTTGCGCTGGCCCTTGGAGGCCGACCAGGTGCGCCCGGCGACGCCCAGCCGTAGATCGGTGTCCTCGGCGACCACCCGCAGCTCGTCCACGCCCTGCAGCAGCTCGCGCAGTGCCTCCAGGCGGACCGCGAAGGACTGCCAGGCGCCCACCGGGTCGGGTGCGTGCAGCCAGCCGGCCCGGTAGACGAAGTCCTCGTAGGCGTCCACTGACATGTCGGCGTCCTGGGCGAGCGCGTCGCACGGGAAGGCGGTCACGCACCAGCGCAGCTCATCCGCGGCCGAGCGCTGCATGAACCGCTCCATGATCGGCCGAACGGCCGACTGGCGGGCGGCCAGCTTGGTCGGCTCGATCCCGGACAGCTCGCGCGTGTTCCACGACCCGATCACCGACACCCTGGCGTCGATCGCCTCCATCTCGGGCAGCGCATAGGACGGCAGCCAGCCCAGCTGCTCCTCGGACGCCCCGGACAGGTAGGCGGCGTCCAGGCCGTCGAGGGTGACCCGCGTGCGGGGGAAGGCGCCGCGAGCGAGGGCGGCCCGGTTCAGCTCGACCAAGAGCGGCTCGGCCAGCGCCGGGCCCTGGATCAGCACCAGCTCGCCCTCGCCCAGCCGCAGCGAGTGCCCGCTGATCACCTCGGCCAGCGCCCGCAGGCGGTGATCGCTCACAGCCGGAAACGCCCGTCGCTGAAGATCAGCTCGCCGTCGCCGTAGACCTCGCCGCCGTAGCGCAGGTCGCACACCATGTCCCAGTGCAGCCCCGAGCTGTTGGTGCCGCCGGCCTCCGGGAAGCCGATGCCGACCGCGAGGTGGAATGTGCCGCCCATCTTCTCGTCGAACAGGGTGTCGCGGGTGGCGGTCTGGATCTCGTCGTTCAGGCCGAAGCCGATCTCGCCCAGGAAGCGGGCGCCGGCGTCCTGGTCGAGCATGCGGGTCAGGTACTCCCCACCCCGCTCGGCCCGCTCACGGACAACGCGGCCGTCGGCGAACTCGAGCTCGACGCCGGCCACGTCCACGCCGTTGTAGGCGGCGTCGAAGCTGAACCGCACGGTGCCGCGGGTGGCCGTCTCGAGCGGGCTCGTATACACCTCGCCGTCGGGGAAGTTCTCGCGGCCGGCGGCGTTCAGCCAGGTGCGCCCACCGACGTCCACCGTGATGTCGGTGCCCTCGGCCACCATCCGCAGCTCGCGCACGGCGGACAGCCGCTCGATCACCTCGGCCTGGCGCTTCGACTGGGCCCTCCAGAAGGCGATCGGGTCGGGATCGCTGACGTGGCCCGCCGCGTAGACGAACTCCTCCCAGTCGGGCAGCGACATGCCGGCATCCTGGGCTGCGGCATGGCTCGGAAAGCAGATCCCGCACCAGTGCAGCTCGCCGGCCAGCAGCCGCTCGTTTTCACGGTCGGAGAGCACGCGGCGGGCCGCCGAGCGGATGGCCACGTTCTCGGCCGGGGCCGCGCTCATATACCGGGTGTTGGAGTCGGCCCACACGATCAGCGACCGCTGGGGCACCTTGATCTCGAGCTCGTCGAGCGGGGTCACCGCCTCCAGCTGGGCCCGTGAGGCCTGCTCCAGTACATCGACTCGACCCGCTCCAGGTGAGGGCGCACCATCGGCTGGGCGCCCATGTCGGTGATGGTCTTGACCAGCTCAAGGAAGAGCGGCTGGGCCTGGCCGGCCCGCTCAGCAACACCAGGTCTCCGGGCTGCACCTCCAGCGAGTACCGGCACAGGATCTCCGCCAGCGAGGTCAGGCGTGGATCCGGCACGACCGCGAATCCTAGTCAGCGGCGGGTGCTGGGGCCGCAGCCAGCACCGCGTCCAGCAGCCGCCCGGCCCCGAACCTCACCGGGTCGTCGGCCACCAGGCCGGTCTCCTCGCCGATCCGCTGGACGGCCGCGCGGGCGTCGACCTCCGACAGGCGGTTGGTCTTGAGCGCGACCGCGACCACCCTGGCCGGACGCACGTAGCCGGCGATCCGCTCGTAGTCGGCGATCAGTCCGGGCAGGGCCGGGATCGGGTAGCGGGCGTCGCCGTCGATCAGCTCACGGCCGGGCTCGTGCACGATCAACAGGATGTGCGGCGCCGATCCGTGCAGCAGTCCGAGCGTGACGCCGGAGTAGAACGGGTGGTTGATCGAGCCCTGGCCCTCGATCCACAGGATGGCGCCGTCGCCGCCCCGCCGGTGACCCTCCAGCACCAGCCGCTCGGCGGCGCCGGCGATGTAGTCGGACACCACCTCGTCCACCGCGATGCCCCAGCCGGCGATCGCCACCCCGGTCTGGCCGGTGGCCACGAACTGCGAGCGCAGCCCACGCCGGCGGGCCTCCCGGTCGAGTTCGAGGCACACCGTCATCTTGCCCAGCGCGCAGTCCGAGCCGACCGTCAGCACCGTGTGCGTGGGCACTGTCAGGTTGGCGCCGGTGGGCACGTCCAGGCCGGGCGGCGCCCGCCGCAGGTCGCGCAGCTCCACGCCCGCCGCCGCGGCGGCAGCCGCCAGCTCAGGGTCGTCGCCCAGCAAGTCGTGCAGGCCGCTCTCGACGTCCAGGCCGGCTGCCAGCGCTTCCAACACCGTCGCCCGGAAGGACGCCGGCAGCTTGCCGCCGGCGGGCGCGATCCCGATCAGCATCGTGTCCGGCTCCAGCTCCAGTGCCTCGGCCAGCGTTGCCACAACCGGCACGGAGGAGGTGAGCCCGGGCACGTGGTCGCCGGCGGTTGACCCGGCGGTCTGGGAGTCGATGATGGCCACCGTCTCGGCCGCGGCATAGCGCAGCACGCCGGTGGCCGTCTTGGCGTCCTCGTCGAAGCCGCCCTCGCACAGCATGGCGTAGCGCTTCACGGCCACTGCTCGAGCGGTGTCACGCCGAGACCTGGGCCGCTGCCGGGCAGCACTCGGCCGTCGGCGAACCCGAGGCCGGTGAAGGCGTCATTGCTGTTCAGCAGATGGCCGTCCAGGTCGACGATGTCCACCAGCGGCGAGATGGCGACGGCGCCGGCGATGCCCAGGCTGGATTCGTTCATGCAGCCCAGCATGACCCGCAGGTCGAGCGCCCGGGCGGCGTGGATCATGCGCAGCGCCTCGCGGATCCCGCCCGACTTGGTCAGCTTGATGTTGACCCCGTCGGCGTGGCCGGCCGCTCTGGCCACGTCGGGCAGGGTGTGGCAGCTCTCGTCGACCAGGATCGGGACCGGAAGCTTCGCCGCATGCAGCTCCGCATAACCCTCGACGTCGGCAGCCGGCAGCGGCTGTTCGATCAGCTCCACGCCCAGCGAGACCAGCTCGGGCGCCACGTCCTTTGCGAACTGCACCGTCCACGCCTCGTTGGCGTCAACCCGGATCAGCGCGTTCGGCGCCTCGCGGCGGACGATGCGCACCCGCTCCAGGTCGTCGGGGCCGCCCAGCTTGATCTTCAGGGCGTGGTAGGTGGCTGCCCGCCGGGTGCGGTCGGCGGTGCCCTCCAGGGTGTCGATGGAGATGGTGTAGCTGGTCGGCGGCGGCGTCGGGTCGAGGCCCAGGATGCGGTACAGCGGCTGGCCGCAGATCTTGCCCAGCAGGTCGTGCAGGGCGCCGTCGACAGCGCACTTGGCGCCCATGTTGCCGGGGATCTCGGCCAGCCGGTCGAGGATCGCCTCGGTGGCCAACGGATCGTCGCCCAGCAGTCCCTCGATCCCGCGCAGGAACTCCAGCGCGACGTCGACCGACTCCCCGTAGTGGGTGTCCGGCGCGCCCTCCCCGTAGCCGACCAGGCCATCGTGGGTGATCGCCACCTGCACGATGGTGGACTCCGTCTCCGAGCTTCGGGAGATCACGAACGGCTCTGAGTGGACGAGGGTGAAGGCGCGGGCGGCGAGCTGCATTTGGCGCGGGCCAGCCTATCCGAAGGCCGCGGGCCGGTGATCTGGCATCATGCCCGCGTGGCGGCGGAGATGCGCGACGTGGCGGACGGGCTGTGGATCTGGCGGGTGGAGCACCCCGACTGGTCGGCCGAGGTCGACTGGGAGGCGCCGGTGACGGCATCCTGCGTCGAGTCGGGCGGCGAGGTGGTGGTGCTGGACGCGCTCGCACCAAGGGCGGACGACGACCCCGTGTGGGAGCGGCTGGCGGCGCACCCGCCGACCGTCGCGGTGGTGCTGAAGCCCGACCACGTGCGCGACGTCGACCTATTCGTCGACAGGTTCGGCGCTCAGGCATTCGGGCCGAGCCTGTTCTGGCCCGACAACATCCCGCGCACCGCGCTGGAGCCGATCGAGCCCGGCAGCCTGCTTCCTGGCGGGCTGGTTGCGCTGTATGACGGCCGCGGCCGCGCAGAGACGCCTGTGTGGCTGCCCGAGCAGCGGGCGCTGGTGTTCGCAGACGCGCTCACCGAGCGCGGCGGCGAGCTGCTCGTGTGGGGCACGGCCTGGCACGAGCAGCGGGTGCTGCCTGCGCTGCGGGCGCTTCTGGAGCTGCCCTTCCAGCATGTGATCATCTCGCACGGCCAGCCGGTGCACGACCGCCAGGGCTTCGAGCGCGCCCTCCAGCTGCCGCCGTGGATGGGCTGAGTCGGCCAGCCGATAGAATCCCGGCTCTGACGCGCCTGTAGCTCAGGGGATAGAGCGTGCGCCTCCGGAGCGCAAGGTCGTAGGTTCGATTCCTACCAGGCGCATGTGCACGCGTTGGTCCTCGCCCAGTGTGAGGATCTCCGCCACGTAGATGATGAGAACGGCGGCCTGGACCATCACCGCGACGCGCACCAGTTTGTCGGCGGTGTGCGTTCCGACCGGAAACACGTTGACGCCGAAGAGGCCCGCGTAGCGGAGCAGTGCGGGAGCGCAGAGCAGCCACCACCAGGTGGATCGGGTGCGCACGAGCACGAGGAACGGCACGACCCAGAGGATGTACTGCGGTGAGCCGACCTTGTTAACAGCGATCACCACGGCGGTGGCGGCGGCGCACCACTCGACCACGGGATAGCCGCTGGTCCGTCGGGAGACGAGCAGACCGACAGTGATGACGACGAGCGCCAGGAGCAGCGTCGCGAGGCTGAGGCGGTTCTCGGTCGACGTGGACATCCCCGGGTCGAGCACGGCCCACACCGAGCCGGCGGCGGTCGGCGTGCGGTCGGCGTGGAAGCGGTAGGTCGCCCACCAGCCGGAGGTGTTGATGAGGACGAACGGCAGGTTGATCAGGGCCAGCGACCCGAGGCCCACGCCGCTCACGGCCGCCGCCCGCCGGTACCGCCGATGGACGAGTTGATCGCATACGAGCGGGACGATGAAGAGCGCCGGGTAGAGCTTGAACGCACCGCCGATCGCAAACGCCAGCGCCGCCAACGGCGGACGGCCCGACCACCACAGGTAGATGCCCGCGACGGTTGCCGTAACCGCCAGCAGGTCCCAGTTGTGAAACGCGTACACCGCCAGGATCGGCGACGCCGTCCAGTACCGCGCGCGCCCGCCGACCATCCGCCACAGCAGCCAGGCCGCCGCGGCGGCACACAGCGAGAGCAGGATCATGTTCACGACCAGGTATGAGGACCCGCTCCAGGAGAGCCACCCGGTTGCCCACATGAAGAGTCCGGTCAGCACCGGATATTCGTTGAACCCGTGCCGGCCGACCCCGCCGACCAGTGTCGCATGCACGTAGGGGAAGACGTGATGGCCGATCCGGTGGCCGTAGTAGAGCGGCTGGATGTCGGTGTAGCACATCCGCGACCGCCAGTAGCTGTTCTCAGCCCCGAAACACTCGCCCTTCAAGGTTGCGCCCGAAGCCAGCGTCAGACCGAGCGACGCGCCCAGCAACACGACGAGTTCGATCCGATGGCGAGGCGACGGCAGGGGGATACCGCTTGGACGAGTCGCACTCGTGGGAAGTTCCTCGAGGCCAGGAGGCGACGCCCGTGCTTCGGGCCGCGGCTAGTCTCAGTGGTTGCGAATGTGAAACGCGGGCGGGATCCACGACTCTGCCAGCGCAATGCGCTTCAGGAGGTCGTCAGATGAAGGAGCTTCGTCGCGAAGTGGAGATCGCCGCCCCAGCCGAGCGCGTGTGGAGTGTGCTTGTGGACTTCGACGCGTACCCGGACTGGAATCCGTTCATACGATCGATCCAGGGCACCTGCGAACCCGGCGCCCAGCTCACCGTGCGGATCGAGCCGCCCGGTGCCCGTGGAATGACGTTCAAGCCGAAGGTGCTCAGCGTCGAGCCTGGCCGTGAGTTGGCCTGGCTCGGCCGTGTCCTGGTGGCTGGGGTGTTCGACGGGGAGCATAGGTTCAGCATCGAACAGCTCGACGGTGGGCGGTCGCGGCTCGTTCAAAGCGAGCGCTTTCGTGGCCTCCTCGTCCCGCTGTTCGGGAAGACGCTGACGGCGACCGAGCATGGCTTCGACGCGATGAATGAAGCCTTGAAGAAGCGGTCGGAGGCTGCTCAGCCAAGCCCCGCTGTGGCCGTCTAGGGCCACCGCTCGAGTAGACCGCGACGCCGTTCCGGGTCAGCAACCGGGGCATTTACGTCCCTGCAGCGGGCACGTACGCTCGAAGTCATGGTCGATCTCGCCAAGCCGCCGACGGAAGCCCGCCTGTACGGGTGGACATTGGGACGGCCGCTGTGGGCGCAGTGCCTGCTGGCCGTCGGCCTCAGCGCAGGGGCTGGCGCCGTGGGCGTGACCCTGGCCGTGCTCACCCACCGCTGAGCTAGCGGGGCGGCCGCCCGGCTGGCTTTATTGGCTGATCGGGCCGAGTGGTACCCTGAATGTGCGTCGATCCGAGCATCCCGATCGATGCGCACTCTGGCCCCAGCACCCGGCCGTGCGTTCGCGCCGGCCGTTGCGTGCGGCGATCTGCCCCGAAGGAGTGCGTCATGATCGTGCTTGCCTCATCCAGCCTCGCCGCTCTGATCGTGGTGGCGGTGCTGATCGCGTTCGCGCTCGTCCTGCTCAGCTCCTCGGTGCGCGTGCTGCGCGAGTACCAGCGCGGCGTCGTGTTCCGGCTGGGCAGGCTGCTGGGCGCGCCCAAAGGCCCGGGTCTTTTTCTGCTGATCCCGGTGGTGGACCGGATGGTGCGCGTCGACCTGCGTACGGTTACCCTGGTCGTCCCACCCCAAGAGGTGATCACGCGGGACAACGTCCCGGCCAAGGTCAATGCGGTGGCGTACTTCCGCGTGGTCGATCCCCTGGCGGCCATCGTCGAGGTGGTGGACTTCGAGCTGGCGACGCTTCAGATCGCCCAGACCACCCTGCGCAGCGTTCTCGGCCAGCACACGCTGGACGAGCTCCTCGCCGAGCGCGACAAGATCAACCAGATCCTGCAGGAGATCATCGACGAGCAGACCGCGCCGTGGGGCATCAAGGTCAGCGTGGTCGAGGTGCGCGACGTGGAGATGCCCGCCAACATGCAGCGGGCCATGGCCCGCCAGGCCGAGGCCGAGCGCGAGCGGCGGGCCAAGGTGATCTCAGCCGAGGGCGAGTTCCAGGCCTCCACCAAGCTGGCCGACGCCGCCGAGGTGATCAGCCACCACCCGATCGCGCTGCAGCTGCGCTACCTGCAGACGCTGCTCGAGATCTCGTCCACCAACAACACGACGACCGTGCTGGCGGTGCCGCTGGATCTGCTGCGTGCGCTGAGCGGGGTCGCTGAGGTGCCTGAGAACGCGGCCAACGGCGGGCTGCGGTGACGCGTGGCAGCACCCATGGCCCGGGTTGAGGACGCGGCCGGCGCTCTGCGGATGAGCTACGGGCGCTCGGGAGCTTGGGCGCGCATCGCACAGAAGGACGCGCAACGGCTGCTGGACGCCATCGAAGCGGCGGCTGCCGAGCCGCGACGGCCGGTGCTGCGGCTGGCCGGCGCTGGCCACGACCAGAACGGCGGTCAGGCGTAGACTTGACTCGAGGGATGTCGTTGAACAGTTCTCCCCTGGCCGAGCAAGAGCACCTGCGCGTGCTGATCGCCAACCAGCGCCCGCAGCGGCTCGATCATGTGACCGCCATCGTTGCCTCGCTCGGCCATGAGGTGATCGCCCGCTCGATCGAGGTGTCGGAGGTGGCGGCGGTCACCGCCCGCGAGCGCCCAGATGTCGCGCTGGTTGGGCTGGGCGACAGCAGCCAGCACGCCCTGGAGCTGATCGGGGAGATCGTGCGCGAGGCGGCCTGCCCGGTGATCGCGCTGCTCGAGACCGACGACCACGTGTTCGTGAACGAAGCGGCCAAGCGCGGCATCTTCGCCTACATCACCGACGGCGAGGCCGAGCAGCTGCAGAGCTCGATCGACATCGTGCTGCGCCGCTTCGCTGAGTTCCAGAGCCTGGAGGGGGCATTCGGGCGGCGGGCTCTGATCGAGCGGGCCAAGGGCATCCTGATGGAGCGGCACGACATCGATGAGGAGCGGGCGTTCGACCTCCTGCGCACCCACGCCCGCAGCACGAACCGCAAGCTGATCGACCTGGCCGGCGCCGTTGTCGATGGCCGCCATCTGTTGCCGGGGCCGCCCAAGAGCGCGTGAGCTGGCCGGCCGCGATCGTTCGATCTGCCACAACCCTGCTACAATTTCAGGTGCGTGGCCGAAGCCCCGCTGCGCCTCTCCCGACCCTAACAGCTCGGTCACCTGTTACACGTCGTGGTTGGAGGCTCGTATGTGGTTCACCATCATCATCATCTTGCTGCTCGTCGCCGCTGTCGGCTACAGGATGCGCAGCCGCTTCGGGTTCTGAGCGCTCTCCACCGCGGGTCAGACCAGCCGCACTGAGTCAAGCGCGGCTAGGTCGACCCCCGCGGCGGCCAGGTAGCCGCGGCTCCCGCCCGCGTCCCGGTCGAGCGCCGCCAGCACCTCCCGCATCACCCAGGCCGACGCGCCCGGATGGCCTTCGATGGGAGGTGACAGCGCGAAGTCGGCGGCGATCTCGTCGCTCTCCACGCCGATCGCGTCCAGCAGCAGGGCACTGACCAGCCCGGCGCGATCACGACCGGCGTTGCAGTGAACCGCCACACAGCCCTCGCCCGGCTCGGCAACGGCCGCCAGCGCCGCCGCGAATTCACCCGGCCACCGCTCCAGAAACGCCAGGTAGACGTCGCGCAGGCCGTGCTCGGGGTCGGGCGCGGCGTCGAAGATGGCGCCGAACTCCCGCCACAGCGGATCCTCCGGGCTGCCTGGCAGGATCGGATTGGCGATCACCTCTACGCCGTCAGGCCAGCTCTCGCCGGCCAGTTTCTCGTTGTCGGCTCGCAGATCGACGGCCCGGGTGACGCCGTGGGCCAGCGCCTGATCGCGGCCGGCGGGCGCGAGCCGAGTCAGGGAATCCGATCGTGCGACCACCCGCGATCGCGTCACGCCTCCCGATCTCAGGCGCAGACCGCCCAGGTCGCGCGCGTTGCCGCAGCCATCCCATGCCAGCGCCCGCTCAGCCACCGGCCGGCAGCCTACTGGTCTACAGCTGATATCGCGTGTACCCTTGTGGCAGGGTTGTGAACGAGCGCAGTCTGAAGGGGGCACCGCATGCGCATGCGTATCGGCACGTCCGTGATGGCGATCATGGTGTTGGGGGCGGCGGTGGCCGCGCCCGCGTCGGCGGCGACGCTTGCCGACTGGGAGATGAACGAGGCCAAGGGCGCCACCGTCATGGTGGACAGCGGGCCAAACCACATCAACGGCTCGATCGGTTCGGCCGTGATCACCGGCGTCAGCCTGCAGGGTGCGACCGCCTATCAGTGGCCGTTCGCCAGCCCGACCATGCCGCCGCCCAAGCCCGAGCGGATCATCCAGGTGCCGAACAACTCTGTGTTCAACCCGGGCACCGGGACATTCATCGTCACCCTTCGCTACAACACGACCAAGCACTTCGGCAACATCATTCAGAAGGGCCAGGCCGGCGCCGGCGCCTACTTCAAGCTGGAGAACCCGGGCGGCCACCTGAACTGCGTGTTCCGCGGCGTCGGTCCGACCGGCTCGCTGCTGCGCAAGGCAGTGGAGTCGCCGGCGGTGCTCTCGGATGGCAACTGGCACACGGCCGTCTGCACCCGCACGTCCACCAGCCTGACGCTCTCGATCGACGGCAAGGTGGTTGCCACCTCCAAGGGCAGCACCGGCAACATCACCAACACCCGGCCGATCACGATCGGCGGCAAGCTGAACTGCGACCAGGTGAAGACGACCTGCGACTACTTCACGGGCGCCATCGACTACATCAAGATCTCGAACTAGCGCCGGGTCTCACGCCGCAGACCGGTTAGGATCGCGGCCATGTCCGATCAGCAGACAGGCGATCTGCCCGCGTTCGCGAACCAGCACGGCTTCCAGTCGGTCGAGCGCAAGCTGGCCGGCCAGACGCCGTTCTTGCGGCTGGGTCTGGTCGACGTCACCCTGCAGGCGTACGAGGGCCAGGTGCACGGGCACGAGGCGCTGCTCACCGAGTTCGCCATCAGCTCGCCCGACGCCACCGCCATGCTGGGCGGGATGGGCGTCAGCGACACCTGGTTCACCCTCTTTCTGATCTCGGTTTCGGCGCCGCAGTGGCCGCGCCTGACCGTGCATCCCGAGCGCTACACCGAGGGCGACTGGCTGACCCGCCTTCTGCATCGCGAGGACCACCGGGTGCGCGGCATCTCCGAGCGGTTCGATCAGCGGTACAAGGTGCGGGTGTCAGACGACGTGCCCGACGAGCAGGTGCATGCGCTCTTCGACGACGCGTTCACGCAGTGGTGCCTGGACCAGCCGGAGCTGGTGTTCGACCTCGAAAACGACATCGAGACCGGTGACTCGCTGGTGGTCGCCTGGCGCGGCTCCGGCCTGGCGCAGGCCAGCCTCGAGCACCTGCTGGGCCAGGCCGAGCACCTGGTCGACATCTTCAACTAGCCACGCGGCTGGCCGGCTTCGGGCGGAACCCGCGAGTGTGCGCCAGCGGATGCCGCAAGAGCCAGCTGGAGGCCAGGCCGGCCCACTGTCCATAGGGCGCCAGCAGCCGCTCGGTGTCCTCGGCCTCGGCCCTGCGGCCGGCCAGCGCCGAGGCCAGCCGCACCAGCCCCAGGTCGCCCACCAGCCCCCGCTCCAGCCGCCCGAATCCGCGCGTCAGCACCACCGCCGCCGTCCATGGTCCGATCCCGCGCACGCTGCGCAGGCGAGCCTCGACGGTCGCCGTGGACTGCGCCGCCAGTCCCTCCCAGTCCAGCCTCGCTGCCCGCGACAGCGCCGCCGCCCGAGCCGGGGACAGCCCGGCACGCTCGAACCGGGCCGGATGGGCCGTTGCCAGATCGCGGGCGGTCGGCGGCAGCCGCAGCCCCGACTCCGCGGCCGGCATCAGGTCGCACAGCAGCCGACGCTCGATCATGTACGCCTCCGAGGCCCGAATCAGCTGTCCGGCGACGCCGCGCACCAACGCCTGCTGGGGCGAGCCCAGGCCGAGCGGCCGGTAGCCGGCCATCGCCGAGCGCAGCGGCCGCAGCAGCGGGTCACGAGCGGCCATGGCCAGGAACGGCCGGTGGTCGAGCCGCACCTGCAGGATCTCGCACAGCCGGTCGTGGGCCGGCTCGTCCTGCTCGGCCTGGATGCGGGCGGCCAGCCCACCGTCGGGCAGCTGCCAGACCCGCGCCCGGGCGGGGCCGGCGGGTGTGAGGAAGGCCAGCTCCAGGATGCCCGACCGGAACCGCCGGCAGGCGTCCGGGGCGCCGGCGCTCGCTCGCAGCAGGTACGGGGCGGCCGGCCTCAGCGTCACCTCCATGGCCGCATGCTATGCCGCGGACAGGATTGCGCTCAGCGCTCGATCTCGACCAGCTTCAAGCCGCGCTTGCGGATGCCCGCGATGATCTTGGGCAGCGCCTTGACCGTCGCGGAGCGGTCGCCGCCGCCGTCGTGCATGAGCACGATCGACCCCGGGCGGACGTTCGAAAGCACGTTGTGAACGATGCCCTTGGCGGTCGCGCCGGGCGCCCAGTCGCGGGGGTCGACCGACCACAGGATAACCCGCATGCCCTGGGCGGCGGCGATCCGCACGACCTGATCCGACCAGCTGCCGCCGGGTGGGCGGAAGGCGGTGATGTCGGCCCCGTCGGCCGCCTCGACGGTGTGCGTGAAGGAGATCTCGTCGTGGATCTTGGCCGTGCCGAGCTCGGCCAGGGGCGGATCCAGCGGGTGGTCCCAGGAGTGGTCGCCGACCTCCATGCCGGCCGCCAGCTCGGCCTTGACCAGGCTGGTCTGGGAGGGCACCTGCTCGCCGATCAGAAAGAACGTGGCCGGCACCCGCTTGCGGATCAGGATGCGCAGGATGGCCTGGGTCGACCCCGGCCACGGGCCGTCGTCGAAGGTGAGCGCGACGGCCCGCGGCGTGCTCACCGGCCCTGAGGCCCGGAAGCCGGTGCTCGCCACCTCGCCCGAGATCTTGCCCACCACCTGCACGACCATGCCGGGCGCCCGGCCCAGCGTGTACTCAGGGCTGGGCGGCTCGCCGGTCGGCGACGGGGTCAGCACCGTCCTCACCGGCTCGCGGTGGTCGACCCCGTCCACCACCGTCAGCCGGTTGCCGGCGGCCAGGACTGTCGCTGGTGACGCCTGGCGGCCATCCACCTCGATGCCCCCCGGATAACGGTCGGGTGTGAGCACGCCGCCGCTCACGCTGACAAGGCTGCCGGCGCGCGGATGCAGGCCATCGCGGGCAGCCAGCTGGGCCACCGTTGCGCCGGCCACCGCGTAGGTGGCGTGGCCGCCGACGGTGATCTGGATCGGCGCCGGCGGATCGCCGGCTGTGGCTGCCAGCAACCACGGCACGGCCAGCCCCGCGATGGCTGCCGCGCCGAGTCGGGTGACTCGTTCCCACCGCATCACCTCTTTACGCTAGCGGCGGCCGGCCGCGTTCCCGGCTTTGGGCGGGCAACTGTGACCGAACCGTTACCGGGCCTTTACGCGTCGGGCCGCGTGGGCAGCCGGTGCCACTCGTGGTCGCAGGTGCCGGAGTTGCAGGCCAGCACCATCTCCACCGCCTGGTCGGGCTGATCGGCCACCATCAGCAGATCGAGGTCGGTCTCGGCCATGTTGTGGGCATCGACGGCCATCGCCCGCAGCCAGTGCAGCAGACCCTGCCAGTACTGGGCGCCGTACAGCACCACCGGGAACCGGTGGATCTTGCCGGTCTGGACCAGCGTCAACGCCTCGAACAGCTCGTCCAGCGTGCCGAATCCGCCGGGGAAGACGACGAACGCCTCCGAGTACTTGACGAACATCGTCTTGCGCACGAAGAAGTAGCGGAAGTCCATCGAGATGTCCGGCGTACGGGTTGGGCGCTGCTCGTGCGGCAGCTCGATGTTGCAGCCGATCGAGAGGCCGCCGCCGGCCTCGTGCGCCCCGGTTGGCGGCCTCCATGATGCCGGGGCCGCCGCCGGTGATCACGGCGAAGCCGGCCTCGGCCAAGCAGCCGCGCGCGGTCTCGCGAGCGGCCGCGTACATGGGATCGTCGGGCGGTGTGCGGGCCGAGCCGAACACGGTCACCGCCGGCCCGACCTCGGCCAGCGCGTCGAAGCCCTCCACGAACTCCCCCGTGATGCGCAGGATCCGCCACGGATCGGTGTGCAGGAAGCTCGCGTCGTGACGCTGCAGCAGATGCTCGTCGGCGGTGCCGCCGGGGGGAGTCCGCTCGCTCAACCGCCGAACCGTATCCCGATAACATGGCGACGCCCCGCAGGGGTCGCCGCATCGCACTCGAACCGGACAGGTCAGTGGTATGCACACGCCCGTGACGACCCGTGACTGCTGGATGCCGAACCTGCCCCGGATCCCGAGGACAGTCCGCAGGCGCGCAGCGAGCGCCGCAGCGGCCGGCTGTCGCGCGGTCCGAGCCTCAGGTCGCTGAGCTCGAGCTCGGCGGCCTGCGCTGGCTGAACATCGAGACGCCGACCGCGGTCGAGACCGCCTACCTGGCCGAGCACTTCGACTTCCACGAGCTCGACCTCGAGGACGTGCTGTCGACCCGCCAGCGGCCCAAGATCGACGAGTACGACGACTACCTGTTCATCGTCCTGCACCTGCCGCGCTTCGACAAGGTCGATCGGGCCGGCTGAACGCGGCCGAGCTGAACGTGTTCGTCGGCCCGGACTACGTGATCACGCTGCCCAACGTCCGCTGAAGCCGGTCGGCCGGCTGTTCACCCGGCTGTACGACAACCCCGAGCTGCGCGAGGAGTACTTCTCGAAGGGCTCGGGCTACCTGCTGTACGAGATCCTGTCGGAGTCGTTCGACTACTGCTTCCCGATCCTGGACAAGATCGGGTTCAAGCTCGACCGCCTGCACGAACGCGATCTTGGACGAGCGCGGCGAGGACGTGGCGCGCGACATCTCCAACGTCAAGCAGGAGATCGATCGCCTACCGCAAGATCATCAAGCCCGAGCGCTCGACGCTGCGGCTGCTGGAGCGCGTCGCGCACGCGCTACCTGTCCGGAGGACCTGGAGGTCTACTTCGACGACATCGTCGACTCGGCCGAGCGGATCTGGGATCAGCTCGACAACTACAAGGAGGTCGTCGAGGCGCTGGAGCAGACCAACGAGTCGGTGATCGCGCACAAGCAGAACGACATCCTGCGGGTGCTGACCGTCTTCAGCGTGTCCTGCTGCCGCTGACGCTGATCTCCGGCATCTACGGCATGAACGTGCGGCTGCCCCGTTCCAGCACTCGGCGCCACGCCTTCTGGACGATCGTGGGCGGCATGCTGGTGATCGTCGGCGCTGATGCTCGGCTACTTCCGGCGCAAGCGGTGGCTGTGACCGAGCGGCTGTGGGCGCCCTGGCGGCTGGAGTACGTGGCCGGGGGCCGGTGACGCGGCAGGGCTGCATCTTCTGCGACAAGCCGGCAGCGGCGGCGACGACGAGGCGCTGATCGTGCACCGCGGCCGGCACGCGTTCGTGCTGCTGAACCTCTACCCCTACGCCAACGGCCACCTGATGGTCGCGCCCTACCGGCACGTGGCCACGCCCGGCGAGCTGGACGCCGAGGAGCGGGCCGAGCTGTGGGAGCTGCTCGACCGACGGCATCGCCGCGCTGACCGCGGCGATGGCGCCGCACGGCTTCAACGCCGGCATCAACCTGGGCCGGGTGGCCGGCGCCGGCATCGAGGACCACCTCCACCTGCACGTCGTGCCGCGCTGGAACGGCGACACCAACTTCATGCCGGTGCTGGCCGACGTCAGGGTCATGCCCGAGCACCTGTCGCGGACGCCGAGAAGGTGCGCGCCGCCTGGTCGTGATGGGTGCCAGGTACGGTGACGGGCGGGGTGGCGAAGTTGGAGCGCTCTTGTTGCCGGTTCTTGGGCGTCGCTCGACGTGTCAAGGGTGGCGCCTGGCTTCCACCCTCCGCAACCCGCCGAAGTCCGTGCCGCGATTGTGTGCCGAATCCGGCGCGCTGCCCGTAACGGTGCCAGGTTGGGTGACCTGCCGCGTGACGCAACCGGCGCGCTAGTGCGACAGGTCAGTCCTCGGCGGTGCGCGCGAATAGCAGGTGGTCGCGCCAGGTGCCCGCGATCTGCAGGTAGCGGGGCGAGCGGCCGATCCGCTGAACCGGTTTCGCCGAGCACCGTCTGCGAGCCGACGTTGTCGACCAGCGTGCCGGCCTCGAGCGGTGCAGGCGGGCCTCGCCGAACGCCCACTCGCACACCAGCCGGACGGCCTCGGTGGCGACGCCACGGCCGTTCAGGCTGCTCGGTCACCCAGTAGCCGAGTGCCCGCATTCTGGAACGGCCCGCGGAACGACCCGGGACACCGACATCACGCCGCCGGGCGCGCCATCGACCTCGATCAGGAACCGTTCGCCCAGGTCAGCCGGGCGGTCTCGTTCCAGCTGACGCAGGCTGCGCATCTGCCCCTCGGCGTGTAGAACTCGTCCGGCCGGTTCGGGTCGAACGGCGCCAGGAAGTCGCGGCCCTGCCGTATACAGATCGGCCAGCATCTGGGCGTCGGCGACGTGCACGAGCCGCAGACGGACTTGCTCTAGACTCTCGCCGATGCTCGACCCCTTCGGTGTTCAAGGCCTACGACGTCCGCGGCATCGTGCCCGACGAACTCGACGCCGAGGGCGCCTACCGGCTCGGTCGCGCCTACGTGGCGGCCTTCGAGCCCGAACAGATGGCGATCGGCCACGACATGCGGCTGTCGTCGCCGGAGCTGGCCGACGGCGGCCGTCGCGGGGCGCCTGCGAGCAGGGCGCCGACGTCGTCGACGCTGGGCCAGATCGGCACCGAGATGCTCTACTTCGCGGTCGGCGAGTACGGCTACGAGGGCGGCATCCAGGTCACCGCCTCGCACAACCCGCGCGGCCTACAACGGCATGAAGATCGTGCGCCGCGGCGCCCAGCCGGTGGGCGGCGACACCGGCCTGGACAAGATCAAGGCGCCTGCGCTGGACGGCGCCCCTGGCGGCCGCCGGCGCAGCACGGCCAGATCGCACAGCCGCGACGTCTACCGAGGCCTTCGGCGAGCGGGTGCTGGGCTTCATCGACCCGACGGCCGTGCGGCCGCTGAAGGTGGTGCTGGACGGCGCCAACGGCATGGCCGGCGCCGATGATCGGGCCGCTGCTCGACCGGCTGCCGATCGAGGCCGTCCCCTACGCCTTCGAGCCCGACGGCAGCTTCCCCAACCACGAGCCGAACCCGCTGCTCGAGGAGAACCGGCACTTCATCGTGGAGCAAGGTGCGTCGAGCAGGGCGCCGACCTGGGCATCGCCTGGGACGGCGACGCCGACCGCTGCTTCTTCATCGACGACACCGGCGAGTTCGTGCCCGGCGACCTGATCACCGCGCTGATCGCCCGGTCGCATGCTGGAGCGGCACCCGGGTGCGACGATCATCTACGACCTGCGCGCCTCGTGGGCGGTGCGCGACACGGTCGCGCGCGGCGGGCGGCACGGCGCTCGAAAACCGCGTCGGCCACGCCTTCATCAAGGCCCGCATGCGCAAGGAGGACGCGGTCTTCGCCGGCGAGGTGTCGGGCCACTACTACTTCCGCGACTTCTACTTCTGCGACACCGGCATCGTGCCGGCGCTGGTGCATGCTGGAGCTGATCTCGCGCAGCCGGCAAGCCGCTGTCGCAGCTGCTGCGCGCCGTTCCGCGAGCGCTACTTCATCTCCGGCGAGATCAACTCGACCGTGGACGACGTGCCGGTGCAAGCTGCAGGAGCTGAAGGACCGCTACGGCCCCGCCGCCAGACCGCGTCTCGCACCTGGACGGCATCTCGTTCGAGTTCGCACGACTGGCACTTCAACGTGCGGCCGTCCAACACCGAGCCGCTGCTGCGGCTGAACCTGGAGGCGTTGTCCGCCGAGCACGATGGAGCCGCGCCGCGACGAGGTGCTGGCGCTGATCCGGTCGTGAGCCGCCACCGACCGCCGCCCGCCCTTTCGCTTCTCCTACCGCACCCGGGTCGGGTTCGACGAGACCGACGCCCAGGGGATCGTCTACTACGGCCGCTACATGCCCTACTTCGACCGCGCCCGGGTCGAGTACCTGCGCCACCTCGGCCTGCTGCGACCGCGAGCCGCAGCGACCCGAGTTCGTGATGCGCGCGCAGCAGGTCGAGTACCACGCACCGGCCCGCTTCGACGACGAGCTGGAGGTGTTCGTGCGGGTGCGCGCGGATCGGCACCACCAGCATGGCCTGGGAGTTCGAGGCCGACAACGTGGCCGGCGGTCGCCAGCTGGTGGCCGCCAACCAGACGCATGGTGCAGGTCGACCTGGCCGAGCGGCGGCCGGTGCCGGTGCCGGGTGAGCTTGCGCGACGCGATCGCCGAGTTCGAGCGGAGGTCGAGAGCATGAGCGCGCGACCGACAGCGGCTACGGCGGCGCTGCACGCGATCGAGCGCGATCGATCGCGCGCGAGACGGAGTCGGACGAGATCGTGCGCCAGGCCGTCGACGTGCTGCACGACCGGGTCGGACACTACTCGTGGGTCGGGCATCTACTTCGTGGAGGGCGACGAGCTGGCGCTGGGGCCGTGGAAGGGGCCGGAGGCGACCGAGCACGTGCGCATCCCGATCGGCCAGGGCGTCTGCGGCGCGGCCGCGGCCAGCGGCCAGACCGAGATCGTGGACGACGTCAACGCCGACCCCCGCTACCTGGCCTGCTTCCTGTCGACCCGCTCGGAGATCGTCGTGCCGATCACTACGACGGGCTGGTCGTGGCCGAGATCGACATCGACTCCGACGCGCCGGCCGCGTTCGGCGACGGCGACCGGGACTTCCTGGAGCGGGTGGCGGAGCTGCTCTCGCCGTACTGCCTGGTCGGCTGGGACACCGGCGGCGAGCGCCTGGGAGCCCTGAAGCACGGGGCCGCTACGACCGCCCAGGCCGCCTCGCGCACGTCGGCCGGCGCCTTCAGCCAGTAGCTCTCGCGCATCCACTCCAGCGTCGCCTCCAGGCAGTCGGCTCGTCCTCGACCCGGGCGGTCACCCAGCCGTAGCGGCCGACGTAGCGGGCCTCGGACACGAACGGCAGCGTCAGCGCCACCTCGCGCTCCTCCCGGGTCAGCTTCAGCGTCACCGTCACCGGCGGGCCGTCGCTCAGGATCGCGAACATGGTGCTGCCGCCGCCGACCTTGAAGACGTGCGCCTCGGGCCCGAACGGGTGATCCTCGCGGGCTGTGCGGAAACGACAGCGCGAGCGCGCGGATGGCGCTGCGGCGGGCGGCGCCGCGCTCAGTCTAGCGGCGGGACCCGGCGTCCGTCCGGCGGTCAGCGCGCAGGACTCGCCGTCGTAGCGCTCGACCACGTCCGCATCAGCTGGCTGGGGTCGTCGACGCCGCGGAAGCGTGAAGTCGGAGTCGGCCTCGTCGGTGCCGGCCGTGTCCCAGTCGACGTCGCCGATGCCGAGCATGCGCTGGAAGATGCCCTGGCGAGATGTTCACGTTCTGGACGCGGGCGAGCGTGGGTCGGAGTGCTCGTTGCGGGCGAGCGATGCCGGTGCGGACGTGTGATGCGGCGGTTGGTGATCGGTGTAGCGGGTGGTGCGCTCGCTGGATCCAGCCGATCACGTAGGTGCAGCACGAGCGCCACCAGCCGTCAGCGCGAAGAAGATCGTCCGAGCTGGCGGGTCGCTCATGCCGGCGTTCGAGGACCACCCAGATCGCCGCCGGGATCAGCGACACGATCGTGCCACTTGACGTAGAAGATCAGCAGCGACTTGCCAGCTGGGATGGCCCTGTCCAGATCACGGTCTCGCCGTCCAGCAGTGGACATCGGGCAGTCTACGCGTGCGTCGGTCAGCCGCCGGGCGTGACCCGGTAGGCGTCGAACACCGCCTCCAGGTTCTTCAGCGCCGAGATCAGGCTGCGCAGCGTCTTCGACGTCCCCCACCTCGACCGTGTACCAGTTGCGCGCCATCTGGTCGGACACGTGGCCGCCGTACTCGACGATGTTGCAGCCGTACTCGGCGAAGGTGCGGGCGACGTCCTCGAGCAGCCGCGGCCGGTCCCACGACTGCAGGGCGATGGTCACCCGGAACGAGCTGGTGGCGGTCGCGCTGTCGTCCCAGCTGACACGCCGGTGAAGCGCTCGGGGTTGCGGCGCAGGGCGCGCACGTTGGGGCAGTCGTCGCGGTGCACGGTGATGCCGCGGCCCGAGCGAGATGTAGCCGCACGACTCGTCGCCCGGCACCGGCGTGCAGCACTTGGCCATCCGCACCAGCACGTCGCCGTCGGCGGTGCCGTCGACCACGATGCCGTAGGCTGGACGACGACGGCCGGCCGCTTCTGGGCGCGCCGGCGTGACGCGTGAGCTCGTGCCTCGGGCGTCACCACCTCGGCGGTCTTCAGCTTGCCCAGCACCTTCGAGACGACCTGCCCGACCTGGCACCTTGCCGGCGCCGATCGCGACGTAGAAGTCGTCGGCCTTCTTGAAGCCCATGTCGCGGATGATCCCGGCCAGCAGCGGCGAGGCCGACACCTTCTGGTGCGGCAGCCCGTTCGACTTGAGCGCCTGGTGCAGCGACTCGCGGCCCTTGTGCTCGAGATCCTCGCGCGCCTGCTGGCTGAACCACTGGCGGATCTTGTTGCGTGGCCCGCGAGCTCTTGCACCAGGTTCAGCCAGTCGCGGGACGGGCCCCCGCTCCTGCTTGGAGGTCAGCACCTCGACGAAGTCGCCCGAGCTGCAGCGCGTAGTGCAGCGGCACGATGCGGCCGTTGACCTTGGCGCCGACACAGCGGTGGCCGACGTCGGTGTGCACGGCGTAGGCGAAGTCGAGCGGCGTCGCGCCCGGCCGGCAGGCTCTTGACCTCGCCCTTGGGCGTGAACACGTAGACCTCGTCGGAGAACAGGTCGACGCGCAGCGTCTCCATGAACTCGCTCGGGGTCGCGTGGCGTCGTTCTGCCAGTCCATCAGCTGGGTCAGCCACGGCGTCAGCGAGCTCGTCCTCGGCCGGCGCGCGTGCTTGTCCTTGTACAGCCAGTGGGCGGCGATGCCGTACTCGGCGGTCTGGTGCATCTCGCTGCGTGCGCACCTGGATCTCGAGCGGCTTGCCCTGCGGCCCGATCACCGTCGTGTGCAGCGACTGGTACATGTTGAACTTGGGCATGGCCACGTAGTCCTTGAAGCGGCCCGGCATCGGCTTCCACAGCGAGTGGATGATGCCGATCGCGCCGTAGCAGTCCTTCACCGAGTCGACCAGCACGCGCATCGCGGTCAGGTCGTAGATCTCGTTGAACTCCTTGCCGCCCTGGGCCATCTTGGAGTAGATCGAGTAGTAGTGCTTGGCGCGGCCGGAGATGTCGGCGCTCGATCGCCGGCCTCGTCCAGCTCGCGGGAGAGGATGGTCGAGGCCTCCTCGACGTAGCGCTCGCGGTCGGCGCGGCGCTGGTTGACCATCGCCTCGATCTCGGTGTAGCGGCGCGGGTGCAGCGTCTGGAAGGCGAGGTCCTCGAGCTCCCACTTGATCGAGTGGATGCCCAGCCGGTGGGCCAGCGGCGCGTAGATCTCGAGCGTCTCGCGCGCCTTCTGCAGTCTGCTTCTGCTTGCGGCAGCGCGCTCGATCGTGCGCATGTTGTGCAGCCGGTCGGCCAGCTTGATCAGCACCACGCGCAGGTCCTGGGCCATCGCCATGATCATCTTGCGGTAGTTCTCGACCTGGGCCTGCTCGCGGCTGGCGAAGCTGATCCTGGACAGCTTGGTGACGCCCTCGACCAGCAGCGCCACCTCGTCGCCGAACGCTCGCGC
This sequence comes from uncultured Actinomycetes bacterium, assembly GCA_963744065.1. Classification (GTDB taxonomy): domain Bacteria; phylum Actinomycetota; class Thermoleophilia; order Gaiellales; family JAICJC01; genus DASUHT01. The sequence continues at coordinate 51,276 of CAVUSN010000005.1, read as the reverse complement.
ACGTGCTCGAGCTCGGCGTCGGTGTCCTCGACCACGTCGTGCAGCAGGGCGGCCGCGATCGTGGCCGAGTCGAGCTTCAGCTCGGCGCAGATCACGGCCACGCTCCACGGGTGGTGGATGAAGTCTCCCCGCTCTTGCGCAGCTGGCCCGCGTGCTGGTCGCAGGCGTAGTCGAACGCCGCCTGCGATCCGGTCGCCGTCGGCGTCGGGGTTGTAGGCCGAAACCTGGTCGAGCAGCTCGGCCAGCAGATGGTCGTGCCGTTCGGCCTCGGCGCTGCGAGGCACGGTTGCCATGCCCTTAGTGTAGGCAAGGGCCCCTGTGCGCCGAGGGCTGGCGGGCTCAGCCGGCGGCCGTCAGACGGCGATTTCGCGCGAGGCCAGGAACCGGCGCACCGATTCAACCCGTTCCAGCGCGGCCCGGTAGGTGGCCGACGCATTCAGGTCGATCTTGCCCGCCGCCGGCGGCTCGGCCGCCAGCCCGAGCTCGTCCAGCACGGCTCGGCAGCGCTCGAGCGTGTCGTCGGCCAGCGGGATGCTGGAGCCGGCGCGTGTCGCCGCGCCAGACCATGGCCAGCGCCGGGCGCAGCGGCTCGCCCGCCTCGGCCACCGCGGGCGAACTCGATCTCGGCCGCCCCCCACACCAGGTGCACGGTGGTCAGCGAGCCCAGTTCGGCCAGCACCGCGCCCTGCTCGGGGTCGGCCGGCGGATCCAGCGCGACCACGCGCCGAACCGCTCCGCGGCCTGCTCCAGCGCCGCCGCCTCGCAGTAGCTGGCCAGCGCGATCGTGCCGCCGCCCGAACCGACCCGGGTGCAGCGGCCCGGCCAGCATGGTCGCCCGCCGCTCGCACGTCGGCCACCACCACCAGCACCGGCTCGCCGCTTGCGGCCAGGCCGGCGATGGTCGCGATCTGCACGCCGCGGCCGCGCTGATCGACCACCCGCGGGCTGCGCGCGGCGGCGCTGGCCGGCACCGCCGCGGGTCGGGCCGGGCGGACTCAGGCCGGATGGCGTCGGGGCCACCGCTCGCAGCACCATCTGCGGGGTGACCGTGCCGTTCCACTGGTTGCGCTGCAGCCGATAGACCACGTCCACCCGGCCGCCGTGGCGCAGGCTGGTGGCGATATCGCCCCATGCCGAAGCCGACGGCGCGGCAGCGGAAGCCGCCCAGCTCGACCGCCGCAGCGCAGGTGCTTGCCATCGCTCATCGTCTCGACCGCATGCAGGGTGGCGGCCGGGGCCAGCAGGGTGACGCCCGGGTTGCCCAGCCCGAACGGCTCCAGCCGTGCCAGCTCGTCGGCCAGCTCCAGCGACACCTCGGCCGGCGCCAGCACGGCGTCGATCCGGTGCCGGGGCGCCAGGTCGCGTCCGACATGGCCGCCTCGGCGTGCTCCGCCAGCGCCGAGCCGAAGGCCGCGATCGCAGCCGGGTCGATCGACAGCCCGGCGGCGGCGCGATGCCCGCCGAACTTCTCCAGGTGCTCGGCACATGCCGTCAGCCCGGCGTGCAGGTCGTAGGCTGGGATGCTGCGGCCCGAACCCTTGGCCTCCTCGTCGCCGATCGCGATCAGCACCACCGGCCGGCCGTAGCGCTCGACCAGCCGCGAGGCGACGATGCCGATCACGCCCTCGTGCCAGTCGCGTGACGCCAGCACGTAGGCGCGCCGCTCGCGCCAGCCTCCGGGGCCGCCTCGATGCGCTCGACGGCGTCGCACAGGATCTCGTCCTCGACCGCCTGGCGCTGGCGGTTCAGGCCCTCCAGCCGCTCGGCCAGCTCGTTCGCCCGCTTCTCGTCGTCGGTCAGCAGCAGCTCCAGCGCCTCGGCCGGGTGGCACAGCCGGCCGGCGGCGTTGATGCGGGGCGCCAGCCGGAAGCCCAGGTCGCCCGCCGACACATCGACGCGGTCGACGCGGGCGCTCGCCATCAGCGCGCGCAGGCCGGGCTTGGCCGTGCGCGCCATCCGGCGCAGGCCGGCCCGTACCAGGCCCCGGTTCTCGTCCACCAGCGGCACGACATCGGCCACGGTGGCCAGCGCGACCAGGTCGAGATGCTGCTCGAGCTGCGCGGGCTCGCGGCCGGCAGCCGCCCACAGGGCCTCGGCCAGCTTGAACACAACGCCGGTGCCGCACAGCTCTGGGAACGGGTAGTCCGAGGGCTGCGCGCACACGCGCAGGCAGTCGGGCAGCTCCGGCCCCGGCCGGTGGTGGTCGGTCACGATCACGTCCATCCCCAGCTCCCGGGCGCGGGCCACCTGCTCGACGGCGGTGATGCCGCAGTCCACCGTGATCAGCAGCGATGTGCCGTCGCCGGCCAGCCGCTCGACCGTCTCCGCGGCCAGCCCGTAGCCCTCCTCGAAGCGGCTGGGCAGGTGCCAGCTGACGTCGGCGCCAAGCTCGCGCAGCACCAGCACCGCCAGCGCGGTGGCGCAGATCCCGTCGGCGTCGTAGTCGCCATGCACGCACACCTTGCGGCTGGCCGCGACGGCCTCGCCGATCAGCGTGCAGGCGGCCGACATGTCGCCCAGCGCCAGCGGGTCGTGCAGCGGCCCGTCCAACTCCAGGAAGGCGCGGGCGGCAGCGGCGTCGGTCAACCCACGGCGGTAGAGGGCCTCGGCCATCGTCCGGGCCAGCCCGAGCTCGGCCGCCAGCGCCTCCGCCTGATCGGGCGGGCACGGTGCCAGCTGGTAGCGCGGCTCGAGGGGGGCCATACACCCATGCTAGGAACCGGTGCGGACGGCGCTCGGGGTCGCCACTGGGCCGTATCTCGGACGATGCTCTGCCTTGCATAGCCTTGCTATGCGATGTATAGTGGGTGTCGTGGATTCTCAGGCGCTCAAAGGCCACCTGGACATGCTGCTCTTGGCGGCCATCCGGGCCGAGCCGATGCACGGGTATGGCATTTTGGAGCGGCTTCGGGTAATCAGCGATGGCACGTTTGACCTGCCCGAGGGCACGATCTACCCGGCGCTGTATCGCCTGGAAGGAGCGGGGCTGCTGTCGAGTCGCTCTCGGGTGCATGGCGGCCGCAAGCGGCGCGTGTACCAACTGACGCCCGCCGGTGCGGCTGCGTTGGATGGCAAGCGCGAGCAGTGGGGCCAGTTTTCGGCCGGCGTGACGCGGGTGTTGGAAGGTGCGTTGTGAGCGACGGGCCGATCCAGCGCTACCTGTACGAGCTGCGCGGTCGGGTGCCTGGTGGCCCGCTGCGGCGCCGGCGAGTGCTGGGCGAGCTGCGCGCGCACCTGGAGGACGCCGCCGAAAAAGAGCAGGAGGCCGCGCGCACCCGCGAGGAGGCCGAGCGGCTTGCGGTTGAGCGGTTCGGCGTGCCGTTCCCAGACCGGCAGCGAAGATGGGTGTCGTGGATCCCCCTGCCCTTGGGCGTCGGCGTGATCGTCGTGGCGGCCGTAGCCGTGGCGGTGGAGAGCGGTGGCAGCGCGGGCCAGCCGCACGCACGAACGGCGGCCATCCCGTATGACTCCGTGCCGTTCTGCAGCTCTGCTGGATCGGGTCCGACTCCATCGACGGCTACGGCGATGATCGCTGGCCGGATGCGCATCGTGGCCGTGGCCTGCAGACCGCAGCCAGCGGTGGGCACGCCTCGGAGCCCCGTCGCGGTCGTCGGCAGCAGCCTCCCCGACGGTGCCACCGCGGTCAACGCCTTCGAACCACGCTGACGGGTCTGCCCTGCCCGGCGGCTACAGGCGGCCGCTGCGGGCGATCGAGAAGACCAGCAGCAGGCCCATGACGGTGGCCAGGGTGAACCCGAACAGGGCCAGGATGTTGATCCCCAAGATGTGTGGCCCGGACTTGGCCGAGAGCCCGATCAGCGAGGAGCCGATCACTGTGCCGGCCATGACGATCGCCACCACCAGCCGGTTGAACATGACATCCGTGCGGCCGATCAGGTCGTCCAGGCCCTTGTGGTGGAAGGCGACCTCCACCTCGCCGTCGCGCAGCTGCTCGAGCGTGTCGTGGATCTGGAACGGCAGTTCCATGAGCAGGCCTGTGTAGTCGCCCATCTGCTCCTTGCCGCGGTTCAGCAGGGCCTGCGGCGAGTAGCGGCGGGCGACCAGTTCGGCCGCGTACGGTTCGGCCACCTCGAACACGTTGAAGTCGGGATACAGCTCGGCGCCGACGCTGCCCAGGGTGGCCAGGGTCTTGTCCAGCAGGGCGAAACGAGCCGGCAGCCGCACCTGCATCTTGTAGATCAGGGTGAACGCCTCGCGCACCACCTGCAGCGGGTCGATCTGGCCCAGCGAGGCTCCGTGGTAGCGGTAGAAGATCTCCCGCAGCTCGATCCGGAACTCCTCCTCCTGGTCCTTGTTGAAGCGCACCCCCAGCTCGTACAGGCGCCGCGGCAGGGCGTCCACGTTCTCGTTCACGCAGTCCAGCAGCAGCCGTGTCAGGCGCTGCATGTCGGCGTCGGTGAGGCTGCCGATCTGGCCGAAGTCGACCAGCCCCAGGCGGCCGTCGGGCAGCGCGAACAGGTTGGCCGGGTGCGGGTCGCCATGGAAGACGCCGTGCCGGAAGATCATCTCCAGCCAGGTGTCCGCCATCAGCAGAGCCAGCCGGCGGCGTTCCTCCATGGGCAGTTCGGGCAACGCCAGCTCGCCCAGCTTGGGGCCTTCCAGCCACTCCATGGTCAGCACCCGCTCGCCTGAGTATGTCCAGTACACCTTGGGGATCGACACCCGCGGCTCGTCGGCGAAGTTGCGGCGGAAGATGTCGGCGTTTCGGGCCTCGATCCGGTAGTCCAGCTCGCGGCGGATGGAACGGGCGAACTCGTCCACAACGCCCACCGTGTCCATGAACTGCAGCCGCTCCACCCGGCGGCGGGCGATGCGGGCGATCTGGTAGAGCAGGGCCAGGTCGGACTCGACGCGGCGGGCAGCCGACGGCCGCTGCACCTTGACAGCCACCTTGCGCCCGCTCTGCAGGTAGGCCACGTGCACCTGGCCGATCGAGGCCGCCGCCACCGGCACCGGGTCAAACGACGCGAAGAGCGAGTCCAACGGCGCCCGCAGCTCCGATTCGACGGCCCGCTGCACCTCCTCGAAGGCAAACGGCGTGACCGTGTCCTGCAGCAGCCGAAGCTCGGCCGAGACCTCGTCGGGCACCAGGTCGGGGCGGGTCGAGAGCAGCTGCCCGAACTTGATGAAGGTCGGCCCCAGCTCGTCCAGCATCTCCCGCAGGTGGCGGCCGAAGGAGGCGGCCGTCTCGGCCTCGGGCGGGCGCCGGCGCAGCGGCCGGCGCTCGAAGGCGTAGCCGAAGCCATGCCGCGCCGCCACCTGCGCGATCTCGCGCACGCGGGCGATGGTCTCTCGGCGATCCGCCGGTCGAGTGGCCATACGACCATCGTACTCGCGTTCGGAAGCGCCGTCTCGGTCGCAAGGCCGGTGCCAGGCACCGCCACGCTGCGCGTGTCGGGAGCCAGGCACCTGCCTGGCGCCGGTAGGTGAGCGCAGGGCCGGCCCGGCCCTGCCGTGGCACCTGCCTGGCACCGGTAGGTGAGCGCAGGGCCGGCCAGGCAGCGTCACGGCTGCGCGTGTCGGGAGCTAGGCACCTGTGGCTGCCGGTGCCTGGCACCTGCCTGGCACCGGTAGGTGAGCGCAGGGCCGGCTAGGCAGCGTCACGCTGCGCGTGTCGGGAGCTAGGCACCTGTGGCTGCCGGTGCCTGGCACCTGCCTGGCACCGGTAGGTGAGCGCAGGGCCGGCTAGGCAGCGTCACGCTGCGCGTGTCGGGAGCCAGGCACCTGTGGATGCCGGTGCCTGGCACCTGCCTGGCACCGGCGGGGCCTGTTAGGCCTGCGACTCCAGCGCCAGCTCGACCCGCAGGCCGTGGTCGGTGTGCCAGTCGGCGATCTCGTCTGGCCGCCGCCAGGCCACCTCGAGCGCCTCGTGGTCAGCCCGCAGCTCCCCGCCCACCGCCGTGCACAGGTAGGTCAGCCCGACCATCGAGTGCGGGCCCGACGGCAGCTGGGCCAGCTTGGGGACGACGGCCGCCAGCCGCACCACCTCGACCTCGATCCCGGTCTCCTCGCGCACCTCCCGCAGGACCCCCTGCTCGGGCGTCTCGCCGGGGTCGAGCCAGCCGCCTGGAAGCCCCCAGCGGCCGTCGTCGGCCCTTCGCTGCAGCAGCACCTGTCCCTGCCCGTCGGGCACCACGGCCGTCGTCCCCACCTTGGCCGTGGGCGTACCCAGCTCGCGCCGGAAGCGCTCATCCACCTCGGCCGCCGGGATCCCGGTCAGCTGCTCGTAGCAGTCAGCAACGACGGCCGCCAGCCGCTCATAGCGGCCGCGGTCGTACGGGTTGTCGGCGTAGGTCAGGCCCTCGTGGGCGATCGCCCGCAGCTGGTCGAGGGCGGCGGCGGGATCGCTCACGAAGCCGCGGCGAGCACGCGCCCGCGCATGTCGCCCGGCACCGGCAGCCCCATGGCGGTCAGCACCGTGGGGGCGATGTCGTACAGGGTGGCGTCGTCGCCCAACTGGTCGGGCATTCCGGCTCCGACCATGATGGCGATGCCCATGCGGGCGTGGTTGGCGTCGTCCGGACCGGTGTCGTTCTCGCGCACGTGGATGCGGCCGTCGCCGACCGAGCCGATCGAGCGCCAAGTGAGGTCGCCGAAGTAGGCGATCAGGTCGGGCGGCACGCCGTTTGCCACCTCGTACAGGTCGCCCGGCCGGAAGACCCGGGTGCCGATCGACTGGCCCTGCTCGTCGCCCAGCGCCTCCAGCTTTGCGACCAGATCGTCGCGCAGAGCCTCGTACTCATGCGGCTGCACGATCCCCTGCGGCTCCCGGCCGGCCACGTTCAGGAAGATCCGCGAGTAGTAGCCGCCGTCAGCCCACACCTTGGTCCGCGACCAGTCGATCTGGCAGCGGCCGATCGGCGTCGGCTTGTCGGGCGGTTCGACCAGTGTCAGGTAGCCCTCGCGGATCAGCCATTCGTTCACCTGAATGCCCCCGAACATGGACTGCGCGCCGTGGTCCGAGACCACCAGCAGCGCGTCGTCGGGGCCCAGCCCCTCGATCAGCTGGCCGATCTCGGAGTCGAGGTAGCGGTAGTAGCCGCGGAACGCCTCTTCATACGGGTTGCCCGGCTCGTAGTCGGGGTGCTTGGGGTCGTAGAAGCGCCAGAAGCCGTGGTGCAGGCGGTCGGTGCCCATCTCCACCATGGCGAAGAAGTCCCACTCGCGGGTGTCCCGCAGGTGCCGGGCCAGCTTGAAGCGGCGGCGCGTCATCTCGGTGATATCGCGCATGATCCGATCCTTCTGGTCGGTGCGGAAGTCGGGCACGTCCAGCATGTACTCCCCCACCACTCCCTGGATCTCGTCTCGCAGCTCAGCCGGATAGGTGTACTTGGATTGGATCGAGGGGGCCAGGAAACACGACACCATGTCGCCCAAGAGCGGCGTCGGCGGGAAGGTGCCGGGCACGCCCAGCACCACCGAGCGGCGGCCGGTGCGGCCCAGGATGTCCCACAGCCGATCCTCCTTGACCTTGTCGGAGGTGGCGAAGGTCATGCCGTCGTAGGAGTGGTCGGCGCGGTTTCGGAAGCCGTAGAAGCCCAGCTTGCCGGGGTCCTTGGAGCTCATCATGCACGACCAGGCGGGCACGGTGATGGGCGGGTCGCACGACCGCAGCGGCCCCCACGCCCCACGCTCCATCAGCCCCGAGAGCACCGGCAGTTCGTCGCGCATGTCGTCGAAGACGATCTCCGGCGGGGCGCAGTCGAGCCCCACGATCATGACCCGGCGGGCGGTGGACATGCCCGGCATGCTATCGATGGACGGCTTTCGAGGCTGCCGCTGGGCACCCGGGACCGGACGGCCCAAACCGCTTGCACGCGTACAATCCCGCCCGCTTGTGGCAGAAAAAACCTCGCATTCGCCGCCCGCCGTCGTGGTCGACGTGGGCTGGGTCAACGGGCTCGCCGCCATCCGCTCGCTGGGCCGCCACGGCGTCCGCGTCTTGGCCGTGGACAGCCGCCCGCACGCGCTCGGATTCCGTTCCCGCTATGCGACCAAGGTGATGGCGCCCGACCCGGTGGCCGATGAGCAGGGGTTCGTGGACGCGCTGGTGCGGCTGGGCGAGACGCTGGACGGCCCGGTGCCGGTGTTCGCCACCCACGACGAGCATGTGAATGCGCTGGCCCGCCACCTGCCCGAGTTGGGCCAGCGCTACCGGCTCTCGTCGCCCGGTTGGGAGACGCTCGAGCGGATCCAGAGCAAACGCCACCAGATCGACACGGCCATTGCGGCCGGCGTGCCGGTGCCGGAGACGCGGCACCCGCGCTCCGCCTCCGAGGCGACCGCCGCCGCGGCCGAGTTGGGCTACCCCGTCTTGGTTAAGCCGTTCCGACCCGATCATGTTCAAGCGCGCGCACCGCCGCCAGGCGTTCCGCTGCGAGACTCCCGACCAGGTGCAGGCCGCCTACGCCAGCACCGAAGCCTTCGAGCCGATGCTGCAGGAGTTCGTGCCCGGCGGCGACGACGGCCTGTACACGCTGGGCAGCTATCTGGCGCAGGACGGCGAGGCGCTCGGCATCTTCTGCGGCCGCAAGCTGCGCCAGACCGGCGAGAAGATGGGCGTGTGCCGGGTGGGCGAGTCGGTGTGGGCGGAGCCGGTGGTGACCGACGGGCTGAAGCTCCTGCGCGCTCTGGACTTCCACGGCGTCTCGCAGGTGGAGTTCAAGCTGGATCCCCGCAACGGCCGCTTCAAGCTGATCGAGGTCAACCCGCGGCTGTGGCAGTGGCACGGGCTGGCCAGCGCCAGCGGCGTGGATCTGACCCACATCGCCTACCTGGATCTGATCGGCCAGCGGCCGGCTCCGGTGCGCATGACCCGGGAGGGACGGCGGTGGGCCATCAGCTTCGTGTCGGATGGCCCGGCCTGCCTGCAGCGCCCGCCCTACACCGATGCCGTGTTCGCGCTGGACGACCCCATGCCCGCCCTCGTCCAGGCCAGCCGGCTGGTGCGCCTGCGGGCCCGCCGCCGCCCGGCCGCGGCCCGGATGGAGTTCGCCAAGCATGGCTGAGTCGAACGGCCACCGACCGCTTCGGGTGCTTGGCGTGGGCGACGGCCGCTCGGTCATCTTCCTGCGCTGGGCGTGGCGGGTGGCTGAGCTCGGCCACGACGTGCACATCGTCTCGGACAGGATCACCGACCGGCCGGGCGAGCTGGAGGGGATCACCGCCCACCGGCTGCAGGATCTGGAGTTGGGCACCCGCATCCGCGGCCTGCGGCGGCTGCGCTTCGCCCCCGCCATCCGCAACCTGGCCCAGCGCCTGGATGTCGACCTGGTGCACGCCCACTACCTGCTGCCGTACGGCTACTGGGCGGCGCGGGCGGGTATCCACCCGCTGGTCATGAGCCCCTGGAACACCGACATCTTCACCTACGGTCGCGACAACGAGCGCGGCCGCCGGTGGGTGGCCGAGTCGATCGCCGCCGGCGACTCCTACGTCGTCAGCTCGATCGGAAACGCCGAGGAGACGGTGCGGCTGGGCGCGAACGAGAGCGACGTGCACAGGATCGTGTGGTACGTCGATCTGCGCCAGTTCGGGCCCGGGCACCGGCGCCCGGGGCTGGCCGAGCGGCACGGCTGGCCGGCCGACTCGATCGTCATCCTGTCGCTTCGAAACTACCGCCCCAACACCAACCTGGACGTGCTCTTGCGGGCCTTCGCCCGGGTGTCGGCCGAGGAGCCGCGGGTGCGCCTGATCATGGCCGCCCGCGGAGGCTGGACGCGCGATCAGACCGAGGCGCTGCTGGATGAACTCCAGCTGCGCGACCGGGTGGCGCAGTTGAACGCCTCGCCAGACGAGCTGCCGGAGCTGTGCGCGTCGGCCGACATCGGCGTCTCCATCGCCTCCACCGACGCCACCCCGGCGTCGATGATCGAGTCGATGGCCTCTCGTCTGCCGATGGTGATGGGCGAGGCGGTGACCATCGACGAGTGGATCTCGCAGGGCGAGGGCGCCGAAATGGTGGACTGCCGGGACGAGGACTCGGTCACCGCCGCCCTGCTCAAGCTCGTCCGCGACCCCGAGCTGCGGGCCCGCTACGGCGAGCGCAACGAGCGCATCGTGCGCGAGCGGCTGCCACCCCCGGGGCCGGCGCTGGTGGATCTCTACCGGACGATGCTCGGTCGCACATGAGGGTGTTGTGCCTGGGCATGGACGGGGCCGACCACGAGTTCGTGGGCCGGCTGCTGGCCGAGGGCAAACTGCCGACGCTGGCCTCCGTCGCCAAGGCCGGCGCCTACGGGCCGCTGCGCTCCACCCTGCCGGCCGTCACCCCCACCGCCTGGTCGTCCTTTCTGACCGGCCTGAACCCCGGTCGGCACGGCATCTTCAACTTCTCGTCCAACGCCAACCGGGCCACCCAGCGGGTGGAGAGCGCAGCCAGCCGCTCCGGGGCGCCGCTGTGGCGGACGCTGGGTGCGGCCGGCATCCGCTCGGCCTTCGTGACCGTGCCCTTCACCTATCCCGGCGAGCCGATCCAGGGCGTGCTGGTGACCGGCTACGGCGGCCCGGTGCAGCCGCAGATCCTGCCGGAGTCAGCTGCCACGGCCATCCGTGCCCGGCATCCCAACCTGATCACCGCCCACCACCCGATGAGGGAGCGCTGGTGGGAGGACTTCCCCCGCTACGCGCGGCTGCTGCGCGAGCACGTGGACGAGATCGCGTCGGTGTGCGAGCAGTGCTTCGAACTGGAGCCGGATCTGGGCCTGCTGGTGGTGGACTTCATGAGCACCGACTTCGCCGGCCATCTGGGCTTCCACCGACTCGATCCCAACCATCCCGCGCACGACCCGGACGCCGCCGGCGATGAGCTGGTGGGCGTCTATCAGGCGGCTGACGCGGCCTGCGGCCGGCTGATCGAGGCGGCCCGCCAGCGGTTCGGTGAGGAGCCCACAGTGCTGCTCATGTCCGACCACGGCATGAAGCCGATCCACTGGGTGTTTCACGTCAATCGCTGGCTGGAGCAGCACGGCCACCTGGCCTACCGGCGGCGCTCCCTGCAGCGGCTGCGCGGCACCCGCTACGCCAAGCTGGCCGGGGTCGATCAGCGGCTTGCCCGCACGCAGCGCTGGTACCCGCGGCTGGCCGACCTGCTGCCGGTGGTTCCGCGGACGGCCGCCGACCGCGCCTTCGCCGATGTCGACTTCAGCCGCACCCGAGCCTACTCGTTTGCCACCGGCGGCCAGCTGTACCTGGGCGAGGCAACGGGTGCCGTCCGCGACACCGCCTACGGCGACCGACTGGCGGCCGAGCTGGAGGCGATCCCGCACCCGGACACCGGCCAGCCGCTGTTCGAGGTGCTGCGAAAGCGCGACATCTATCACGGCCCGTTCACCGGCCGGGCGCCGGACATGATCCTGCTCCCGCGCGACGAGCGGGTGCATGTCGATTCCTTCCGGCGCGACTGGCCGGACGCCTTCTCGGTGCACGACGATCTCGACCCCGAGCACGCCTACGGCTACTCCGGCCACCACGGCGTGAACGGCATCCTGGCCGCCTGCGGGCCCGGCATCCGGCCCGGTCAGGTACCGGCAGGGTCGGAGATCACCCAGCTCGCGGCCACCATCCTGAAGCTGCACGGTCTGGCCGCCGACGACCTGGACGGTGCGCCGATCGAGGCCATCCTGGCGCCTGCCGGGGAGACGGTGACCGTGGCGGCGCCCGAGTCGGCGGGCGATGAGCAGGGCGTCTATACCGACGAGGAGGAGGCCGGCATCCTGGCCAGGCTGCGCGACCTCGGCTACGAGTGAGCGAGCCGCCGGCAGGGCTGTCGGTGGACGTCCCGGCCGGGTTCCAGAACAAGGCCCGGTGGGCGATCTCGACGCTGCTTTCGGCCTGCTCGGAGCCTGCGGCTGAGGTCAGCTATCCAAGCTCGGCGCTGCCGGGATCGGAGCTGGCATGGCGGTATTTCGAGGCCGGCGACGCCTCCCGGCCGGCCATCGGCGGTGATGGCCTGCTGGACTTCGGCGACGGCGTCGGCGATGTGGTGGCGAGCGCGTTCTGGCACCTGTCGCGGTGGGAGGAGCGACCTGGGTCGGCCCGCGACGAGCATGGCCGGTTCCCGGCCACAGCGGCGCTCGCCGACCCTGAGCGGCCGGCCGTGGACGCGCTTGTCGAGCGGTTTCGGGCGGCCATCGAGGCCGGGCCGCGAGGCGGCGGATTCACGGTGGCGCTGACGCACGACGTGGATACCCCGCTTCGCTGGCACGGCCTGCGGGCGGTGCGGGCGGCGGCCGGGCGTACGCGGCGGGCGGCTCTCGGCCGCCGCGCCAGCGACCTGCAGGTGGAGCTGCGGGGGATGGCCGACATCCCGCTGCACAGGCTGCGCGGCAGCGACCCCAACTGGTCGTTCGAGCGCGTGCGCGAGATCGAGGCCCACCACGGCGGCCGCTCGACGTACTTCGTCATGGCCGGCCACACCCACCCGGCCGACGGCGCGGCGCCGGCGGCCTACGAGCGGGTGCGGGCGGCGATCGTCGAGCAGGTGCTCTCGCAGGGTGACGAGGTCGGGCTGCATCCAAGCTATGAGGCCAGCGAGCGGCCGGAGCTGCTGCGCGAGCAGGCGGAGCGGCTGGCTGGGCTGACCGGCGGGCCGGTGGCCGGCGTGCGCTTCCACTACCTGCGCCACCAGGCGCACGAGTCGCTGGCTGAGCTCGAGCGCCAGGGCTTCGCCTACGACTCCAGCCAGGGGTTCGCCGATCGGCCGGGCTTCCGGGCCGGCTTCTCGCATCCCTACAGGCCGTACGACCTGGCGGCCGACCGGCCGTTGGGGCTGGTCGAGCTGCCGCTGGCGGTGATGGACGCGACGCTGGCCGAGCCGCGCTACCTGGGGTTGACGCCGGCTCGCGGCCTGGCCCGCGCCCAGATGATGCTGGAGCGGGTTGCCCAGTCGGGCGGCGCAGCCGCCATCCTGTGGCACACCGACCGCTTCGACAGGGCCTACGCCCGCGGCTGGGATCGGGTGTACGACGAGCTGCTGAACTGGATCGTCGACCGCGGCGGGCGGCTGACGACGGCGGCTGACGCGGTGGCGGGCGTGTGATGGAGGGCTCGCGGCCCGGGTTCGTGGTGCTGCGGTCTGTCGGCGGCGACCGCTGGGAGATGGCTGGCGAGGTGCCGCGGCGGGCCGGGCTGCCTGCCCGAAAGGCCCGGGCGCAGGCAATCCGCGATGTGATCGGCCGCGAACCGGAGCCGGGCGAGCAGTTCGCCGCCGTGCTGCGCAGTGAGTGGCGGATCAGCCTGGACCACTGACGACGGGTCTCATGTGTCGCCCGGATTGGGGTTCAGGCGCGGCTTGATCCAAGTCATACCCGTCGCCGTTCGCGACGCCATCCCGACAGCCATCGCCGGCCGGCCATCCGGGTAGTTGAGCCGCAGGTAGACACCCTCGAACCTGTTTGGCTCCCGCCCGACCGCGTCCGTCCACTGCGGCGGGTGCCGGATCACGATTCCTGGGTACGGCGCGTCGGCGACGATCACAGGCGCGAGGTATCCGTCGATCCGGTCGAAGGTGATGGACATCGGTGTCAGGTGGACGCTCCGCAGGTCACGAGTGATCTGCGCCGTCAGGACGCGGGCCGGCAGGCGCGTCGGAGAGAACGGTACAGGGGTCGTCGTTCCCGGTCGCAGGGTGTGCACGGGCCCGCCGCTGCTGTTGCCTCGATCAGCGATGAGGGATTGCATGCTCTCGCGGCCGCTGTAGACCGATGTGCCCGTCTCAGCCCGAAGGCCGTGGGCTGGAGCGGACACGTGGTAGGCGGCCGCGAGCATCTCCGCCTCCCACTGGCCTCTGAGGCAGCCGGCCCCGGCGAGGCATCTGACGCGCACGTACATCCACGGCCCGCGCTGCTGTCGCTGAAACGGGATAGGCGGCCGGCCAAGCCTCACGGAGACGATGCCAGTCCTGCTGAGACCGCGCTCGATGGATCGGATTAGCGCGGCGGGCGAGATCCTGACCGCGGCGCGTTGTCCCGCTCGGATCGGCGCTGAGTGTGAGTGTCTGAACCCGAGCAGCCCGACCACGGTCGCCAGCGCGATTACGGCACATATGCCGAGTCTGAGTCGCAGGTCCGGGGCCGTCCCCGCCAGGTTCTTTGCCCCCCCGAATGCCTCGACGGCATCGCGCGTTGCCTGTGTGGGCTCGACGCCTTGGGCCCCGAGTTCAGCGGCGGCCTCACGCAGGTGATCCTCGACCTCGGCCAAGAGGCGTCGCCGGCGGAGGGAGCCCACCCAACCGAGCTCGCGGCGCAGCTCGGCGAGGTGGTCGCGGATCGGATCGTCGCTCACCCAGCTGCCTCCAGCGTGCGGGTGATGCCGGCTGTGAACCGCTCCCACTCCGCCCGCTTGCCGGCCAGCGCCTTCTCGCCCGCCGGTGTCAGCGCGTACACCCGCCGCGTCCGGCCCTGGTGTTTGGTGCGGTGGCTCGCAAGTAATCCGTCGCGCTCCAGCCGGTGCAACGCTGGATAGATCGTCCCCTCGGGCAGCGCAAACTCGCCGCCGCTCATCGAGCGCAACCGATCCAGCACGCGATAGCCGTGGCCGGGCTCGGCACGCAGGGCCGTCAGCACCAGAAGATCGAGGTGGCCCTTGAGCAGCTCGGAGCGCACCTCGACACTATACAGAGAACCGCAAAGTATTGCGACGTCGAGTATCGGATCAGGGTGGCGACTCGTGGAGCTGCCCGTCCGCCACCTGGATCCGTCGCGTGCAGCCGATGTTGTCGATGAAGGCGCGGTCGTGAGAGACGGCGACGATGGTGCCGCGGAACTGCCGCAGCGCCTCCTCCACCACGTCCAGCGAGTCGAAGTCGAGGTGGTTGGTGGGCTCGTCCAGCAGCAGCAGCTCGGCCCCTGACGACACCAGCATGGCGATCAGAAGCCGCGAGCGCTCGCCCGGAGACAGCGTGCCGATCGGCCGGTGCAGCTGCTCGGGGTCGAACAGGAAGTGGCCCAGGAAGGCCCGCGCCTCGTCCTCGTAGCCGACGACGGCCGAGCGGTAGAAGTCGAGCACCGGCCGGTCGAGCGGAAGGCCGTGGTGGTCCTGCGGCAGCACGCCCGGCGCCTGTGCCGGCTCGACCGTGCCGGCGGTGGGCGCCAGCTCGCCGGTCAGCAGCCGCAGCAGGGTCGATTTACCGGCGCCGTTCTCGCCCGTGATGGCGATCCGGTCGCGGCCGCGCACCACCAGGTCGGCCTCCCGCAGCACCATGCGGCCGTCGAAGCTCACGTCCACCCCGCGCAGCGCGGCCAGCCGCTGACCGCCCACCGACACGCCGTCCAGCGACAGCGTGAAGCTGGGCGCCTTGGTGGGGTCGCCGATCCACTCGGCGGCCTGCATCTGGCGGCGCAGCCGGCGCTCGCGGGCCTTGGCCTTGGCCGCCACCTTCTTGGCGTACCGCTTGAGCTTGTCGGCGCCCGCCCCGCCGGCCGAGCGCTCGACCCCCAGCGCCTGTGCGCGGGCGCGGGCGATGTCGGCCTCCATGCGCTTGCGGTAGCGCTCCTGAGCCCGGTGCTCCTCCAGCAGCCGCTGCCACCTGCGCTGCTTCTGGGCCCGGTAGGCGGTGTAGCCGCCCTGATAGGTCTGCAGCCGGTCGGACACGCCGTCCAGCTCGAAGATCCGGCTCACGGTGTTGTCCAGGAAGCGGCGGTCGTGGCTGACCACGGCCACGGCGCCCGGGAACCCGCGCAGATAGCCCTCCAGCCACGCCAGCCCGGCCAGGTCGAGGTGGTTGGTCGGCTCGTCCAGCAGCAGGATGGTGGGCCGGGCCAGCAGCACGCCGGCCAGCATTGCCCGCGCCTGCTCGCCGCCGGACAGCGTGCCCAGCTGGAGCGACGCGTCCAGGTGGGCGATGCCGAGATAGCGGCGGACGGCGTCGATCAGCGACTGGAACCCCCATCCGTCCAGCGCCGCGTACCGCTCCTGGGCCTCGCCGTAGCGGCGAAGCGCCGCGTCGTGCAGGCGCGGGTCGGCCATCTCCAGCTGCAGCCGGGCCAACTCCTCGTGCAGGGTGTACACCTCGCCGGCCGATCCCCGCAGGTGCTCGGTCAGCGTCAGCGCGGGCTGCGGCGGCTGCTGGGCGAGGAAGCCCACGGTGTCGCGCTCGCCCAGGGTGACGCGGCCCTCATCCGGGCTGCCGAGCCCCGCCAGCAGGCGAAGCAGTGTCGACTTGCCGGCGCCGTTCGGCCCCACAAGGCCGACCCGGTCGCCGTCAGCGAGGACGAAGGAGACGTTCGTGAAGAGAGGGTAGGCGTCGTACGCCTTGGCAACACCGTCGGATTTCAGCACGGGCCGTCATACCTCTCGGCCCGGGAGTTTAGCCCTGGGTCAGCCGCTCCACAACACGGTCGAGCACGCGCCGGCGCACCGAGAGCGGCGTGGCCTCGCCAAGCCCGAGCAGGAACTGGGCCAGTGCCATCGTGGTCGCGTCATCCAGGGCGACGACGGCGGTCACCCGCCCACGTTCGTCGTAGACGCTGACCCGGGTGTGCGGCGGCCCGTCGACGGGGTCGAAGTAGCGCGACACGCGCAGGCCCGCGCCGGGCGCGTTCACCTCGGGATGGGCAGGGAACAGCGCAACGGCCTTGCGCTGCTGGGGCGCGGCGCACCACGGACAGAACCGGTGCTCCCGGTCGACAGGCTGACCGCAGTTCTTGCAGACCATCGCGCCTCCGCTCGTCTGCATCCAACCTTACTCCCGACCTGCGTGAAATGACAGGTGCTGGAGGTGGCTCAGGCGGCTTCGCTGAACCGCACGCGGCGGCGGATGCCGCGCTTGACCACCGTCTCCAGCGCCTGCACGGCGGCCGGCATGAACTGCGAGCCGGAGCAGCGGTGCAGTTCGCGCAGCGCCAGCTCGGGCGACATGGCCTTGCGGTAGACGCGGTCCTCGGTCATCGCGTGATATGCGTCGCAGACCGCGATCACGTAGCTGCCGCGGACGACGTCGGTGCCGGCGCGGCCGTCCGGGTAGCCGAGCCCGTCCCAGCGCTCGTGGCTGGAGCGCACCAGCTCCACCACCTCCTGCATGCCCGGGATGCCGGCGATGATGTCGGCGCCGATCACGGTGTGCCGCTTCATGACGCTGAACTCGTCGTCGGTCAGCGGACCGGGCTTGTTCAGAATCGACTCCGGGATCCCGATCTTGCCCACGTCGTGCAGCAGGGCGCCCATCCTGATCGCCCGCAGTTCGCGTCCGTTCACGCCCAGCTCCTCGCCCACCGCCACCGCGAACTCGGCGATCGTGTGCGCGTGCCCTCCGGTGTAGGCGTCCTTGGCCTCCAGCGCCGCGGCCAGCGCGGCCACCGTCGCCAGGTGCTGCTCCTCGAGTTGGGTCGCCAGCTGCGTACCCGCCAGCACAATCCCGGCCTGGTCGGCCAGAAGGCGGCAGAACTGCCGTTCCTCGGCTGTGAACGTGCGCCGCCGGGTGTCGAACAGCTCGATCAGCCCGCAGGCCACGCCGCCGATCACAAGCGGCGCCATCAGCACGGCGGCAAAGCCGGTTTGCTCGAGCAGCAGGTGCTCGGCCTGGTCGCCGCCGTCGCCGACCGTGGTCGACACCTCGACCAGCTCGCTGACCACCCGACGCGTGGTCGGGTAGTCGGACAGGTAGTAGTCCTCTGCCAGCGAGTTCAGCTGGGCGGGCGGGATCACGAAGGCGGCCCAGTCGGTCACCTTCTCGGTGATCGGGTCGTAGCGGGAGATCAGGCAGGCCGAGGAGTCGAAGAGCAGCGTCAACTCACGCGCGAAGAGCGACAGCCCCTCACCCACGTCGGCCGCATAGGCAAGCGACCGCGAGGCCTCGATCACAGCGATCAAGTCCGAGAAACGCCGGTCTGATGGTGGGCCTGCCGCGCGCATGCTTCCGTCCCTCACCGTATCGGCAGGATTCCGCCCCCGGCTTTAGAAGCTCTAACGGAATGAATCGTGGATGGCTGGCGAGCGGCGCGCCAGCAGGGTGTCGCGGCGCGGCGCGGCGCATATCCGGAGGTAATCTGGGCAAGCCGCGCCGTGGCTCCATGCGCCAGCGCGACGCTGCCAGGCGCCGCGAGGCATTTTGTTAGAGCTTCTTAGACTTGTCGGGTTCCCCCGAAGGTCAGGGTCAGCGGTTGCGGCCGTGGGCGCGGCGGCGTCGCCTGCGCGGCGTGGTGGGCGCGGAGGGGGTGTCGATCTGCGGCGCAGACGGCCCTGGGCCCGCGGTCGCCACGGCCACAGCGGGCGGCCCGGGCAGTTCCCGCTCGCCGTCCTTGCGGCGCTTCTCGAAGGCCGGCTGGCGCTCCATCAGCATCGCCAGGATGGGCGCCGCGATGAAGATCGAGGAGTAGGCGCCCGAGACGACGCCGATGATCAGCGCGAAGGCGAAGTCGGTCAGTGTGCCGGTGCCGAAGATGAACAGCAGTACCACCGGCACCAGGGTGACGAAGGACGTGTTCAACGACCGGGTGATGGTTTCGGCCAGCGACTCGTTGACGATCTTGGAGGCGGTGAAGCGGCGCAGGATGGGCACGTTTTCGCGCACCCGGTCGAACACGATCACCGTGTCGTACATGGAGTAGCCGAGCACGGTCAGCACGGCGGCCACGGTGTCGGCGGTGACCGCGCGGCCGGACAGCGAGTAGACGCCGATCGTGATCAGGATGTCGTGGCCCAGGGCCACCATGACCGGGATCGCGAACGTCCACTCGAACCGGAACGACACGTAGATGAAGATGATGACCAAGGAGAAGAAGATGGCCAGGTAGGCGCTGGTCAGCACCGAGTGGCCGAACGACGATGACACGTTGCTGATCGAGAAGTTGGTGGCGCCGGCCTGCTGCTGCAGCTTCTGCACCAGCGGCTTGGTCGAGCTCAGGAAGTGCGACTGCACCTGGAAGTGCGTGAACGTGTTGCTCTGCGACTGGTGGGTGCCGACAACGCCGCGCACCACAGTTCCCGAGCCGGTGATGGGCTCCACCAGGTGGGTCATGTCGCCTGTCGAGAGCGCCTTCTGGGTGGTGAAGTCGAACTGGCTGCCGCCGGTGAAATCGATGCCCTCGTTCAGGCCCCTGATGCCCAGGCTGATGGCGCCGGCGATCAGGATCACGCCTGACAGCGCGAACCACCAGCGGCGGCGGCCGATGAAGTCGTACTTCTTCCACCGGTCGCCGGTGCCGACCGCGCCCAGCACCCGACTGGAGGTCATGAACGCGAAGCCCGACAGGGTGCCCAGCATGGCCCGGGTGGCCACGACCGCCGTGAAGATCGAGGTGACGACACCGATCAGCAGCATCAGCGCGAAGCCCTTGACGCTGGACGTGGCCGACGCGTACAGCACCGCGGCCGTGATCAGGGTGACCACGTTGGCGTCGGTGATGGTGTGGAAGCCGCGCCGGTAGCCGGTGGCGATCGCGGTGCGGATCGATTTGCCGGCCCGCACCTCCTCCTTGATCCGCTCGAAGATGACGATGTTGGCGTCGGCGGCGACACCGATGGTGAGGATGGTGCCGGCGATCCCGGGCAGCGTCATGGTCACCGGGATGACCGCCACGATGCCTGCCAGCAGCAGCCCGTAGATGATCAGCGCCAGGTCGGCGATCAGACCCAGGAAGCCGTAGAAGACGAGCAGGAAGACCAGCACGAAGGCCAGGCCGGCGGCGCCGGCGATCAGGCCAGCGTGCAGCGAGTCCTTGCCCAGGGTTGCGGACACGATCTGCTCGGACTCGGTGGTGAACGTGACCGGCAGCGTGCCGGACTGGATCTCGAGAGCGATCCGGTCTGCCTCGCTCTTGGAGAGGCCGGTGATCTCACTGGACTGTCCGCTGTAGCGGGTGTCGATGCCGCCGCTGAACTGGTGGTAGTCGACGGTGGGGGTCGACACCAGCTGGTTGTTGACGATGATCGCGTTGGGCGCACCGTTCGGGAAGATGGACGGATTCTGTAGCCCGCGCTGCGCGGTGGTGTAGGTCAGGTTGAGGAAGTTCTGGGCACCCTGGCCCTTGTAGCCGATGGAGACGATCGGCTGCCCGTTCTGATCGGTGGTCGAGGACGCGGACGAGATCATCTCGCCGGTCACCACCTGGCTCGGTTTGGGCTGGTTGAACAGGTACCAGACGGTGCCCGAGGTGGCCGAACTGCCATAGCAGCCGTTCATGACCGCCGCCGGGCACGACACCGCCAGCGTCCGGTTGGGCACGTACAGCCACACCGTGCCCTTGGGCTGGTCGCCAGGCTTGCGGTGGGCCTGGGCCAGCACCTGCTCCTTTGTGGGCAGAAGCTGAGTGTGACCGAAGGGCCGGTGGGACTTGGCCCCGAACAGCCCCCACTCCGACGGCGTCTGCTTCGGCGTCTTGCCGTACCGCTTGTCGGCCTTCGTCAGCAGATCGTAGGCGGACTGGATCGGGTTGACTGTGTTTGGCTGGTTATTGACCCACGAGATCCGGTTCAGGTACTGGAAGAAGTCGAAGTTGAGCAGCTTGCCGGCGGTCAGCAGGTTGGCCACTGCGTTCGGGTCCTTGACGCCGGGCAGCGCGATCTCGATCGTGCCGTCGGCCGACGACGTGCGGATCTCCGGCTGCTTGACGCCGTTGGGGTCGATCCGCCGGCCCATGACGGCGGCGGCCTCGTCCAGGATCGTCGAGGTGACCTGCTGGCCCTTGCGCGGCTGGGCCTTCAGCACAACCTCCAGGCCGCCCTTCAGGTCGAGGCCCTGGGTGAAGCCCTTGACCACCACACCGGCGGTGGCCGCGGCGGCGATGCCGAGCACCAGCGCAAGGATCAGCAGGTTGCGTCGATTCTCGCTCACGAGCGGGGAATTCTAGCCGCGTCCATCTGCTCCTCCCGGAAGCTCGCGAACGTTCCGTCGAGGATGGCCGCCCTGGCGGCGCCCACGGTGGTGATCACGTGGTGCAGGTTGTGCAGCGTCAGCAGGCGCAGCCCGGTGATCTCGCTCTGCGTGACCAGGTGGCGGATGTAGGCCCGCGAGAAGCTCTCGCAGGCCGGGCAGGTGCAACCCTCAACCAACGGTCGAGGGTCGTCGGCGTAGGCAGCGTTGCGCAGGTTCAGCCGCCCGCCCGGCACCATGGCCGAGCCTGTTCGGCCCAGCCGCGTGGGCAGCACGCAGTCGAACATGTCCACGCCGCGGGCGATCATGTCGACCAGCCCCTGGGTATCGCCCAGGCCCATGAAGTAGCGCGGCCGCTCGTCCGGCAGCAGAGCCGCCGTGTGGGTGACCGTGTCCAGCATGGCCCCGCGCTCCTCACCCACCGACAGGCCGCCGATGGCATAGCCGTCGAAGCCGAGAGCGGTGATCTCGGCCGCGCTTCGCTCGCGCAGGTCGAGGTGCACGCCGCCCTGCACGATCCCAAACACCAGCTGGCCGGGCGCACGCTCCTGCTCGCGGCAGGCGGCCGCCCATAGCGAGGTGCGGCGCACCGCCGCCTCCACCTTGGCCCGCTCGACATCGCCCGGCGGGCACTCGTCCAGGGCCATGGCGATGTCGGAGCCGAGCAGCCGTTGCACCTCCATCACCAGCTGCGGCGTGAACCGCTGGCGGGAGCCGTCGTACACCGACTGGAACTCCACCCCGGTGTCGTCCATGCGCGTCGTCGTATGCCGCAGTGAGAACACCTGGAAGCCGCCGGAGTCGGTCAGGATGGTGTGCGGCCAGGCCATGAAGTGATGCAGGCCGCCCAGTCCGGCGATCCGCTGCGCGCCGGGCCGGAAGTGCAGGTGGTAGGTGTTGCCGAGCACGATCTGGGCGCCCAGCGCCTCCAGCTCGGATGGCAGGACGGCCTTGACGGTGGCCCGCGTCCCGACCGGCATGAAGACGGGCGTGGCCACCTCGCCGTGGGCGGTGTGCAGCACCCCGGCGCGGGCGGCGCCGGCGCGGGCGACGATGTCGAAGCGTCCGATCACAGGATCAGGGAGGCGTCGCCGAACGAGTAGAAGCGGTAGCCCTCGGCGATCGCCGTACGGTACAGGCTGCGCACCTCGTCGATGCCCGCGAACGCCATCACCAGGGCCAGCAGCGTGGAGCGCGGCAGGTGGAAGTTGGTGACCATGGCGCCCACCGCCCGGAACCGGTAGCCGGGGGTGATGAAGAGCGAGCTGCGGCCCTCGAGCGGCGCGCGCGGCTCGCCCCACACGGTCTCCAGCACCCGCACCGCCGTCGTGCCGACGGCCACCACCCGGCGGCCCTCGGCCAGCGCGCCGTCGATCGCCTCGGCGGCGGCCTGTTCCACTCGGTAAGGCTCGGAATGGATGGGGTGCTCGTCCAGCTCGTCGACTGCCACCGGGCGGAAGGTGTCCAGGCCCACGCCCAGCGTCACCGAGACGACCTGGTGGCGGCGGCCGAGCTCGGCCCACAGCCCCTCGTCGAAATGCAGGCCGGCGGTGGGCGCGGCGGCCGAGCCGGGGTCGCGGGCGTACACGGTCTGGTAGCGGCCAGGATCGTCGGGCTGGCGGTGGATATAGGGCGGAAGTGGCATCTCGCCCACGTCCTGGAGCGCTCGCTCGAGCGACCCGGAGACGATCGGCGTCACCCGCACACGCCCCTCCCCCAGCCGCTCGTTTATCCGAAAGCCGGCCTGCCCGGCGGTCACCGTCTCGCCCTCGCGGAGGCGGGCGTACGGGCGGGCCAGCGCCTCCCAGGCGCCGTCTCCCAGCGGCTCCAGCAGCAGCAGCTCGACCGCACCGCCGGTGGCACGGCGGGCGTGCACGCGAGCCGGCAGCACGCGGGAGTCGTTGACCACCACCAGGTCGTCCGCCGCCAGTTCGTCCAGCAGGTCGGCGAAGCGGCGGTGGCGGACGTGGCCGGTGGCCCGTTCGTAGACCAGAAGCCGGGCCGACGAACGCGGCTCGGCCGGGGTCTGGGCGATCAGGGCTTGAGGAAGAACGTAGTCAAGGTCGGCGGTGCGCACAGCGTGGAGTATGGCCCCGGGCGCACGGCCCACACATGGTTTAGGTGCAACCGGTAGCGCTGCCCGCCCACCTCCAGTATGCCCCCACCGGCCCAGTGCCAGACATCCCCCTGCTCGACAGCTTCGACCTGAGCGCGGCCGGTGTGCGCCGACCCGATCACATCGAAGGAGAGCCGTGCGTCACCGGTGCCGTCCGAGTTCTCGTGCACCGGCCCGGACGGCAGGCCGTAGCCGGTGATCACCCCCAGCACCGCCTTCGCACGCGCGTTCACCCGCAGGCAGGTGGCGGTCAGGTGGTAGGCCGGACCGCGCGAGCTCTTCTCGATCTCCGACACGCCCAGCGCCGAGCCGGCGACCAGGAAAATCAGCGAGGCGCCGCCCAAGATAAGCCACTGCCGGTGGATCCGCACGGTCATGGATGATCGCAGAGGCCACCGTCAAACGCGCCTGGGAGGTGGTTTCGTCACGAGCCGCAGCAGACGCTCATTGAGGAACCACCTCCTGCTAGACTCGCGGCGTGGCAATGAACTCCGGCAGCTGACCCCGCGCGCGGCGCTCCGCGCGCCGCCCGTGTCCCGTCGTCGCTCGCCCTGGAGTTCCGTTCGTGCCCACACCGCCTCGCATCGCCATCCGCCGCCTCGCCGCCGCTCGCGTCATCTCGGTGACCGGCTCGGAGGCCGCCTGGATCGCGCTGATGGTGGCGATCTATTCGGCCACCCACTCGACGGTGTGGATGTCGGCCGCGCTCTTTGTCAACATCGGCGGCGCGGGCATCTTCACGCCGCTCGTGGGCGCGCTGGGCGACCGCATCGACCGCCGCCGGGTGATGATCGGCTCCGAGTTGGCGGCCGCGGTGGTCGCCGCGGCGATGGCCGTCGCCCACAACCGGCCGCTGGCGCTGGTCGCGTTGGCGCTCGCGGCTGCCATCGCCCAGTCGCCGTACTTCTCGGCGTCCACGGCGGCCGTGCCCAACCTGGTGCCGGCCGAGCTGGTCACCTGGGCCAACAGCACGGTGTCGATCGGCCGCAACGCGGGCGGCCTGATGGGGCCGTTGCTGGGCGGCGTGGTGGCTGGCCTGCTGGGCCCGAGCTTCGTCTTCGGAGCCAACGCGGTGTGCTTCGCAGGGTCGGCAGCGATGGTGTGGAGCGTGCGCGGCAGCTTCGCCGATCCCGAGCGCACAGCGGCTGAGGCGGACGAACATCGGGGTCTGCGGGCGGGCTTCCGGTTCATCCTGGGCGATCGGGTGCTGCGCCTGATCACGCTGGCCTGGATCGTGCTGCTGTTCCTGCTCGGGCCGGTGCTGGTGGCGGAACTGCCGCTGGCTCGGCTGTTCGGCGCCGGCTCGGTCGGTTATGGGGTCCTGGTCGCCTGCTGGGGCGGCGGCGCGATCGTGGGCTCGTTCCTTGGGCGGCGGCTTGCCCTGGCCCGCGAGCGGGCGACCATGGTGGTCGGCGCCGCGGTCATCGGCGCCGGCTTCGCCACGGTGGCGGTGGCTCCGATGTTCGGGATCGCGCTGGCCGGGATGACGATGGCCGGTATGGCCGAGGGGTCGGTGTCGGTCTCCGAGCAGGGCATCCTGCAGCGGCGCACGCCCGACGCTGTGCGGTCACGGGCGACAGCGGCCACCGAGGCAGCCATCCTGGGGGCGTTCGCGCTCTCGTTCCCGACGGCCGGGTTCATGATCAACCTGCTGGGCGTGCGCGGTGTGTATGGGCTGGCGGCCGGTGGATGCGCAGTGTCCGCCCTGATCCTGATTGCCGCCATGCGGGAGCTGGCCCTCGTCGAAAGTGCCGGCGAGCGTCAGGGCCAGGTCACGGTGTCCAGATCCGTGTCCTTGTAGAACGCGGCAAGATGGGCCTTCGGGGAATTACCACCCCGTCTGGCCATGGGATCGGGGGAACGACCGATGCGCCGCGTGCGGCCCGCGGCCACACTGGTTGTATGCCGGAGTGGAAACGCATTTCGGTTGTGATGGCGGTCATGGCGGTGGCGGCCGGCTGCGGCCAGGCGACCACCACAACCACCGCCCCCGCGCCTCCAGCCACGCAGCCAACCACGAATCCGCCGCCCACCACGAGGGTTCTCCAGCCGACGGCCGCAGACGGCTTGGCTGCGTACTTCGCAGCTGCTCGCAGGGCCTCCGCTCGCATCCACGCCGCAGCGCAGGCGATCAACGCCGAGCTGGGCAGCAGCGGGACTCCGACGTTCAGCCAGTCGACCAAGGACGCCGTCAAGCGCGCCGATCCATGGCCTGCCGCAGCGCATATCCCGGGCGGGACCGATCGACGGTTGACCTGGGCCGTCCTGCGCGTTCAGAACGATCTGGCGGCCCGCTGGTACGCATTTCGCCCGGTGACGGAGCCGTTTTCCTCTCCGGGTGGGGGTCGCTCAGACTTGATGCGCTGCCTCGGTGGCGGCGCGATCGCGGCGGCGAGGTACTCGGCGGATATGCATGCAGCGCAGCGGCTGGCGGCGGCCTCACCGGCCTTCGTACCGGCCAAGCCGGCGTCGCGGGCGGCCGCCGAGGTGGCGATCCGGCTCGAGACGATCGTGCTGGCCAACGGCGGCTGCGACAGCTGCGGCGGCTACCTGTTCAGCAGCATGCCCGTGATCGTCTGGCACAGGTCGCACATCGGCGGCGTGACATGGGACGGCACCGTCGGGCGCATCCCCTTCCAGGCGACCTACCACTCCGGTTCGGGTTGGAAGGTGGAGCTGAACGCCTGCTGAAGGCGATGCCGCCGACCTCCTGGCATCGTCACAAGAACCGTGACGGGTGCCAGACAGCTCCGCCATGTGTGCGAGAACCTCACGACACCGGCTAGAACAGGCGGGGGTCTTTGGCCGGGCGGTCGAGGCCGAGGTGGTCGTAGCCGGCCGGGGTGACGACGCGGCCGCGCGGCGTCCGCTGCAGGAAACCCTTCTGCAGCAGGTAGGGCTCGTACACGTCCTCCAGCGTCTCGGAGTCCTCCCCCACCGCCACCGACAGTGTGGACAGCCCCACCGGCCCGCCCGAGAACCGCTCGGCCACCGTCTCCAGGATCATCCGGTCCATCCGCTCCAGGCCGGCGTTATCCACCTCCAGCAACTCCAACGCCTGGCGGGCCACGTCCAGTGTCAGCTTGCCCTCGTGCTCGACCTGGGCCACGTCGCGCACCCGGCGCAGGATGCGGTTGGCCACCCGCGGCGTGCCCCGCGAGCGGCGGGCGATCTCGGCCCCGGCCAGCGGCTCCAGCTCGGCATCCAGCAACCGAGCCGAGCGCTCGACGATCTGCTCGATCTCTGACTGCCCGTAATAGTCCAGCCGGTGCGTGATCCCGAACCGGTCGCGCAGCGGCGTGGTCAGAAGCCCCGCCCGGGTGGTCGCGCCGACCAGCGTGAACGGCTTCAGATCGAGCCGGATCGACTGCGCGCCCGGTCCCTGCCCGATCACGATGTCGATGCAGCCGTCCTCCATGGCCGGGTACAGCAGCTCCTCGATCGAGCGGTTGAGGCGGTGGATCTCGTCGATGAAGAGCACGTCATGCGGCTCGAGCGCCGTCAGGATGGCGGCCATATCGGCCTTCCGGTCGATCGCCGGCCCCGACATGATGCGCAGCGTCGTGCCCATCTCGACGGCGATGATGCCGGCCAGCGAGGTCTTGCCCAGGCCGGGCGGCCCGGCCAGCAGCACGTGCTCGCACGGCTCGTTGCGCGCCCGGGCCGCCGCCAGGAAGATGCCCAGCTGGCGGCGGATCGAGTCCTGGCCCACGAACTCCTCCAGGTTGCGCGGCCGCAGTGAGCGGTCGAAGTCCTCCTCGCCGGCTGCCAGCAACGGATCGGGCACGCGCTGGGCGCCGGTGCTCATCCGGCTCTCCCGGCCAGGGCCGCTCGCACCCGCTCACCCACCGGCAGCTCGTCGTCCACCTCGCGCAGCGCCTGCTCGGCCTCGGCCACCGACATGCCCAGGCCGACCAGTGCCTCCCGGGCAGCCGTGTGGTCGTCAACGGGCGGGCCGCCCCTGCTGGCCTCGGCCAGCGGCGAGCCGACCTTGTCCTTGAGGTCGATCACCACCCGCTCGGCTGTGCGCCGGCCGATGCCGGGAATGGACATGAACAGCGCATGGTCGGCGCTGGCAACGGCGCGCCGGATCTGGTCGGGCGCATACCCGGAGACGATGGCCAGAGCGGCCTTCGGCCCCACTCCCGAGACACCCAGCAGCAGCTCGAAAAGCTCCCGCTCGCCGGCCGCCGCGAAGCCGAACAACTGCAGTGCGTCCTCACGCACGTGCAGGTGTGTGACCAGGGTGATCTCGGCCTCCGCGTCCGAGGCCACCCGGCAGGCGGAGGCGGTCGCGGCCAGCGCGTAGCCGACACCGCCCACCTCCAGCACGACGCTGCCCGGCCCGACCTTGGCCACCCGCCCGCGCAGCGACGCGATCACCGGGCGGCCCCCACCCGCAGCCGCGCGGTGCGCGACATCTGGGCGTGGCAGACAGCCGCCGCCAGGGCGTCGGCGGCGTGGTTGCCCGGCCCGCCCGCGGCGATGCCCAGGATGGCCGTGACCATCCGCGACACCTGAGCCTTGTCGGCCCGGCCATAGCCGCACACGGCCATCTTGATCTCGGCCGGGGCGTAGCCGGCCACGGGCACGCCGGCCGATCCGCAGGCGGCCAAGATGGCGCCGCGAGCCTGCCCCACCGACAGGATGGTGCGCGGGTTGGCGCCCACGAACAGATCCTCCAGGGCCACCGCCTGCGGGTTGTGCTCGTCCAGCAACTCGGTCACCGAGGCCAGCAGCCCGGCCATCCGCTGCTCCGCCGGGTCGCCGGCGGACGTGCGCAGAACACCGTGGTCGAGCGGGCGCAGACGGCTCCCGTCGACGGCCACCACCCCGTACCCCGTGTCGGCCATCCCGGGGTCGATGCCCAGCACAATCATGCACCCACTCTAGCGATCGCGGCGGACGCCGGACGAACAGGAGTTCGCCGCGTGCGAGGGCCGCGAGTCAGCCCGCGACCGCCTCCAGCACCGCGTCCGGGATGTCGAAGTTGGCGTACACGTCCTGCACGTCGTCCTGGTCTTCCAGGGCGTCGATGAGGCGCAGCAGGCGGCGGGCGCCGTCGGCCTCCAGGGCCACTGTGGTCTTGGGCACGAGGGTCAGCTCGGCCGAGTCGATGGTGAGCCCGGCCTGCTCCATGGCGTCGCGCACCGCGGCCAGGTCGGTGGGCGCTGTGGACACCTGCCAGCTGTCGCCGTCGGCGGTCGCATCCTCGGCCCCCGCCTCCACCGCCGCCAGCACGATGTCGTCCTCGCTGACGCCCTCCGCCGGCACCACGATCACGCCCTTGCGCTCGAACTGCCAGGCCACCGAGCCGGGCGTGCCCAGGCTGGAGTTGTGCTTGGCGAAGATCGAGCGGACGTCGGCCGCGGTGCGGTTTCGGTTGTCGGTCAGGGCCTCGACGATGATGGCCACCCCGTCCGGGCCGTAGCCCTCATACGAGATCGCCTCGTAGTTCTCCGACCCCTCGCCGCCGCCGGTGGCCCGGGCCAGCGCCCGCTCGATCGTGTCCTTCGGCATCGAGTAGCTGCGGGCCTTGGCGATGGCGTTTGCCAGCGTGGCGTTGGCCTCGGGATCCGGCCCGCCCTCCCGAGCGGCCAGGATGATGGCCCGCGACAGCTTGGTGAAGAGCTTGCCCCGGCGCGCGTCCTCGGCGCCCTTCTTGCGCTTGATGGTCGACCACTTGGAATGGCCGCTCACGACGCCACCTCCAGCGGCGCGCGATCCAGCAGGCCGGCGAAGCGGCGGTGCAGCCGCCGGTCGGAGGTCAGCTCGGGATGGAAGGCCGTCACCATCACCTGGCCCTGGGCGGCCGCCACCGGCTGGCCGTCCAGCCGAGCCAGCACCTCGACCCCCGCTCCCAGCCGCTCGACCTGGGGCGCGCGGATGAAGACGCCGGTCATCGGCTCGGGGTCGCCGGGCAGCTCCAGCGCCGCCTCGAAGCTGTGCACCTGGCGGCCGAATGCGTTTCGCCGCACGTCGATGTCGATCAGGCCCAGGTAGCGCTGGTCGGGCAGGCCGTCCACCGCCGATGCGGCCAGCAGGATCATGCCGGCGCAGGTGCCGAAGAGCGCCCCGCCGCGCTCGTGCAGCTCGCGGATCGGCGGCTCGAGGCCGTACGCGGCCAGTAGCTTGGACATGGTGCTCGACTCGCCGCCGGGGATGACCAGGCCGTCCGCCCGCTGGATGTCGGCCGGCAGCCGTGCCTCGTAGGCGTCCACGCCCAGCTCGCGGAGCGCCCGCACGTGCTCGCGAAATGCGCCCTGCAGGGCGAGCACCGCCACCTGGGAGGGCGTTTCAGGATGAGCGTCTGCTGCGGCTGGTCTGCGGGCGCGCTGGCTGCGTCCCACGCGGCGTGCGGTGCTCATCGTGGCCTCCGGCCACGTCTGCGCTCCGCTCGCCGCTCGATCCTTGCCACCGTGCCCGCATCCTGCGCCTCGCAACGACGCCATCCTGCAACGACCTCCCGGCTACCAGCCACGCGTCTGCAGCAGACCGCCCTCGGGCAGCTCGGACACAGCCTGGCCGGCCATCGCCTTGCCCAGCCCGAACGACACTTCGGCCACGATCTGGGGGTCGTTGAAGTAGGTGGTGGCGCGCACGATCGCCTCAGCCATGGCCGCCGGGTCGGAGCTCTTGAAGATGCCCGAGCCGACGAACACGCCGTCGGAGCCCAGCTGCATCATCAGCGCCGCGTCGGCCGGCGTTGCGATGCCGCCGGCGGTGAAGGTGACCACCGGCAGGTGGCCGTGCTCGGCGCAGAAGCGGATCAGCTCGATCGGCGCCTGGTGCTGCTTTGCGGCCGCGTACAGCTCGTCCTCGTCCATCTTCTCGAGCTGGCGGATGGCGCCGAAGATGACCCGCATGTGGCGCACCGCCTCGGCCACGTCGCCGGTGCCGGCCTCGCCCTTGGAGCGGATCATGGCCGCGCCCTCGGAGATCCGCCGCAGCGCCTCGCCCAGCGTGGTGGCGCCGCACACGAAGGGCACCGTGAACTTCCACTTGTTGATGTGGTTGGCGTCATCGGCCGGGGTCAGCACCTCGGACTCGTCGATGTAGTCGACCTCCAGCGCCTCCAGCACCTGGGCCTCGGCGAAGTGGCCGATGCGGGCCTTGGCCATGACCGGGATCTTCACGGTCTCCTGGATCTCGCGGATCTTGGACGGGTCGGACATGCGGGCGACGCCGCCGTCACGGCGGATGTCGGCCGGCACGCGCTCCAGCGCCATCACAGCGCAGGCGCCCGCCTGCTCGGCGATGCGCGCCTGGTCGGCGTCGGTCACGTCCATGATGACCCCGCCCTTCAGCATCTCGGCGAGGCCGCTCTTGACTCGCAGGGTTCCGGTTTCGCTCACGGCGCAGCGCCCCTTCTCGGTCGGCTTGACTGCCCCGTATGGTACTTGACGGCCGCTTGGGGCGGTCGCTACCCGGTCTGCTTGAGCCGCTCCAGCCCGTGCACGTCGAGCACCCACACCATCCGCTCTCGGATGTCGATCAGGCCCATGTCGCGCAGCTCATTGATGACCTTGGTCAGCGTCTCGCGGCTGGTCCCGATCATCTCGGCCAGCTGCATGTGGGTGAACCGCTCGTCGATCCGGATGCCGTCGCGGGTGACGCGGCCGTAGCGCTCCATCAGGTCGAGCAGCTTGGCGGCCAGCCGGGCGGAGACGCCGCGGAAGGCCAGGCTCTCGATCTGATCCTCGGCCTCGTGCAGGCGCTGGGCCAACACGCGCAACAGGTTGACCGCCATCTGCGGGTGCTCCGCGACCGCCCGTTCGAGGTCTGCGATCCGCACCACCCGCAGCACGGACTCCGCCATCGCCTCGGCGTAGGCGTCGTGGGTGGGCGAGTCCAGCGTGGCCAGCTGCCCGAACGCCATCCCCTCGTCCATGATGGCGAGCGTCAGCTGGCGGCCATCGGGCGCGCTTCGGTACAGCCGCACACGGCCCTCGGCGACCAGGTACATGGCCTCGCCGCGGTCGTACGGGGAGTAGATCAGCTCGCCCTTGCGGAAGCTGAGGTGGCTGAACCTGCCGCCCAGTTCGGCCACCGCGGCCGCTGGCATGCCGTCAAAGAGTTCGTGATCCGCGATGCAGTCGGTGGTGGCCACGTTCACCACCTACTACGACCGCAACCGGCGTTCGGTTTGCGTCGGCCGCCGCAAGTAGCATGGGTGCGGGGGTGTAGCTCAGTGGTGAGAGCAGCCCGCTCATAACGGGTTGGTCGCTGGTTCGAACCCAGCCGCCCCCACATCGAATTTGTCAAGGCGCGACCGAGGGGCCCGGCCCCGGGGGTCAGCCTGAGTAGGTGGATGAACCCTGGGGGACGCTCGTCACACCGCCCAGCTGAAGCGGGGTCGCACCGGTCGGCGCCGTCACCGTGAATGCCCTGCCCCAGTCCGAAAAGTGGGCCGAGACGGCCAGGTCGAGGCCGGTGATGCCATCCGCCTTGGTGGCCAGCTTGGCCGGCAGCACCGCCTTGATGGAGGCCTGAAAGGCCGACGGCAGGTGTGTCTTGGAGTCGTAGGAGATCGAGCCGGTGGCCGTCTTGACCGCCGCGCCGACCTGGATCAGCTGTGCCTTCTGGGCCGCGCTCACGGGCGCGCCCGAGCCGCCCAGGATGGCGGTCAGCGCCTGGGCCACGTCAAGCCCTGCCGAGATCGTGTCGGTGCCGTCCTTCGACGAGCTGTGCAGGTTGGTCAGCCAGCTGGTCGGATCCAGCTTGGACATGGCCAGCCCGCCGGCCGATCCGCCCGCGCCGGAGCTGATCGGAAACGAGTGCCAGCCGGGGCCGAGCAGGCTGGGCAGCTGGATGTACGCGGTATCGCCGCCGGGCGCCCGCACCTGGCCGGTGAACGACCCGCCGACCACGACAACCGTGAACCCGAACGCGGCCCGGGTGGAACTTCCGGAGGTGGCCGAGTGGCCGCGCAGGTCGATGCTGACGGGCGCCGCCAGCAGCGCCGCGGCCGGCCCGCCGCTCTTCAGCGTGCCGTGCACCGCCAGCTGCAGCTTGACGTCGAAGCCGACCGTGTGCTGCTTGGCCAGCGCCAGCTGGCTCGCCTTGATCACGGTAGCCGGCGCCGGATGGCTCGTCGAGCCGCCGCAGCCGGCCGCCACCGCGGCCAGGCCAACGATCAGGATGGCCAGTGTCCGCAGCCGGGTCATCGCCCGTGCCCTGCTGCCGCACTCACGGCTTTCAAGGTAGCACTCACCATCACTTGCGGATGCGCCCGAAGCGGCCGCGGCTGGGCTCGGCCGAGTCGCGCAGCGACCGCAGGTCGAGCTGGGCAACCGGTGCTGGCCGCTCTCCGCGCACAATCCGGCCCAAACGCGCCCGGCCGTCGTCGTCCAGGTCGATGAACGAGCAGCCGTACACCCGCCGGCCGTCGTTCGACTCCCGCACCGCCGCCACCCGCACCTCGCAATCCAGGGTATCGGCGAAGAACCTGCCATGGAGGTACAGGCGGTCGCCGGGGCGCAGCAGGCGGTCGGTGGTCAGCCCCACCCCCAGCTCCGAGACGTCCACCATCATGGCCTCGACGCGGTCGCCGTCCACCACCTCCTGGCAGCTCAGCGCCTGCATCCAGGCGGATCCGCCCATCGGCACCCGAGGCGCCCGGCGGCGGTGAGGGTGCGGCTCGACCGAGATCACCCGCAGCGACACGTCGGCCAGCTCGGCTGTCCGGAACTGGGCCATCTCGATCTCCAGCGTGACCAGCCACGACTCGCCGTCGGGGGTGTTGGCGCGGCCGGTCAGGGTGCCGGAGCCCACCTTCAGCCGTGGCGCCGTGCCCAGCGCCCGGTCCTTGCGGATCAGCTCCATGGTCATGGGCAGGGTCGCGCCATCCGCAGACTCCAGGTCGGCCTTTCCGCCCGCGAACAGTGCTTCCAGCGCCTCGGTAGCCGAAGGCTGTTCCATCTGTCACGCATGATCGGCGTTCTGAGGCTGAAATTTGAGCGAAGCCGCCGGATCGCTCAGCGGCGAACGGCGATGGCCACCCCGTCGCCGACCGGCAGCACCCATGCCGCCAGGTCGTCGCGAGAGACCAAAGATGTGTTCAGTTCACGCATTCCGGCGATCGCATCGGCGGTCCAGTTGCGGGTCGCGACCCCCGTGGCCACCGTGCCGTCCATCAACACGTTGTCAATCGCGATCAGCCCGCCGGGCCGGATCAGCGGCAGCACCAGCTCCAGGTGGCGGGGATAGTCCCCCTTGAACGCGTCCAGAAACGCCATGTCGAACTCGCCCTCCAGCTCGCTCAGCCCCAGGCCGGCGTCCTGCAGTCGCAGGTCGACCCGGTCGGCCAGTCCATCGCGCTCGAGGTACCCGGCGGCAGCCCGCTGGCGGTCGGCGTCCACCTCGAACGACACCACCAGCCCGCCTTCCCCCACAGCCCGGGCCAGGATCAGGGTGGACACGCCGATCGCGGTGCCCACCTCCACCACCCGGCGGGCTCCGCAGGCTCGGGCCAACACGCCCAGCAGCACCGCGGTGTCGGGGACGATGATGGGGATGCCGTCGCGATCGCCGTGAGCCTGCATCTCGGCCAGCAGCGGATCGGGCGCCGGCACCAGTCCGTCCAGGTAGCGGGCGACATCGTCGTTCAGGATCACACGTGCCACGGCGGCCGCCAATCTAGCGGCCCTCGGGCTTTCGCCGCGTCAGGCGGCGCGGGAGGCCCGGCGCCGGCGCTCGTGCAGCAGCGGGGTGATGTGCGCGGCCGGCGCCGGGCGGGCGAACAGGAATCCCTGGGCGCGGTCGCAGCCCAGCTTCTGCAATGACGCCAGCTGGGCCTCGGTCTCGATCCCCTCGGCGGTCGCCAGCAGGTCGAGCGCGTGCGCCAGACTGACGATGTTGGCGGTGATCGCCGCGTCCTTGGCGTTGTGCTCGGCGCCCTGGATGAACGAACGGTCGACCTTGATCATGTCGATCGGGAAGTGCCGCAGCTGGCCCAACGACGAGAAGCCGGTGCCGAAGTCGTCGATGGCCAGGTGCACGCCGCGCCGGTGCAGCTCCGACAGCTCGGCCCGCGCCCGGTCGCCGGTCGTGCCCTCCTGCACGATGGCGGTCTCGGTCACCTCCAGCCCCAGCCGGTGGGCCGGCAGTCCGGCCGCGGCCAGGCACTGCTCGGCCAAAGCGATCACGCCGCCCGCCGCCAGCTGCCGGCCGGACACGTTCACCCAGGTCACGAAGCCTGGCTCCAGCAGGCCCTCCTGGGCCCAGGCGGCGGTCTGCTTGCAGGCCTCGCGCATGACCCACGCGCCCAGCCCGAAGATGGTGCCGGTGGACTCCGCGATGGGGATGAACTGCGACGGCGGCACCGGGCCGCGGGTCGGCGAGACCCAGCGCAGCAGGGCCTCCACGCCGATGATCGCATCTGTGGTGATGTCGATCTCGGGCTGGTAGTGGATGGTGAACTCGTTGCGCGGCAGCGCCAGCCGCAGCTCCTGCTCCATCACCCGCAGATCGACCGCCTCCTGCGCCATCTCGACGCCGAACACGGCGTAGCGGTCGCGGCCGGCGTCCTTGGCGGCGTACATGGCGATGTCGGCGTTTCGGATCAACTGGTCGGACTGGGCCGGGCCGCCGTCGTGGAGGACGATGCCAATGCTGGCGCCGACGGCGAACTCGCCATCGGAGACGACCAGCGGCTCGGACAGCGTGCGCAGCAGTCGCTGGGCGACCGAGACGGCCTGGGTGTCCGACGCTCCCTCCAGCAGCACACCGAACTCGTCGCCGCCGAACCGGGCCAGCGTGTCCTCCGGCCGCAGCGCCAAGCCGAACCGGCGGGCCACCTCGCACAGCACCCGATCGCCGGTGTCGTGGCCGAGGCTGTCGTTGACCTGTTTGAAGCCGTCCAGGTCGATCAGGAGCACCGCCAGCCCCTCGCCGCTGCGCACCGAGCGGGCGGCCGCGTGGTCGAGCCGGTCGCGGAAGCGCGCCCGGTTGGCCAGCTGGGTGAGGTCATCCAGATATGCCTGGCGGGACAGCTGCTCCTGCAGCCGGATGCGCTCGCTGACGTCGCGGCAGTTGAGCACAACGCCGTGGATGTGGCGGTCATGGCGCAGGTCGGTGACGTGGGCCTCCAGGTCGCGCCACTCGCCGTCGGCGTTTGCCATCCGCAGCACCAACTCGCTGGGGTGGCCGCCGGTCACCGCCGCCTCCACCGCCGACTGGTCATCAGGGTGGACGAACTCGATGTAGCCGCCGCGCAGCAGATCCTGGTCGCGGTGGCCAAGCATGCGGGTGACCGACTGGCTGGCATACCGGCAGCCGCCCTCACCGAACACCAGGACGACGTCGGTGGAGGCGGTGACCAGGCTGCGGAAGTGGGCGGTCTGACGGCGGGTGGCCGCGATCAGGGCCAGCGCCAGCACCAGCGAGATGACGAGTCCGGCGCCGCCCAGCGCGACCTGCAGCATGATCAGGCCGCTGATGTTGGCATCGTCGGCGGCGGCCATCGTTCGGGCGGCGTTCAGCGACACGTTCGCGGTCAACGACGCGAGTTCGCGCAGCCGCTGGATGGGGTCGGTCAGACGCACGTGCTCGCCCGCCGTCTGGGGGACTGCGTCGACGTCCTGGCCGGACAGCAGCGCCTGCCCGGTGTTCTCCATGTCGAGCACCAGGCGCTGTTCCTGCTCGAGCTGGCGGCGCACCACCAGTCCGCTGGCGGGGGAAAGCTGGGCCTCGTCGTCGTTGCCGTTGACCTGCGGCGCCAGGCCCCCGTCCAGTAGGGCGCCGGCGCTGCGGGTGAGCACCATGGCGTCGTAGCCGGGGTCGGCCTGGCCGCCCTGCTTCTTCAGCAGCACGTCGCCCACGTACTGTTCGGCCAGCGTGCGCTGGCGGGCCGCCACCTCGAGCACGACCGCTCGGTTCTTGCTGCGCGAGGTGGCGCTGATGGACAGGCCCAGGGTGAGCGCCGAGGAGATGCCGATGGTGAGCAGGATGGCCACCACCGCTCGCCGGTTGCGGGTCTCGAAGGGGGAGAAGTTGGGCCGGCCGAACATCAGCGCACGATCAGCTCAGCGTGCATCCCGCCCAGGTAGTGGCCGAGCATGTTGCAGAAGAGCACATACCGGCCGGGGCGCAGGTGCAGCACCAGGGTGTGAACGCTGCCTGGCGCGGTGCCGTCGATCGAACCGATGGTGCGGGGCTGCAGCGCGGCCTCGTTCATGGTGATGCCGTCAGGGCGCAGCGGCAACGGCTTGCCGTTCGCGCGGACGACGATCAGCTCATGGGTATCGGGGCCCAGATTGTGGTCGACCAGTTCGATCGAGCCGGCCGGCACGCTGTTCGGGGACAGCGAGATGTGGAAATCCTTCTCGTGCACCGTGATCGTGCTGCCGACCTTGGGCGCGCTCGAGCCGGAGCTCGAGCATCCGCTCACGAGCAGCGCGCCGAGGGCCAGCGCGCACGCGCGCGCGAACGTCTTCGAGGGGGCCGCCATAGGGCCCAAATCGGCAGACCCAGGCGGCCGCTTGAGGACGTTTCACCACCCATCAGTCAGGGGGAACACGGTACTCAACCCGGGTGCTTGCACACTTGAACTCGGTCCCTTTCGGGCGTAGCATCGCCCTAGTCACCGCCGTTTGCCGCTGCGGTGTGGGTTCAAGGGGTGTGTGGGGACATGGGGTTCTTTCTGCAGATCAAGTATCGGGATCAGCCCGATCGCTGGGTGACCGTGGGCGTACACGCGACGCTCGCCCAAGCTGCCCACCAGGGCGGGCGAGCGCTGTCTGCCAGCATGGCCCCCAGCGGCGCCGACGCGGTGCAGGTGAGGGTGATCACCGAGGGTCAGTTGCGGCAGGAGGGGCCGGCGCTGCCGGCTCGAGCCTACCGCGACCTGGCGTCGCGGGCCCAGTCGGCGGCGCTCGAGCGGCCGGCTGTCTGAGGCGCGCGCGGCACCACCCTGGTGCTGGTTGCCTTCCAGGTGGCCACCAGCGGATCTCCCAGGTGGATGCCGAGCCGCTGCACGGATTCGGGCGTCACCTCGGCGGTCAGGTCGCCCAGCGACACGCGGGCGCGGTTGCCCAGCACGGTCACCTGGCCCACCCGGCCGCGGATGTGGTTGAGCGCCGACGCCTGCTCCGGCTCCGACAGCGACAGCGTGATGTCCCAGGGGGCGACCAGCGCGGCCACCGGGCCGTGCACAGGGTCGACGGTGGACACTCGCTGGCCGTTGTCCAGCCTGACCGAGCGCCCGTCGCCGGTTCCGGGCAGGTAGTTGATGCCGGCGAAGTCGGCCACGAATCGGCTGGCGGGGGCGTCCAGGAGCTGCTGCGGGCTGCCCTCCTGCAGCACCCGGCCGGACTCCACCACGATGATCCGCTCGGCCAGCGCCGCCGCCTCTTCATAGGCGTGGGTGACCACGAGCGAGGGCACGCCGGCATGGCTCAGGTGCCGTGCCAGCTCGCCGGTCACGGATTCCCGGGTGGTCGGGTCGAGCGCGCTCAGCGGCTCGTCCAGCAGCAGCAGCCGCGGCTCGGTGGCCAGCGCCCGGGCCAGCGCCACCCGCTGCCGCTCACCGCCTGAAAGGTTGCCAGGGCGGGCGTCGCGCAGGTGGTCGATGCCCAGCAGCTCGAGCAGCTCGCCGACCGGCCGGCGGGCCTGGAAAGCCACGTTTCGGCGCACGGAGAGGTGCGGGAAGAGCGCGTAGTGCTGGAACACGAATCCCACCCTGCGGCGTTCTACCGGCACATTCACGCCGGGCCCAAACCACCGCTCCCCGGCACATTCGACGCTGCCCGAGCCTGGGGTCAGGAGCCCGGCGATCAGCCGCAGGATGGTGCTCTTGCCCGCGCCCGAGGGGCCGACCACGGCCACCGTCCGCTCCGCCTGGAGCGCCACGTCCAGCACGAAGTGGCGCAGTGGGTAGGTCAGCTCGGCTCGAAGCGAAGGAGCCTCCCTCCTCCGCGTGCCAGCAAGCGCACGGCGAACAGCACCAGCGCGCTGATTCCAACCAGCACCGCGCCCAGCGCCAGCGCGGTCGAGAAATCGCCCTGCTCGAATCCCAGGTAGATGGCGATGGGGGCGGTCTGGGTCACCCCCTGCAGGCTACCGGCGAACATGATGGTGGCGCCGAATTCTCCGAGGGCTCGCGCCCAGCCCAGGGCCGCACCGGCGCCCAGGCCGGCCGAGGCCAGCGGCACCGCAACCTCCAGGAACACCTTCCAGCGGCCGGCCCCCAGCGTGCGGGCCGCGGCCAGCATGTCGGGGTCGACGGCGGCGAAGGCGGCCTGGGCCTGGCGCAGGTACAGCGGCCCGGCCACGAAGGTCATGGCCATCACCACCGCGGCCGGGGTGAACGGCACCTGGATGCCCAGCGCGTTCAGTTGCGAACCCAGCAGGCCTGCCCGGCCGAAGGCTGCAAACAGGCCGATTCCGGCCACCGCCGGCGGCAGCACCAGCGGCAGCTCGAACAGCGTCTGCAGCACGGCAATTCCGGGCAGTCGGGAGTTGGCGATCCAGTAGGCCACCGGGGTGCCCACGACCAGCATTACGGCCAGCGAGATGCCGCTGGTGACCAGCGATACGCGCAAAGCGGTCTGGCCCACCGAGGAGTGCAGGCCGTGGCTGAGGTCGCCCTGCAGGAAGATGCCGGCCAGCGGAAGCGCATAGAACGCCCCCGCCGCTAGCACCAGCACCGCCGTCGTTATGACGAAGGAGGCGCTCCGAAGCCGAGGCCCTTGAGCACCGCCTGCCCCTGAGGTCCGGTCACCAGGTCGATCCACTGCTGCGCCACCTTCGTGTTCTTGGAGCCCTTGATAATGCCGATCGGATAGATCGCCGTGGCCTGCGCCGACGCCGGCAGAATGATCTCGTGGAGCTTGCTCTTCTGGGACAGGGCGTCGGTCACGTACACGAAGCCGGCGTCGGCCTCGCCCAGAGTGATCTTCGCCAGCACGCTCTCGGCGTCCTGCTCTCGGCTTACGATGTGAAGCTGCGAGTCGGTGATGCCGAGGTTGCCGAGCACGGTCTCGGTGTAGGTGCCGAGCGGCACGGCCGGGTCGGCGACCACCAGCTTGGCGCCCTTCTCGAGATCGGGCACGGAGGTGACGTGGGCGGGGTTCGATTTCGGCGTGACCAGGATCAGCGTGTTGGTGGCGAAGTTCGTGGTCTTGCCCAGCTTGTGCTCGCCCTGCAGCTGTTCGGGGAACTTGGGACTGGCCGCCGCGAACACGTCTGCCGGCGCGCCCTGCTCGATCTGCGCTGCAAGTTGGTCGGAGCCGGCCAGGTTGAGGTTGACCGTCCAACCCGGGTGGGCCTGCTGAAAGATCGTCTTCAGCCTGCCGAAGGCGTTCACCAGCGACGCTGCCGCAAACACGTTCAGCGTGCCGCCGCTGGCGGCGCTGGAGGTCGTTGTCGAGCTCGACGAGGAGCTCGATCCGCATCCGGCCAGTACGACCATCATGGCCGCGGCCGCCAGGATCACTGCGAGTGCCTTTCTCATAGCCTCTCCACCATCACCGAGGTTGCCTTGACAGTTGCAACGGCCGGGCTTCCGACCGCCAGACCGAGTTCCTCCACCGCGTCGCGGGTCACGATCGAGACCACCTGAAACGGCCCGGCGCGCATCACCACCTGGGCCACCACCCCCGTTATCTCCACGCTCTCGACCACGCCCTCGAAGCGGTTTCGGGCGCTGAACCGATCGCCCACCTTGACCGGCTCGTGGCCGCCCAGCCGCTCGATCTCCTCGGCCGAAATGAGGCGCCTGTTGCGGCTGTCCCGGACCGTCTGCAGGCGCCCCTCCCGCTCCCATCGGCGCAGGGTGTCGACGCTCACGCCGACCGCGCGCGCGGCCTCTCCGATGGGTAGCAGGCGGTCCACCGGGATCACCCTACCACCTAGGCACTGCATAGGTATTGGTGGCCGTTCATGATGCTAGCCTGGCGATATGGAGGAGAAACCGCCCAAGACCGGCACCTGGCTTGGGATTCCGTACGACTGGCGGCGGCCGACGCGGGCCCGCGTGCGCGAACGCTGGTGGAACCCGGACGACCGCCGGCTGCTGACGCCCAGGGCCTTCGGATGGGGCTGGGACGTCAACCTGCTCGAGGCCGCTCGCCGGCTGGGGCTGCGCCGCTGAGCTCCGATCAGCCGCGGCAGCTGTGCGTCGCCGACTCAGCGGAGTGGCGCCGGTGGCTGGGCGAGCATCAGGCCGACGACGCGGGAGTTTGGCTGGTGCTGGCCCGCAAGGGCACCCAGGAGCCCACCTCGCTGACCTACGACGAGGCGCTCGAGGAAGCGCTCTGTCAGGGCTGGATCGACGGTCAGACGCGCCGCCTCGACGACGCCACCTACATCCAGCGGTTCACACCGCGGCGGCCGCGCAGCGCCTGGTCGAAGCGCAACGTCGGCCTGGTCGAGCGGCTGCGCGCGCAGGGCCGGATGCGGCCGGCGGGAGAGGCAGCCGTCCAGCGGGCGCAGGCGGACGGGCGTTTGCAGGCCGCCTACGCCGGGCCGGCGGGCATCGAGGTGCCGGACGACCTGGCGGCGGCGCTGGCCGCCCAGCCGCGGGCGGCCGCCATGTTCGAGATCCTGACCAGCCAGAACCGGTACGCGATCCTGTACCGGCTGACCACGGCCAAGCAGGCGGCCACCCGGGCTCGGCGGCTGGAGCAGTACGTCGGCATGCTCGCCCGCGGCGAGACGATCTATCCGCAGCGGCGGCGGCCGGACTAGAGCGCTCTCAGCCCGGGGCTACCCCAACGGCCGTTTCCGTTGCGGCGGTCGCCGGGCTCCGCGCCAGCAGCACCGAGGCGACCAGGATCCACAGCCAGTAGATCAGCGCCGGGATGAAGAAGATCCCGCCCACCAGCTGGACGATCCCGCACAGCACGCCGAACCAGGCGAACCAGCGCGGAAGCAGGCCCGTGCGCAGGGCCAGCGCGGAGGTCGACCAAACCGTCAGCGCGCCGATTCCGGCCGCGGCGAACCAGATCGTGTACCCGGCGTCGGAGAGCATCCGGTAGGTGTTCGGATCCAGCGTCTTCGTGCCGGTGTCGGTGGCCAGGAACGCCGGCGCGACAAACAGCGCGACCGCTGTCAGCAGCAGCGAGACGTAGGCGATACCGGCGCCGAAGGCGAGTCCGCTGAGATTGCCGCCGCCGCCCTGGGCCGCATCCATGCGGTCGCGCAGGGCGCTCACGAATCCGATCATGCACATGATGCCCAGCGCGATCAGAAAGAAGGCGATGATCTGGCTGTTCTGGTGCGAACTCGAGTTGTACCAGGACACGATCTTCGAGGTTGGATCGTCGGTGCTCGGGCTCTGCGACCCCAGCTCGAAGCCGATCGCAAAGAGCACGACGGTCGGGATCCCGAGCGCGGGACCCCACGCCTGCCAACGGTTGGACATGCTCCCTCCCTGCCAAGGACGACAACTGCCGGCAGCGAGCATCCGCTCCCACGTTCAGGTTGTCAAGGGGGCTCTTGTGTGTGCAGACCCCCCGCGTGGGATAATGAGTGTCTGACCTACCAGAACGGAGTGGCGATGACGCGGACGATCGAGACATGGGAGTGCTTAATCGGCCACCAGTTCGAAAAGCCGCGCGGGTACGTGCCCGAGACCGAGCCAGACGCCGGAGGCAGCGCCGTCAGGCACGCCGTCGATATCACCTGCCCTGTCTGCCACAAGCGGGCGAAGATGATCCACTCCAGGATCGCCTCCCCCGCCTGATCGCGCGAGGGGCCGGGGGTCACGGAGCCGGCAGCTCCGCGGGTAGGACTCGAACCTACAACCCTGAGCGCGCGGGTTGAGCTGTACGTAGGCTCATTCCTGCAGCGCGATGCAGAGCATGTCCCGCGGCGTGTCCGGCGGGCTGAGGTCGTGAGGGTCGGCCGAAGGGCCGAGCGAGTCGACCAGCGTCGCGATCGCGCTCAGCACCAAGACGTGGGTCTGCGGGGCTGTAGAGTTGGCGGGTGGGCAGATGCTTAGCGTTGGCGGTGGCGATCGCGGTGATGGCTGGGGCCGCCGCCGCGCTCATCATCCCCGGATCCCACGGGCGTTCGACATCTGGCGCGGCACCTACGCCGCGATGGTGTGTGCAGCATGTGCATCCAGGACATCATCACCAGAAGCCCCCGCCCTGGGAAGGGAAGT
The DNA here is from genome assembly GCA_963744065.1 of uncultured Actinomycetes bacterium. GTDB lineage: Bacteria > Actinomycetota > Thermoleophilia > Gaiellales > JAICJC01 > DASUHT01. The sequence continues at coordinate 9,222 of CAVUSN010000005.1, read as the reverse complement.
TGGTGCACTGCTGATGGTCTAAGCCGTCAGGCCTGTGGAGTCCGGTTTGGCTCTGGGAGCGGACTCCGCCGGGTAGAGAGGGGGCACAGCCGCTCTTGACGACCGGTCAGAGCGTCGAGTGCACGCCGGCAGTGTGGCACTGCGGGTGGGAACGAACTGGGCTTTAGCCGATCAACCTGTCTGCTGCTCGGTGCAGTCGGTGGCGGCGAAGCACCTGCTCGACCCGCTCCAGGTCGCGCGCCGCGAATCGCTGATCGGCGAGCCGGCCGAGGCCCGCCGCGAGTTGATACACGTCGGCCAGGGTCACCCCGTCGACCTCGCCTGCGAATCGCTCGATCCACCGCACGCAGGCGCGGTCGTAGCGGTCGCGGTCTGCCCGCAGGAGCAGGCAGATCGCGAACGCGTCCTCGAGCGAACGCGTTCCATGCCGGCGGCGGCGTGGAGCGCGAGCGCGAGGTTCCCGGTGCGGATCGCGCGGTGGAGTTGGGCGAGTGGGCGGGGCTGCGCTGTCAGGAACGCATGTTCAGGGGAACACGGTTTAGCGCGCCTTGATCTGATAGGCGGTGAGTTGCGGCGCACGGCGCCGAGGAGGAGAATCGGCAGGTACCGAGCCGCGGCAGCGGCGTCGTTCGACCGAGGGGGGATGCAAATGGCTCTATTGACTGTACGGCGGACCCGTGGCGCGCTCGTGGCTCTGCTCACGGTGGCCGCGCTGGTGGCATCGGCTGGTTCGGCCGGCGCGTCGGCGGCGAAGCTCTACGTCTCGCCCCACGGCTCCGACACGAGCTCCTGCACGCGGTCGCACCCGTGCCGGACGATCTCGCACGCCGTGAGCGTCGCCTCGAACGGCGACATCATCATCGTCCGCCGCGGGACGTACCACGAGTGGGTCGTCGTACGCAACAAGCAACTGCACCTGGTGGGCGTCGGCTGGCCGACCATCGACGCCAGTCACCGGCTGAACGGCGTCGTCCTGGCGGGCCGCGGGAGCCGAGGCTCGAGCTTGAGCGGGTTCGTGATCCGCAACGCGAATCAGGAGGGCGTGATCGCCCTCGAGACCTCGTGGGTGGCGATCACGCACAACGTTGTCGTCCACAACGACCAGGGCATGTTCGCCAGCAGTCCCACCGGCGAGTGTGCGCCGGTCGGGCAGATCCCCGGCGATTGCGGCGAGGGCGTCCACCTGATGAGCGTCGCCCACTCGCTCGTGCTCCACAACGCCATCACCGGGAACGCGGGCGGCGTGCTCGTGACCGACGAGTTCGGGCCTAGCTTCCGCAACGTGATCGGCTTCAACCGGATCTGGCGAAACCCGTTCGACTGCGGGATCACCATGCCCGGGCACAACCCGAACGCGGTCTCGTCGACGGGCGCGCGCCAGCCGACTATGGGCGGCGTGTACGCGAACCTCGTCGTGCACAACGTGGTGAACTTCAACGGCCTGAAGGGCGAGGGCGCCGGCATCCTGATGGCAGCCGCCGGGCCGGGGGCGGCATCGTACGACAACGTCGTCGCCTGGAACTCCGTCACCGGCAACAACCTGGCCGGGATCACGGTGCACAGCCATGCACCCGGCTCCGACCTGAACGGCAACCGGTTCCTGAACAACCGGCTGTCCCACAACAACGTCGGCGGCGACCCGGACGCCGGCGTCACGCAGACGGCCGACATCCTGGTCTTCAGCGCCGGCGACCCAATCACCGGGACGGTCGCGCGAGACAACTGGATCAGCAACGCGTTCTTCGGCGTCTGGACGAAGAACGCGCACACCCTGCTCTCGGACAACCACTACGTCAACGTGACGCACCAGGTGCACCAGGAGTAGCGACATGGCTTGGGGCCGGCGGGCGCTTCGGCGGCCGTCGGCCCCGGCCGGTTCCCGGGCTGGGCGCCAACGCCCCGCAGGCGCGCGTCGCCGGCCCACGGGCCGGCGGTTACAACCGCTCATGGTGGTAACTCTCAGCCGTCAGGGTCACCAGACGCGGCCTCGACCGGCCACAAAGCGATCGCCAACAACTCCTCCCGCTCCTCCGCCGACATCTCCGGCTGCGCGTGGATCCACTCCCGAGCAGCCGCACACCGCACCCGCAGCGGAACGCTCATCGGATCGGGTTCAGCCTCCGCCGCCGGCGCCGCCCTGCCCGGCCACTTGGTGCCGCCCATCACCGCATCACCTCGGACGAGCGTCCCCAAACCGGGCATGATGCGGCGGCGCTGGCGCGAACCGATCACCCGCGTCCCACCGTTCGCCGTATTCCTGCCGCCACGCCCGCCAATCGCGAACCAGCTGCTGCGCCGCGCCTATGTCACCGCGGCAGACGCGAAGCGCCGCCGCTCTCGTCGGAATCATCCCAGAGCCACCGGTTGGCATTTGAGCGGCTCTACACCCGTCGAGACTCGGCCGAGATTCTAGGAGTATCGATGCCGACGTTGGAGCGCATGCTGCGCCGTCGCTCCATCGCCTGCGTCAGGCTCGGACGTCCTGGGGTCATGGGTTAGCCAGAACCCTCCGAGTTCCGCCCAAGCTCGGACAAGGGGGGCGACCACGGGTGACAACAGGGCTCCTGTCGCGATCTCCAGGAGGCTTGACACGGCCGTGATCGCATTCTCCAAGCCGACTTTGTCGATCACATGCTCGACCACGCCGGCGGGCTCAGATTTTGCGATGTGGGATCCCTCGGCCACGCCGGCTGTTGCAGATTGTTAGAAAGTCGAGCGTAAGCGACGATCTGCAAACCGCCCGGTTGGCTCCGGGAGCCAGCTCCGCGGGTAGGACTCGAACCTACAACCCTCCGGTTAACAGCCGGATGCTCTGCCATTGAGCTACCGCGGATCGGTGGACCAGTGTACCAGCCGGAATTCGCTGTATTGGGCGCTCGCGGCTAGTCGATCAGGTACCGCAGCTCGCGGTTCTCGCCCTCGTCGGCGAGCCGCCGCAGCGTGCGTGTCTCGATCTGGCGCACCCGCTCGCGGGTGACGCCGAACCGGCGTCCGACCTCCTCCAGCGTATGCGGCTGGTTCCCGGCCAAGCCGTAGCGCAGCTCCAGGATCGTCCGCTCGCGGAAGGGCAGCGCGTCCACCAGGTCGGTCAGCGCGTCGTGCCGCTGGCGCTCGGCCATTCCGCCCTCGAGCGGCATCTGGCGGCCGTCCTCGAGCAGCTCGCCGAGCTCGGTCGCGTCCTCGCCCACGGGCGCCGCAAGCGACACCGGCTCCTGCGAGACGCGCTTCAACTCGACCACCTTCTCGGGCTTCAGGCCAAGCTCGCCGGCCAGCTCCTCGGCCGTCGGGATGCGGCCCAGCTTCTGAGTCAGCTGGCGCTCCACGCGGACCATGCGGTTGATCGTGTCCACGACCTGCGCCGGCACCCGGATGGTGCGCGCGTGATCGGCCAGGCCGCGGGTCACGGACTGCCGGATCCACCACGTGGCATAGGTCGAAAAGCGGTGCCCCAGCCTCCAGTCGTAGCGCTCGACGGCCTTCATCAGGCCGACGTTGCCCTCCTGGATCAGGTCGAGAAAGCTCAGGCCGCGGCCGGAGTAGCGGCGGGCGATCGAGACCACCAGGCGCAGGTTGGACTCGATCAGGCGGCGGCGGGCGGCCGGGTCGCCGCGCTCGTACCGCTTGGCCAGGGAGACCTCTTCGGCGGCGGTCAGCAGCGGTACCTGCGAGATCTCGCGCAGATACATGCCGACAGTGTCCTCGGTCAGACCGGGGCCGGCTTCGAGGTCGAGTTCGGGTTCGTCGACGGGGGAGTCAAACCCCGCCCCGCTCGGATCAGGGGCGTGCTCGGACACGGTCTGTGGGCCTGCTATCGCTCGGGCGCTTGCGCGCGGACGTCTTCCAGCCTCTCCAAGAAGGAGAGGCGCAGCTGCTGCAGCTCCTGGAGCCGTTGCTGCTGCCTCAAGCCCAAATCGGCCGAACCCCCGAGCTTCTTTAGCTCGGCCGCCACGGAATGCAATCGGATCTTCCAGTACAGCTCCTCCAATATGCGCGTTGATGGCCCCTCCCGGGTCGCCAATGCGTTCAGCTCCGCCTTCAACGGTGCCCACGTATGCGCCTCCTCAGGCGTCGCGTCCCCCGCCGCCTCCCGGCGGGCATGCGTCGCAGCCTCCCAGAGCGACGCCTGAGAGAAGTCTGCCACATCCAGGTCTGTAAGGAAAGTGTCAGCTTGCGCGCCGAGTGCAATGCACATGCCCACGAACAGCCGTTCGTCCATCTCGCGGGCGGACCTGCGTACCCTGCGCCCGGCGCCGTCCGCCACCCGTGCGGCCGCGGGGACGGTCAGAGCGGCCGCCAGATCGTCCGTCAGGCCCAGCCGGTCGGTCACGACCTGCACCTGCTCTGAGCGCTCGACGCCGGCCGGAGCCGCCGCCAGCAGCTCCTGCACCGCCCTGTAGGTGCGCTCCCGGCTCTGGCCCGACTCCAGCACCCGCTCCACCCGGAAGGCCAGGAAGCCCTGTGCCTGATCCAGCGCGCGGAGGAAGGCGGCCGGGTCGGCAGCGGCGATATCGGCCGGGTCGCGGCCCGCCTCGAGCCGCACCAGCCGCACCTCCAATCCCTGTTCCAGAGCCAGTTCGATGCCCCGTACCGACGCCGCCTGGCCGGCTGCGTCGGCGTCGAAGGCAAGCAGCAGGGTCGAGCACAGCGAGCGCAGCTCCGACACCTGGCGAGCCGTCAGCGCGGTGCCCATGGAGGCGACGCAGGCGGTGATCCCAGCCTGGTGCAGGACGAGCACGTCGGTGTAGCCCTCCACCACCACCGCCCGCCCCTCGCGGGCGATGCTGGCCCGGGCGTGATCCAGCCCGTACAGGATCGAGCTCTTGGAGAACAGCGGTCCCTCCGGCGAGTTCTTGTACTTGGGCTGCTCGCCGCCCGGCATCTGGCGGGCGCCGAACCCGCGCACCTGGCCGCGGGCGTCCGCCAGCGGGAACATCAGCCGCTCCCGGAACCTGTCAACCGGCCCGCGCCGGCCCTTGACCGCCAGGCCGGCCCGCTCCAGCTCGAGAGGGGTGAAGCCCTTGCCGGCGGCGGCGGCGCACAGCCGGTCCCAGGCGGCCGGGCTGTAGCCGACCCGGTAGGTCTGCGCCGTCTCCTCGCTGATCCCCCGCTCAGCGAGGTAGGCGCGCGCTGCGGCCGCCTCCTTGGAATCCCACAGGTAGCGGCTGTAGTAGGCGGCGGCGCTGTCCAGCAACGCAAAGAGGCGCCGTCGCTCGTCCCGCCGGCGGGCGTCGGCCGGCGAGCTCTGCTCGTACTCCAGGGTCACCCCGAACCGATCGGCCAGCCACTCGATGGCGCCCACGAAGTCGAGGCTCTGGGTCTCCTGCACGAACTTGACGTGGTCTCCCCCGCGCTGGCAGCCGAAGCAGTGGTAGAGCTTCTTGACCGGGTCGACGGAGAACGACGCGCTCTTCTCCTCGTGGAACGGGCAGCGGCCCATGTAGCTGGTGCCGGTGCGCTTGACCTGCGTGGTCGTGCCCACCAGATCGAGCATGTCGACCGCCTCGCGCACCTCGTCGATGCTTCGGTCGGAGATCCGGCTCACGCGGCCAGCGTCTCGTGCACCCGCAGCGCGTAGCGGTCGGTCATGCCGGCCACCCAGTCGGTGACGGCCACCGGATCGCCCTCCCGGGCCAGGTAGTGGTCGAAGATCTCGCGCACCATCTCGGCGGCCCGTGCGTTCTCGGTGCGCGCCACCGGGCCCAGGTAGACGTGCTCGAACATGAACGCGCGCAGCTCCTTGAGGGCCGCGTCATGGCCTGGCGACTGGACGATGTCTCCCGCCACCTCGGAGGTCTCGACCAGGTCGTGGACGAGCGCGTCGATGCGCCGCGAGGAGGTGTCGCCCAGCAGCCGCACCGGCCCTTCGGGCAGCAGGTCGGGATCCAGGATGGACGCCCGCACCGCGTCGTCGATGTCGTGGTTGAGATAGGCGAAGCGGTCGACCAGGCGCACGATCCGGCCCTCCAGGCTGGCCGGCAGGGTGCCGCCGGTATGGGTCAGGATGCCGTCGCGCACCTCGGCGGTCAGATTCAGGCCGGCGCCGTCGTGCTCCAGCAGCTCGACGATCCGAAGCGACTGCTCGTTGTGCCGGAACCCTCCCCCCAGCTCGCGCAGAGCGGCGTCCAATGCCTCCTCGCCGGTGTGTCCGAAGGGCGGGTGGCCGAGGTCGTGGCCGAGCGCCACCGCCTCCGCCAGGTCCTCGTTCAGGCGCAGCGCGCGGGCCACCCCGCGGGCGATCCCGGAGACCTCCAGGGTGTGCGTGAGCCGGGTGCGGAAGTGATCGCCGCTGGGCGCGATGAAGACCTGGGTTTTGTCCTTCAGGCGCCGGAACGACTTGCAGTGCACGATCCGGTCGCGATCGCGCTGAAATGGCGTGCGCAGCGGGCAGTCGTCGTCCGGCTCGGCCAGCACCCGCCCGCGGGTGGCGTAGGAGCGCACCGCCAGCGGCGAGAGCGACTGCTGCTCGAGCGTCTGGATGCGGTCTGCGAAGGCGCGGGCGACGGGTCCGGAGGGGTGCGGCATGTCGGCCCTCGAGTGTATCTGGAGGTCGTCAGCCCGCCATGCCGCCACAGGCCGCGGCACACCGCCGGCAGGCCTGGGCGCAGCGCTGCATCTCGTCGCCGCCCACCCGTTCGCAGGACGCGGCGGTGCGCTCGCACACCTCGGCGCACAGGCGGCCGATCTGGTGGGCGAAGTCCGAGCTGCGCAACATCAGGTCGCGGGTGGCGTCGCACACCGTGGCGCAGTCCATGAGCAGCCGCAGGTGCAGCAGGTGGGCGCTCTGGCCGCCCAGCTGGATGCCGGCGGCGATCGCCTCGACACTGACCTGGTGGCAGTCGGTGCAGGCGGCGATGCAGTCTGCGAACCGCTCGCCGGCCCGATGCGCGGTGGCGTGCTCGGACACGTCCGTGAGCTTAGATCATCCCGCTCAGATGATGATGGGCACGGTGCCGCCGTCGGCGCTCCAGGCGGCGCCGGTCACGTAGCTGGCCCGGGGCGAGCACAGAAAGACGATCACCGCGGCGATCTCCTCCGGCTCCGCCATCCGGCCCAGCGGGCGGCCGCGGCCGACCGCCTGCAGCACCTCGTCGCGGCTGCGGTCGGAACCGGCGGCGGTCTGGTCGGCCAGGCCGCCGATGGCCAGCCAGGCCGGCGTCAGCGACGGGCCCGGGCAGATCGCGTTGCAGCGGATGCCGTCGCGGGCGTAGGCGTCCGCCACCAGCCGCGACAGCGACAGCACGGCGGCCTTGGTCACCGAGTAGTTGGGCATGCCCAGGCTGGGCCGCTTGCCGGCCGTGGAGGCGACGTTGACGATGGCGGCGTGCTCGGAGCTGCGCAGGTCGGGCAGGGCGGCTCTTGTGCAGCGCACGTAACTCATCACGTTTGACTCCCAGGCGTCCATCCAGTCGGCGTCGGTGGCCTCCTCGAAGCTGGTGATGCGGGCGGAGCCGACGTTGTTCACCAGCACATCCAGCCCGCCCATGGCGGACACGGCGCCGGCGACCGCCTCGTCGGGGCCGTCGGGCGTGGCCAGGTCGGCTCGCACCGGCTCGGCGCCCAGCTCCTGGGCGGCGGCGTCGGGCTGTCGGGAGGCGATGGCGACGGTGGCGCCCTCGCCGATCAGAAGCCGCGCGGTCTCCCGGCCGATGCCGGCGCTGCCGCCGGTGACCAGGGCACGGATGCCGCCGAGCTCGAGATCCATCGCGATCCATCCTACCCACCGAGCCGAACGGCTAACCCGGCTTCCTATGATGGGCTGCGATGACGCGGCTGGTGCTGGTGCGACACGGAGAGACGGACTGGAACCGGGAGGGCCGGTGGCAGGGCCATGCCGACCCCGGGCTGAACGAGTTGGGCCGCCAGGAGGCGGCCGCGGCGGCCGCCCGGCTGGCACGGGAGTTCGCCGGAGCCCCGATCGTGACCAGCGACCTGCGGCGGGCGGCCGAGACCGCGGTCCCGGCGGGTGCGGCCATGGGTGTGCAGCCGAGCGTCGACGTGCGCCTGCGCGAGGTGGATGTGGGCGACTGGTCGGGCCTCACCCGCGACCAGGTGCGCGAGCGCGACCCGGAGGGCTACCTGGCCTGGGAGGACGGCCGCAATACCGGATACCCAGGCGGGGAAAGCTTCGCCGACCTGGGTGCCCGGGCGGCCGGCGCCATGCACGACCTGTTCGAGAGCCACGCCGGCGGCACGGTGATCGCGGTCTGCCACGGCGGCACCATCAGGGCCATGGTGGCGTCCGCCCTGGGCATCGGGGACGCCGGCCGGAGGCTGCTTGCCACCGGGCCTAACGGCAGCCTGTCGGTGCTGGATACCCGCCACGGCGGCGGCATCGGTCTGGTCAGCCTGAACGACGCCGGTCACCTGCCGCGGCCGATCGTCTAGGGTTCGGCCGATGGAGGACTACACCTCGCGCTACAAGGGCGAGCCGGTGGAGTTGGCGCTGTTCGGGGGCGAGTACCAGGACGGCATCCTGACCGCCTACTGCGTGGTCGAGGACGTGCCCCACATCGAGCTGAACGGGCACATCCTGGTGCCGCTGCAGAACGTCGCGTCGCTTCACTGCACCAGCCGCTGCGACGCCCAGGACGACCACTGGCCGCCGCGCGGCCTGATCGACGACGACGACCTGGGCAACGGCGGGTAGAAGGCCGACCACCGCAAGGCAACCCTGGCGCGGCTGGAGATGGAGCAGTTTGGGTGCCAGGAGGTGGTTCCTTAATGGCGTCGTTGCGAGGCGCAGGATGCGGGCACGCTGGCAAGGATCGAGCGGCGAGCGGAGCGCAGGCGTGGTTTCGCCACGTTGAGCACCGCACGCCGCGTGGGACGCAGCCAGCGTGCCCGCAGACCAGCCGCAGCAGACGCTCATTGAGGAACCACCTCCAGGTAGCTCGTCGACCGTCTGTGACGATGGTGATCGTCACAGACGCCCACCGGTACCTGGCACCGGGTTACTACCACCAAATAGCCGAAGGGGCCGCTTTCGCGGCCCCTTCGAGCAGTAATCCCGGCGGCGACCTACTCTCCCAGGCGCTTGAGCACCAAGTACCATCGGCGCTGAGGGACTTAACTTCTCTGTTCGGAATGGGAAGAGGTGTTTCCCCCTCGCTATAACCACCGGAAACTGGGTAGGAGCGCCGGCGGGCAGCCAGTCGCGCACCCTCAAAACTCCAGAGCGGCCTGCAGTGGTCTCTACAAATCAAGTCCTCGGATTATTAATCT